>JAFZHC010000014.1 GCA_017555025.1 Akkermansia sp.
GCCTCCCAATTTCCATCCTGTCTGATACCATTCAACAGCCTGTAATATTCCTGACGGTGTTGCTTAAAATACAAGCTAAGATACAGCAAAGGCTTTCTGAGTAGCCCGCTGTTGCAAAGCATCATCTGGATAAGCAAACGTCCCACTCGGCCATTACCATCAAGGAACGGATGGATGCTCTCGAATTGCACATGGACAAGTGCAGCTTTAACTAAGGGGGAAAGCTCATCATCGCGGTTGATGAATAATTCCAATGCCCCCATGCACTCCATGAGGTCTTGGGGTGGCGGGGGAACATAGGCGGCATTTCCGGGACGTGTGCCGCCTATCCAGTTTTGGCTCTGGCGGAACTCTCCGGGCATTTTTGTCGAGCCTCGGCCTCTGCGCAACAATTCGGCATGCAATTCCTTTATCAATCGCAAGGAGATGGGATACCCATCCTGCATTCGCTCCATGCCTAATTGCATGGCAGATACATAATGGCTTACCTCTTCTACATCATCAGTATTGGCCTGATTGTAGCCTCCTTGCTCGTACAAGAGCAAATCACTCAATGACGATTGCGTGCCCTCAATCATCGATGAATATACGGCTTCTTTACGAATGTAGGCATAGATGAACGGCGCGACATCAGGCAAATGTTCGCCAAGAGCGTCTAATGTACCCAAAGTTTGAACTGCGCCCATAAGTAGCTTGTTGCCGGTAGCGCTCAGTTCGGGCAAAGGGTGGGGAGGCAGCGGAGATGGAATGTAGGCATTTACTTTCTCCCCGATAGTGCTGACAACTACATACTTGCCTGTATTTTCACGTTTCACGCTGTCAGATTAAATGAAAATAAGCGTTCTGTCAATTTTTATTTAGGGCTCGAAGTGAAAATAAGCGTTACTCTTATTTTCATTTAAGGCGCGAAACGAAAATTAGCAGGAGCTTTATTTTCGTTTTAGGAGGCCATTTTCACCGCTTCGTAGAAGAAGCCTTAGTTATTCTCAATCGCTCGCAGGGGAAAAGAGAGGGAAACTGCTCATATCTACATAAAGCATTGTTGCTATAGTTCTTAGGCTAGTTTATGGAGGTGAAGGGTAAACCCACCCCTAGTCCTTTGGAGTCCCGCAGCTGTCCCGGATACGTCCCGAAGGCTCAGAAACGGCCATTTTACACGCTCAATCCCGATTTCCTGTTGCTAAATCAGGACTCCGTAATACGCTTAATATGTGTAGATAAACTAAAAAAGCCTGCTTTCCAAATCGTATCGGAAAGCAGGCTCGGTGAATACACGAGAAGAGATTCGAACTCCTGACCAACTGTGTGTAAGACAGCCGCTCTACCACTGAGCTACTCGTGCGTGTCACGTAGTGTGCAGGGGTATTATACGTGTTTTTTGACGGGAATGCAAGTCTAAAATGATAAAAAATGTAATTTTTTTGTAAAAAATGGTGTTTTTGGTAGGATGTGGACACTAAAAAGCCCCGCAGCATGTCGCTGCGGGGCGAAAAAAGGAGCTTTAGAGCGGGACGGAGATGGTCTGCTCGCGGTCCGGGCCTACGCCAACGGAGCCCACGGGGCAACCTACCACCTCGCCGAAACGCTTGACGTATGCCTTGCAGTTCTCGGGCAGTTCGTCCCAAGTGGTGCACTTGGAGATATCCTGCTTCCAGCCGGGGAGGGTTTCGTAGATGGGGGTGCACTTTGCCCAGTCTTCCATAAGAGCAGGGGGATATTCGAGAATTTCGTCACCCATGCGGTAGGCGGTGCACACCTTGATTTCTTCAATCTCGTCGAGACCGTCGAGGTTGGTCATGGCCATTTCGTCGAACCCGTTGAACATGGCAGAGAAGCGCAGCACGACGCCGTCCATCCAGCCACAGCGGCGGGGACGACCGGTGGTGGCGCCGAACTCGCGCCCGAGGCCGTGCAGGTAGTCGCTGATTTCTGCATCTTCCGTAACAAAGGGGCCTTCACCTACGCGGGTGGTGTATGCCTTGCACACGCCGATAATCTTGTCGATACGGGTGGGGGCTACGCCGGAACCGGTGCAGCAGCCGCCGGCGCTGGTGTTGGAGCTGGTGACGAAGGGATAGGTGCCGAAGTCGATGTCGAGCATGGCTCCCTGAGCGCCTTCGAAGAGGACTGTTTTGCCGGCCTTGATGGCGTTATTGATAACGGGAATCGTGTTGGTGATGTGGGGGCGCAGTACGTCGGCTGCTGCCATAACGATATCAAGCGTGACCTTGGGATCTGCGGCGGGCCAGCCGAGGCGCACAAGTTCCTCGTTAGCGGTCTTAATGCGAGCCTTGAGCACGCTCTCGAGGCGTACGGGGTCTACAAGGTCAATCATGCGGATGCCTACGCGGCGTGCTTTGTCGGCGTAGGTGGGGCCGATACCTTGGCGGGTGGTGCCGATTTTCTGGTCGCCGAGAGCTTCCTCCTGAGCGCCGTCAATCTCCTTGTGGATGGGGAGCACAACGTGGGCGCGGTCGGAGATGAGGAGGTTTGCAGGGGTGATGGATACACCCTTTTCGCGCAGGTACTCCATTTCTTCAACAAGAGCGGCGGGGTTGATGACAACGCCGTTGCCGATGATGTTGATTTTGCCCTCCCAGAGGATGCCGGAGGGGATGAGGTGCAGGATGTACTTTTTGCCCTGAGCAATAACGGTGTGACCTGCATTGCTGCCGCCCTGGCTGCGGGCTACGACATCGGCGGTTTCGGTCAGGAAGTCGATGACTTTACCCTTACCTTCATCTCCCCACTGGGAGCCTATGACTAGCGTGTTCATATTTATGCGGTTAGGAATTGAATTTGCCTGCTTTGACGTCTTTGATGGTCTGAACCAACTCATTGCAGAAGCTGCTGCCGGGAACGTACTGTACGCCGAACAGCGGTTTGTCGGTGTGGTGGTAGGCTGCCACGGTGTCGTCATTCAGGTTAACGGCCGTTACGCTGACGTCTGCGGGCAGGCTGTTGGTCTCGATTGCGAAAAGCGAGTTCTGCGTGGTGATATCCACCTTGCCTGTAATTTGGTTTTTGACGGGCTGGTTGCACCCCTGATGGCCGACGCGCAGTTTGCGGGTGGCGGCACCCATGGAGATGGCCAGCACGAGGCTGCCGAGGCCGATGCCGGCTACGGGGAGTTTTTCGCTCAGGGTCTTGACCTCAGCGATGGTGGAGGTGAGAAGATTGGGGGCGCCGGGACCGTCGGAGATAACTACGGCATCGGGGCGCAGGGCAAGGGTGTCTTCCGCTGTGTGAGTGGAAGGTACCACGGTAACATCGCAACCGGCTTGGCGCAGGCTACTCAGAGTGCTGCGGCGCACGCCGAGGTCGTATACCACAACCTTATAGCTAACGGGGGGGAGCTCGCGATATGTTGAGAGGTCGCCTTGTGTCTTATTGGGGAGCTTCCATGCGAGGGACTCGCCCTCCCAGTGGTACGGCTCGCTACATGTTACCTTGCTTACTAAATCGGAATTTTCGGTAAGGGGGGCATTTTTTGCGGCTTCGATTGCTTCGTCTGCTGTCAGTTCGGTAGAGATGCAGCAACGCAGGGCTCCGCCTGTGCGCTGAAGGGTGGCAATTTTGCGGGTGTCGATGCCGGAGATGCCGATGATGTTGTGGCGTTTCAGCCAGGGCTCAATTGCCTCTGTTGCGCGCCAGTTGCTGTGCAGGCGGGCGATTTCGGTAACGACAAGGCCATTTACCTGAGGAGCGTTGCTTTCGTTGTCTTCCTCGCACACGCCGTAATTGCCGATGAGCGGGTAGGTCATAGCCAGGATTCGCCCTTTGCAAGCGGGGTCGGTCAGAATTTCCTGGTATCCCATAACAGATGTGTCGCAGCACATCTCGCCGGTTGTTGTGCCAATGGCGCCAATGGAGTTACCCTCGAATGTAGTTCCGTCTTCTAGTGCAAGAATCGCTTTCATGCTTTTTCTGTTTAAGCCGTGCGATAATAGCAACTTTGAAGAGAAAAAGCAAGGCTATAATTAAGCATGGCGGAAAAATTACGTAAATCTGAAAAAATTCGTCATTCTGAGCGAGATTGCTTGCAATTGAGCCCGAAGTATGATTATAATACCGCAATGAAGCAATGGGCGTTGCTTTCTGCTACGTTCTGAAAGGGCTTCAGTTCACCTTAAATTTTAATCTGATATGGAAAACGTAGAAACAACCGACAAGGCTACCGCCGCTCAGACTCCTACCTCCGACACGCAGGATCGCCTTAAGGCTGCTCGTGATTATGCTTGCGCTCAGTATGAGAAGCTGCGCCGTCTGACCTCCGAGCAGATGGCTACGGTGCGCAAGTACACATCTGAGCAGATGGATAATGTGCGCAAGTATACAGATGAGGCTCGTGGCCAGATTAATGCCGGCTGGGATGTGACCTGTGCCAAGGCTAAGGACTTGCATGAGGCCGGTGAGGAGTATGTGAAGGCAAATCCGACCGGTTCTGTGCTTGGTGCCCTTGGTGTTGGTATCATCATTGGTCTGCTGCTGGGCTCCGGTCGCCGTTAAGCTCCTTTTGTTGTAACCGACTTTGTTCATGTCGCTGTTCTCATTCAGTAAACCAAAGCAGCTTGCCGCTCTGCAGGAGCAGGGGGGGGAGGCGCTGGGTGGTGTGAAGGCAGCAGCGACTCAGGCTCTTTCGCATGCAGCTGCCTTGTGGCAGCTGCTGCAGATTGAGTTGCAGGAGTACGCATCCCGGCAAGCCGGGCGCGTAGTCGCCATTGTGCTTGGGGGCGCGTTGCTGCTGGTTGGTTATTTGCTGTTGTGTGCGTTTGCTTGTGTGGCGGCGCATGCATGGCTGGGCTCCTGGCTGCTGGCTACCGGGCTGGTTTGCTTGCTGCATCTTGTGGCGGGGGCTTTGCTGTTGTTGATTGGTATTAAACGGCAGCCCGGAGAAGTGGCTCCGGCAACGAAACAAGAACTCATAAAGGATTGGCAATGCATCAAGTTGCTCCTCAGCAAAGAAAACAAGAAGTCCTGATGCGCGTGGCAGGGTCCCGGGTCGGGGTGCTTGAATCGGCCTCACGGGTGAGGGCCGGTGCCGGGGCGTGTTTGGATGTTCTGCATATTTCCGGTCGTGCGTTGCGGTATAGTGCAATGGTGGGGGCCGCTTTGACCGGTGTTCGCTTGGTTCGTAAAATGCTGCCGAAATCTGCGCCTGCACCAATAGTGGTTCAGAAGGTGCCTGCTGCCGGTGCAGTTGCTGATACGAGCGCCCCTTCTGAGCCTACGATTGCCGGGGGGCTTCTTAAATATCTTATTGCTCAGCTTGTCACTCTGGTTATTCTGCCTTGGCTTCGCGATAAGGTGACAAGTGGAGTAGTTGTAAAGAAAGTGGACTATTGGCGTCCTTCTCGTATCTTTTTCCGCATGGTGGGGCTTGAAAAGTAAGTTTCGCCTTGTTTTGTATCTCTCTGTTGCTTATACATATTGCTTATGAAAAAAGTATTCGTTTCCGGTTCTTTTAACGTATTGCATGCCGGTCATATACGTTTTTTTCGCGATGCTAGTGCTTTGGGCGATTATCTGATTGTTTCGTTCCCACCCGCTGATTTGCTCTGGAAACTGTACAATAAGAAGTCTCTGCTTGATGATGATGATAAATTAGCGCTACTGCGTTCTCTGCAGATGGTAGATGAGGTTATTCTCTCCACAGATGAGGATGTGGAGCTTTCCTTTAAGTCTGCGTTTATTCAGTCGAAGCCTGATATTCTGGCAGTAACAACAGATGACCTCTACATGGATGCTAAAAAGCGCCTTTGTGAAGAACATGGTGTGGAGTTTGTTGTGCTGGAAAAATCTCGACCGGAGGGTAAACCTACCAGCAGTTCGGAGGTCGTTAGTCGAATTAAGGCACCGCAACATGTCCCGTTGCGCGTGGATTTCGCCGGTGGCTGGCTGGATGTGCCTGCGAATGCTATTCCCGGAGAATATATTGTCAATTGCTCCATTTCTCCGACCGTATCTCTGAAGGCGTGGGATTATCGCCAGGGGGCAGGTCTTGGGGGAAGCGGCGGTTGGAGTGTACTGAATGGTTGGGACCCGGTGAACTCTGAGCTGGGGCTTGGTGTTGGCTGGCAGGACCCTGCCGTTATTGCCGAAACCGGCGCTTGTGTATGGTGCTCCGGGCCGAGACCTGTGCTCGATTTTAAGAATACGGGCGAGTTCCTGGCCGGTCGTATGGCGGTTTATGATACTCGTATTAAGCACGATACTCCCGGCTTAGCTGCTCTTGAGCGTAACTTCGAGAAAATTGCCAAGGCTGCTCGTGTGGCTCGTCTCGGAGTGCAGGAGAAGGATATTAATGTTCTGGCTGTTAGCGTGCAGCTCAGTTACCAGCTGCAGCTGGAGGAGGGGATGCTCCCGTTGCCTGAAGTTGGGGATTGTTTGGCTCACAAGTATTGTGGGGGCGGTCATGGCGGATATGCGCTTTATTTGTACGAGACGCCTGAGGCTCGTGCCGCTGCGCTTGCTGACTGCGAATATCTTTACCCCATTGAGCCCTATTGCCGCACCTTCGGTAAGGATGAGCAGGTGCCGTGGGAGCCTCAGTATTTGGAGCGTCTGAAGCGCCATAATGTGAAGAAGGATAATTTCTGATATATTCTGTTTGTTATGCCTAAAGTATTTGTATCCGGCTGTTTTGATGTGCTGCATAGCGGTCATATAGCCTTTCTGGAGGAGGCCGCAAGCTATGGTGATGTATATGTATCTCTCGGTTCTGACGAAACTGTTTGGCAGTTGAAGAACCGCAAGACTATGTATACAGAGCAAGAGCGCAAGTACATGCTTGAGTCCATTCGTTTTGTAAAGAAGGTGTATATTGGCCCGGACACCGGGAAAATCCTTGATTTTGCACCTTTGTTGGATGAAGTGAAACCTGATATTTTCTTTGTCAATGCAGATGGTACCAGCGATGAGAAAAAGGCCTTTGTTGAGGCTAAGGGAATTCGTTATGTGACCAGTTCTCGCATTCCTCATGGTAATTTGCCGGTGCGGTCGACTACCAGTATTCGAGAGACAATAGGTAAATGAAAGAGACGTATACGACATATAAGGTTGGCGAACAGGGGGAGCGCCCCTGGGGGCATTGGCAGGTGTTGGACTTGCAGTCTCACGTCGTGGTGAAAAAGTTGCTGGTGGTTCCCGGCGGTCGTATTTCGTTGCAGCGTCATCAGCATCGTACAGAGCGCTGGACCGTAACGGAAGGCGTTGCGACTGTTCGATTGGATGATGTGGTGACACGCCTTAAAGTTGGTCAGTCTATCATGATTCCCTGCGGCAGTTTGCACCGTCTGAGCAATGATGGCGATACGGACTTGGCTCTTATAGAAATACAAATCGGAGATTTTCTCTCCGAGGAAGATATCGAGCGCTTTAAGGACGACTACGGTCGGGTTGATTAAGTAATCAATAAGTATAGAAAACAGGTTTATGCACAGCGTATGGAGTAAGATAGATGGGATTCTGGTTGTGAATCTCGATACTTGCACGGAACGTATGGATGTTTTTCGCGAGAGAAACTCTGCCGTGTTACCCATGGAAAAGGTTCACAGATTGAGCGCTGTATATGGTCGTTCTCTTTCCTCTTTCGGAAAGGCTCCGTGGTTTACGGAACGTACTCAGGAGCGAGCCGGCTACTGGGGCGGTGCTGCCGGTTGCGCTTTGTCTCACCGAAATGCGATTGCGCATGCTCAAAGGGAAGGGTGGAAAAATGTACTGATATTGGAGGATGATGTGGAGATAAAGGATTGTGCTGACGGCTTCTCTCTATTGGAGAAGGCTGTAGATACAATTAGCGGTCCATATATGCTCTATGCCGGGTACAGCCGTCCTACTCCCTACGGTCGCAAAGTAGGCAGCTGCGCCGAATACGGGTTGTGGCAGACGGAGGGGGTGCTTTCCACCTTTGGGTATCTGGTTTCTCAGGAATTGTACGACCCTCTGTTGGCTGAAATGCCTACCGAAGATACTGTTTGGGAGTGGTTAGCACGCCATCGCGCCATCGATACATTTTACAGGGATCGAGTTGCCAATATGTCGGGCGTAAAGATATATTGTATTCAGCCCGATATTATCGAGCATATCGACGGCGACTCCTGTATCGGGTCTGTTACACGTACTGATTTGTATTCCCGAACTCAGGAACCGTATAGTTATTGTACGCTTGCAGGTGTGCTCCATGTTTTGTCGGCTCCGCTGCGCCGCCTGAAGCTTAAACTGAACTCTATCCGTACTTATCGCCGAGCTCTTCACGGTGGTTTTCCGGGGTTCCGCAAAAAGAGGAAAAAGTAAAGCTTTTTCTTGTAATTTCAATAAAAAATGCTGCTTTTTTGCACTCTTGTCGCGGATTGTGCTTGCAATCTTGGCGTTTTGGGGGCATAGTAAGGGCTCACTAAAATACATATGTCTGAACAGAAAGAAAGAAAGACTCTAGAGCAACGTAATCAGGCTTCTGATTTGGAGCGTCTGCGCCATTCCTGCGCACACGTTCTCGCAGCAGCCATTTGCCGTATCTGGCCCCAGGCTCAGCTTGCTGCCGGCCCCGCCATTGAGAACGGCTTCTACTATGATATTGAGCTGGATCACAATATTTCGACTGCCGAATTTGAATTGATTGAGGCAGAGATGAAGAAGATTGTGAAGGAGAATCAGACATTTGAGCGAACTACTGTTACGCGTGCTGAGGCTATGCAGATGGCTCAGACCGGTGAACTGGGTTCTGTCGGCCCGCGTGCCGTTCCCTCCAAGTTCAAAGTTGACTTGCTGAACCGCATTCCCGAAGATGAGGAGATTTCCATCTATCGCAATGGTGACTTTACCGACCTGTGCGCCGGGCCTCATGTAGGTCGTACCGGTAATTGCAAGGCCTTTAAGGTGATGAGTGTTGCCTCTGCTTATTATCAGGGCGATGCCAACGGGCCTCGTTTGCAGCGTGTATACGGTACTTGTTTCCCGAACCGTACGCAGTTGGATGAGCACCTTGCCCGCCTGGAGGAGGCTCGTAAGCGTGACCACCGCAAGCTTGGCCGTGAAATGGGGCTTTTCACCATCGATGAAATGGTGGGTCAGGGCTTGGTATTGTGGAAGCCCAAGGGCGCCATTATTCGCCGTGAATTGCAGGACTTCATTACTGAGGAACTCGATCGTATCGGTTATTCTCAGGTGTTCACCCCCAATATCGGTAAGTTGGATCTCTACATGACTTCCGGCCACTGGGAGCACTACAAGGAAAGCCAGTTCCCCCCGATACCTGATCCTGATGATTTCAAGAAATTGCGTGATGAGAACGCCAGCTGTGCTGACCTCTTCAACGCAATGGATACCCGCACCATTATGGGCTTTATGCTCAAGCCCATGAACTGCCCGCACCACATCCGTATTTATTCCAGCGATCCTCACTCCTACCGTGATTTGCCCGTACGTTTGGCTGAGTTTGGTACTGTTTATCGCTGGGAGCAGAGTGGTGAACTGGGTGGTATGACCCGCGTGCGTGGCTTTACTCAGGACGATGCTCACATTTTCTGCCGCCCTGACCAGATTAAGGAGGAAGTTCAGCAATGCATTGGTATCGTGAAGCATATTCTCGGTACACTTCAGATGACGGATTACCGCGTGCGTCTTTCTCTGCGCGATAAGGACTACAATGATTCCAAGTATGTAGGTACTGTGGAGAACTGGAAGCTTGCGGAGCAGGCTCTGCGCGAGGTGCTTACCGAAAATGGCTTTGATTACATCGAGGCTGAGAATGAAGCTGCATTTTACGGTCCTAAGATTGACTTCATCGTGCGCGACGTGATTGGCCGCGACTGGCAGCTCGGTACGGTGCAGGTGGACTACAACCTGCCAGAGCGTTTCGATCTTGCCTATACCGGTGCCGACAACAAGCCGCACCGCCCCGTGATGATTCACCGAGCCCCCTTCGGCTCTATGGAGCGTTTCACCGGCTTGCTTATCGAGCATTTCGCCGGCAAATTCCCCACTTGGCTTGCTCCTGAGCAGGTGCGCGTGCTGCCCATCTCAGATAAGGTTGCCGACTTTGCCGAGCAGGTGCGTAAGACTCTTGCCGCTAAGAGCGTGCGCGTGAAGCTCGATGATGCCCCCGACAAGATTGGCGCCAAGATTCGCAACGCTCGTCTGGATCGAGTACCGTACATGATAGTTGTCGGTCAGCGCGAAGCTGAAGAAGGCAAGGTATCGGTACGTCATCGCGAACTGGATGTCGTCGGTACCATGAAGGTAGAAGATTTCGTGACCGCTGTGACAGATGAAATTGCACAGCGACTCATTAAACCCGCACTTACGCCTGAGCAGAAGGAGACTCCGCAGCAGTAATAAGTGCCCCGTAACATTTCCTACGCAAGGGGCTTGCCCCCTTGCGTGGAAAACTTAAAACACCATACAATACCACAACCAAGTACTAACACACAAGTGTCAGCCCCACAGAAAAACTCCAATCCTGCTGCCAATCGCGGTAATCGTCGCGAGCAGAATAGTAAAACACCGCAGATTCGTGTAAACGATCGAATCCGCGCTCCCCGTGTCCGTGTTGTTACCGCTAACGGTGATCAGCTCGGTGTAATGGCTACGCGAGATGCTCTCGCTCGTGCTAAAGAAATTGGTCTCGACCTCGTAGAAGTTGCTCCGAATGCAGACCCGCCTGTTTGCCGTCTTATTGATTACGGCAAGTTTAAGTACATGCAGGCTAAAATGCAGAAGAACAATAAGGCTAAGACCGTGCGCATGAAGGAGATTAAGCTGCGTATTGGTACGGATGTAAACGATTACAATGTGAAGATGGCTCGTACGGAGCAGTTCTTGGACCATGGTCACAAGGTGCGTTTCCAGTTGCGCTTCCGTGGTCGCGAGAATGCCCACCAGCAGCTTGGTCTTGAAGTGATGGCTAAGGTTGTGGAGGATATGAAGACCATGGGTAAGGTGGACCAGGCTGCTAAGCTGGCCGGCAATACCGTAACCATGGTGCTTACTCCTTTGCCCGCCGGTCAGCGTGTGAAGAAGTTCAAGAAGTTTGAAGAGGCTGATTTTGATGCCGATTCGGAAGAATTCGACGCCTCTGACGACGAATAAAGCTCCTTAATTTTCAGCATATAGGCCGCAACCTTTCATTGTATACGGGGTTGCGGCCTTTTTGTTTCAAGAGACCTGTTTTGGCTTGCAACTGTCATAAATATCTTTATAATAACGCAACGCATCATGAATAAGCCCGAGGAGTTTTTCCTGCTTCGCAATGGCGAAACGTATGGCCCTTACACAGTATCGCAGCTCAAGCGGATGCTGGAGCAGGGGGATATTTCTCATGATGACTATCTGTGGCGTGAGGGGATGAGCTCACGAGTCTCTATCTCTGCATTACCCGGGGTGGGGGAGCTTGAGGAGGATTCATTGCCTCGTCTGGATTCTTTTTCTCTTGCTGCTTTTTTTTCGGAGGTTTTCAAAAAGCACTCAACGAGCGATATTGAGGAGTGTTTCAGCGCAGGTACTCGGCGTACTACCCCTCCGCTCTGTGAGGTTGATGCCACTTGGCCGTCTCCGTGGATTTTTTCCCGCATGATTCTCGTGTGTTTGCTCCTATACTTTGGCTTTCAGTGGGCGTCAACACAATTTGAAAATCCTCTGCTGATTCCGGCTTTGCTTTTTATTGGTAATTTCGGTATTCCTTTCTGCCTTTTCGTGTTGTTTTACGAATTGAATATCCGCAGAGATGTCAGTATCTATACAGCCGGGGTTATGATGATGACCGGCAGTATGCTTTCCTTGATTTTCTCGCTTATTTTATTTGCTTTTTGGCGAGGCGAAAGTACCATCTGGGCCGGGCCTATTGAGGAGACTGCCAAGCTGGCCGCAGTATTGCTTGTTGCTCATCGGATGTGCAACGGGCGGGTGTTGACCGGATTATTGTTGGGTGCTGCCATAGGCGCGGGGTTTGCTGCGTTTGAGAGTGCCGGTTATACGTTCATGCACCTGCGATATCTTAGCGCGTATTTCACCGCGGCTAATGTATTGAGTAATTTTGACCCCGCCGCAGCAGCTCATGTTCACAACATGGCAGCGCAAAGCCCTAGTCCGGATTTTGTAATGCAGTACCGCGCTGTTCTTACCATGGCCGCCGGTCATACACAGTGGACTGCTATTACGGCCGGAGCCTATTGGTTGATTTGGAGTAAACTTCGCAGCGAAGGCACTTTGGGGAAACCCTCTACCATTATCAACTTCAATGTGTTGATGGATTGGCGTTTTCAGCGGATAGCACTTTTACCCGTTCTGGTTCACATGTTTTGGAATAGCGCTCTGCTGGATACCTACCCCATTCTCAAAGTGACGATTTGCGGTTGTGCCAGCTGGGCTCTTGTCCTCAAGTTGCTGGCTGCGGGGCTGGCTCAGGTCAGAGTGGATAAAACCCGGTGTGGTTGTTGAGGGGTGCGGCTTTACAATCCAAGTAACCACCCCGAAGAAATCTGATTGTTCCACTTCTGTAAGGGTGCGTGGCGGAAAGTCCGGATGGGCTGATACCAGTTGTACGAGCTGATCTTGAATGTGGAGCTTTTTAACAGTAAATTCTCCGTCAATTGCAGCAATGATGATATCATTGTGAGAGGGAATGAGGCTGCGGTCGACAACAAGTATATCGCCATCATTAATCCCGGCTCCGGTCATACTTTTACCCCTTGCTTTCACATAGTAGGTTGTAGCCGGTCTCGGAACGCAGAGCTCGTTGAGGTCCAGCATGCTGTGGGTATCGCCCATCAGGGGAGTGGGAAAGCCCGCTGCTACCCCTTCTTCAAAAAAGGGTTGTCCCATGCCGGGGTGAGATAAATCCGGTGTTTGTGGGGCACTCATAGCCGTGTCAGCGTTCGTCTTGCAACAGGCTCTGCAGGTGGCGATGGGCGTAGTGGAGGCGCGAGCGCAGCGTGCCTTCCGACACTTTCAGCACTTGTGCCATCTCAGTATAACTCATGCCCATAATATCGCAAAGCGTCACGACTTCCCGATGAGAGGGGGAGAGTTGTTCCATCGCCTTTTCCAATCTTATTTTTAAATCGTTGACATTGGCGCCGCGTGCCGGGTCAGCCGCCAGAGCCGGGTCCGAAAGCTCAAGGTTTTTCTCCTTGGGATCACCGTTGATGTCGTTATCTATGCTATAGGTATTGAGGCGCTTGCGCTTACGGATGAAGTTGCGTGCCTGATTGGCTGCAATCGTGTAGAGCCACGTGTAAAATGCACTATTGCCGTTGAAATAGCGCAGCGAGTGGTAGGCTTTCAGAAAAGCCTCTTGCGCAATGTCATAGGCGTCAGCCTCGGAGTTGACCATTTGCATGATCATGACGTGCAGACGACGGCTGTGGCGGCGTACCAGCTCGTCGTAAGCCCGCGTAGTACCCTCGAGCGTGAGCTTTATAAGGCTCTCGTCCGATAAGTCCTGAAGTTTGGCGGGCTTTAGATTATCGTTCATGGTGATAAGGAGGGGAAGGGGTGGGGAGTTGGGCGAGGTCACCCGCCGACTGCATGCCGACGGGTGACTCGTTGAAGGGGGGCAATCAGAGCTGATAGTTGCGCTTATCGCGGCTCTCAAACCACTGGATGAAAGCTTTGTTAACTGCGGTGTAGCCACCGGGGGTGGGGTAATTACCGCTGAAGTACCAGTCGCCGCAGGGGCCTTCAATAGCCTTGTGCAGGCCTTCGAGAGTCTGGTAGATGACCTGAATGGTGCAGGGACAATTGTCCGGCGTGACCATGCGGGACACCTCTGCCGTAATCTCATCGGCTGTAAAGGGCTCGTAAATCTTCTGAACGGGATTAGTACGCTCCTCCGGCGGCAGGGTGAGCTGGCGTTTGCATTCCTCGTACACATCGATGATGTGCGTGTACATCCCCCGCTTTTTCAGCAGAGTAACGGCGGCTTGGAAGGCAATGAACTTGCCCATTTCGCTCATGTCGATGCCGTAGCAGTCGGGATAACGTACCTGCGGTGCTGAGGAGACGATGGCGATTTTACGCGCATTGGTACGGGCCAGCAGGCGCAGCAAGCTCATCTTAAGCGTCGTACCGCGTACGATAGAGTCGTCAATAGCTACAAGCACTTCGTCATCGCTAACAGCACCATAGGTGAGGTCGTACACCATGGCGGCGAGCTGCTTTCGGCTGCTTTCCTCAGAGATGAAGGTGCGCAGTTTGATGTCCTTGTGGGCAATTTTTTCTGCACGGGGCCAGCGGCGCAAAATAAGCTCATTGATGAGTTCTTCGCTCATGGTGCCGTCGCGGTGAGCTTTAATCATGGCCTCCGTTACCTTATTGCGGCGGTAGGCGCGCAGCCCTTCCAGCAAGCCGTAGTAAGATACTTCTGCCGTGTTGGGAATGAACGTGATGGCAGCCTTGGAGAAGTTGCCGTCTAAGCTGTCCACTACCTGCTCAGTCAGATTGGCACCCAGGGCTTTACGCTCGCGGTAAATGACGGGGTCATTGCCGCGGGAGGTATAGACGTCCTCAAAGCAGCAGGGCGTGGGGGTCTGCGGTGTGGTGTACTCCTTAATGGTAACACTACCATCATACTTCACCACAATCATGTTGGCCGGATTAAGCTCCTTGACCTCGTGCTCCTCCACTTCCATTACGCTCATGAGCGGTACTCGTTCGCTGGCTACAGCCAAGTACTCATCTGTCAGAACGTAGTAGCAGTAGCGAATGCCGTGGGGGTCGCGCAGGCAGAAGAAATCGCCATTGCCTACACCACCCATGATGGTGTAGCCACCATCCCAGTCCTTACTGGCCTTGCCGATGATGTCGAAGAGGTCGAGCTCTTCGGAAATGATGTGAGGAATTTCCTGCCCATCTACATTTTTATCGCGCAGCTGGCGGTACAAATCAGTATGAGCCTCATCCAAGTAATAACCAACCTCCTCCAGCAGAGTCTGAATATCTGTGCCGAACACGGGGTGCTGGCCACGGGAGATAAGCTTCTGGTGAAGCTCGGAGATGTTGGTGATACCCATGTTGCCCTGCAGCATGAGAGTGCGCGTGGGCCAGTTGGTGCGGCGAATGTAGGGGTGGCAAATGCCTTCTTCCGGGGTCATGCCACCGGTGCCGTAGAGCAGGTGCCCCATCAGCACTTCACCGCCAAAGTTGAAGAGCTGCTTGTAGCTGGCCGCATCGTTCCCCTTGATGAGCCCCTCATCGCGCAGATGGCGAAGAGTGCGCTGCTGGTTGGAGAAGATGGTTGTTACAGCCGAGGCCGAGGTGTCGCGAGCGCGGAAGATGTAGGGTTCTCCCAGCGGCATGTTAAGCTTGATGCAGCCAATGCCGGCACCGTCCTGACCACGGTTGTGCTGCTTTTCCATGAGAAGGAAAAGCTTGTTGAAAGCCCACTCCGGAGTGCCGTATTTTTCCGCGAAGTAGGAAAGCGGCTTAAGCAGGCGAATTGCTGCTGACATATCGCAGAGTCGGTTAAGCTTTTACTTACGAACCTTTACCGTAATGCCCTTGCCCTCGCGCATAGTGCCGATTACGGTGCCGCCGGGGCCGGCGGTGCAGGCTTGTTCCACCTGCTCGGGCTTCACGATGGCGACCCAACCGATGCCCATGTTGAAGGTGTGGAAGCGGTCTTCTGCGTCTACGAAAGAAAGCACCTTCTGTACAGCCTCATTGTCCCAGTAGGGGATTTCGAGATCGGCGCCCTTTTCGCCAAGGAAGCGCTCCAGGTTCTCAGGCAGACCGCCACCGGTAATGTGGGCGTAGGCCTTGGGGGTGATACCGAGCTTGCGCATATCGTTTACCACATCATGGTACAGGCGAGTGGGAGCCAGCAGGCTGCGCAGCTCTTCTTCCGTAAGGAGCTCGGGATTCTGTTTAAGGATGCGGCGCACAAGGCTCCAGCCATTGGCATGGAAGCCGTCACTCGGGTAGCCTACAAGCACGTCGCCAGCCTCTACCTTGGAGGGATCAATCATCTGGCTCTTTTCAACGCAGCCGATGCTGAAGCCGGCCATCTCAACCAGGTTCTCGGGTACTACGCCGGGCATTTCAGCAGTCTCGCCACCGGCAAGAATACAGTTGCAGCTCTCCAGATAGTCGCACATGCCGGCTACCAGACGGGTGATGCGGGGCTTCTCGATTTCGAGATTGGAGATGCCCAGATAATCCAGGAACACGAGCGGGTCGCCGCCGGTCGTCAGAATGTCGTTCACATTCATGGCTACCAGGTCTTTGCCCGCAGTTTCGAGCATGTCCAGGTCAAAAAGGATTTCTGTCTTGGTTCCTACGCCGTCAGTACCGGTTACGATGACGGGCTCTTTGTAGGAGGAGAGGTCATACGCAGCAGCAAAAAGCCCGAAGGCATTGCAGAGCTTGCGGTTTTTCTGCGTGCGCTTAACGTGCGCGCTGATGTCGTTCACGAAAGACTGTGCCTCGATAGTATCGACGCCGGATTGCTTATAAGTGAGATTGCCGGACATAAATTGAGTGATATCGCGTGGATTCGCGAGGATTATAATCTTTTTTTGTGCATTTGGCAAGCCGTATTTTCCGGGGGGCGTCTATTTGTTCGGTGTGAGTAGGCTTCTTTTCCTATTCCCCCTGTTGTTGTATGATGGAAATTTCCTTGCGTAACAGGCTGCCGATTCGATGTTTTGCCAGATATACCTGAGTTAGGCTTACACCGAGTTTTCGGCGTACTTCGGCCGCTGGTAAACCTTTTAGAACATAGAAATCGAAAATCTGAAATTGGCGGGGCGAAACCTGCATTTTTACTTTTTCGGCGGCTGCTTTAATGAGGTTTTCCTGCCATTCTTTTTCCCACAACTGCGAGAAGCTATCGGTGCTGTCAGCGGTTTTGTCGATGATATCTGTTGCGGTATCGACTGCGCCGGTTCGCTTGCGTAGCTGGTCGTTGATGCGCCAACGCGTCAGATTCCAGAGCCAATTTTTGAAAGACCCTTGTTGTGCGTCGTAGCCGCCTCGTCGGGCTTGTTTTGCCACGCTCAGAACGGTTTCTTGCACTACGTCCCAAGCTTCATCCGGAGCGAGGCCTGCTTTTGTCGCTACGTTATAAATGAGTCGCCAGTAGCTACGGTAGAATTCATCCCAGCTTTTCTGGTCCTGCCAGTCATGCAGACGCGCTATCAGGCTGCGGTGCGTGCGCTCTGCGTATTGCTCCAGCTCATCGTTATCGGGTAGTTGCCATTGCCTGCTCATGCTGACTATATTGTAGCAATTCTGAGCTGTTTCGACAAGAATGAAATGAGCGGGGACCTCGCTTTATGAAATAAAAAAGTCGAGGGTGGTATGTACCAACCCTCGACCGGAGAAATAAAGTGCGGGCGCAATCAGTTACAGGCGACCGGTGTTCCCTTTTGCTGGGTGCTGCAGAACTTGCTGGTGTACAGGCTGTCGAGAACAGTCGGTAAACCTCGCTTCATGCCATCCTTTGCCTTTTTCGTGATGTGGGGCAGGGCTCGTTCATCCAGCTTACGCATGCCGTAGAAGGTACTGGCCATCTGGCGGATGTTTTGCTCAATCCACTTGTTGTTGAAGTTAGCGTTGCGGGCGGCTCGGCTGACGTCCACCAGTGCTTGGTGAAGGGCTTTTTCATCCGGCTGGCTGCCATCGGCACTACCCAGCACGAAGATATCGTGGAAGTTGATGCTCTTATCCGTTCGGAATCCCTTGCGGATGCTGCGCTCGTGCACAACGGCGCCCACCATGGTGCCATCGGAATAAACGGCATTCACCACATAAACCTTACCATTGACCTTGTTGCCCAGCTGTTCGCGCAGGTGGTCACGTGCCATGCGGAAATCCTGAACCTCCTGAGGCGCCTGATAAACAATAGCCTCGATAGGGGTGATGTTTTCGTTGCCGGGCAGCTGGCGCGCTACGCCGAGTAACATATCGGCCAGCTCCATAGCGCCGGGGTTAGCTGTTTTGAGAGGTACTTCATATGTGGAGATGTAATTGGCAATAATGGCATCCTTTCTGTTCACCAGCTGCATGGTGCGTACACAGAAATTGCCAAGTCGCTCACTCTGAACATCCCACGTGACATCGCCGCCACCTACCCAGCCCTTAGGCAGAATGTATGTTACGGCATCGGTTTTGCAAAGGTTGTCCTGCAAAACTACTTTGGTTGCAGCGCATAAGCTGCCGGCTGTCATCAGAATGGCAGCCGCTGTCGCGGTGATTAGGGTTCTTGCACTCATGACACCTGTATTCTGTCAGAATTGTTCCATATTGTCAATACTAAAGTATTCCTAAATTATTCTGCATTGACAATTTTATGTTTCTGTAGTATAAGGAGCGCGTTATGGCAGGTCTCATCATAGCGCCAAAGGCGCGCATTTTCCACGGGCACGATTGGGTATACGGTACTGAGGTGCGTACGGTATTCGGTAATCCGGCGCCCGGTGATGTTGTTTTGCTCAAAGATCAGCGAGACCGATATCTGGGGTCTGCAATGTACAATCCTCACTCCCAGATTGTTGCCCGCCGCTTCTCTCGTCGCAAGCAGGATCTCGACCGCGATTTCTTTGCCCGTCGCATTTCTCAGGCCGTAATGTTGCGTGAGCGCTGGTTGCCCGGGGAGGAGCTCATGCGCCTTGTTTGGAGTGAGAGTGATGGCTTGCCCGGTTTGATTGTAGACCGCTACCGCGATGTGCTGGTGGTGCAGACTTTGACCTACGCCATGTACCAGCGTCTGGGGCTTATTCGTGACATTCTCGGCGATCTTTTGCAGCCCCGAGCCATCATCGTGCGCAATGATTCTCCCATGTTGGTGGCAGAGGGGATTGAGCCTCAAACATACGTGGCAGCCGGTGAAATGCCTGAGCCCTTCGAGGCCACAGGGCGCGGTCTGAAATTCATGATTGACCTGTCGACCGGGCAGAAGACGGGATTGTACCTTGATCAGCTGCAAAATTATGCTGATGTGGCCAAGTTTGCTCGTGGTCGCCGGGTGTTGGACTGCTTCTGTAACCAAGGAGGCTTTGCTCTGGCATGTGCTAAAGCCGGGGCTGCCAGCGTGACTGCTGTGGATATTTCGGAGGAGGCCATCGCCTCTGTGCGCCGCAATGCTGAGCTGAATGGCGTGAAAGTGGAGGCTATTGCTGAGAATGCCTTTGACTTTCTTAAGCGCGAAAGCGATGCCGTGCGCAAGGGGGCTGACCCCAAGTGGGATCTTATTATTCTCGACCCGCCCAGCTTCACTCGTAATAAAAAGAGCCTGAGCGGAGCAATGCGCGGCTACAAGGAGATTCACCTGCGTGCCATGCAGATGCTTCCTGTAGGAGGTGTTCTCTCCACCTTCTGCTGCTCTCACCATGCCAGCGCCGGTGCGTTCAAGCAGACTATCTGCGAGGCCGCTGTTGATGGCCATTGCACCTTGCGTTTAGTGGCTAACCATGGTCAGAGCCCGGATCATCCTGTTCTCCTCAATATCCCCGAGACTGAATACCTGAAGGGCTTTACTTTTGAAATGGTCCCCGGTCGTTGATTTTTTTAGAGTCTGAGAAAAATGAAGGGATTTGCGGGGCTGTTTCTGGGTTGTTTGCTTGTTGGGCAAAGCTTGTCTTCTGCATCTGTCGGCGTTGCTGCGGCGTCGGCATTTGCTCCCTCACAGCCGCGTGTTGCTATACTGAGCTATGGTCGCGTTGGTATCGGGCAAGGTGCTGTCGCACCTGCTGATTTTGAGCGCGAAATGCTTTATCTCAAGGAGTCCGGTACTACTGTGCTGAGTCCTGAGGATTATCAGGCCTGGCGTAGTGGTAGTAAAAACTTGTCCGGTAATTGTGTGCTCCTCTCCTTTTCTGAGCTTGCAGAGGATTTTCAGACCTATGCTTTGCCGGTACTGAAGCGTTGCGGTTTTTCGTACATGGTCATGTCTGAGGGCGTGGCGGCGTTACCCGGCGAGGTTCACAGCCGGGTGACGGATGACGCTTCATTTGCTCATGCTGTTAACTTTGGCTCTTCTTTGGCCGATGCTGCTGTTCTGGAAGATGTAAAGGCTTGTTCCCCCGCTGTGGAGGTTGTCCCGCAGAATGTCGTGCTGCCGGAGTTTTCTGATGATGACGTGGCAGATGATGTAAGCGAGGAGGAAATGCAGGCGTTGGTTGCTGACCCTGCTCAGCCCACTCCTCCGGTCGTTACGTCTACGCCGGTTACAAATGTGGTAACTCAGGAACCGCTTCCGGAAGAGCCTGCTCCTCTGGACCCTACTCCCTCGGATATTGTCTCTCCCGTAGTGCCTGAGAAGCCTGTTGTTATCCCTCCTGTGGCAGAGCCTGTTGCTGAGCCTGAGATTCAGCCTGTGGTACAGCAAACGCCAGCCCCGGCTCAGCAGGAGGAGCCGCTTACAACACCTTCTCCTGTTGAGAAAGTGACTGTTGAATCTGAGCCGACGGAGGTTCCTTCTCCCTCCGCCTCTACCGAGCCGGAGGTGGGGACTGCCACCCCGGAGGAGGCGTCGGAGCCCGCAGCTACCCCGGTACAGCCTGTCTGCGGTGTGCTTGGTAAGCGTACTCCTGATGGTGATTGGGTGACGTGTCAATTCAAGCAGCCGCTCGTTCCTCGGGAACAAACCCGTGTGTCGGTGCTGGGGTATCATAACTTCAGCAAGACTAAGACCCGTACCGAAATGCGAATGAGTACGGCAGATTTCTGCCGTCAGATGCAATTCCTGAAAGATTCGGATATTTGTGTTATCTCCATGCAGGATTTTCTGGAGTGGCGCTTTGGTGAGCGTTGTCTGCCGGCTCATTGCGTGTTGATAACGATTGACGATGGGTGGAAGAGTGTTTATACGGATGCTTACCCCATACTTAAAGCATACGGCTTCCCCTTCACGCTGTATCTTTATACCCGTTATATCAATGTGCAGGGGGACTCCATGACAAGTACTCAGATTAAGGCGATGATGGCCAATGGCGCCACTATTGGCAGCCATTCCTCCAACCACCTTTATCCGAGTAAATGGAAGCGCTATAAGCAGGATTCCCCCGAATATGCCGCTCAGTTGAAAAAGGAACTGCTGGATTCTCGAGAATTGCTGGTTTCTATGTTCGGCAACTGCTCTACTTATTGCTACCCGGGTGGTTACAATACAGCTGCCATGCACGCCACACTTGAGGACTCCGAGTATCAGGCCGCCTTTACCGTGCTGGAGGATAAGGTGGGCTGCGAAGAATCCCCTTACGAGGTGCACCGATACATGGTGTTTGGCACAAATCACGAGATTTTCCGCCGTGCCGTTAATTTCGGGGGGCAAGGTACTGTGGCTGCCACCCGTGCTGCTATTGCTGCTGCTGAGAAAAATGCCCGTGAGTTCTACCCTGCCGCGTTTGAGGGGTGCACTAACCGCACCGACTTGACTACCAACGGCAAGCCGACTGCTGCCGCTAAACCGGCAGCGAAAAAGCCGGCAGCGAAAAAAACGCCTGCCAAACCCGCCGCTAAACCGGTTGCTCCGCCGATGGTGACTGATCCGGCGCTTCCGTTGGAGGAGGTAGCCGAGCAATCTCGGCTTTGAGCGATTTTAATTACAGGGCGGCTATTGTCTTTTTAGCTTGCTAACGCTGAGGTGGAGTGCTATGCTGTGAGCATGAAGAAACTCATTCTTGTACTCGCTGCACTGTTGGGCCTGTTACCGGTGAGCCGGGCTGATGAAAATGTAGATAAACTTATTGACGGCCTGCTCGGTATCGGTTTGCGTGCGCTGCAGGCTGAGCAGGAGCACCGGGCTGAAGAGGCTGCTCAGGCTTCTGCCGCAGCGGCTCAGCCGGCAGCTGATGCTTCGGCCGGTGAAGATGAACCTCGTACATGGCTCACCCGCGGGCGCGATATGCTGAGCCATTTTGTTTCGGGTACGGTAGATGGTCTGGGAGACAAACCTCTTTCAACCGTGTTGGCTGAGTCGATGAAGAAAGCCGCGGATGTGCTCGTAAATGAGTATAAAGAGCAGTATAAACAGGAGGGGCGAGAGTATGCCCGTGAGGTGGGTGACTTGGTAGTTGGCCGAGTGCTGAAGGACCCCAAGATTGAGCACTCCATCTATTCTCTGCAGGCGCTTTGCTGGGGGGTGATAGTGTACCTCACTCTTGTGACGATTGTGGTGGTTATCAGTCTTTTGCACCTTAAACGTACCAATGTCAAACTGTTGGCCGCCGTAGAAGAGCTCAAGATGTTGGGTAATAAAGTGCCGCCTGCTCCGGCCGAGCAGCCTGAGAAAAAGTAAATACTGAAAAGCCCCGAGGTGATTTACCTCGGGGCTTTTTCATCGTGTGTAAAAAAGGTTTTCTTACTGAGCCAGAGCGCTGAGCAGCTTAGTGTGAATGCCGCCGAAGCCTCCGTTGCTCATCACCAGTAGCACGTCGCCGGGGTGTACATGGGTGACAACGTGGGCTACAATGTCATCCACACCCTTGCCAAGATAGCATTCCGTGCCTCTAGCGGCAATGTCGCTGCAGAGTTTGTCTTCGTCCAGACGCTCTTCGGGGCGCAGTCTCTTGTGATTTTCCACGGGGGAGATGACGGCGAAGTCAGCTGTAGCCAGTGCGCCTGCCAGTTCCTGTTGGAACAGATTGCGAATAGTGGTATTACTGCGGGGGTCAAAGAGAACCCACAAACGGCTCTTGGGATAGCGCTGGCGAAGCCCCTCTACAGCCTGACGAATGGCGGTGGGATGGTGGGCAAAGTCGTCCACAACGGTGACGCCGTTAACGGTGCCGCGCACCTCCTGGCGACGAGCCACACCTTCAAAGGCAAGGAAGGCCGCGCGAATTTGATCCGGGGTGATACCCGCATGGCGAGCTGCGCATGTGGCCATGGCGGCATTGCGAATGTTGAAATCACCAATCATGGGGATGCTGTAGGTCTCTCCCTCCATCGTAAAGGAACTACCGTCAGTACGGTGCTCGATGTCAGTAATGCGCAGGTCTGCCTGTTCGCCCATACCCACGCTGACTAATTTGACCATCTTCAGCTCCTCGGCAGCATGAGCCTTTACATCAATGCAGTTCGGGCAATCCGCATTGATGAATACCACTCCGGTGCGGGGAACAACACGCAGCAGGCGCTTGAAGGAAAGCTTAATTTCCTCCACGTTGGCGTAAATGTCCGCGTGGTCCATCTCAATGTTGTTGATGATGACTACCTCCGGCAGGTAGTGCAGGAACTTGGAGCGCTTGTCGAAGAAGGCAGTATCGTACTCATCGCCCTCCAACACGCAGTAATCAGAATCGGTAAAACGTCCGCCGCGCCCCAGATTGCGAGCGATGCCGCCAATCATGAAACTCGGGTTCAGTTCGTTGGCTTCCATTAGCCAAGCCAACATGCTGGTGGTGGTCGTTTTTCCGTGGGTACCGGTTACCACGTAATTGTGCTTGCCCCACAAGAAAAACTCTTTCATAGTCTCGGGCAGGCTCATATAGCGCAGGTTGCGCTCCAGTACGGCCTCTACTTCCGCATTGCCTCGACTCATGGCATTGCCAATGACAATCATATCGGCCTCTGCCGGAATATTCTCTGCTTTGTAGCCCTGAAAAATCTGAATACCCTCACTCTCAAGGAATGTAGACATAGGCGGGTAGACGTTGGCATCGGTGCCGGTAACGGTGTAACCCTTGCGTGCCATGGCCGAGGCCACAGCGCCCATGGCGGTGCCGCAAATTCCGAGGAAGTGAACGTGCTTCATAAATATGTAGGTCGAGACTGAGAGGTGAGCAAGAGTAGCGCATTCCCGGCCTTTTTGCAAGCGTTTTTTATGTACATCTTCGAGTGCTTTTGTTATAGAGAAGTTTTACCTTGACTCTGAATATGTTTTTCGATACCATGTTGAGCATGAAAAAGCCTGTAGCCCAACTACTACTGCTGCTTTTGCCGATGGCTTGTACTTCCCGCCCATCGACGGAGTTTGCGCGTCAGTTTTATTTTGAATCGCCCTGCGTGACTGTTACCTGGGAGGGAACTCCGGGTACCATTAATGGGGTAACGCTACGGCCGGGGCCTGCAGAATGGGAACAGCTGAATCCCGGTGGTATTTATAAGGCGGATGATGACGCCTGTCGAGGTGAATTGCTGGTAATGCCTTATGCTCTCAGCGGGGAAGGCGGAAAGTCGATGTTGGTGTACAGCGTGCTGGAGGTTCAGCAACCCTGGTTTGTGGGCTATGCCTGTACGCGGTTGACTGCTCCTTTGCGTTATCACGCCGGTGTGCTGTCGCGCACGGCAGATTCCGGTGATTTTGAGGACTTTCGCGAGTATGGCGTGCTTAAAACGGAGGATACCCGTATTCTGGCACTAGTAGACAGAGAGGGCGAGCCCTATACGCGAAGTGAGTTGAAGCCTGTTGAAAAGCCGAGTGAGGCGAAGTGGCCCGGTAATTATTTTCAGCATCGTCGCAAAGGGGCGGGCGAGTGGGATGGCTTGTTGCTGTTGAAGTGGGATTTCGGCGGCGAACACTCGTGCCGATGGTTTAACATTGTGCGGGTGGAGCAGGCTGCTCCCCTTGCCATGCCGGTCGTTAGTGTGCTGCAAGGTTTGCAGCGCAGAGGTAATAAACTCACCGACGCCTCGGGTACGGTGCACTATATCATCCGTAAAGGCGCCTTGAGTACACCCGGCGGGCGTAGCTATGAGGAAAAGACCCTCAGCCCGCTTATTCCTGTTGTTCGATCGGCTAATTCTCCCTGAGTTGCGTGATGCTTGTTACAGAATAGGCGTAACGCCCTTTAATTGGCTCTGTAAACGCTGACTGGGGATTGAGTGTAGGAATATGTGTAATTGTACCCATGACGCGCCACAGCGGCTTTTTTGTGCCTTTTTGGAGCATGCTGACGTAATATATAATTGACGCGCGCGTATACGCGCGTATAATGGCCGCCGTATGACTGAAAACACCACGGCTCCCGAGAACCCCGAACAGGTGGTTACGACCGGAGCACAGCAAGAGTACAGCGCGGCGCAGATTGATAAACTGGAGGGTCTTGAGGCCGTCCGTAAGCGCCCGGGCATGTACATAGGCGATCCTGATGAGCGCGGCCTGCACCACTGCGTATTTGAGGTGCTGGATAACTCTATCGACGAGCACTTGGCCGGCTATTGCAGCAAGATTATTATTCAGATTCACGAGGGCGGCACCATTTCCGTAATCGACAATGGCCGCGGTATTCCCGTGGACATGCACCCCAAGTTCGGGATTCCTGCCGTGGAATTGGTGCTGACCAATCTGCATGCCGGTGGTAAGTTCGGGCAGGGCGCCTATAAGTACTCCGGCGGTCTGCACGGTGTGGGTGCCAAGTGTGTGAACGCCCTTTCCGATTTCTTCAAGGCCGAAGTGCGCCGCGATGGCAAGCGCCACGTCATCACTTTCGAGCGTGGTAAGACTACGGAAAAACTGCATGTCGTAGGCCCATGCCCCGAGGGGCAGACCGGTACGGCCATCACCTTCCTGCCGGACCCCACCATCTTCACCGACACGACGGAATTCAAGTTCGACCTGCTGGGGCGCCGTCTGCGTGAGCTCGCATTCCTGAACCCCGGCCTCGTCATCGAACTGGTAGATGAACGCAGCGGGCAGGAGCGTACCGAGACTTTCTATTATAAGGATGGTATTAAGGAGTTCGTGAACCAGCTGGGCGAGAACAAGACCCTCGTCACTCCTGAGCCCATCGCCATGAACGGTGTGCGCCACATTGAGGTGGAGTACGATGGTAAGACCATGGAGGATGACGTCATTGTGGACGTGGTGATGCAGTACAACGATAGCGACCGTCACCAGATTCTCTGCTTTGCTAACTCCATTTTCAACGGCGACGGCGGCACGCACTATTCCGGTTTCCGCAGTGCTCTGACCCGTGTTATCAACAACTACGCCAAGAGCAACAACATGCTCAAGGATAAGGACCCCAGCCTGAACGGCGACGACGTGCGCGAAGGTTTGGTGGCTGTTATCAGCGTGAAGATGCCCAACCCTCGCTTCTCCTCCCAGACGAAGGATAAGCTCGTGAACACCGAGATTGAAGGTGTGGTGAGCAGCGTGGTGTATGAGGAGCTCAAGGAGTTCTTCGAGGAGAATCCCTCCGTGGCTAAGGTCATCATCGACAAGTGTCTTATTGCCTCCCGTGCTCGCGAGGCTGCCCGTAAGGCCCGCGAAAGTGTGCGTAAGAGCGCTATGACCGTGGGTGGCGGTCTGCCCGGTAAACTGGCTGACTGCTCCTGCCGCGATCCCAAGCTTAGTGAGCTGTTCATTGTGGAGGGTGACTCCGCAGGTGGCTCTGCCAAGATGGGCCGTGACCGTCGTACTCAGGCTATTCTTCCCCTGCGCGGTAAGATTCTCAACGTGGAGAAAGCTCGTCTGGATAAGGCTCTGGGCAGCGAGACCATTCAGAACATCATTACAGCTATTGGTGCCGGTATCGGCGATGGCGAGGGTGAGGGCTCCTTCGATATTAACAAGGTGCGCTATCACAAGATTATTCTGATGGCTGATGCTGACGTGGACGGCTCCCACATCTGCACGCTGTTGCTTACTCTCTTCTGCCGTCACATGCCGCAGCTGGTACGTGCCGGTTACCTCTACATTGCTCAGCCGCCGCTCTACCGCGTGATTCACCGCAAGGTGGAACAGTACGTGCAGGACGAGGTGTCGCTTAATCGTAAACTGATTTCCCTCGGTGCCGGCGATGTAACACTTCGCACGCCTGACAAGAGCCGCGAGTTTGATGCGGATTCTCTCATGGCCATCCTCGAGACGCTCATCAACCTGCAAAAGTACGAGGGCAGCGTTGCTCAGCATGGCGGTGACTTCAAGGACCTGCTGCGCCACCGCGATGCCGAGGGTAACTTCCCGCAGTACTTGGTGAAGGTGCGTTGCGGTAATGATGAGGAGGTGGTGTACTTCCGCAATATGGAAGCTCTCTCTGCCTTCTCTGAGGAGAACCGCGACCTCTTCCTCTTCGGCGAACCCACAGAGGAGGAGTTGGCTGCCAATCCGCTGCCGGTGCGTGAGGGCCCCAGCCGCCGTGCTCTGTTGCATGAGCTGCACGAGGCCAAGGCTATCACCCGCGTGCTCTCTCGCCTGCAGGAGCTCGGTATAGAGTCCGACCGTTTGTTGTCCGATGATGCACCCGTCTTTGAGCTGGTGGAAAACAGCCGCAATACGGTGACCCCAATCAACTTCGTGGGCGATATTCTTGCCAAGGTACTCGAAATCGGCGGTCGCAGCGTGACTATTACCCGATTCAAAGGTCTTGGTGAAATGGACGCCAAGGACCTCTATGCCACCACCATGGACCCCGAGAAGCGCGAGCTGCTCCGCGTGCGTCTGGATGACGATAACGCCGTGCAGGCCGACAAGATGTTCACCATCCTCATGGGTGACCTTGTGGAGCCCCGCCGCCGTTTCATTGAGGATAACGCTCTGAACGTTCGCAACCTCGACGTGTAACCCCAAACCGCTTTTTACTGAATTATGAGTGATACAAGAATTCGTCCGGTCGACGTGGCAGAGGAGGTGTCCCGCAGCTTCCTGGACTACTCCATGTCCGTGATCATCTCCCGAGCTCTGCCCGATGCCCGCGATGGCCTGAAACCCTCGCAGCGCCGTGTGCTCTACGCCATGCACGAGCTTGGTCTGGTGCCCACCAAGGGTACCATCAAGTGCGGTAAAATCGTGGGTGACACCATCGGTAACTACCACCCGCACGGCGACCAGTCTGCTTACGGTACGCTGGTGACCATGGCTCAGCCTTGGAACATGCGCGACGTGCTGGTGCAGGGGCAGGGTAACTTCGGTACTCCCGAAGGCGATCCGCCCGCTGCCATGCGATACACCGAGGCTAAGCTCAGCCACTTGGGCGTGGCACTCATGGATGACCTGGATAAGGACACCGTGGACTTTCAGCCCAACTACGACAACCGACTGACGGAGCCTGTGGTATTCCCCTCTGCCTTCCCCAACCTGCTGGTAAACGGCGGTACGGGTATTGCCGTGGGTATGGCTACCAACATGGCGCCGCACAACCTCGGTGAGGTGGTGGACGGCATTTGCGCTTTCATCGATAATCCCCTTATTACCAGCGAGGCTCTGCGTGCCTACATCAAGGGGCCTGACTTCCCCACCGGTGGTTACATTCTGGGTTACAAGGGCATTGACAGCTACTTCCGCACCGGCCGCGGCAGCGTGCGCATGCGCGGTAAGATGGAGGTGGTGAGCAATGAGAACGGTCGCGAGTTTATCCACATTTCCGATGTTCCCTACGGTGTGAACCGTGCGGTGCTGCAGGAGCGTATAGCCGAGCTCGTACGCGATAAGGTGATTACCGACATCGCCGGCATGCGCGACCTGACAGACTACATTGAGATTGAGCTTAAGCGCGATGCCCGCCCGCAGGTGGTTATCAACCAGCTCTACAAGCTTACCAGCCTCGATACCTCATTCGCAGTCAACATGCTGGCCATTCATGAGGGTCGCCCCAAGGTGCTCACCATGAAAGATGCCATCAACTTCTATGTGGAGCACCGTCGCGAGGTGGTGATTCGCCGTACCAAGTTCCTGCTGCGCAAGGCTGAGGATCGTGCCGAGGTGTTGGAGGCCTACCTCATTGCCCTCGCTAACCTCGACGAGTTCATCCGCATCATCCGCGAATCCCGCAACCGTGAAGAGGCTCGCAACAAGCTGATGGCCTTCCGTTTCCCCGTGGCTCTTGCCAAGGGGCTGGGCATTCTCATTCACAGCCAGCCCTCCGTGCAGGGGGATGACTATGTATTCACCGAGCGCCAGGTCAACGCCATCCTCGACCTGCGCCTCTACCAGCTCACCGCTCTCGAGAACGACAAGATTTCCGACGAGTATAAGAAGCTGCTGGAGGTTATCGAGGATTACCTCGACATTCTTGCCAACGAGGCTCGCGTGCTCGGCATCGTGAAGGACGAGCTGCGTGCCATTAAGGAGAAGTATGCCACCCCGCGTATGACCCACATCATTCCCTTTGAAGGCGATATGGCCATTGAGGACCTCATCCCCAATGACTCCATGATTGTGACTATCACGCACAGCGGTTACATCAAGCGTACCAATTCCGATGAGTACCGACTGCAGGCTCGCGGCGGCAAGGGCATTAAGGCCGCTACCACCAAGAGCAAGAAGGACGCCAACGACTATGTGGAGCACCTCTTCGCTGCTCAGAACCACGACTACATCATGTTCTTCACCAACACCGGTCGTGTGTATGTGGAGCGCGTATACGAGATAGACGAGGCCGCCCGCAGCGCTCAGGGGCGCTCCATTAAGAACCTGCTCGATATGCAGGCTGAGGAACGCATCGCTGCTATCCTGCGACTGGAGCGCAAGGTGAGCGAGGACGGCAAGGATATCACCTTCGCTGAGGGCTCCGGTAATGTTGTGTTTGCCACCAAGGACGGCACGGTCAAGAAGACCGCCCTCAATGACTTCGTGAATTACCGCAAGGCCGGTATCATCGCCATCAACCTAGAGGAGGGGAATTCCCTTGTGAATGCCGTGCTGACGACCGGTGAGCAGGATGTTATCATCGTGACTCATAATGGTATGTCCATCCGCTTCTCTGAAGACCAGATGCGTACTCAGGGACGTAACACAATCGGTGTGCGCGGTATTAAGCTGCGCGAGGGCGACTATGTGGTTGCCATGGCCGTGGTACCTGAGGGTGAGACGGCTATCGTGGCTGCTGATGATGAGGCTGAGGACGCCACCGCTGAAATGCCCGAGGCCGATGTGCCGACTGAGGAGCAGGGGGCTGCCGCCGTGCATTCGCTCCTTGTCGTTTCGGAGAACGGTCTCGGCAAGCGTACCCGCTTCGGCGAGTATCGTCTGCAGAGCCGTGGCGGTATCGGTATTAAGACCATGAACTGCACCGACAAGACCGGTCTCGTGGTGTCTGCTACCACCGTGACCGATGCTGATGAGCTCATGATTATGACCTCCGCCGGTCAGTCCGTGCGCATGAAGGTCAATACCATCCGCGAAACCGGACGCGCCACTCAGGGTGTGAAGCTCATTACCCTCAATGCTAAGGAGGCCATTCAGGAGATTACTCTCGTTATCCCCGATGATGAAGATGACGATGCCCCCGAGGGCGATGATGTCATCGAGGTAGAGGGCACCGAGGCTCCCGCTCAGGAGTAAGCGCTTCTTTCGGTCATACTTTCGCCCCCATCCGCCGCTCTTTGGTGGATGGGGGCTTTTTCAGGTACTCGTTGCTTAGTAAAAAAGAGGCGCTATCAGCTGTTTGCGAGGGTAAGAGCTGAATATATAAAACGGCTCGCGTGCGAGCCGCACGCGAGCCGAGAGAAGTGGGGGAGGCCTTAGTTCACCGGTATGAGGGAGATGCCCCAAGACTGGTGTTCGCCGATATAGGGCTGCTCGATGATGAAGGTGTTGTTGCCTTCTTTAAGTTCGAACTCGATGGGGTTCTGAATCCACCAGATTTCCTCCGGGTCGAGCGGGTCTTCAAAGTTCCAGGCATTGCCGGGGTGCTTTTTCTTACCTGCTAGGCGGTAGGAGCGAGGGTTTTTGAGCTCCTTGCCATTGAGCCAGATGCGCGTGCCGCACTGGGACCACTCGCCCTTGTCGGGTACGCCGGTCCAGCGGCGGTTGGAGCGGGCGGGCGCGTCAAACCCTACCATGAATTTCTTTTTACCGGCTTTGTTGGCCTTGATGGTGGTGACGGCCCATACGGTATGGCCGGGGCGTACGTTGGTGAACATGCCGAGGTAGCCGGTATCGGGGCGGGTACGGAAGTAGAGGTTGGCACAGTAGGCAGGGCGGGTTTTGAGCTTGTTGAGCTCACCGTTGAGTACCTGATTGCGCACCTGATCGGCCTTATTGGTGGCCACAGGTTCTACTACTGTCCAGTTGATGCCCGATTCCTTCCATACAGGGAAGGACTCTTTGGCGAACATTTTTTTACGCAGCTTCTGCATGCGCTTTTCAAACAGGGCGTAGGCACGACCGCTCTCCGTATCGGGATTGGCCATCTCCAGCGGCAGGTGGTCACCATTGGCGGCTCCGCCCTTCCATGCACGCTCGGCCATGGCCATCATACCGGGCCACATGGTGCACATACCGGGTATGAGCTCTTTGTTGTCCACCTTACCATCGGGCCAGATGCAGATGATGGTGCCGAGCTTCTTTTCATCGCCGGCCGCAGAGCCGCAGGGACGCATGAAGAAGTAACGGCGCACCAGCAGGGCGGGGTCGAGCAGGTTGGCGTAGCCCATGGTGGAGTCGATTGCGCGGCGTGTGATGCGCTCGGGGATGATGGACTTTGCTACCATGTCGCTGCCTTCGCCCCATCGCTGCTCGATGGAGTGTTCGCCCACGGGCAGGTCGCGGGTGCTGGCCCATTGCATGGGAGAACGCCCGTGGCCCTGCAGTTTCTTTGTTACAAAATCGACAAATTGAGCGGCATTGGGAATGCGCACCTCATCTGCTCCGAAATGGATGATGGGGCACATCTCAGCCGGGATTTCTTTGCAGAACTCATCCAGTAGTTCACCGACGATTTTCATGCCCTGCGGGCTGTGCATCTTAAAGCCGAAGGCGCGGTCGAAGTAGGCGCTGTGGCCGGGCATGTCCAGCTCGGGGATAACGGTGATGTTGCGAGCTGCTGCGTAGGCGCACACCTCGCGAATCTGCTCATAGCTATAGGTATCGTTTTTGTCGCGGGTGCGGTGCTGGGGGGCATTGAGGCGGGGGTGAGATTTACACTGAATGTGCCAGGCCGGGTAATCGGTGAGGTGCCAATGGAAAACATTGACTTTGAGGAGAGCGGCCAGAGAAAGCTCTGCCTTAAGGCGCTCCACGCTGCGGAAGTTGCGGCCGCAGTCCTGCATATACCCACGGTAGCGGAAGGCCGGCCAATCTTCTATTTTGCAGTAGGGGAGCTTGCCTTTGCCGGTAGCGAGCATCTGCGCTAAGGTCTGAAAACCGTTGAACAGGCCGGCCTTCGTCTCGGCTTTAATGGAGATGCCCTCCGACTCGATATTCAGGAGGTAGCCTTCCGCCGCATGTTCGGCAGGTAACAGGCCGCTTTGCAGTTTGCAATTGACGGTGAAGAAGCTATCTGCTTTTTTAAGATAGATTTTTCGGGAATCCTCCAGAGCCGCTGCCAACATTTCATTGGTGTCTCCTTGCAGATTGGGGGCTTTGCCTTCTACATTCAGCTCACCGGTAAGCCACTCTACTTTTTGAGGAAAGGGGATGAGGGAAACCGGAGCTTGCTGCTCCATTGACAAATCATGCGGGGAGTACCAGGCAGCGGGGCTGTTTGCCTGCTGCGCTGCGGCGGGAAGGGGAGCGATAGTCAGGGCCGCGCCTAGCAGAGCCCCGGCCGTCAGAAGTATGTGTTTGAACATACTTGTAGACTAGAGAATGATGTGGTGAATGTCAAGTTAAAAACATTGATGACCGCGCGAAGAGTGCTATGATTTTTGTGGGTGTTTGTCCCATTTAACACTTGCCAAGAGGGGGCGATAATTGTATGCTGTTTGTGTGAACGTTTTTTCAACCTGTTGGAACAGCTCACGCCATACGGATGGCGGAGCAATGTGTGATGAGATTCGTGAGTTAGGCTTTGATACCATCGAGGCCTCGCATGGCTTGTCCCTCTCGCTGATGCCGGGCCTGATGGCAGCGGTGGATGAGAAACGTATACGCGTGGCCGGAGTGCATAATTTTTGCCCTGCACCCATAGATGTGCAAGGTGATGCGCCGGATGCTTATCGCTTTACTTCGCACCGACCGGAGGAGCGCGAACGAGCCATGCGCTTGAGCATGGAGACTCTGATGGTGGCGGCTCGTCTGGAGGCACGCTATGTGGTTCTGCACTTAGGGGAGGTGGAGCTTTTCCTCGGGCATGAATGCACGCGTACCTTGCAGCGCATGGTGCGCCATGGCTATGGGGCTACTCGCGAGTACGCCCGACTGAAGGGCGAGTACGTGCGCAAGCGCATGAAGTTGGCCCCCCTGTACTACGAGCGTGCCCGGACTGCATTGTACAAGCTGGCGGAACGAGCCCGAGAGCTTAACTTGGTGCTGGGAGTGGAAGGTCGAAGCCATTTTGAGCAGGTGCCGGGTGAGCCGGAGATGCCGCGGTTGCTGGCAGAGTTTGCCGATAATCCTCATGTGCGCTATTGGCATGATTTCGGCCATATTCAGCGTAAGCATAATCTGCAACTTCTCAACCATGAGCAGTATCTGGATGGGCTGAAACCGTACCTCTTCGGAGCCCATGTGAATGACGTGCAGTGGCCGCAGCGAGATCACCGGGCGCCCTTTCAGGGCGGAGATGTGGATTTTGACCGCCTGTTGCCCCGTTATTTTACTCAGGCTATGCCGCTGAGCTGGGAGTTGTCTTCCTCGGTTAAGAAGGAGGATATACTCATAGCCAAAACTCGTTGGGACGAATTGCATCATTCGTTACCTCTGAAATAATTGAATTATCTGCGTACAAATATCCTGTAACGATGAAACTGTTAAAAAGATTATTCCTGCCGTTATTGTTGGGTGTGATGGGGGCTGCTCTGCCGGTCGCAGCCGAGCCTGCCTGCGAAGATAAAGTTCTAGGGGAGCTTATTGCCCCGGCTGATGCCGAAAAGTTTGAGTATTACTTCGGCGAGCGTTTGCGCCCCATGCGTGAGCAGTGGGATGCTGCTGCCGGTGTGCGTTATTTTGCCTATACTGCTCGCGGTAAAGAACCCGGCAGCAAGGTGCTGCATGAGGCGCTCTGGATGCTCTCAGAAGACGGCATGGTGCTGCGCAACCTGACTTGTGAGCGAAATATGCAGGGGGATACGCGCCGCCGCAATTTCCGTGAGCGAGTTCAGCGTGCGGCTGCTCCGTATGTGTTTTTGAGTGCAGATGCCGAATCGGAGCGCATATACTTCACTTATTGGCAGTTGGAGCCGGGTAGCAGGAGGTTGCTGGATGTGCAGCAGAAGAGCTACAGTTATGAAAAGCTGAAAGACAATTTGCTCTTGTCAGAGATTAAGCCTGAACATGAGCAGTTATTGGCTCGCTATTTTTCCGACTGCTCTGCCGAGATGCCTGCCCGGTGGGATGCGGAACATCTCATCCGCTATTCCGCTCGCCAAATCGGCTCTTATGGCGAGGCTCGCTATAAGTTGATTGCCCGTCTGGAGCAGGTGGCGGCAGATGGAAGCTCATTCCTCTTTATTGAGAAGGAGCTGGTGGCACCGGCTGTCAGCAAAATACGCTGGGATGCCGCGGTAAGCTCCAAGGCTGTATATCCCGGCGTGTTTGCCTGGGTTATGGGGGACTGTACGTTGGTTGTTCTCTATGTGCCCATGGAGGCACTAGGGGTGGATGTGCAGCCCGGTTGGCAACTTTATAGCTTGGATAAGTTGGAGCCGCAGAACAAGGTGCTGCTGAAGTGAGTCTCCCGCTGACTGTTCACCGGTAAGAAGAAAGGCCGCAGTATTGATTACTGCGGCCTTTGATATAAACGGTGAGGTGATTTATCAGAACATCTTGGTGTCGTCACCGAAGGAAATACCGATTTCCTTGGCGGCCTCCACCAGCTGGCTCTGGCTATCCACCAGGTGCAGGGTGCGCACAGCCTCTTCAATGGGCATGGAAACCATGTCAACACCGTGCAGGGCTACAGTCTCGCCGAACTTTCCCTCTTCGATGAGGTCAATGGCTTTAGCACCGCAGCGAACGCCGAGCACGCGGTCGTAGGGGATGGGGCTGCCGCCGCGCTGAATGTGACCCAGCACGCAGTAGCGGGTTTCGATGCCGGTGATGGTTTCGAGCTTGGTGGAGAGGAAAGAGGCAATGCCGCCGAGGCGTACCTCGCCCTTGGTTTCCTCATCGAGGGTGAGCAATTTGCCGCCAATCTTGGCGCCCTCGCTGACCACGATGATGATTTCGCGCTGGCCGAGAGCTTTCATCAGCTCAACCTTACGCACGATTTCCTCGAGCTTGAACTCAATCTCAGGCATGAGGATGACATCAGCGCCGCCGGCAATACCGCCGTAAAGGGCAATCCAGCCGGCGTGGCGTCCCATTACCTCAACCACCATCATGCGGCGGTGGGAGTCGGCTGTGGTACGTAGACGGTCCAGATTCTCACTTACTACGGAAACCGCGGTCCAGAAGCCGAAGGTGTAGTCAGTGGCACCGAGGTCGTTGTCGATGGTCTTGGGCACGCCCACGATGGGAAGACCGATGGCGCGGAGCTCGTTACCAATGGTTTGAGAGCCGTCACCACCCACCACGATGAGAGCCTTGAGGCCAAGGCGGTCAACGGTGGCTTTACTGCGGGCGAGAACGTCGTCTGCAATCTGCATGCGACCGCCTACGCCGCTCTTAACCGTGAAGTTACCCTTGTTGACGGTACCAAGGATGGTACCACCGCAGGAACGGATGTTGTGGCAGTTCTCGGGGGTAAGAATCTTCCAGCGCTCGTTTTCGGGCGTGGAGAGAAGACCCTCGAAGCCATCGTAGAAGCCGTATACTTTCCAGCCGCGGGCGGTTGCAGCACCCACTGCGCCTTCAATCACGGCGTTGAGGCCGGGGCAGTCGCCGCCGGCGTTAAGAATACCGATATTCATGACGTTAAATGTTTAGTGTGGCAGAATAATGAATTTGGAATGATCCGCGAAGTCATTGGCACGTTGCCATTTTTCCCAGGTGCCCCAGCTATCGCGCAGCAGGTTGGTGGCCATTTTGTAGCGCTTTTCCGAGGTCGGCATGCCAGCAACAACGACCAGCAGACGCTGGCCATAGGTGGCGGGTTTGCCGGTGCGCGGGTCGGTCAGTTTGACCGAGGTGCGTGTGCTCGTGGCTATCAGGCAGCACCCGGCGCTGCGAGAGCGTGCAGCCTTGACGCCATCTACGTTGTCGTAGGCGAGCAGTCGGTTGGAGTTGGTAATGACTGCTTGGCGAGCCTGACCGTAAGCACTGGTAATGGTGGCGGTGTGACTCTTCTTGGAGCTAATGCCCTTAAATGCCGGTTTCTCAATAGCGTACATACCCATGAGTGCCAAATCGCGAGTGGAGGCCATGGAAATGACGGCTCCGTTGCTGCCCTTAAAGCGGGTGGCATTCATGCCGATGGCTGCGGCCATCTGGTTCATCTGGGCGACGAATGCTCCCTCGGGGTCAATCATGCTTAGTGTAGAACCGCAGGCGTAGGCCAGTGTGGTGGCACAAGCGCTGTCGTCCCACATAATGGTGGAGTGCAGGGCATCTCGCAGGGAGATGCGGTCACCGGGCCGCAGATGCAGCAGGTTGGTGGTGGGCCATTGGCAAGCCTCGGCAGGCACGGTGAGCTGAGTCTCCATGCTGACGTGGCTGCTGTTGACCCAGTCAAGCACGACGATGGCTGTGGCAATATTAGCCAGCATGCCGATGGGACGGCGCTCATTGGGGTTTGCAGCGTAGAGAATGCGCCCGGAATTCGTCTCCATGGCCACATAGCTGGGCTGCATGTCAGCCGCAGTAGGGCCGGAGAACACTTGGGTGCAGGAGCTGAGCAGGGCTGCGCCTGCGCAGAGTAAAGCGGCAAATCTGGGTGTCAGTCGTTTCATTCCTTTGCTTTTGAGGTCTTTCGGGGCTTTGCTGAGGGTTGAGTATTCTCAGCCTTGCTTGCAGGCTTGCTGCCGAATATCTCCTCGGGACGGCAGTCGCCGAAGATGATGCCAAGGTCGCGAGCGGTGCGTACAATCTGGCTGTCAGCTGTCACCATACGGGGATTGGCAATGGCCTCAGAAATCGGCACGCTGTCAACGTTGAGCCCGTTGAGCACAACGGTTCGACCGAAGTTGCTCTGCTCAATGAGCTTAACGGCCTCTACACCGAAGCGGATGCCCAGAATACGGTCGAACGGGCAGGGGCTGCCACCGCGCTGGGTATGGCCAAGCACGCAGTAGCGGGTCTCGATGCCGGTCATCTCTTCGAGCATCTTGGAAAGTCGGTTACCGATGCCGCCGAGGCGTTCGTCACCATTATCCTTGTTGCGCACGGTAATGAGTTTACCGTTAAGCTTGGCACCTTCTGCCACAACGACGATGATTTCGCGCTGCCCCTTGGCCTTGCGTGCCTTCACGCAGTCAACCACATTCTGCAGGTCGAAGGGAATCTCGGGAATGAGTACCACATCAGCCGCGGAGGAAATGCCGGAGTGCAGAGCAATCCAGCCGGATTGGTCGCCCATGACCTCAACCACCATCATGCGCTGGTGGGCGTTGGCCGTGGTGCGGATGCGGTCGATGGATTCACTTACCACGGAAACAGCACTCTGGAAGCCGAATGTGTAGTCTGAGGCCGGACAGAGGTCGTTGTTAATGGTCTTGGGAATAGAAATCACCGGCAGTCCTTCCTCGGAGAGGAGGTTTGCCGTGCGAGCCGAACCGTTACCACCGATAACAGCCAGAGCCTGAAGACCAAGTGCGGAAATGGTCTTGGTAGCCTTAGCCATGATTTCGGGCTCCACGCGGGGAATGCCCAGCTTGTTGATAACCACCTGGAAATTACCGGTGTTGGTAGTGCCCAGAATGGTGCCGCCGTGGGAGCGAATCTTGTGCGTCTTCATCGGGGTAAGCATCTCGTAGCGGCGACCGCCTTCCACGGGCAGAAGTCCTTCGAACCCGTCGTGGAAGCCAATCACACGCCAACCACGGCTGTATGCCGCTGAGACGTACCCCTCAATGACTGCGTTGATGCCGGGGCAATCACCGCCTGAATTGAGAATACCTATAATCATAAATTATTCGTTTTTTACGTTTTATTTGCAGGGAACAGCATTCGGAATGGCTCCGAAGTAGTGAGCGCAGCACCAAAGAGCGCGCGGGTGGTGGAAGAAGCTCTTCCACATCGAGCCCTTTAGGCCGTTTGTGGTGGTGCCGTCCTGATTGCAGTAGCCGTACCATTCGCCATTTACCTTATCCTGCAGGTGCTCAAATGACCAATCGTGAATGCGTTGGTGCCATTCGGCGTACTTCTCGTCGCCTGTCATGACGTAGGCCAGGCAGGTGCCGATGAGAGCCTCATCGTGCGGCCACCAGAACTTCATGTTGTGCCAGTATTCCTGCACGGGCTTGTTATATACATCGGTGTAGTACAGCAGACCGCCGTACTTCTTGTCCCAGCCGCGCTCCAGAGCCCAGTCAATCATCTTGCAGCCGATTTCGATGAGCTTCTTGTCGCCGCCGCGGTAACGGGCTTCTTCCAGTACAAACCAGCCGCCTTCAATGTCGTGACCGGGATTGAGTACTCGCTCGTCGAAGTGGTCGATGACGGAGCCGTCAGGGGCAACATTCTCCAGTACTGCCTTGATGTCTTCGTGCAGGAACAGGCGCTGCAGGTCATCGATGCAACGGTCAATCCAGCCGGTATAGAAGCCGTCGGCATCGCCAAGGTAGCGGCGAAGCTCCTGTGCCGTGACAATCATAATCATGCGGCAACCCAGGTTCTCGCCGGGGCGATTGCCTGTGCTCTTGGGAGCCATTTTGCCGGGGGTGAAGAAGACGTCTGCGTATATGTCGAACCAATGACGGGCTCGCTCGGCGCTGGCGGGGTCGCCGGTGGCACCATAATGGGCTGCCCAGGCAATGGCTGCAAAGCATTCACTATAAGCGTAGCGACGCTTGCGGATGGGGGTGCCGTCTGCAGTCATGTGGAAGTACATGCGGCCGTCAGTCGGATCTACGCATTTTTCTTCCAGAAACTTCAGGGCGCTTTCGGCATATTCCTTCCACTCGGGGCGTTTTTCAATGCTGTTGTAGCAGGTAAGGAGCATCCAGGCCATGCGACCCTGTGCCCACACGTTCTTGTCGGTGTCTACCAGTGTGCCATCCTCTGCGCAGCAATGGTAGAGCCCCCCGTTCTCTGTGTCCAGAGAACGGGGGAACCAGAACGGTACTACCTCATTGAGCAGCTTGTCTTTGTAGAATTCGCCAAGTGCTTTTGTATCCATGATGAGGCAGATGCAAGGTGTTATTTGTAGATTGCCCAGTCGTAGAAACCGATGGCCTTCAGCTCGCTCTTAAGAGCATCGAGGGTGGCTTTGTCCTGCTTGCCCATGGGCAGGCGGGCGGGCCCGAAGTCAACGCCGGTCCACTCGCTCATGAGGTACTTGCAGCAACCCATGTAGCCCTTGCCGGCGATGATGTTAATCATGGTAACGGAGAGCTGCTGCAGGCGGCGGGCTTCAGCCATGTCGCCGGCGTCTACGGCCTTCATGATGTCATCATACAGCTTGGGAGCATAGTTGAAGGAGGAACCTACACCGCCCTTAGCACCGGTGGCATAAGCGCCAAGGAACCACTCGTCAACACCCCAGGGAATGTCGTACTTGCCGCCGTCATAGTTGAGTGCGTCGAGGTAGAGAGCCAGGTCGGGGTTGGTGAACTTCACACCTACAAAGGTGGGAATCTTCTTGGCGCAGGCCTCAATCACCTTGCAGGGGTTGAAGCCAACATGGGTGAGGACGGGAATGTCGTAGAAGTAGAAGGGCAGCTCAGGAGCGCCGGAGGCGGCGACGGCAAGGCTGTCTACCAGCAGGTCGATGCTGCCGGGCTTGAAGTAGCAGGGGGAGTTGCTGGCCGTGGCGGTAGCACCGCACTGTGCGGCGTAGGCTGCAAGCTCACGACCGTCATACACGCAGTTACCACCGGTGTGTACAATCACGTCAATGCCGTACTTCTTGCCGGCTTCGCCCCAAGCTGCCATGTTTTCCTTACGCTCGGTAAGCTGCATGTGAGCAGATTCGCCGGTGGAGCCGGTGATGAATACAGACTTAATGCCCTGACTGGCCAGGAACTTGGCTTGAGCGTCAACTGCGTTGGGGTTGCAGGAGCCATCAGCGTTCATGGGAGTGTGCGTAGCTGCACAGAGACCGTGGATTTTGAATGTGGTGTTCATAACTTGAGATGCTGGGTGTATGTAATTATCCCTGTCATTGTTTTACCTTTTTTTGTGAGAAGTTTCAAGTTAAAACTGAAGAATAGCGTGTATTTTGGCCGTTTAAGCTATCTTTTTACTTGGCTTGAGTCCTTTTTTTGTTGCAGGTACATGGGGTATCTGCTAGAATGGTGTGCGGTAAAACGTTTTCTTTTTTCATACAGCCATGACTACAGATCACACCATTCGCGGTAAAAAGGTATTTGAGGATGAGATTGCTGCCCTGCAGGCTATCTGCGCACGTCTCGATGATTCCTTTGTGCAGGCCGTTAATGCTATGCGCAAAGCGATTGAAACCGGCCACAAGATTATTGTGGTAGGTGTCGGTAAGAGCGGTCTTATCGGTAACAAGATTGCAGCTACGCTCACCTCTACCGGTGCTCCTTCCGTTGTGCTGGACTCCATGAACGCCATGCATGGTGATTTGGGTATTGTGCAGGATGGCGATGCCTGTATTGCCATGTCCTTCTCCGGTGAGACGTCTGAGTTGCTCACGCTCATGCCTTTCCTCAAGCGCTTCGATATGACCATTATCAGCATGACCGGCAAGTGCTCCTCCACCTTGGCTGAGCTCTCTGATGTTGTGCTTGATACCGCCGTTGAGCGTGAGGCTGATCCGCTGAATCTGGCTCCTACCTCATCCTCCACCGCCATGTTGGTGATGGGCGATGCTTTGGCTATGGCTCTACTGGAGGCTCGCAACTTTACTAAGGAGGACTTCGCTCGCAGTCACCCCGGTGGTTCTCTCGGTCGTGCTTTGCTTATGCGTATCGCCGATATCATGCGCAAGGAGTTTGCTACGCAGCCTGAGTCTGCCACGGTGGCCGATTGTATCATTGCCATGACCTCCGCTCGCGCAGGTGCTTGTGTGCTGACGCATGAGGATGGTACGCTGGCCGGTGTGTTCACTCACGGTGACTTTGCTCGTGCCTATCAGGCTGATCCTGCTTGCGGCACGCAGCCGGTAGCCTCGCTCATGACGAAGAATCCCGTATTTGTTGAGGCTGATAAGCTGGCCATTACGGCTGTGAAGACTCTGCGCGACCGTCGCATTGACGACCTGGTGGTGCTGGATGCCGATCACAAGCCTGTAGGCCTCATCGATACCCAGGATTTGGTGCGTCTGAAGCTCATTTAAGGCGCTAATTGCAAAAAAAATGAGGTAAAACGCACTTTAGGCTTGCATTTTGTTCGGAAAAGGTGCATTCTTTGCCGACGCTTTTTGCGAAAGCAAGACATCTTACTAGATATATACAAGTTATGAGAAAGTACGAAGCACTGATCGTTCTTAACATGAAGGGCTCCGCCACCCTCGATGAGCTGACCGCCGCTATGAAGGCTCAGCTTGAGGCCGCCGGCGCCAAGGTTACGGAGGTTACCAATGTGGGCCGTCGCGAGTTCGCCTACGAGTCCCAGCACCTGACCCATGGTCAGTACATGCTCTTTGCCTTCGAGGCTGAGCCGGCCGTAATCCGCACCGCTCGTGAGGCTCTCGCTATCGACGAGCGCGTACACTACCAGTACTACCGCGCCAAGTAAGCTCATTGCTCACTTGCTGCACGCATTAAGCCCGTATTTTACAAGACAGGCGGTTCTCACAGAGAACCGCCTGTCGCATTATTTTGTATTGACGAAGGGTGGTAAAGAGCTGACCTCCGTCGAAAGGAATGGCTGATTATTGCACCAGAGGGAAGCGTCGGGAGAGCGGGTACTCGGGAACGTGGATTAGTTCAACCCCGTACATGGCTGCAATCTCCGGGGCGCGGGACTCCGCGTAGGCCTCCCCATAATAGATAGTTTTTACACCATGGGCGCAGAGGGCTTGCATGCAGGAGGTACAGGGCATAGTGGTGCATGCTACGATTTTTGCTTCCCCTCGCTTGAACAGACTACAAAGGTTAATTTCCGCATGCAGCATAAATTTTTGGCGTTCTTCGCGCGAAGCCCAGAAGCCCTCGGGTGCGGAAAAGCCGGGGAAAAGGCCGTTATAAGCCGTGCCAATCACGCGGTTGTCTTTGTCGAGAGCGGCTGCGCCCACCTTGCGGAAGGGGTCCTCGGAGCGGAGTGCGGCCACGTGGGCTAATGCCATGACGTATTGCGGTATGGAGAGGCGGCTCATAAGCAAATGATAGCGTAATCTGAGTATATTGCAAGCGCAAAGCAGTTATTCTGACGTGTTTTTTCAGCTTGTCCCGTAAAAGCGTTTCATAAATGCGGGATTGTGCTCAGTATATAGTTCTTCTGCTATTGCATCTGCCGTGTTGATGAAGAGCTTTTCTGTGCAGCAGAGGAAGGCTGAAACTTCGTTGAGTTTGCCGGAAGTGGCAAAGTTGGTGCAACCGCATGAGTTGACACAGCGTCGGCGCAACGCGCATATTTTACAGGCGGGGGTCACACAGCCTCTTTGTGATATAATGTACTGTTGTCTGGCTCTGTTGAGCCCTTGTATGACGTTACCGAAGTTCATTTCTTCGGAGTCTCCTTCGCCGATAAGGCGAGAGCAGGGGAAGAATTTGCCATCCACGCTTACTGCAATTTCTCGTTCGCCTATTTTGCATTGCTGGCAGAGATTATCTGCCTGAATGTGAGAGTTGATTTTGTCGTCTACGGAGCGTAGGCGGATAGGTGCTCCCTTGCGGTACGATTCGATTACCAGAGCCGCAACCTGAGCATATTGGCGGCTGAATTCCTCAAAATCCTCATCCGTCCAGCGGCTCCAATAGTCGACGTTGAGGCCGATGGTGCCCTGATAATGCCGGCTCAGCCATTGCACACCGTCGCTGAGGTGCTGCACATTGCTGGGGGTAACGACGCAGATAACCTGAGAGCGCACGCTTGGGTGGTCGTTAAGCAGTAGAAGCGCTTTGGCAACATCGCTATGGCTACCTGCGCCATCGGGGTAGCGGCGATTGATGTTGTGCATGTCAGGGGAGCCGTCAACGGAAAGCCCGATGAGGAAATCCCGTTCAGCCATCCAGTTCAGCTTTTCGGGCGTCATCAGAGTTCCGTTGGTTGTGATGGCGAATCGAGGCGGTACTATCAGCCCGTTTGCCTGACTGAGTGTATAAGAATGGCACCATTGAAGTAAATCCCACTCGAGCAACGGTTCTCCTCCGAAAAAGCTGATATCTGCTCCCTTGCCTGTGTCGCGGGCTTCCCGCAGCACGATGTCGATGGCTCTCCGAGCGGTTTCTCGGCTCATGCTGTGCCGATATTTGCGCCCGGCATAGCAGTACCGACAGCGCAGAGTGCAGTCGTGAGTAAGGGCTAGCGTACAGGTTATGGTCTTAATCATGCCGTTGATTTTTGTCAGTCTAGCATACCGAGCCCTGAAAGCAAGCGGAAAGATAGTCGGCTCGAGCTTTTTTGATTGAAGCGGAGCGGTTTTTCTGGTAGACTGACAATATCATCTATGAGTGACACGAAAGAGCAGAGTTTTTATTCGCTGATACGTCCTTATCTGAAGAAGTATCTGCCATCGCATAAGTGGCCGGTGATTGGAGGTGTGGTGGCCGGTGTGTTGGCGGCTGCGGCTTCCGGTTTTGGTTTGCCGGTGATTGTGCAGAAGGTGTGCCCGGTTGTATTTGGTACTGTGCCGACTCCGGAGTGGTTGACTGCTTTTCTGGGGCGCTGGTTTACCCCGGAGGAGATACCGATGGCTACGCTGATTGGTGCCGCCTGCGTCATTCCCGTGGTGATGATGATTCGAGGGCTCGCCACTTACTTGAATTCGTATTTGTTATCCCTTGCCGGTTTGGGGTTGATGACTGATTTGCGTACGGATGTGTTTGCCCGCCTGCAATGGCTGTCTTTCTCCTTCCATGACCGTCACCAGCGAGGTAAATTGATGACGATTGTTATTCAATTTACGCAAAGTTTACAGACGAATCTGGTACATGTATTAAATGATTTGGTAGTTCAACCACTGACGCTGATTGCTGCCATGGCGTACCTGATTTATGCAGCGCTTACCAATAATGAGAGTGCTGTGCTTTTGGGTAACCTGCTTATATCCTGCCTCTGCATTCCGCTGGTGCGTTGGGTGGGTAAATCCGTGCTCAAAAAGATGCGAGCAGCTCTTAAGGAAATGGGCAAAATCACGGAGTCGGTCGAGGAATCATTGGCTGCTCAGCGCGAGGTGCGTGCCTTTAACCTGGAAGGGCAGCGAGAGGGGATTCTTAGTGCGGTTATTCGCAAGTATAACGGCATCCTCATCCGTGTGGCGGCATGGCAGGGCGGGCTTTCTCCTGCCATTGAGGTGGTGAGTGCTCTGGCTCTGGCGTACTCCCTCTATCGCGGTGCGGGCGACGGCCTTACTCTGGAGGCATTTACTGCTATTGCCACGGCGTTTTATTTCTGTTATGACCCCATCAAGCGATTGGGTACCGTGGCTAACTTGTGCCGTACGATGGAAGTTATGATTGAGGGCATTAACGGCGTGCTTGAGGCTGTGGATGAAACGCCGGAGCCCGCAAATCCGCTCAGTCTGCCTGCTCCTGTAGCCGGTGCTGTGGATTATGAGAACGTGACCTTTGCCTACAACGAAGAGAAAACTGTGCTGCGCAATATCAATGTGCACGTTCCCGCCGGTGATGTGGTTGCGCTGGTTGGGCCGAGTGGTTCCGGTAAGACGACGTTTATTAACCTCATTTGCCGATTCTATGATCCACAGCAGGGTGCTGTGAAAATTGATGGAGTGGATGTACGCGATGTATCGCGTGCCGAACGTACCCGGACCATCGGCTTGGTTTCCCAGTTTGCAGCTCTTTTCCATGGCACGATTACCGAAAATATCCGCGTGGGGCGCCCCGGTGCTACCGACGAGGAGGTGCGCAAAGCCGGTGATTTGGCATGTGTGAGCGAGTTTGCTGACCGCAAGCCCGAAGGGTACGAGCTGGTGTTGGCTGAGGGCGGTGGCGGTTTGTCCGGCGGTCAGAAGCAACGCGTTTCCATTGCTCGTGCTATTTTGAAAGATGCCCCTATTCTGATTTTGGATGAGGCAACTTCGGCTCTTGATATGAGGAGCGAGGCGGTAATTCAGGAGGCTCTGGATAATATGGCCAGTAATCGTACGACATTTATTATTGCTCACCGTTTCAGTACCATCCGTATGGCTCGCCGTATTCTGGTGTTCAACGAGGGGCAGATTGTGGCCGATGGCTCTCACCAGGAGCTGTATGATAGCTGTGCGCTGTATCGTTCGCTCTATGATGAGCAGGTGCGCAGCGCTACCGAAGATAGGAAGGAGACTCTTGTATGATTAACAGAATGAAAAAGTTCATTGAGCGCTTTTTGCTGCCTCAGATTTTCTGGGTGCTGGCGTCCGTGTTGACCGGCCTTGTGGCTGCTGCTGCAAGTGGTCTGGGGGTGCCGCTCATGATTAAGTTTGTCTTCCCCGTTGTGTTCCATCAGTCCGGTCAGCCGGAACCTGAGTTGATGCAATATGTGCCTCAGCTTGCCGAGATGTCATCCCGTACGGTCTTGCTGCTTGCCTGTGCCAGTCTGCCAGCCATATTTATCGTGCGAGGTCTGGCGATGTGGATTAATACGGTGGTGGTGAATGTATTGGGTATTCGCCTGCTGGAAAGTCTGCGCACCGCGGTGTTCCACCATGTGCAGCAGTTGCCGCTTGCTTTCCTGGAGGGAAAACGCAAGGGCGATATTGTGAGCCGTGTTGTGGCTGATACATCCAAAGTTCAGACGGTGCTTTCTCACGTTTCGAACGATTTGGTGAAGCAGCCTATTACCTGCGCCTGTGCCTTGTTTGCCTTCATTTGGTTGCTGATTAACAATGGGCGATGGGAGATGGGGCTTGTCATGATTTTTGTCGGTCTTGCCGCATGGCCGGTCATTAATTTCGGTAAGCGCATTTCGGTTAAGTCGCTGCGTGCTCAGGAAGGTTTGGGTGAGCTGAATACGGTGGTGCAACAGAACCTTGAAACTCAGCGTGAGGTGCGAGCCTACGCGATGGAGGAGCGACAGATTGAGAGCTTTGAACAGGCTTCAGCCCATTATTGCCGCAATACTGTTAAGCTGGTGAAGTACCAGCGAGCCATCATTCCGATTATGGAGACCGTGACGGCGCTTGCTTTGTCGTTCCTGCTGGTGACGGGTAGTCTTTTCGGGATGTCGCTGGACGGCTTCATGGCTTTGGCTGCTGCTATGTTCTTTGCTTTCGATTCCATGAAGCGTGCCGGCATGGCATTCAACCGTTTTAATGAAGCACAGGGGCCGATGCAGCGCCTTGCAGACATTCTGGATGAACCCAACGACATTGACGACCCGGAGAATCCGCTGACGATGCCGGAGCGCGTGAAAGGTGATATTACGTTCCGTAACGTCACATTTGCCTACGATGGTTGCAAACCGGTCTTGCGTGATGTGAACGTCAGCATTCCGGCCGGTCAGATTGTTGGTTTGGTGGGGCCTAGTGGTGCCGGTAAAACGACGTTTGCCAGCTTGATTCCTCGTTTTTATGAGGTGACGGAGGGGTCTGTTCTGATTGACGGTATGGATGTGCGCGATGTGACCCGCCACGACCTGCGAGAGCAGTTGGCAATTGTAGGTCAGCAGGCTCTGTTGTTTGCCGGTACTATCCGCGAGAATATCGCACTAGGGCGTGAGGGCGCTACGGAGGAGGAAATCAACGTCGCGGCGGATGCCGCCCGCGTGTCAGCTTTCCTTGATTCGCAGCCTCAGGGTATGGATACGGTGCTGGGGCAGGGGGGCTCCGGGCTTTCCGGTGGTCAGCGTCAGCGTGTGGCTATTGCCCGTGCTTTTGTGAAAGATGCTCCCATCCTGATTCTGGATGAGGCTACCGCTTCTCTGGATGCTGAAAGTGAGAAAGAAATCCAACAAGAGCTTGATTCTCTGGCTCAGGGACGTACCACGCTGATTGTGGCGCATCGCTTCAGCACGTTGAGAAATGCTCACCGCATTCTGGTGTTTGACCATGGGCGCATTGTGGGTGATGGCTCGCATGCTGAGCTGTATGAATCCTGCCCGCTGTACCGTGAACTTTATGACCGCCAGGGGGCGGTAGCTCCCCATGAAAATGAAGCCTGAAATGACTGTTATTCTGCGCTCTGAGGGGGCTGAGGCCGTTGCTCAGATGTCTAAGCGTAGCAGTAGTGTGCTGCTGGCTGAGTGTGAGCTTCAGCTGGAGTCGCACCTGCGCCATTGTGGCTGTGTGCACGTGCGCCGCGTAGCGGAGATTTCGCGCTCCGAAGCTGAGCATGCTGCTCATTTTACAGCTCATATTGAGGGGGCGCCGGCTCTGGTGTATGTGCTGAGTGTGTGGGGTATGGCGGCGCCGGCTGCATTGAGTGCTGCTCAGGCTCAGTACGCTGCGGCACAAACCGGGTATGATGTTTACGTGCTGCCTTGTCTGGTTCAGCATACCGGCGCGGAGCGCTCTCGCTGTGTGGCGCTGCCGCTTGTGGCTGTGCGCCGCAAGGATGCCTGGTTGGCTGAGGCCGAAGCGGCGCAGTATTTGCCGGTGTCGTTAAGAACGAGTTTGCAGCAGCCGATGCCCTGTGGCGCCTGGTATCTCAAACGCCGTAATCTGGTGCGAGAGGTCGCTAACCATGGGCAGTTGATATATCCGCTGGTGCGTGGGTTTGCTCATGCTCGCCATTTACCCGAAGGGGTGGAGATGCGCGGCTCCGGCACGGAAAGCCCCTTAATGTTGGTGCTGACGGAGGGGCGGGCGGCCGGTCGTATTCAGCTCAGCTATGGCGATTTTTATGCGGCGGAAAATGCCGTTAATGAACTGGTGGTAAAGGCTGTTTGTGATGAGGGCGTTGCTCCGTTTGTGCAACTTATTGCCGATGATGGTCGTGAATATCGCGCGATTTGTGCGGAATTGCGAATGTTCCCTGAGCACATGTGGGAGGGGCGGCGCTTTATGTGGTCGCTCAACATGCTCTGCAATCATGTGACTATGCTGGGGAAGGAGGAGTTCCCCGTGGCGGAGGTATGCGACAACAGCCTGTATGCCGTGGTTGAGAGTGTTGACCGCAGCTCTTTCTGCGGATTGCCGCTCTGCCATATTGTGGCTCGCTCCGGCTCTCAGCTGGTGAATGTATATGCCGCTGTGTACGATGCCGAGGCTCCTCTGCCGGAGCCCGGTGAGCGATTCTGTGCCAGCGGTACTCTCTATGCTGCGCCTGATGCTCTCGTTAAGAAAGCCCCGCAGATTATTCCCGTTGAGTTTGAAGAGACTCCGTCGGATGAGGTGGTGAGCGCCGCAGTACAGCCTGCCGCCGATATGATGCCGCACAGTCTTTCTCTGGCTGTTGTGGCCGGGGCTCTGTCTGCCGCCGGCTATGAGCGGATTGCCGATTTTAAACCTCTTTTCCGAAATGGTTTGCCTGAGTTCCGCGTGCGTCGCGCCGGAGGGCGCCAAATGTTGGTGTTTGTGGATTGCATCGTAAATCAGCTTCCTGATAAGCGGGGCTATATGCGTTATGCTCCTGATTGCTACCCGACCTTTGTGGATAGAGTTTCTCCCGAAAATCAGCCGGCAGATGTTCTCTTTGTTACGGTGAAGCTGGTGGCTGACGGTGACGGTTATCGCGTGGCTCTGGAACAACATGGCGCTGATGTGCCTGGGCTTAAAGCTTGCGAGTACATCAGTTGTACAGAAGCCGGTGAGTTGGATGAGTTGCAGGCGGTTCGCGTTTTCGGGGAGATGATGTTCACTCATAATTTTACTGCTATATTGCCCTTGCTGCGTGAAGATGTGCTCTACGAGAGCGAGACCGCCGGGCTGAGCTTCGGCAGCAAGATGGACTTATTGCGCCACTTCCGCAGTTGCTTTGATAATTGGCGCCGTCGTGATGAACTGAAAAATCTGAAGTTCCTTCTTTCATCGGTTTGTGTGGGTGAGGTGCGCCGTCCTTGCGTACTTGCCTGCCAGCATAGCGAAATCATATCTGCCACCATATTGGATGTGAAGGAGGGAAGAATTACCTCTATTCGCTCCCTTGCCGGTGATGTGCTGGATACTCTGAAGCCTATTGAATAAATAATGATGAATATTCCTCCGTTTTGGGTGCGTGAGCGTCGAGAGATTTTAGGGCGCCGTATTCGTTTGCGTGGCTTGTCGCACCATTCTCAGCAGGAAGCCGAAGAATTGATGGCAGAACGAGCCCGCATGTGGCATGATTTTCTGAGCGGAGTCGGCTCAGCGGACAGAGCTGAGGCGTTTCGTGCCGGTTTGCGGCAGCTGGATGCTTGCTCAGAGCCGTATAGTGCAGCTATTCTCGAGCCGATTGAGCAACAGCCGGATGCTCATAATATCATTACTCGCAATCGCTACGGTTGCCGTGTGCTCAACACGGTAAGTCTGTGTTTTGTGGATGTGGACCGATTTCGTGGCGGTTTCTGGTCTTCATTGTTCGGAGGGCGTAGCAAGGAAGGTGCGCTGCTTGCACAGGCGCTTAGAGCTCTTTGTGAAAAAGATTCCGGCCTTTCGGCTCGTTTGTACAAAACGGCTCATGGCTGGCGGGTAATACTGAAAGGGGAGGGGCTGACGATTGGCTCTGCCAGAGAAGACGAATTGTTTGCAGCTCTGCAGGCCGACCCGATGTATACTAAGTTGTGCCGTAGTCAGCGTTGCTGGCGTGCTCGCTTATCACCCAAACCTTTTTACCGAGGCCTAAAGCGTTATCCCTTGCCTCAACATGCCGGCGAGAGAGCTGATGAATGGATTGCAGCCTATGAAAAGGCTACGTCCGGCTTAGCTGTTTGCCGACTGGTGGACTGTTTCGGGCCGACTTTGCGAGACCCCATGGTAGAATTGCATGATGCTGAAACTCAGGCTTTGAAACCTGATATGGAGCTGGCTTAACTGAGGGCTCTCAGCGGTGCAAGCATCTCCAGCAGTTCATCGTATGAAGAAACTCTCGATAGTGCCGGGCGCAGTGGTTTAGTGCCCGGTATACCCTTGGCATAGGCCAGTAGCCGTGCACGCATGGCTCTCATGGTTAAGAGTTCATTTCCGTAATGGCCGCTATCTACGGCCATGCGTGTGTGGCGCAGCATGAAATCAAGCTTTTCGTTGCCGGTCGGCTCAGGGGGAATGGTGCCGTTGCGAAGATAACTTTTGGCGCGGGCAAAGAGCCAAGGGGCATTCATGGCGGCGCGACCAATCATAACACCGGCTACAGCCGTGTGTTCTTTGGCTCGTTGAACATCCTGCGGTGTGGTGATATCACCATTGCCTATCACCGGAATTTGTACGGAACGCGCACAGGTGTCAATCATCTCCCAATCAGCTTTTCCCCCATATTGCTGAGAGCGGGTGCGGCCGTGAATGGCAATGGCCTGCACGCCGGCATCCTGCAAGCGCAGTACGGCTTCGGGGGCGCAGATGCTTTGAGCATCCCAACCAATTCGGATTTTAGTGGTTACCGGACAATCGTCCCCCAGCTCCTTAACAACAGCTGCTGCAATGCGTTGTAATAGGGGTAAATCTTTCAGCAGGGAAGAACCGCCGTTCTTGCCCACCACTTTGGGTACCGGACAGCCGGCATTGATGTCGAGAAAGTCGGGTTGCATGGCATCTACAATAATGCGGGCGGCAGCTGCGGCATGCTCGGGGTTAGAACCAAAAATCTGAATACCCAGAGGGCGGTGTTGTTGCTCAAACTCGACGTAGCGATGGTTACGCTGCCAAGCTTGCAATACACCCTCAGCAGAGACGAACTCTGTTACCATGACATCAGCCCCGGCTTCTTTGCACAACGTGCGGAAAATCGGGTCTGTTACCCCGGCCATCGGGGCAAGGTAGAGGGGAAATTGTTGATGTTCGAACCACGACAGCGCCATGTGCGCATGCTATCACATGGCGCCTTTTCCTGCAAGTCTGAATGTTGCCTTTTTGGTATTTCGGCTCTTTTTCAGATTTGCTGATGAATGGGGATTAACTTTAGTCTCAGAAAAGGGTGCCGGAGGAAAAAGGATTGCCTTAATTTGTTAAAAAGATAGGTAGAGTCACCTAGCCCACACGAGCGAGACATGATGCGTTTAA
>JAFZHC010000015.1 GCA_017555025.1 Akkermansia sp.
TAAACGCATCATGTCTCGCTCGTGTGGGCTAGGTGACTCTACCTATCTTTTTAACAAATTAAGGCAATCCTTTTTCCTCCGGCACCCTTTTCTGAGACTAAAGTTAATCCCCATTCATCAGCAAATCTGAAAAAGAGCCATCCCTCCAAGCAATTTTACTTGATATTCATCCCAATTCCGATATACTGAAGTACAGAAAGATTTTGATATGAAACGCCTTCCCATCCTCGCCCTTCTTCTGCTTGCGCCGCTGGCAAATGCCCAACAGGTCGAGCCTCCTGCCACCGCAACAACCGGCAGCGCTACTGCGCTGGAGAGCATCAGCGACCCTGAACTCAGGCAAATTCTCTCACAGGCGATACGAACCATGACATCGATGATGGCTATTCTGGAGAGCGTACATGATAAAGCGACCGCAGATGCCGCCGCCCCCAAACTCAAAGTACGCATGGCTCTCACGGAAGAACAAGAACTTGCGCTGGAATATATTCCTTATCCCGTCGTTATGCAGGCAATGTACGAGGCCGGCATTACACCTGAGCAAACGGAGGCGCTGGAAAAACGACTGAAAGATAACAGCATGTATGGTTCAACAGCTCTTGCCGAAGCGCTGGGGCTGCCCGATTACACCGCTATGAAGCTCTGCGACTTCACAGAGGAAGAGCAAAAAGAACTCTCCCGATTGCTGACTGAAGCCGCAACTCAGATAGAAGGTCTTAGCGGAGGCCCCGGACTGAGTAAAGAAACGGCTTGGCAATTCATCCCCATCCACGAAGATTCGCCCGCACGTTTAGCCGCAGCACTTGGTCAGGTAGAAGATCAAGGGCACCATTTCACCTATGACATCGACGGGCAACTGTATCAACAATACGATTACTTGCTCACCCGAAATGGCAACCGCTATCTCATTCAGCTGTGGTTTAAGAGACAGGCTCCCTCTGCAAACACAGAAGAAGTAGCTACCGCCCCTGATGACTGGCAACAGGATATTACCCCCGATGCCCCTGAGGATGAAATCTACGATGAGCCCATGGAAATCAGCGTAGAGCCGGGTGGACACTACACAGATGAGCCCGAACCCACTATCACTCCGGAGCAGCAAGCAACCGCCCTCAACAATTTCGTCACGCAGATGAACGAACTCGTTGCCCTGCTTCAGACCATCAGCGATTCCTCATCAGCCGATGCCGCCGCGCCTCAGGCAGAGCTTATACGCTCTCGCATAGAACCGCTCAGCGAGGTGCTGGAAACCATTCCGGCTATGGATATTATAGAAGCGCTGGAAGCAGCCGACACGGCAACACCCGGCGAGATTTCAACTCAGAAGACTCGTCTGGAAGAAGCCGGATTTTACCAGTCTGAGGCCTTACGCAAGGCCCTCACTCATTGACTTTTTCAGCGGTTTTAACCTTTAGAGAGAAAAAATAATACTTTTCCTATCTTTTTTATATATTTTATTGACAAAGGCGCGCTGATGATATATAAAAGGGGCACGGGGTACGACAACACACCCCGACGATAAAAGAAAGGAGACAAAATACGATGAAGAATACATACCTCAGATACAGCGGTGTTGCATTACTTGCAGCTTTTACAGCTACCCCTGCACTGGCAGATACCCCGTACAACGCCCCGCAAAAGGTTATTCTGAGGGCGGCAACAAGCTCACCGCAAGCCCTGCAACAAGCACTCAGCAGCGGATTGAACATCAACTCTACTGATGACGACCGGGAAACCGCTCTGATGGAAGCGGCAGAGGACGGCAACCTTAAGGCCGTAAAAAACCTCATTGCAGCCGGGGCAGACGTGAACCTGTGCAATGAAGATGCAGAAAATGCGCTTATGCTAGCCGCAGAAGATGGTCATACCGCCATTGTAAAAGAACTCATCAAGGCCGGTGCCAATGTAAATGCGGTGGATGAAGAAGGCGAAACAGCCCTCCGCAAAGCAGTAGAAGACGGCTACTCCGCCACAGCTGAAGTCATACGCCAAGCCGGCGGCAAATAAACCATTTCACCTCAATAAAGATAACTCTGACGTCTGCCCCGGCAGGCGTCATTTTTTTATCGGAGCGCAGTCTTACGATGTCATTTCCACAAGAGTGCGCGAAAAACCGGCCAACTGAGCAGCCTCATCGGAACGCAGACGATTAATATCTAATCCGCGGCGCCCCAAGCGCCACCGATCCAAGGCGTCAGCATCCTTAAAAACAGCGAAAAGTTGTCGCACTCTCCCGGCTTGTTCAGCGAAGCCGGTATCAATGGCAGCCTGCCCCTGAGAATCATCCCGATCATGCCAGCGCATAATACAAGCCGCCTCGGGCAAGTAGGTCAGTTCAGGATGCTCCCGGCAAAACATCTCGTAAAAATCAGCGGCGCGTGCACCATGCCCTACGTCACGGCCATCATTCTCGCGGCGAGTGTCATGAAAAACAGCAGCATGAGCAAGCACAGTCATCGCCGCATCGTCCCCCGGCAGCATCTTTTCACTTAACAGTAGAGCATACAACAGCACACGCTCACAATGAGCATGGGCGTGAAAGATGCTGTCGGGCATAAGGAACGGTACTTGCTCATACATATACTCGGCCCAGCGGCGAAAAGGCTCCCGCACGGCAGGGGAAAACTGCCGGACCAATTTCTGTGGCACCACTCTGCTTTTCATATCATCCTCATCATACCATATTTCCATCTTAGTGCAAGCTGGAATTGCACGGTAACTTACCCCAATCTTCGCGCACAGGAGTGCCAAATAACGGAAGTCTTGGCTTACCACTCACCCATCCTGCAAAAAATATGTAGAATAACACATGTTACATGCGTTCTATAGGCCGTATGCATCGTTTCTTTTCCTTATCAATCCTGATGTTGGGTGCCATCCTCATCGCCCCGAATGCAGCTTTAGCCGACAGCACAACTGCGATCGACACGTCCGCAAAGGCTGTTGAAAGCGCTACTGAAACAAATACAGAGGACACGGTGAGCGTGGCCAAGATGCTGTCTGAGGTAGAATACCTCACCAAGGCCAAGCCTAAGAAGAAAGCCGAGGTTTACTTTTTCCTGCGCTCTCACGCCAATTGCGGTTTCTGCCGTAAGATTACGCCCGAGCTTATCGCCCTGTATAAGGCGATGAAGGGTAAAGGTGCCGAGCTCATCATGCTCAGCGGCGACAGCGATTTGGAGGTTGCTAAGAAGTGGGCCAAGGAAGCCGGCATGACCTACCCCATTGTTACCAATGCCACCATCGGTGCTGTAAAGTTCCCTGCCGGCGGTAGTGGAGGTTTTCCCAATGTTGTCGCCGTAACAGCCGATGGCAAAGCCCTCGAAAACACCTCCGGCGCCAGCGGCTGCACCAAGCTTATCGGCAACTGGAAGGAACTCGTAAAGGATGCCAAAGCAGAAAAGAAGTCTGCCAAGGCTGCGGCCAAAAAGGCCGTCAAGGCTCGTAAAAAGGCCGCTGAGGCAACAGATGCAGCCGAAGAGATTTCTCTTTAAGTAGACCTTCCGCCATATCTTTTTCCATCCCCGTTCCTCAACGCGGAACGGGGATTTTGTTTTCCCCACATGCGCGGGTCTGTTTCAGATTTGCTGATGCCTAGGTAACCCTTTGCTGACAAAAAAAGTGGCAGTCCACTCTTGCTTGTCTTCGTAACACTCGTTACAAAGGGTTGATGATAAAAGAAATCTACAAACAAAAGGGCTGGACTGCCA
>JAFZHC010000016.1 GCA_017555025.1 Akkermansia sp.
GGCAGTTTCTTGCGTAACGATAAACCGCTGATTTCCCTGTGGAGCCTCCTGTGCTGGCTCAGCGAAAAGCTGCGGAGAAGCCAATGCCAACAAGGCAAGCACGGAACATACAAAAGGTCTCAGATTCATAGTATTTGGAAGATGGTTAATTGTTACGGTGTCATGTTACCAGAATCCAGGAGGCTCTGCAAGCTGTTAGTTCGGAGCCGGGAGATAATTCTATGCAACTAAACGCAAAAACTGAGCCAAAAGCAGAGGATTCGCTCGAAGTGGAGCCCTTGGTCTGCCGTCTCCTCGGCGATAAATGCTTTTGCCTTTATCTACGGCATAAGCCAAGGTGATGGGGTAATAATCATTCAACTGATATCTGTACTTAACAGAGGGCCGAGAGGTGATACTAACAACCACCTGCTTGTCTTGGTGTAACACCGCCTCTGCCGTATGCAGAGAGGGCCAGCACCAGCTGCACGAACTCAGCACCACCGCCGCGAGGCACAGGGCTGTGGTGGCAAGGATTCTGTGGAATGGGGGCATGGTTATAAGTGGTTAAAACCAAAAAGGCAAAAATACGTTAGGCTTAATCAATATTCTGAACAGCAAGGTGACAATGGAGAAAACTAAGATAAATACACTACACCATTTGCTGCCGGCTTTGATAAACAGGCAACTTGAGGAAACAAGAATGCTGACAAAGGGTGCAACAAAAGGAAACGCCAACAACAGAAGCCCCAAAGTCGGATACGAGTCGCTGTAGTTCGCAGGAGCAAGAATATCCGGAATGGAGATTAGGCTGCACAGCACACCCCTATACGCGCACCATGCTACCCATAGCACGAGAAAAGCAGTGTTAAATCTGTTGATGAACAAAGTCATTCTAGCTCCTTACACTTAAGTTAACACATCTCACCGGAGAATCCGCAACAAAAAATTGCAGAAAGTGCAGATTTTCTAATAAATAGACGCTCGCGGCGGGCATTTTGTTGCGAGCTTCCTGCGTTTTTGTTGCGAGTGGCGCAAAAAACGGGCTGCAAGGGAGAATCCTAGTCTTGCTGGTGGTATTTTGTGCGTTCTTTCCAGCTTCTCAATTCTTCACCTTGCCGCTGAGCACCGGGACGGGATTTGATTTTATCCACCAAAGCATTCACCTTGGCAGAAAGTTGGGGAATACTCACAGTATAGAGGTAAAAGTCCAGTTGCTTAGCTTCACCATTAGCCGGATATATTATGAACGTAGGTTGGTCTGATGCAGGAAGTAAATCCAAATACGGAGTGTCTGGGTGAATCAGTGCTTCTAGTTTAGCCAACTCTCGACTTTCTGCTTCATTCAGGCGATATACAGCAGGCGGCTCGGTGGCGAGCGGGAATAAATGAGTGTAGGTAAAAAAACTTCCCGTTATATCTGGAGCAACTTGCTTCGTCTGTTGGCAGCTATTCACGCCTACCGCCGCAAGGCACAGGGCTGTGGTGGCAAGGATTTTTCGTAATTTGGGGCATGGTTATTGTTGTTTTTCTTTCTTAAAGAACCATAAAACTGCCAGAAACAATAAAATGTTAACAGTACAGTATAAGCTTCCCATTTCTCCGGTATGCAGCCAAGAGATGTTGGCATACAGGTCAAAGCACCCTGTGAGCAAAAGAACCCAATACTTAATCCGCTCCTTATTACCAATCGTCTGATTCGCTGTTTTAATCTGTTTGTACAAAGCCCAGATGATAAACAAAACGGCCGTGACGATGGATGATAAACACCAAAAAAGATGCCGTATCGTATCAATCTTCATTCTCTATCTCCTTTACTACTAATAATACTTCCCGGGACCGAATCCGCAACAAAAAATTGCAGGAAGTACAGATTTTCTAATAAATAGACGCTTGCCTCGGGATTATCTGCGTTTACCGGTCTGATTTATCCTTTGAATCACCCACTCATGTTTGGCGAGTTTAGCCAAGCGTTCGGCATCAGCATCAGGCAAAGCCATGCTGCACATGAAAGCGTAGCCGTCTGAACTGACGTGGCTTAGCGAGGTAATATGAGGGAAAGGCGTTGTTTTAATGCTGCCATCAGCCATAGTAAATTGTAACTCCAGCGTGTATGCCGGATCAAGGTCAGCACACACATCCGGCTTTACGGGCCGGATTCTGCCGATTAGGCTCAGCAATTCGGCTTTTTCTGATTCGGTCAAAGGCACTTCTGTTCCTTGCAAGATAAGGCCGGTGCTCCAAGTCCATTGAATAACCACACGAACGCTTTTACACGAGCTCGCAAGCGATTGCAATTCGGTCAGATGCTCCCTACTGCTTTTTTCCAACTCTGCCTCTCGCTCAGAAGAATACGGCATTTGCCGGACATACCGTTCCGTCGGTATTTCAGCAGAAGAGCTTTGGCAAGATTGGTTCACCCCCGACACAAGGCTTAAAGCTGCAGTAATCAGGATTTTTTGGGAAATTTTCTTCATCATTATCTATCTCTTTACCTATGTTAACACGCCGTTCCTGTAAATCCGCAAGATTTTTTCATAAACACGGCAATTAATCAGCAGCATCCATGCAGAAAATGGCCCGCACATGCGCGGGAAGCGCATCACCTTGCGACCGGATGTGATATGTTTCCGAAGATTCTGCACGGTACAAAGCCACGGTAATTTTATCCGGATAGGCAGTGATAGAGAATTGCCCCGCAGGTACTCTATAATACAAGCGCAAGCTGCCGGTTCTTTGTTCTGAGGGGAGAATGCCGTGGATTTCAAGCACGGCCGCGCGGATGGACACAAGGTTGGGCACCTTGGCGCTCAGCAAAACGGCAAGTTCTCTCTGTTTCTGTTGCAATGCATCGCCCCTGCGTTGTTCTACTTGGCTGAGAGAGATATACCCCAGGACTCTGGGCTGTGGTAACGCCCCAACAAGCACGGTCAGCGGCATTCGCGCCCCCGCTCGCCGAATATCGAAGTGCCCGTATTCCCCCGGCTTGGTGTTTCGCATCGCCAACAATAAATCCGACGGGCTTTTAATGGATGCGCCGTTATACTTGAGGATGTAATCGCCCACTTGCATTCCCGCACGCTCTGCCGGGCTTCCCGCCGCAATGCCTACCACTTTCAGACCTTGTCGGCTTGGTACACCGCTACGCAGCAAAGCTTGCCGCTCCTCAGCGGAGAGCTCGTGAGTCTGCACGCCCAGATAGATATCCGACACTATCTCCCAGCGGCATAATTCCGGCTCTGCCTGAGCCATGGCGGCGGGGCTCAGCCCGCACACCAAGACGCAAAGCAAGCAGATGATGGAAAATAATGGATTCATGGTGAAAAGCTCATAACGTATCAACACATACAGTAATCCGAAATTGCTCGGCAAACACAGAGGAGACATCATCCGCAGCTTGGGGGGAATCCGGAGTCACCTGCATGCCATTTTTCAGAGCATCCAGCTCGTTCAAGTCAATCTGTGGCGGCAAGGTCTGCACCGTTTTTTGTAAATCAGTTGAGTCAGCCAAAGGTGCTTGGGTTGTATTCTCCGTGGGCAGCAGCATCAATAACACACCAACCACGGCTAACACGGCAACACTTGCGGCAACCTGCGCCACGAGTTTGTAGAGTCTGCGCCTCATGCTCCGCGCTACCTCGGCATCTATCAGCCGCAGCATTTTTTCCGTGAACGCATCGCTCATCGCGGCGCGTTTATCTTGCGCAGCAATTTCCCGCAAGATGTTTTCAACGTCTTCTGTGCTGTAATACTTCTTATTCATGCTAAGTCTTTGGAGATATGTTTTCTGAGTTGGTGCAGAGCGGTTTGATAACGAGCTCTCACGGTGGATTCCGGCATACCGAGTTGTCTGCCGATTTCGGCAAAACCGAGCTCTTCCCATATCCGCATACGGACAATGGTTCGATTTAATTGCGGCAAGCACAAGAGCTGATACCGCAGGTGCTCTTGAATGTCTGTATCAGGCCGCACTGCAACGGGGCTATCAAACGCGCCATATGTCTGCTCTGCTTCAAGGCGGCGGGCATTTTTCTTTTTCTGATTAATGGCAGCATTCCTGATAGCCGCATAGGTATAGGGGAGCCATTCTTCCTGAGGCAGCTCCCGTTTGACGATGGCGGCAATCACTTTTCCCATAACCTCAGACAGCAGATGCTCAGCATCTGTCATACTGTCTACCTGTTGCCGGGCAAACGCCAACAGGCGGTGCCGACACGCCAGAAACCACTCCGCGCATTGTTGCCGAAGCTGCCAACCGTGCCTGGTAAAGAGAAACCGCATCTGTAAAAGTTACCTGTCTTCATTATATATAACTGTACAGATGCGGTCAATCCGCCACTTTTTTTCCAAAAAATGACTTTTTTCTCAAAAGCTCACCATTTACTTGCTGACTATACCTTTGATTGAGAGCATAAAAACAGCCGCGGCAGCTGCGTAAGGAAGCCTTGCCATAACAAACCCGTAGCTTACTTACTGCAAGCATTTGGCTAATTTCTCCATTTCCGTGCGTATTTCATCACGCACTCTGCGGTATATATTCAGAGCCTCTTCTTCGGGCAATCCAATGGACAAAGCAGGCGGATCATCAAACGGTAGATGAAGGAGTTTGGCCCCCGGGTAAGATGGGCAAGTTGCGGCGGCGCGGTCACATACCGTTACCACCAAATCCCATTGAACACCATTCGGCAGCTCATCAACCGTTTTAGAAAAATGAATACTCATATCCACAGCTACCTCATTCATAACGATGAGCATGTGCGGATTCAGCCCATGTTTTTCTATCCCGGCAGAGCACACACTCCACCCATCGGGCAACATGAGCCGCCCCCACGCCTCTGCCATTTGGCTGCGGCAGGAATTACCCGTGCATAGAAATAAAACATCGCTCATAACAAGCGTCATTATACGGACATTTTGATAACAGTCAATGCGTTCTCACTATATTTCACATTTCGGCCAAGTATCTCTTTCCCCCCCCTCAATCGGCATTTGTAGGGGCCGTTGTTTTTTCCTTTCGGACCTCAAACTGAACTACAACTTGATTTTTATCTCATTAACAGGCTCAGACAAGCCCCCTTTTCAAAGCCCTTCAAACGCTTCCCCCTATACTCTGCACCTATGCTGACTAATTTACATTTTTCTTGCCGTTATCGGCAAGTTATGATATAAATATGCCTACATGAAGTATATTTCAGCAGCAGAGTATGCCGATAAACACGGTATTGCAGAACGCACAGCCCGCCATTATTGCGCACGCGGTAAGATAGACGGCGCTTTCTTGACCGGCAAAACATGGAACATTCCCCATGACGCGCCCTTGCCTATGCGCGCACGCAAACAAGGCAAAGAAATGCCCCTGCTTACGCACTTGCGCGAACAAATGCAAATGCACATGAAAGGCGGAATCTATCACAAAACTCAAATATCTCTCACCTACAACTCCAATCATATAGAGGGCAGCCGCCTGACGGAAGAACAAACCCGCCACATTTTTGAAACAAAAACCATCATTGCTGACACCGAAGCAGCCCCTATAGATGATATTATTGAAACCAATAACCACTTTCGTTGTGTGGACTACATCATCACACACGCCCTATCCCCCCTCTCTGAATCCCTGATTTGCGAGCTGCACAAAATACTTAAAGACGGCACCACGGATTCTACGCACTCATGGTTTGCTGTGGGTGCCTATAAACAACTGGAAAACGAGGTTGGGGGCATGGATACTACACCTCCTCATCAAGTACACGCAGAAATGAAGAATCTCCTGAGGCGTTACAACGGTATCAAAAAGAAAACATTGGATGATATTCTCTCGTTTCACCACGCTTTCGAGTGCATTCACCCTTTTCAAGACGGTAATGGGCGAGTGGGGCGCCTTATCATGTTCAAAGAGTGCTTGGCCCACCACATCATTCCGTTTATCATTTCAGATTCTCTCAAAGCATTCTACTATCGGGGGCTTGCTAACTGGCCCCATCTCCCGGGATACCTGAGAGACACCTGCCTCACCGCACAAGACACCTACAAACTCTGGCTTGCCAAGTTCCGCATCGATTCATAGACTTTTTCAAGTCTTGGCGTCTTGGCGTTCCGTTTTCTGTTGCAAAACGTGGGCAATGTGGTAGAATCCTTGTTGCAGGAGGTTTTGAAAAAAAGCCCGCCCCCCTGCTGCAAATCTGAACACATTGTCCTTTTTTATACAGAATATAGACTGAGCTTTTAAACAAAAAATCTTCTTCCCGCCACCATGAACGGAACATTCACCTACTCCAACCCGACAAAGCTGCATTTCGGCCCCAATGCACTGGATAATTTGGCAGCAGAACTGCAGAACTATGGTCCCTCCGTTCTGCTGATTTATGGCAAGCAATCCATTAAAAAGAATGGTCTTTACGATAAAATAATCTCCATTCTTCAAGTCGCCGGTAAGACCATTACGGAAGATTCCGGCGTCATGCCCAATCCCACCGTAGAGAAACTGGCAGAAGGTGTAGCCCGAGCCCGTGCCTGCAAGGCAGATTTCATACTGGCCGTAGGCGGTGGCTCTGTGTGTGACTACGCCAAAGGCGTGGCCGTGGCTACTCACTGCCCGGAAGATGCGTGGGAAAAGTATTATGTGCGTATGGAGTCGCTGAGCAATCCGGTTATCCCTGTAGGATGCGTACTGACCATGGCCGGAACCGGCAGTGAAATGAATGGCGGGTCAGTCATCACCAATCATGCCACCAAGCGCAAAATAGGCCGCGTGTTTGATGACCGCGTGTACCCCCGCTTCTCCATCCTGAACCCGGAGCTCACCCTCACACTCCCCCGCTATCAAATGGTAGCAGGCTGTTTCGATATCATGTCTCACATCTTGGAGCAGTATCTCTCCGGCACAGATGACAACACCAGCGACTACATTGCCGAGGGGCTTATGCGCTCCCTCATCACCGCATCCCGCGCAGCTGCCGCCAATCCGCAGAACTACGAGGCCCGCAGCAATATCATGTGGACGGCTACCTGGGCGCTGAATACACTCATCGCCAAAGGGAAAACAACTGACTGGATGGTGCACATGATGGGCCAGTCCGTCGGTGCCTATACAGATGCCACACATGGCATGACACTGGCCGCTGTCACCTTGCCTTACTTCCGCCATATCCTCCCCTGTGGGCTGCCCAAGTTCAAGCGTTTTGCCGTCAATGTATGGGGCATATCCGCAGAGGGCAAGACGGATGAAGAAACGGCCTTAGCCGGGCTGGAGGCCATGAAAGCGTGGATGCAGGAGATTGGCCTTGTGCTGTCCCTGCGAGAGCTGGGCGCCACCGAAGATATGCTGGATGGCATTGCCGAAGGCACCTTCCTGTTGCGCGGCGGCTACAAGCCCGAGCTCACCACCGCAGAGGTACGAGAAATCCTTGCAGAAAGCATGTAACTCCTTCATTTTATGAAAAACATACTCATTATCTCCGGGCACACGGATATGAACGACTCCGTGGCAAACAAAACCATCATGAGCATTCTGGAAGAAAAACTTCCCGAGTGCCGCACGGTATACTTGGACCGTCTGTACACGCACAAGCCCATCGACGTGGCGGCCGAGCAGCAGAACCTGATGTGGGCAGACACCATCGTACTGCAATTCCCCGTGTTTTGGTTCTCCATGCCCTCCCTCATGCACCGTTGGATGGAGGAGGTATTCCTGCATGGCTTCTCGCACGGCTCCTCCGGTGACAAGCTGAAAGGCAAAACAATGGTACTTTCCTACACCACAGGCGCCCCGGCAGACTGCATGAACTGGGATGATTTCTTCCACTTCTTGCGTGGTGCTTGCCAATTCACCGGCATGAACTACGGCGGCACCGTGCACACAGGCTCTGTATCCTACAACCTGAGACAGGATCCGCAGCAGCTTGCGGATATCACGCAGCGAGCCACGGCCCACGCGGAGAAACTCATTGCCCTGCTGCTAGCTTAAAACAGCACATTATCTCAACACAAATCAGGCGTCCGGCCTCACCGCCGGGCGCCTGATTTGCAGATACGATGGTCTCCTCTATTCCCTGAGGGGCCGTCGCCCACTTTCGGACTTCGCTCTCCCCCCGACGAATGGACATCGTGTAGGGGGAACTTTCGTCACCTCGATTTGTTTTTCAACTATAGCATCCACAACTATATCCGGCTAATATAATCTGAATGCGTACTTATAATTCTAACGGGGGCCGCTTTTAGGATTTAGGATTGTCTCCTGCACCAAACCAACAACCTCTACCAGTAAAAAAGCCTATTCCTCCACCCACTATTCCCAATGCTATAGGAAGCAAATAACAATAATCATAAATCGAATATCCTGCATAAAATCCTATGATTCCCCAAAACAGGGCGGCAATTACGGCAGGGAAATAATATTGAAATTTATCCCAAGATGTTTCATCCATAAACAACCCGATAATCCCGCCTAAAACACCAAAAAGAAGACTAGGCCATATAATCTCATAACCTAAAACATTAGTTATAAGATTTGGCCATTTGTTTTCGAGTCCAAACATGCGTATAAAAAGCGTTGGCATGTAATAAAATAATGAGGCGCCGAAGAATACACTTATTACACGACATATTATTTTTATCATAAAGGAAAATTCTATTTTAAGTATTGGGATTCATATGTTGACCGTAGCTTTCCGTTTTAAAAGCTTATACTGTATTACCGTGCCTAAAAGCGAATGTACCTATTTCAGCAAGTAAAGTCAACATTAATATGCAGCCCTAATTTTTACTAATGTCGGCACTGATTTTTCCTCCTAGTTACCGAGATGTCCCCCTTTGAGAGGGGGACGGCACCCCTCCGTTTTGTACTAAAACGGCGTTTTCCCATCCAAACCCCTAGTCCTTTTCCAAGTCCTGCGAACTCATAGTTTCTCAATATCCCCCATCTTACAAAACGAAAAAAACAGCTCTCTCGCACTAAATAGTTGACAAACAACTAAAAAAATGATACACAGAACCTGCCATGGCACGCTGACGCCTCTGTTCTTCTTACCTGAGAAGAAGCAAGCGCAACAAAGCGTGCCTTATTTTTTATGCCTCAGCAACCATACAGCCATCCTTTCCTGAGCTATGATGACTTGTCTCGCCTGCTCATACAACGCGGCATGCGGGGCGATTTTCATGTCATCAGACAAAGGTTGGAAGATGTAGGATACCAGCGTCTTCAGGCTTATTGGGGTACAACAGCCCAAGGACAGATTCGAACAGATTTTGATACAATATGGGGTCAATACTGCTTTGACCGGCAAATGCGCTTAATGCTACTGGATGCTATTGAGCGCATAGAGGTAGCTGTTCGCAACAGGCTCGTTCATTATTTCTGCGAAGCATATGGACCTTTTGGCCATCTGAATATCAACAACTTCCATAACATCAAGCCAGACAAATGGCAGAAATGGGTGGACAAATTAGATGAAGCGGCACAAAAAAGCTCTTTATTGCTCGTTCGTGACTTTTTTGCGCACTATTCCGATAATCACCTCCCCTTGTGGCTAACATGCGAGCTAATGGACTTCGGCTCTTCTGTATTCTTCTTCAGTAGTGTCGAACAACAGATTCAGAAAAAGGTTTCACGCTCACTCGGTCTTCCTACCCCAACCCTATTGACTTCTTGGCTACGGGCGCTAAACGATGTCCGTTTACTTTGGGATGTATCGTGAGCTTTTTCTCTTGGAAAAACGAAATTAACCACTAATTAGAAGTTCCCTTTAATTATTCCAACGCGTAATTGATACATATTTCAATATTTTCATGAAACATAGTGCAATCTTTTCGGGAATGTATGTTCTGAGATTCGAGTGATTGAGCTCACCGGATTCTTCCCTACTTGCCGAGGTTGTTTGTGTGGCGGTACTATGGCCTCTGATGTCTACCTACGTATATTCCCGAAATCTCCACACTATATTTTACGAAATTGTGAGAAACGTATCAGTTATGTAATTTTGACTCTAGTGATACCATTTTGTGCGTCACTATGTTTGAGATAATTCGCTCTCATATAATCCATTGATTTTACAATGTTGTAAATTTTCGACATAGTGACAAGGCGGGAATGTACGTACCTAGAGCCGGATTGCTCCGCAGCGTTTTACGCTTCAATAGGGACTCTCAGGATAAGGTAAGCAGCTTTCGCGCAGTTCAAGCCAAATCTACCATATGAACTCTTGACTGAGTATCGGGCGTAAGCATCCATCGCAGGGTCACCTCGTGAGCTTTGGGCTTTTATTCGGTTCTTATTCATCCTGTATGTGTTTCGCCTTCGGCTTCCTCACATTACTGTAACACAGATGTCTGTGGCTATTTGATCCCGCACTGTCAGCGGCTCATTGGGGACTTCCACCCCAGTTACGTGTCATGCCTGACGTACAAATTCAAAAAAGTCATTCTCAGATTGGGAATGACTTTTTCTGTTGATTGGCTTTGTTTATCTTACTCCTATTTGGTAGGACAGAGCCAAAATTTATTTATCATACTTCGTTTTTCAACCCCGGTCGTTGGTAATAAAAAGCTATCACCAACGACCGAGAGGCATGCATCACGAACGCGGCGGCAGGAGGCGGGTGTAGTTACGCTCGTTTACGGCGCGCACCTTCACAAGCCAGGGGCGGGGGATACTCTCCCCACCGTGCACCAGCGCCAGCAGAGCACCGGCCAGCGCGGCATTCGAGTCTGCCTCACCGCCAGCATTCACGATATCCTCCAGAGCACTGCGAAAATCTCTCGCATGCAGCAGCTGGTAGAATACACTATGTAACGCCACAAGCACACTGCCGCGGTTCGCGCCATCGCAGACAGGGCGTTCCGTGGCAACACGGCGCAGGACGTCCTGAACCAGGGCACTCATTCCCTGCTCTCCAGCAAAAGCCAGAGAAGCCTCGTAAACGCCTCGCGACGTGGCACCGGGCTTCATAGCCAGCAGCACCGCGTGTACATATACCGCACTCACCTCGGCGCACACCGCATTCGTGTGCGTGATGGAGGTATCCTCACGGACGGCGGTCATCCAATCAAAATCCGGATGATCAGCAGCCCACAAAGCCAGGGGAAGCACTCTCGTGAGAGCGCCGTTATCCAGAAGCGAGGGATCCTGCACACCGCTCAGGGTTGTGCGCTCCACCTTGCCCATACCAGAAGCAGGCTTCCGGTATTCTTCAATGACCTTGAAGCAACTCCACCCCTTGCTCTCATGCAGAGCCACATGAAGCGTATACGCCCGCTTTGCGGCATCGCCCACCATGCCAACCTTCCGACCGGCGTGAGCACCAGCGCCAGCTTCCATATTGTGCACCCCCAGCGGGTACAGACGCTGCACCTCACTCTGGCTGCAGCCCGCAACCAGAGAGCCCAACGCCTCGCCCACCATGAAACCGGCCCAGGCGACCTGCGCCTGCAGGCTACCGCGCACAAGAACAGGAGACTCCTCCTTCTCCGGCAAAGAAGGAAACAACTTCTCCAACCTCGGGCATTTCAGCGCCCGGGCCAGTTCGCTGTGGTGCAGGAAGGCGCCATGCGTATCAGCCTTCGCACCATGACGCAGCAACAAGTCAACAATCTGGCATACCACATCAAGCGGACGCTTGCTGGTCATAGCGAATTCCAGCACAGTATGCCCCATCATGCTTCGCATATTCGGGTTTGCACCCGCCTTCAGCAAAGCCTTTACAACCTCCACATTCCCGCGACGCGCAGCCGCATGAAGCGGAGTGATATCATGCCGGCAGTTGGGATTCACTCCCTTTGCCAGCAGCTCACGGATCTTCTGGGTTTTGTTTTTGTCAGTTGCCTGCAGTAGTTCGTATTGTCTTGCGGTCATCATCAAATCGAGTATTTTTTAATCTGTTTTCACATTAAACAACTCCGGCACCCTTTTCATCAGGCACCTCCGCGTGGGTACGTCGCTATCCTAATACAAGGTCGCACACCAGTCACATCAACCAAAGAATGTTGATTTTGTGGTTATTGCTTCCGAACTTTCAAAATCGTCCCATCACTTCTTGATTTATAATACCACAAAGTCAAGCCAATTCTTCCACTTTTTTTTGTCATACCGCCATTTTTTTCTTTCCGGGCCATACTCGACAGTAATGCATGACTATTACCATCGACCAGGATAGAGGGAATCTCAACCGCTTCGGCAGGAGACGGGTGTAGCAGCGCTCATTCACGGCACGAACCGCAACGAGCCAGGGCCGAGGGATACTTTCCACTCCGAATAAAAGAGCAAGCAAAGGTCCTGCGATGGCAGCATTCGTGTCCGCATCACCACCGGAAGAAACAATATCCACCAGAGCACAGCGGAAATCTGCTGCATGCAGCAGCTGGTAGAACGCGCTATGCAATGCCACCAGCACCCACCCGATGAACTCACCATCATAGTCGGGGCGCTCTGTAGCTGCGCAGCGCAGGGATTCGAGCACCTGGGCGCTCAGCCCCTGCTCTTCAGCAAAAGCCAGAGTAGAATCATAAACACCACGCGGAGTAGCGCCCGGCTGCATAGCCTGCAGCAACGCGTGCACATACACCACATTCGCCTCGCCGCACACGGGATGAGGGTGAGTAATAGCAGCATCCTCCCTAGCGGCGGTCTGCCAATCGAAGCCAGGATGCGCCGCCGCCCACAAAGCTATGGGCATCACTCGCATCAAAGCTCCATTGCCCTGACTATTGGGCAGAGGCGAACCCTCCAGCGCGGAGGACTCAGCTTCGCCCGCATCCGGAGGGTCGGTCGCATACCATTCCAGGTAACGCCGAAGAGCTGCTGCAGAATCCCAGCCACCGGCATCCTGCAAAGCCAGATGCAGGCAATACGCCATCTGAGTATCGTCTGTCACCTCACCAGCCTGGCGGTCGATACATACCCCGAAGCCAGCCCTCATCTTATCCACCCCCTGCGGATAGGCCCGTCGTATTTCGTACTCGTGACAGAATTCGACCTGAGCGCCCAGTGCATCGCCCACCATAAGACCGGCCCACGCTATCCGTGATACCGAGGAATCCTTCCGAATCAAGGCGTTTTCCGCACATGCAGAACTCCGCAACTTCAACGATTGCTCGGAAGATTCCGGAAAGGTCTGTTTTGTTTCCATTTTCTTCGACATTGCGTTTTTATCGTTCAGTTATATTTTAGTTAAAGGCTTTGTCTTCATTGATTCTGTTTGCATATCTCCAGGCATTCATCAATGCTGGTAACGCCCTTCATGGCACCAGCACGCAGAAGCCGCTGAACGCACGAAAGATGACCGGTCATCATAGCATAATGCAACGCCGTGTTCCCCTCCGAATCTTCAGCGTCCACCTCCGCACCATGTGCGAGTAGCACCTCAATACACTCCAGATACCCATGCATTGCCGCTATCCGCAAAGCAGAAAAGCCGGATTCATCCACAGCCTCCACATCTGCCCCTCGCGCTAACATTGACTCTATAACGTCTTCAGAGCCTGTGTAAGCCATTGTCAGCATGATATTGTCCGCGGTATAACCGGAGCGATTCACATCTGCCCCGGCCTCAAGCAGCATAGAAACAACATCAGCATTCCACTCCTGGATAGCCAGATACAGCGCGGTCTCTCCTCGTGAATTCTCAGCATTCACATCCGCCCCGGCATCAAGCAGCATCGGAATGCACCAGTCAGTGAAAGGATTCATCGCTGCTCCCATAAGGGCCGTATACCCCAGACAATCTGCAGCATTTACTTCTGCTCCAGCTTTTATCAGCATATCCACGCACTCTTTCATGCCTTCAGATTCTTCAATATCTATACCAAGATTTAAATCGTCATCATCCTCTGCGCTAAGATCAGGAATGTCTACATGGCAGACAGTCTCCTCAATCTCGTCATCAAAGTCATCAACTGGCTCCGAATCGCATTCCCGATGCCAATCCACATACGAAGGGGTGCACAAAAAAATGAGAGCGTTTCTGCCGTACCCATCAAGCGCATTCACCTCTGCACCTGCTGCTAGCAGCGCTTTCATACACTCTGCATGTCCGCTAATCGCCGCTACCATCAGACTGCTATAGCCATCCACATCTACGGCATTCACCCTCGCGCCTGCAGCAAGCAACGAGTCTACGCATTCGACAAGTCCGTTATGCGCCGCAAACATCAGACTGCTCCTACCGCTCTTAGACACAGCATTAACATCCGCGCCCAAGGCGACAAGTTCCTTCACGCTCGCTACGTGGCCGCTTCGAGCAGCCATCATCAAACTACTCTCACCGAACTCATCCACGGCATTCACATCCGCGCCTGCAGCAAGCAACGCGTTCACGCTCGCTACGTGCCCACTTTGAGCAGCACTCATCAAACTACTCTCACCGAACTCATCCACGGCATTCACCTCTGCGCCTTCGGCCAGAGCTTCGCGCAGTGCTGAAACATCACCGTACTTTGCTGCATGATGCAGCTTTTCGTTTGCTTCATTGTGATTCATGATATAACAGGTATCTTATGAGTTATCAGATAAAATCAAACCTTTATATTTTAATTCTGTTTGAAAGCTAGTAAACTGAATTTTATTGATACATCAATAGATTGCAGCATTTTATTCACTTGCCCGCATCCCCTTAAAATTAAATTCTGCAATTCTGGAGTAAATATCATAATCAGCATAGCTTATCGGTAATATTTTAGAACATTTATTTCAAGACATTCAAAACAGAATTCCATGGTCTATCTGCTACAAAGGGGTCTGTTTCAGATTTGCTGATGCCTAGGTAACCCTTTGCTGACAAAAAAAGTGGCAGTCCACTCTTGCTTGTCTTCGTAACACTCGTTACAAAGGGTTGATGATAAAAGAAATCTACAAACAAAAGGGCTGGACTGCCA
>JAFZHC010000017.1 GCA_017555025.1 Akkermansia sp.
AGCCCGCACGTGTGCGGGCGGCACAATGCGGCGATTAGGTGCTCACCATGGTTGAAAATGGTATAGCCCCATAATGATTTTGATGAAATTGCCTGTTTGAGATGCTATGCAGATTTTTAGGCCGTGCTTTATGCCGCCCGCAACAAGTGCGGGCTCGGATATTTTTTATCGACCGAACGAGGGGTTCACCCCCCTCGCTACGATTATGTCGCCCTGCGGGCTCAGTATATCAGGCGGGCATGCCCGCGGTACTGATGAACCCGCACATGTGCGGGTGATATAGGGTAGACCGGGGTGTAAACCCCGGGTGGGGAATAAAAAAAAGGATAGGAGCCCGCACGTGTGCGGGCGGCATAAGCCGAGGCTCTCAACAGAACGTTGTTGCATGCCAACATGACTGGGTCGATGCTTATACCACCCGCAGCAGCGCGGTTTATACGCTAATGTGTCGTTGAATGATGTGGGGCGGGGTGAGGTGATGAAAAAAAAGCGTGTTCCCGGTGGGAACACGCTTGGGGGAAACGGGGAGGGAAGATGTTACTTTTTGGTAACGTTACGCATGCCGGCCTGGCGTTTCTGCTCTTCGAGGGCCTTTTGCTGTTCTTCCATCATGCGCTGCATGCGGTCGAGGAAACCGCCTTTCTTGGGCTGTTTCTGCTTTTTGGGGTCGACTTTCTCGAGCGTGGGCTGAGGCAGGCGGCGGATGATGAGGGTCTGGATGATGGAGATGATGTTGGTGGTGGTCCAGTACAGAGCCAAGGCGCTGGGGTAGGTGTAACAGAAGAGGAAGAACATGACGGGCATGAACTTCATAATCTTCTGCTGGGTGGGATCACCGGCTTGGGGGGTCATCTTCATCATAGCAATCATCGAGGCGGCCATGATGAAGGGCAGCACGTTGATGGCGGGTTCCCAGCCCATGATGGTGAAGGGCAGGGTACATACGGTATCCATCTGCGAGAGGTCGGTTACCCAGCCGAGGAAGGGGGCGCCGCGCAACTCAGCAGCGGTTTGCAGTACGTAGAAGAAGGCGAAGAAGATGGGAATCTGCAGGAACATGGGGAGGCAGCCGCCGAAGGGGGAGATGCCATACTGCTTGTAGAGGTTCATCATCTCCATGGAGACCTTCTGCTGGTCGTTGGGGTACTTCTCCTTAAGCTCCTTCATAAGGGGCTGCAGAAGGCTCATGCGCTTCATGCTCATGTAGCTCTTGCGGTAGAGCGGCCAGATGAGGAGACGTACGACGAAGGTCATGGCAACGATGGCCCAGCCCCAGTTGCCGAACCAGCCGTGGAAGAGGTTGATGAGGCCGTTCATGGGGTAGCTGATGAGGTAGAGCCAGCCGTAGTCCATGATTTGCTCAATCTTGGGGATGTCGTGGGTCATGTCCTCAAGCATGAGATTGAGCTTGGGACCGGTGAAAATCTTGTAGGAGAGGGACTTCACGGCGCCGGGCATGTCGGCGGTCTTGGGGGAGAGGGTGAAGTCGGGGATGCCGGCGGCGATTTCCACACCGTCTACTTCCTCCTGAGTGACGGGCAGCTTGTAACGGGTGGGGGCTGCGTACCAGGCGTTGTTGCCGCTGTTGTTGGTGGGCATGACAACGGTGGAGTAGTACTGGTTCATGGTGCCTACCCACTCGAGTTTCTTGTTGTCGGTCTCGTAGATGCGAGATTTAGCGGCGCCGAAGAAGGGGTCGAAAGAGCCGCGGTTCTCTTTGCAGAAGTCGCCGTTCTCCAGCATGATGTAGTGGGTGTAGATGGCTCCCTCGGAGTGGTTGAGCTGGCTCATGCCACCGGCGTAGAGACCCCAGTTAGCGGCGCTCAGGGGGATGCTGCCGACGTTCTGCACGTCTACGGTGAGGTTGAGCACATAGGCGTTGCCATCCACCACTTTATCCTGCTGCTGCAAGGGGGCAAGGGAGTAGATTTTGCGCACCATGAGGTCACCCATGCGAGCAATGAGAGCCACCTGTTTGTCGTTGGTGAGCTCGGGGATGATGTTGTAGGTGGTCTGGTCGAAGGCGGGGGGAGCATCGTTGCTCAGGCGGAACATGAGGGTACCGATGCCCTGAGGCACGTTGCCGTTGATGCTGACGTCGCCGCGCAGCTCTTCCTTGGTGCTGTTGACGGCCTGGCCAATCATATCGACGGAGGTAACGCTGCCGCCGATGTCCTGAATGTGGTAACGGGCTACGGGCTTGCCGTTGGCATCGGTCGATGTCAGGGTGGCGATGGTTTGAGCCACGGGGGTAGCCGGAGTTTCGTAAGCGGGAGTAGCAGCTGCGGTGGCGGCCGGTGCGGCGGCGGGCTCAGCCGGTGCTACCTGTGCCGGCGGTTGAGTGGGTGCCTGCTGGGGCTGGTTACTGGTGTACCACCAGTTGACGCCCAGCAGCGCTACGCAGGAGCCTACAACGATGAGTGATGTCTTATCCATAAACTTAGCGGGGTAGGGTTAAGGGGGTTATTTTTTACAAGGGGGTACGGGGTCGTAGCCGGAGCCGCCCCATGGATTGCAGCGCAGGATGCGCCAGATGCCCAGAGCACAGCCTTTCAACGCGCCGTGCATTTCAACGGCCTGTATGAAGTAGGTAGAGCAGCTGGGGGTAAATCGACAGCCTGCCATGGGGCCGGCCAGCACATGCAGGGGACGGCTCAGAAAGCGCTTGTAAAAAAGCACCGGCAGTATGACAAGGCGTTTGAGCATATGTCAGCTTGCGTTTTTCTGCCGGCGAGCCAGCAGTTTGAGAAAGTCTTTTTCGAGACCGGCGTAGTCGGTCATGGCGGCGCGGTTGCGCACAACGATGACGACGTAAAGCCCCCGGGCAAGGGGGGCGGCGTGCTCGCGCAGAATCTCGCGCATGCGCCTGCGCAAAAGGTTGCGGAGGACGGCGTGCCCTATTCTCTTGGTGGTGATGATGCCGAAGCGCGAACTTTCTTCGGGCTGTGCCAGCGGTGCTGTGCTGAGAATAAGGAAACGCCCTGCTTCAGATTTGCCGGCTTTGCGAACCATGGCGAACTCTGAAGCCCGCTTCATGGTGTTGCTTCGCCTGAGCTGCATCTTACAACAGGACGTTGCGTGTTGCTCCCGGGGTATGAACTCAACCTGAGCTGCTTACGCAACAGCTGAGCTTATGCCCCATGTAGAATTAAACACCGTGCTGAACAGTGTGGCGCTTGTAGTGGATCTCCACACCCTTGGGCAGAAGGCGCTTGCGGCCCTTAGCACGACGACGGGCGAGGATGGCACGACCATTCTTGGAAGCCATGCGTGCGCGGAAACCGAACTGGCGCTTGCGGCAGCGCTTGGAAGGCTGGTATGTTCTCTTGCTCATATTAATTTATGGTTGTTTGAAGTGTTCTTGGAAGTCTTGCTGTGGCCGCTGCGCGCGGTCGGGGAGGAGTATGATACTCAAAAATCGGCGCTTGTCAAGCACCGATTCTTGATTTTTGTGATTTTTTCTGCAAAAGCGAGCTCATCAGGCGTCTGCCACCATGAATTTAAGCTCGGCCTCGCAAGTAATTTCGCCGTTGACTGTGCAGCGGGCATTGCATACGCCGATAGCGCCGCGCATCTTAACAAGCTCAGCCTCGATGATAAGGACGTCGCCGGGGACAACGGGCTTGCGCCACTTGACCTTATCGCAGCTCATAAAGTAGCCAATCTTGCCCTGATTTTCGGGCAGGCGGAGCATGAGGATGGAACCTACCTGAGCCATGGCCTCGAGCTGCAGTACGCCGGGCATGACGGGCTTGCCGGGGAAGTGGCCTTGGAAGAACTGCTCATTCATGGTGACGTTCTTCTGACCAACACACTTGCTGTCGCCCTCAAAGCCGAGCACACGATCCACCATCATGAAGGGGTAGCGGTGGGGCAGGAGCTTGAGCACCTCGGTAGTGTCGAGCACGGTGTCGCCGGAGGGGAAGATGAAGGGCTTGGGACGCATGGCCTCCATGCTGTCGAACTTCTTCTGCAGGGTGGCGGCCATCTGGGTGTTGATGCCGTGACCGGGCATAACGGCGATGACGTGGCCGAGAATACGGTGGCCGTTGAGAATGAGGTCGCCAATCATGTCCATCGCCTTGTGGCGGGCGCATTCGTTGTGGAAGCGCAGGCCGCCGGCGCAGATGTACTGGTCGCCCTTAATCACAATGGCGTTGTCGAGGGTACCGCCCTGAATAAGGCCTTTGTCGAGCAGGGGCTGCACGTCTTCGTAGAAGCAGAAAGTACGGGCTGTGGAGAGCTCCTTCTCGTAGGTGGTGGGGTTCACCTCGGTGGTGAAATACTGGGTCACGCGCCCCTCGGGGCCTACGGCTGTTACAGATACCCGGAACTTCTTGTCGGGCATGATGATGATGCGGCTGCCGTTCTTGTTCTCCACCTGAATGGGCTCGCGGATTTCCCAGACGTGGCAGGGGGCGTCCTGCTCCTCGATGCCGGCCTGCTTGATGAGCTCAACGTAGGGAGAGGCGGAGCCGTCGCCGATGGGGGGCTCGTTGCTGTCCATCTCGATGATGGCGTTGTCCACGCCCATGCCGGTGAGGGCAGAGAGGATGTGCTCTACGGTGTGAACCTTCACAGAGCCCTCGGCTAGTGTGGTGGCGCGCTCGACGGTCTGCACCTTGGCGGCGGAGGCGTCGATAAACGGCTTGTCGGGCAGGTCAATGCGTCGGAACTTCAGGCCGGTATTAGGCTCTGCCGGCTTGATGGTGAGCTTGACGGGCAGACCCGTGTGGAGCGACGTGCCTTGGATGGAGGCACACTTGCTAAGTGTTCTTTGCATTTGAATAGCCATATCGTGATTGTATTGTACACACTTTTTGTGGGTTTGTGAAGTCAAAAGTGCCGTAAGGGGTAAGAATCTTTGAGTGCACTTCATTAAACCGGATTTTTTTTGTATAATAAAAACAATTTTACTTGCCATTCAAGCAAAAAAGAGTAGAATACCCGACCCGCGCGAGTGCGCGGCTGAGAATATGGAACTGAATTTTACGACATACGCGGCTCTTGTTATTTTCCTGATAACCTATGCGCTGATTGTAACCGAGAAGGTGCAGCGCACGGTGATAGCGCTTTTCGGTGCTATGGTGATGGTGGTGGTGGGCGTCATTTCGCAGGAAGAGGCCATTCACCACATAGATTTCAATACACTGGCTCTGCTGATTGGCATGATGATTCAGGTGTTGATTTTGAGCAAGACCGGACTTTTCCGCTACTTGGCGGTGAGTGCAGCGCAGAAGACGCGTGGTAATCCGGTGGCGCTGCTTATCAGCCTTTCGGTGATGGTGGCGCTGTGCTCGGCTTTTCTGGATAATGTGACCACGGTTCTGCTGACGGTTCCCATTACCTTTACGCTGGCGAAAGACTTGCGCATTTCCCCGTTGCCCTTTGTGGTGAGCCAGATATTTGCCTCCAACATCGGCGGTACGGCCACTATGATTGGCGACCCGCCTAACATCATGATTGCCAGCTCGGTGAAGGAGCTGGATTTCATGGCCTTCATCAGCAATCTGGCTTTGCCCTGCACGGTGATTTTTGTGGTAACGATGAGCATTTTTGTGTTTCTGTATCGCCACCAGCTGGTGTGCGACCCCAAGGTGCAGCAGCGCATTATGAAGATTAAGACCAAGGGGCTTATACGCAGCAAACCTCTGTTGCGCAAGTGCCTGTTTACCTTGGCCGTTACCATTACCCTCTTCTGCCTGCACGGGCAGGTGCCGGGCTGGAGCCTGGAGAGCGGTACCGTGGCTGTGGTGGGCGCCTCTCTGTTGATGCTGCTCACTATGCCCCGCCGTGAGAAGGTGCTGGAGTTGATTTTCTCCAAGGTGGAATGGACCACGATTTTCTTCTTTATAGGCCTGTTTGTGCTGGTCGGTGGTTTGGAGGTGAACGGCATCATCAAATGGCTGGCTCAGCAGACCATGGAGCTGACCGGCGGCGACCAAACCGTGACTACTATGGCTGTACTTTGGTTGAGTGCTGTAATGTCCGCCTTTGTGGATAACATTCCCTTTGTTGCAACCATGATACCGCTTATCCACGACATGGGTGCCATGGGCTACGGCAATCTGGAACCGCTGTGGTGGGCTCTCTCGCTGGGTGCCTGCCTGGGTGGTAACGGTACTGTGATTGGTGCCAGCGCTAATGTGGTAGCGCTTTCACTGGCTCGCAAGCACAACCTGGCAGTTAGCTTCTGGGGCTTTATGAAAGTGGCCTTCCCGCTGATGTTGCTTTCCATCGTTTTTGCCGGCGTGTATCTTTACATAGCCTTCCTGTAAAGACCGGGCTGTGCGTATGAATGAAACGGAAGAGCCTCCGGCCGCGTTGCGGTTTCGGAGGCTCTTCGATTTTATTATCAGAGGTTATCGAGAATGCCCGCTGCGTGGGGCGGGGCAGAGGATGACAACGGCATGAGGAACCACATGAAGGGGCGGTCGCAGGTCAGCGTGTCGGTTTGGGGCGGCAGTTGTTCCCCGCGTGAGCCTGCCTCCTGCATGATGATGTTAATTTGCTGATAGGCTGTCTCGAAGGGGTAAGGGGCCTTGGCCGTGAGCTTGCTGAAGGGCGTAGCCGAGGTGAAAAGAGCATCTATTTCGAGCCCTTGCAGGGTGGGGATGATGTTCTGCGGGCGCTGGCGGAAAGCCAGACGGGGTAGTTTGACCTCGCAGGAGAGGGTCGACTCTCGCAGGTTGGTACGGATTTCGCTGAACTTCTCAGGCGTGAGAGCGGCTGCAAAGGTACGGGCGCTCACTCCTTGGGTGGGTTGAATAATCAGTAGCTCACAATCAGGCACAGAGGAGGGGGTACCCTCCACACGCTTAAGGCGGATGGCCGCGGCCTTCCATTCTCCGCCCGGGGCTGTGGCGTAGAGGTGAGCATAGCAGCTCATGCCCCGCACCATGGGAATGCCGCCGTTGGCGTTGTAAAACTCCATGTTGGAGTTTTCTGCCGTCGAGAGCGGGGTGAGCCAGTCGCATGTGTAGTTGATGGCGTTGACTGCCAGCAGCGTGGTTTGGCGGTTCACGGTGTCGCTGTTGGCCACGAGCGCAGACTCATTGTTAGTAAAAGCGATGAGTGCATTGTTGATGTCGGCGAAGGCTGTGGCGAGGTCCTCCGAGAAAGAGGCGTGGTATGTGTACTGCCGAGCCAGTTCCGGGTCGAGCCCGGCGGCAGGGTCGGCAAACAGACAGGCGGCCTCCTGAATGTCGGCTGCGCTTTCCTGAGAATTTTCCGGCAGCTGAAGCGAGTCGAGAGCCTGAGCCACCGCGGGGTCGGCAAGCGGGTGCATCTGCTTAAATATCATGGCTAGCGAGTTGGGCGCCAGCAGCAGATTGCCCTCGGGGCTAGTCTGCATGGCCGCCTTCAGCAGGCGGAAGGTGAAAGCGTCGCTTTTGATGGGCTCGTTCGCTTTTTCGTCGGTTGTTGCTTGCTGCGGATGTGCGTCTGCTGCGAACCAGGCGTAGATGTGAGGCCAGCCCAGCCCCAGTACAAAAGCCAGCGCACTTACAAAAAGCCAGTCTTTGAGTTTGAAGGAAGTCATCAGCTGTAGAGGGAAAGGCGTTCGTTGAGGTGGGGGGAGGGGGTTACGCGGTAGCGCTCGCCCAGTTCGATGGAGGCTCGGTTGCCCAGCGAATTGCGGAAAGTGAGGTGCACCGGGGTGCGCCCGCTGTGCTCGAGCAGGATGCTCTTGATGTGCTCCAAATCTGCCTTGGTGTGGCGGGCTGTGTTGAGCACAATTTCGTAGAACGACGGCTCCTTGGCCTTGCCGCGTCGCGGCGCTGTGGTGCTCAGCAGCTCCAGCCCGTTGGCAGAGACTTTTTTGCCGCCGGTTTTTTCATCTTCCGATATGCGTGCGCGGAATTTCACGAAGCTGCCGGCCTGCAACAAGCCTTCTATTGCGGCGGCTTTGGTGTAGGAATCGCCCCACAGCAGGGCTTCGGTGCTGCCGGTGAAGTCTTCCACGGCGATGATGGCAAACTTCTGCCCGCTCTTGCTCACTTTGATGGTAGCGGAGCGCAGCATGCCGGCCATCTCGTGCGAGCCTTTAATTTCGTCCTTAGTGAGGTCGGGCAGGGTGCCGATTTTGGTATATTTGGCTGCATCGATAATGCCGCGCATGCTATCGAGCGGGTTGCCGGTAAAGTAGGCACCGGTGAGGAACTTTTCGTCATCCAGACGTTTTTCCTTGGGCCACTCCTGTAAGATGACCCGTTCCTCAGCAGAGGAGGTGGTGTCCTCCATGGCGAAGAGCGCCATCTGACCTACTGAGCGGTCCTTGTGCACTCCGGCGGCACCGCTGAGGCATTGCTCAATCGTCTCGAACAACTGAGCGCGGCACACCTGCATCCAATCAAATGCACCGCATTGTACCAGCACTTCCAGCTGGTTGCGACGCACGTTCTGCGGGGGAATGCGGTAGCAGAAATCCTCGAGGCTCTTGTAGGGGCCGTTCGCCTCGCGCTCGCGCACAATAACTTCCACAGTATCGGAGCTCATGCTCTTGATGGAGGCCAGACCGAAGCGCACGGCCAGATGGCCGTTGGGCATTGTTTCGGGCTGGAATTTTACGGCGGAGTGGTTGACGCAGGGGCCGAGCACCTCAATGCCCAGACGCGTAGCCTCCTGAATGAAGACACCGATTTTTTCGTTGGTTGCTTCATTGGACATGAGGCCGCAGAGGAATTCCACCGGGTAGTGCGCCTTGAGGTAGGCGGTCCAGTACGAGATATGGCCGTAGCAGGCAGAGTGCGATTTGTTGAAGCCGTAACCGGCGAACTTCTGAATCTTGTCGAAAATGGCGTTGGCTGTTTTTTCGTCAATCTGGTTGACATCCCAGCAGCCTTTCACAAAGCGACGACGCTGCTCGGCCATTTCCTGCATGTCCTTGTGACCCATGGCGCGGCGCAGCAAGTCTGCACCACCGAGGGTATAGCCGGCCAGCAACTTGGCTGCTGCCTGCACCTGCTCCTGGTAAATCATCACGCCGTACGTCAGGCCGGAAACCGTTTCGAGCAGCGGGTGCTCATATTCGGCCTGTTTAAGCCCCTTTTTAACGGCAATCATGTCGTCCATGAACTGCATGGCGCCGGGGCGGTAGAGAGCCAGCAGAGCGATGATATCTTCAATGTTGTCGATACCGTAGCGGCGGCAGGTGTCGACCATGCCTCCCGATTCGAGCTGGAACACGCCCATCGTGTCGCCTCGGTTCAGCAGGGCAAAGGTTTCGCGGTCTTCAATATCCACGGCATCGTAACGGAAATCCGGCACGCGCCAGCGCACATAGCGCTCGGCATCTTTCATCACCGTGAGGGTTTTGAGCCCCAGGAAGTCCATTTTCAGCAGACCTGCATTGTAAATGGCGCCCATATCGCATTGTGCCACTACTTCACCTTGCGGGTTGCTCAAATCGTCTCGGGTGAGAGCCACATAGTCGTCCAGCGCACGGTCACCAATCACCACACCGGCAGCGTGCATGCCCACGTTGCGCACCGTGCCCTCCAGCTTCATCGCGAAGTCCCACACCTCGGCGTAGGTGGGGTCCTGCAGCAGGTTGCGCAGGTCTTCGTTGGCATCGTAACTCTTTTTCAGGGTCACGCCGGGGCCACTTTCAATCTGCTTGGCAATACGGTCGCTGTCTGCATAGCTCAGGTCGAGCACGCGGGCAACGTCCTTAATGACCGATTTTGCGCCCATGGTGCCGTAGGTGATGATGTGGGTAACGGCTCGCTCGCCGTACTTATGGCGCACGTAGTCAATTACCTCGGGGCGGCGGGTCTGGCAGAAGTCGATATCGATATCCGGCGGGCTCACACGTTCCGGATTGAGGAATCGCTCGAAAATGAGGGAGAACTTGTAGGGGTCGATGTTGGTAATCTTCATGCAGTAGGCCACCAGCGAGCCGGCGGCCGAACCACGGCCGGGACCTACGGGAATGTCGTGATCTTTGGCCCAGTTAATGAAGTCTGCGGTGATGAGGAAGTAGCTGGGGAAGCGCAGCATGTTGATGATGCTCAGCTCGTAGTCCAGGCGCTCACGCAGGTCTTTATCGTTCTCGGCTCGTTCTTTGCCGTAGCGCTCCTCCAGACCCTTATAACAGATTTTTCGCAGGTATTCCTCACGAGTGGAGCCATCCTCCGGGGCGAACTCCGGGTAACGCTCGGTGGATGTGGAATCCAGCTTAATGGAGGTGTTGCAACGTTCAGCAATGATGTTGGTGTTTTCGTAAGCGTCAGGATATTCGGGGAAGAGCTCGCGCATTTCCTCTTCGCTCTTGAAGTAAACGCTGCGGGGGTAGCGCATGCGCTTGCCGTCCATGCGTTTATTGCCGGTACCCACGCAGATGAGAATATCATGAGCATCGTGGTCGCTCTCCTTCAGGAAGTGGGCGTCATTGGTGACGACCAGACCGACATCGTGTTTGCGCGCCAGACGTACCAGCTCGGGGGTACAGCGGCGCTCTTCCTCCAGTTCGTGGTCCTGCAGCTCCACGAACAAGTTGTTTTTGCCGAAGACATCGATGAGCTCCAGCAGAACGTCTTCGGCTTTTTCCGGTTGGTCCTGCAAAATCCACTCCTGCATGGGGCCGCTCACGCAGCCGGTCAGGCAGATAAGCCCGCGGCTGAACTCGCGCAGCGTGGCCATATCTACTCGAGGTTTGTGGTAAAAGCCCTCCAGATGACCGCGCGATACAATCTTGATAAGGTTGGCCCAGCCGATGTTGTTTTCACACAGCAACACCAAGTGGGTATACTTCTTGCGACCGGGAATTTGTTTTTTTACATCCAGCGGGGTGGGGGAGAGGTAAATCTCGCAGCCAAGAATAGGTTTGAATACCGGCTTTTTCTCCTCCGGGTGTTCCTTGTTCCAGGCCAGAATCTCCTTGTTGTGCTTTTTCACGTTCACCATGAACTCAATGGCTGAGAACACGTTGCCGTGGTCGGTAATGGCAACCGAGCTCATTCCCAGCTCGGCACAGCGCTTGATGAGATCTTTCGTGTGGATCATCCCATCCAGGAGCGAATATTCTGTGTGAACGTGTAAGTGAGTAAAGGCCATGGTGTGCTGCCCATTATATCACACGCACGCGGGAAGTAAAGCCGTTTCGATAGGGTGGGGGCGACAAGTAAGAAGAAACCGCAGCCCCTTGTGGTGCTGCGGTTCGAAAATGATGGTTGTTTAGTTGTTTTAGCGTTCGATTCTGCGGCGGCGCATGGCCAAACTAGACAAGGCAAGTAGAGAGAGGGTTACTGTTGTAGGCTCGGGAACGGTGGACAGTTCATTATATTTACGGGTTGTTTCATTGCCTTGAGAATCTCGAAGAATGATTGTGGTATCTCCGGTAATGTTTCCTTGCCCAACGTTCGTGAAGAGGTCGTTTTTCTCGAGGTACCTATATGAAGTTGCAGAATCGCCGACCTCGATAGAATCATCAATTATTAACACGAGCTTTGCTCCCCAGTTTTCCAGGTCATTCCCCATCATGTTGATGCTGCCACTAAGAGTGAACACGATTTCGGCGCTTTCTTCGGTGTAGAATGTGCCGTTAATTGTAATGTTACCTTGTACCTGGAGAGAGGTAAGTCCGTCATTGTAGTGGTTGTATAAATCCAGATTTTCCATGTAACTGCCATCCATGGCTACAAAAGTGCCGTAGTTTACAGTTGTGGTGCCCTCAATGCGACCGTAGTTGATGATGCTTCCTCCGGTAGCCATAATATGCAGTAGGTCAGAGTTGGTGTCGTTCTCGTTTTCAAAAATCTCTGAAATAGTTCCATGGTTAACGATAGTACCGTCGTGAATCTGGACTTTCTGTACGTTATACTGCCCATAGTTAACCAAGGAATCGCTGTCATCCTGAAGGTGAATAGTTTTGTTATCTGTGCGTGTTGTATTTGGCGCAATTTCAATGTTTTCAGCGGCTTGTGCTGTAGCAAGGAATCCCAAATAGGCAAATGCCGTGACTACTGTTCTTTTCATGATTTGGAAGATGTTGAATTGTTATAATAATGTGCTGAGGCTTGATTATAGTATGTTTGTGGATATATTGCAAGGCTATTTTCTGATTTGTGAGGTGTAGGGGAATGTTTATTTTAGATTTTTGTATAAAAGTGTGTATGGAATTTTTATTAAGGTGGTGTTTTGATGATTTGGCGCCGTGCGAAATGAGCTTGCTATGGGTGAAAAATCTGGTAGAATGACGCTTAAGAGATATTCATTTTTTGTTATGCGTTCAATTTTACGCCTGATAGGGATGGTGACGATAGCGGTGGCGGCACCTGTAGCGGTTGCCGATGGTGGGGTGCGACAAACGAATGCTGTGGTGGCGGAGTGCTCCGACGAGGCGGCGGGACGTCTGATGGAGTGGCGGGGCTTGCATGTGGATGTATCTCGTCATTTTTTCGGTGTGGGGGTATTGCAGCGCCTGATGGACCGTATGGCTGAGCTGCGCTACAATCGTCTGCACCTGCACCTGACCGATGGTCCGGGCTGGCGTTTGGAAATAAAGCGCTATCCTCGGCTTACTACTGTGGGTGCCTGGCGCAAAATGCTGTCGGAAACTGCCTGGAACTGGAGTAAGCACGAGATTGGCAATCACTTCAGCGAGTGCTATGGAGGCTATTATACGCAGGATGAAATGAGGGCGCTGATTGCCTACGGGGCGGAGCTCGGCATTATGCTGGTGCCGGAGATTGATATGCCGGGGCATGCTTATGCCAGTTTGGTGGCTTACCCGCAGTTTGCGCTTGAGCCGCCGCCGGGTTGCAAGTTGGGGCGCGATGTGCTGGCGGTGAGTAAGCCTGAGGTGCGTCGCTTTGTGCGCGATGTGCTGGATGAGGTGATGGCGATTTTCCCGCAAGGAACTCCCATTCATCTGGGCGGTGATGAGGTGGACACCCGATTGCTGAGCCGTGAGCTACAGCGCGAGTTTATGCAGGAGATGGTGGACTATGTCAAGGGGCAGGGGTACCCGGCCATCACGTGGGACGAAGCTGCCTGCAATGGGGTGCGCGGACAATGGGTGATGCTGTGGCGAGCAGAACAGATGGAGCGGGTGCTAGCCATGGGCTTGCCTACAATTCTCTGCCCCAATTCGCACTTTTATTTTGATTATCCACAGAGCTTGGCTGAGGCAAGACCCGGCGAGCATGTTATCAGCCCTGAGCTGGTACGCTCATTCCGCACGCCGAATATGCCACATGTGATGGGATTGCAGGGGAATTTGTGGACCGAGCACATACGCACGGAAGAGCGCCTGTTCTACATGGCCTTTCCCCGAGCAGAAGTGCTTGCTGAGTTGTTTGAGCATTGAGAGAGTTTGCTCTGTAACAGCATGAATGCCCGCCCGAGTTTGTGCTTCGGCGGGCGTTACGTTTATGGTGGAAAAGGGTGGTGGGCTTATGCCTCGATATTGTACAGATGATTGCCGGCAATGCAAGCGCGATAAAATATGCTATTGTGTGCTGCCTTTCATTTTGCCTTGTTTTGGGATGAGTGGTGTGTTAAGATGCGCTTATGAGAGAACGACTGCCTTTTATGCCCTTAGTAAGCGCTGTCTTTTGTGGCGTTTGTGTGCCGCCGGGTATTTTGTACTGGAGCCAGGGGGCACCTGAATTGCCCAAAGATGTTAAGTGTTTGCTTGTATGGCTGGCGGTGGCGGCAACTCTTATCATTGCAGCGTTGGCATATTATATTTTTACGAGGATTCGCAGGAGTGTGTCGTTGGGCAATGTGCTGCTACTGCTGTTGGTGAGTTATTGGTTTTTGCCGATGCAAGTTCTGAATGCTGCGATTGAAGGTAACATTTTTGAGGGGCTGTTTTTTGGAACCCCCGTTGGATTATTGCTATTTAGCTGGCCGGCTTGGGCTGCTATGGTCGCTCGTCGCTATGGGGCTGCTCACCCGAGGCTAACAACCTATCTGTTTCTGATTGCCGGCGGAATGCAGCTGGCGGCAATTATCTGCCATGCATGAGTGCGCTCGTTCGCAAAAGAAGAAGGGCGGGCTTGTAAAAAACGGTAAATTAACGAGCCGGGCTTGACCTCGGTAATAAATGCTGCTATAAGAAAAACATGATGAAACGATTTATCGGAATGCTTCTTTGCGGTGCGTTGGTGCAGGTGGCCTCCGCTGCTCCTGCCGGTGAGATTGTGAGCCTGAATGTCGGGGAGAGTGCAACCGTAACACTACCGGGAAATCCGACCACCGGCTTTGTGTGGAGTGTGGCTGCGAGCTCCGCGGTAGTTCAGGTTGAGCTCTCGTATGAGCGGCGCCCGGCCCCGAGTGGCCCTCCTGTGTGCGGTCGTCCCTGTGGCACGGTTGTGACTTTGACCGGTAAGCAGGCCGGGCAGGGTGAGGTGAAGCTCATCTACGCTCGTCCGTGGGAGAAGGGGAAAGCACCGTCCGATACACGCACGATAACTGTAACTGTTAAATAAATACTGATATGGGATTATTGCAGAACCTGGCCGCCATGGCCATACGTAAAAAGGTGGTTTCCGCTCTGGAAGCCAATTGCCCGCCCTCGCTGAAGGAGGCTCTCGATAAGCTGCTGGCAGATAAAGAGGCAGTGGCGACTATTCAGAACTTTGTGATGGCAAATCTGAAAACTCCGCTCTCCATCACTCCTGATGCACTGCGTGGACTTGCCATGCCGCCCGCTATTAAAGCGCTTTTTGAAGAGACTCCGAAATTGCTCATTTACCTCTCCAAGGTGGCTCGTGCCGGTGTGCCTAAATAAAGCCTGATTGTTGAACAAACGAGAGCAGAGCAGTTCGCGTGGTTTGGCGGACTGCTCTGTTTTTTTAGCTTTGCTTAACTAACATAAAACAAAGCTTTAAAAGGGCCTGAAATGAAGCGCTGATTTACCCTGCTGAAACGTGTTTTTTGCTTGACGCGCCGTGTTTGTGGTGTATAGTAGAGGGGTACTTGCATATAGTGTATGAAGCTCAAACACAAGACTCCTTTACCTAAGCGATTGATTAAGAGGAAGAAACATGGTTTCGCTCTTATTGCTTCGCTTACCTTGATGATGCTGCTCACTCTCCTGGCTGTGGGTATTCTGGCCATGGCGTCATCTCAGAACCGTATTGCTATGCAGACCGCCCTGCAGTCGGAAGCTCGCCAGCAGGCGCTGGTGGGGCTGGATGCTGCTATTGGTGAGTTGCAGATGGCCTTGGGGCCTGACCGTCGTGTGACGGCCAGCTCAGCTATTACCTCTGAGGAAGAGGGTAGCGTGGCACAGCATATTTTGGGCGTGTGGGACAGTTGGTCCGGCCCGATTTATGGCGCGGCAGTAGACGGCAAGGGCAGCAATATTAAGTCCACTTACGATAAGGGGCGCTCGTCGATGTTCCGTCGTTGGCTGATTTCCTCTCGCAACCCCGGCGAGCTTACCAAGATGGGTTCTGCTGCCACGCTGGGCACACGCGACCCCGGTAATCGAATCTGCCTGGTGGGTGAGGGTACTCTGGGTAAGCGCTTAACGGGTCGCCATCGCGTATATGCCGACATGATTGTCATGCCCTCCTCGGGTAAGAATACCGGTTGCTTTGCTTGGTGGGTAGGTGGTGAAAACCAGAAGAGTAAGATTACGGTGAAAGACCCCGAGGAAACCACCAAGCCCCTCGAGGTGTTGCGCCGTACATGGAATACACCCGGTCCGGTGTTCGTGGATAGTGAGTATCTTTCTTTCATTCCCGAGAAGATTGATAAGCCCGACAAACTGCTCACGATGGCCAGCATTCCCCTGGTGGCCACAACATCGCAGGATGCCGGTATGCCCTATTTCTTTGATGTGACTACCACGTCGTATTCCTTGCCCGTCAACGTGCGTACCGGTGGTCTGAAGCAGGACCTCTGTCTGCTGCTCAACAAGGAGTCTCTGAAGGGTACTGATTTTGCCGCTCGTTCATCGCAGGATTGCCCCATTGTGGAGAACAATGACCTGCCCCGCGGTACTGAAACTAACATGCCCATTGGCTCTTGGCAGAACCTGTACGCCTATTACAATTGCTGGCCGGATGGCACCGCCAAGGATTCCTCCAACTTTACCGCTCGTCTGATTGGCAATGTGAATGATTGCTACACTCGCATGAGTGGTGTCGGTTATCCGCACGGTAACCCGCAGAAGTCCACCAATAATCTCGATGATCTTGCTCCCTCCGGTAGCGGTACGGTGTATGACTCCCGTGCGCTGATGGATCAAGGCAGCAACTATGCCGGTTATGCCCGTACTCCGGTCATGCTCGCCTTCATGAACACTTTCGGTTTGGTGACGGAGGAAAATCCGGGTGTGATGACTTCCGATCAGGACCAGTGCTACAAGCTCTACATGTGCTTCTCACCCATGTTCCTGTGGTGGAACCCCTATAACGTGCCCATGAAGATTCGCGGTCAGCAGCTCTGGGCTCAGTCGGCTCCCTACAAGGCAACTTGGTTGCAGACCCTTGCTGTGAGTCAGGCCGGTACCTGGAATTACGGTTGGTCCCACTATGCTATGTCTCAGTCTACCGGCGATACCGGCTTCGGTCTCGATTATGGTGACTACTTCCAGGCTTCTCTGAATAATGATAAGCAGGATATTGAGTTTGCTCCCGGTGAGATTCTTTTCTTCTCCCCCGGTAAGGCTCGCGCCACAGATGATTATACCAAGCCTTACACCAACCCCTGGACGATTGGTTATAATGCCAGCTCGGTTTCCGGTTATCGCGCTCGCTTCTATACCATGAGCGGTGGTACTTCCACCCAGACCGGTGTGGCTTCCCGCACGAACCTGGATGACGGGCAGTTCTATGTAGGGCTGCGCTTGGGGCAGTATGCCGGCTTTGGTAACCTGAAGACCGACGGCGCTTGGTTTGCCCCCAACAACCCCGAGGCTATTACGGTGTTCAGCGGCTTCAACAGCATGGCTGAGGCCAGTAGTGCCGACGGTGGCGCCGGTAAGCGAGGCCAGAGCCCGCACCGTGGTCTGCTGGGCTGGTACGACCCGAATGACACCGGCATCAGCACCGTGTTCTGCGACCGCGATCGCAATGATGCCCGCTGGAGTGCCGATGGCTCACAGAGCGATAGCGCTGTTCCGTACTTCGTGGCTGCTCTCGGTATTGTGCCCAAGTCTGCCAATCGTAACCTCGATGCTCGTATTTTTGAAGGGCAGGATTTCCGTACCAAGAGCTGGCAGCACTCCAGCCCGGCTTTCTGGGGTAGCATGATTATAGCTCCCGATGATCAGCAGCGCCAGTACCACCCCTACCAGCTGGCTGCTCTCGATGTGGGCTCCGGTATGAATGCCTGCCCGATGGACAGCATTGGCAATAACGGTATTTTGGGTATTACCGCCGATGGTGAGCAGGTGTCTTTGGTGTCCGTGCTCGAGCTGCCGGTGCACCCTCCCTTCTCGCTGGCCGGTTTTGCCGGCATGCGCTTGCAGCCCGGTTGGTATGATGCCGGCGGTGGCTCTGACTACAAGACGCAGGCTGCCCTGCGCCGCATGCAGTACCAGAGTGGTGTGCCCGGTGTGGGTATCGGCAACGCCTTTGCAGACCCCTGTTTGCCCGCTGCTGATGTGTACACCTTCCACGAGAGCAAGATTAACGACCAGATTGGTGCCAACAACAAGGTGTTTGGTGACTTCTACGACCATGGTTTGCTGATTAACGATGCTCTGTGGGATCGCTGGTTCTGCTCCTCCATCTCCGATATGCCGAACGGTAACGGTAAGCTGAGTGCCAAGGAGGTGCTCGACTCTTTCCTTGCCGGTGAGGAGCCCTTGCCTGTAGCTCGCTACGTGAAGAGCAGCACTCCCTACAAGAATGCCGATATCGTGAAGCGCATTATGGCTGATGACGGCTGGAAGCACATTGCCCAGTACCTCATGGTGGATGGCGGCTTTAACGTGAACTCCACCTCGGTGGATGCCTGGGCCTCGGTGCTGCAGGGCTTGGCTAAGCGCAAGCTTGTGACCAACGCCGACGGTAAGTTGGCACTCGTGGAGCCCGGTAAGTCCGACAGTCAGGTGCTCTTCTCCCGCTTCATGGTATCCACCGCCGACAAGAGTATCGACTCTCTGGGTGGTTACAGCCCGATGCAGGGTTCTACTTCTCTGCGTGCCGGTAGCGGCATGCTGGCTGCTTGGGGTGAGGTTCGCTCGCTCGACGCGGATAAGATTCGTGAGCTGGCTACCGAAATTGTGAAGCAGGTGAAGAAGCGCGGGCCCTTCCTTAACATGTCCGACTTCATCAACCGCCGCCTCGATACCAACAAAGAGTTTGCTCTGAAGGGGGCTCTGCAGGCCGCCATCGATGCAACAGATATCAACTCCATGTTCATGGATGAGAAGACCTCTCCCGCAACCAACGGTAAGCTTTACAAGTTTAAGGAGGCTGAGGAAGGTTCCATCTATACGGCTGCTCCCGGCTACCTCATTCAGAGTGATGTGCTGGCCTCTCTGGGCAACATTCTCACCGTGCGCGACGACACCTTCCGCGTGCGTGCCTATGGTTGCGTGCGCAATGCCCGCAAGGCCATCCTTGCTCAGGCTTGGTGTGAGGCTGTGGTGCAGCGCACCATCGACTATGTCGATCCCTCCAACGAGCCCACCGCTGCCGAGTATGAGCCCGATGGCCGCAAGGCAAAGGGGCTGACTGCTGCTAACCGCGCTTTCGGTCGCCGCTTCCGTGTGGTCTCCTTCAAATGGCTCGATGCGTGGGACATCTAAACACGAACCTATTTCAGTAACATTCTCACCGTGCGCCCTGCCTCGAATTGTCATCGGGGCAGGGCGCTTGTCTGAGGGCTGCCCTATACTATTTTTACGCGTGTGCGCACGCGCGCGAGAGTGGAAAATTATGACATCGTGTAAAAAAAATCAAAAAAGTTTGATTTTTCAGAAGAAAAGACTTGCCAAATCGTTAAAATGAGGTAAACTGGTGCACCCACTATGTGCAGGAATGCACACAGTTGGAGCCATTTATCGGGTTTGCTCCCGGAGCAAATAGGTAGGTTGCCTCCAGGTAATGAGGAACACGCCGGACTCCGTAAGCCCCTGAAACACAATAAACAAATAGGAAACATGCCGACCATTAATCAGCTCGTCCGTAAAGGGCGAATCGTACCGGAAGAGAAGTCGAAGTCTCGCGCTCTTCATAGCTGTCCGCAGCGTCGTGGCGTCTGCCTTCAGGTGATGACTCGTACGCCGAAGAAGCCGAACTCCGCTCTTCGTAAAGTAGCTAAAGTTCGCCTTACCAATGGCGAAGAAGTTATCGCCTACATTGGCGGTGAGGGCCACAACCTGCAGGAGCACTCCATCGTGCTTGTGCGCGGTGGTCGTGTGAAGGACCTTCCCGGTGTTCGTTATCACATCGTTCGCGGTGCTCTTGACTGCCTTGGTGTTGATAAGCGTCGTCGCGGTCGTTCGAAGTATGGTGCCAAGCGCCCCAAGGCCGGTGCCGCCGCTCCCGCTAAGAAGAAGTAAACCACTGAACTTTTAAGAATTAACTATTATGGCTCGTCGCAAACGCGTCTATAAGAAGATTGAACGTCGTGACTCTCGTTACGACTCCGTTCTGGTTGGCCGCCTGATTGGTAAGGTGATGCTGGCCGGTAAGCGCTCTCTCGCTGAGCGTATCGTATACAAGGCTATCGACCTGGCTAACGAGGGTACCGATACCGTGAGCCCCCTCGAGGTGCTGACCCGCGCCATCGAGAACGCCAAGCCCCGTGTGGAGGTGAAGAGCCGCCGCGTGGGTGGTGCTACCTACCAGGTGCCGCTTGAGGTTGCTCCCGATCGTTCCGAGGCTCTTGCTATGCGTTGGATTATCAACTACGCCCGCAATCGCAAGGGTATCCCCATGGCCAAGGCTCTGGCTAACGAAATCAAGGAGGCTGCTGCCAATCAGGGTGCTGCCGTTCGCAAGCGCGACGATGTGCACAAGATGGCTCAGGCCAACCGTGCTTTCGCTCACTTCCGCTGGTAATGCCGGTGTGAAGTTTTCTCGTAATCTCTGAAAACCTCAACATTCATATTACTTATCTAATTTATGGCTAGTGTTAGCAGTCCTGACCGCAAGGCCCCGCTTGAGCGTTACCGTAACTTCGGTATCGCTGCACACATCGACGGCGGCAAAACTACGCTTTCCGAGCGCATCCTTTTCTACACCGGCATGATCCACAAGATCGGCGAGACCCACGAGGGTTCTGCGACGACCGACTGGATGGAACAGGAGCAGGAACGCGGTATTACCATTACCTCCGCCGCCGTTACGACAAACTGGAAACAATTACCTGCCGAAGGCTGCTGCAAGCTTTTCGAGAACGAGAACTTCCAGCTCAACGTTATTGATACTCCCGGTCACGTAGACTTCACCGCTGAGGTGGAGCGCTCTCTGCGCGTGCTCGACGGCGCTATCGTTGTGTTCTGTGGTGTGGCCGGCGTACAGCCCCAGACCCAGACCGTATGGCGCCAGGCCAACAAGTACGAGGTGCCCCGTATCTGCTTCGTGAACAAGATGGACCGTACCGGTGCCAACTTCGATAACGTTCTTAACGACATCAAGACCAAGCTCGGCGCCAACGCCGCCGCTGTTCTCATTCCCATCGGTTCTGAGGACAAGCTCTGCGGTCAGATTGACGTGGTAAACCAGAAGGCAATCTACTACAGCGACTCCGACCGCATGGGCTCCACCTACGAGATCAAGGAACTCGAGGGCGAGCTTAAGGAGATCGGTGAGGCTGCTCTGGAGGAGCTGAAGGGTGCTGTGGCCGACGTTGACGACGAGCTCGCCGAGCTCTTCCTCATGGAGGAGCCCATCGATGCCCCGACCCTCAAGGCCGCTATCCGTCGCGCCTGCATCGCCAACAAGTTCATCCCTGTGACCGGCGGTTCCGCCTTCAAGAACAAGGGTGTTCAGGGTCTGCTCGATGCTGTGGTTGACTACCTGCCCTCTCCCCTTGAGGCCAAGCTTGCCACTGTGACCGGCACCGTTGCCACCGGTCTTGACGAGAACGGCTACGAGACTTTCGAGACTCGCGACATCATCCCCTCCGATGATGACAAGCCCGTTGCTCTTGCTTTCAAACTCTGGGCCGACAAGTTCGTAGGTTCCCTCGTATTCATCCGCGTGTACACCGGCGTTATCCGCAAGGGCGACACCGTTTACAATCCCCGTACCCGCAAGCGTGAGCGCGTAGGCCGTCTGCTGCAGATTCAGGCTAACGTACACACCGACGTGAACGAGGTATACTCCGGCGATATCGCTGCTATCGTAGGTCTGAAGAACGCCACCACCGGTGACACTCTCGCCTCCGATGACTTCGACTTCACCCTCGAGCCCCCCACCTTCCCCGACACCGTGATCTCCATGGCTGTAGAGCCCCTTACCAAGGCTGACCAGGAGAAGATGTCCAACGCTCTGCAGCGCCTCTCTGCTGAGGACCCCACCTTCCGCGTGAAGACCGACGAAGAAACCGGTCAGACCATCATCGCCGGTATGGGTGAGCTGCACCTCGACATCATCGTGGACCGCCTCAAGCGCGAGTTCAAGGTGGAGGCCAACACCGGTAAGCCCCAGATCGCCTACCGCGAAACCATCACCAAGTCCGCCGACCGCGTACAGGGCAAGCTCGTGAAGCAGTCCGGTGGTCGTGGTCAGTACGGTGACGTGGTTATCGCCATGCGCCCCGGCGAGCGTGGTACCGGTCTTAAGATTGCCAACAAGATTGTTGGTGGCGCCATTCCCAAGGAGTACATGAACGCCGTGTACGCCGGCCTGAATGAAGCCATGAACTCCGGCTCCGTTGCCGGTTATCCCGTAGAGGACGTGGAGGTAGACGTGATTGACGGCTCCTACCACGAAGTGGACTCCAACGAAAACGCCTTCAAGATGGCTGCTATCTTCGCTATGAAGAACGCTTTTGCCAAGTGCGCTCCCGTGCTGCTTGAGCCCATCATGGCCGTTGAAGTTGTAACTCCCGCTGAGAACCAGGGCGATATCATGGGCGACCTTAACCGCCGCCGCGCCATGGTGAAGAACATGGAGCACAAGGGTGCTGAGTGCGTACTGACCGCCGACGTTCCCTTGG
>JAFZHC010000018.1 GCA_017555025.1 Akkermansia sp.
GCAACAACAATAACAACAACAACAACTGGAACAACAGCAACTCCATGCCGATTGCTTCCCCGGCCAACCCCTCCGAGTGGGCCGTTGAAGAAGTGGGTATCGTGATGCGCTTTAAGGTTGACGAGCTTGAGGGTAACGACATCATCAAGTTCAACCACTTCGAAATTAAGGTGGTGAACTTCGAAGGCTTCGTGAACTACGGTTCTCCCATTACGGCCGGTGTTTCCAACGATACGCAGATTGAGCACATCACCCTGACGGAAAACCGCATTGATATGCCCATCTTCAGCCGTCGTTACATCAACTCCAACCCCTGCATTTATGATGGTCACACCATCGCCATCGGTGGTATGATTGAGGATAATGTGCAGAAGGTGGAGGACAAGGTGCCCGTATTCGGTGATCTGCCCCTGATTGGTCGCTTCTTCCGCAGCAATGCTGAGTCTCACGTTCGTAAGAACCTGATGATCTTCGTAACGGCTGAGAAGATTGACCCGACCGGTAAGCCCACCCGTCTTCGTGACCTGGGTACGGGCGACAGCCCCACCGCCGGCACTTCTACGCCGAGCCTCTTCCCGGATGATGGCCTTGCCAATCCCTAATCCGGAACCGGTTCACTGGTAATTCTGACCCGCCCCTGAGTGTGCTCAGGGGCGGGTTTCTGCATAAAAATGCAAAAAAGTGCACAAAATCGTAAAATAATGCTTGCCAAGCGTGGTGGAGTGTGGTAAATTTCCTGCGCAGTCCCTGAAAGGGTATGCGCCTAGTGTCTGGATCGTCTAGTCGGCCTAGGACACCCGCCTTTCACGCGGGCAACACGGGTTCGAATCCCGTTCCAGATGCTCACTACAAAAAAGCTCCATCTCATGATGGAGCTTTTTTGCTCCATTGAACGAAGGAATATGAGTGCTGCGAGAAAAGCTCCTTGGTTAGACCGCTCTGAACTGCGGCGCTTGTTGGCGCTGATGCTCCCGCTGTATGTGGGTAATTTGCTGCACATGGGTATGGGCGTGACTGATACCGTGGTGGCCGGCTGGAAGGGTGAGTTGGATTTGGCCGGTGTGGCCATGGGTTTTTCCATTTCCGGTACGGTGTCGATTGCCACCGGTGCTGTACTGACTATTTTGAGCGCCATGATATCACGCCTGCGCGGTGCAGGGGCGGAGATGAAGGTGGGGCTTATCCTTAACAACGGAAAGATTCTTGCCTTGCTGCTTGCTGTAGTGGATATGCTGGTGATAGCTGCCGGATCATTTGTCTTCCGGCACATTACCGACAATCCCGCGTTGGCCGATATGGCGCAGCGCTACACATTGTACATGCTGCCCGGCCTGCCCGCCATGCTGCTCATGCGTGTGGTGATGGCGAATTTTGAAGGCTATGGGCAGACTCGCCCGGCCATGCTGGTGGCCTTCTGCGGGTTGATGTGTAACATGCCGCTTAACTACGCGCTGGTTTTTGGCTGGGGACCGTTCCCGCAGCTGGGCGGTGCCGGTTGTGGTCTGGCTACGGCTATTGTGAGCTGGTGCATGTTCCTTTGTCTGCTGGGTATGATGCTTGGGAGCCGTCGCCACCGCAACAGAGCAGGGCAGATGCTTGCGCTGCGCCGGGCGGATGCCGGCTTGTTGCGCCATACGCTCAGGCTCGGTCTGCCGGTGGGTGTGGCTTCTCTGTGCGAGATGAGTTTCTTCAGCATGGTGACGCTCATTATTGCCCCGCTGGGGGAGACGGCAGTGAGTGCGCAGCAGGTCGCCATCAATGTAAGCGGTGTGATTTTCATGTTGCCGCTCAGTCTGGGTATTGCAGCCTCCATCCGTGCGGCGTATCATGTGGGAGGTCAGCGCCGCGATGCTTTCAATGCGATGGTGCGCACATTGCTGGTTGTTACTTTTACGCTGGTTTCGCTGCTGATGGTGGCTACCATTCTGCTGCGCCGCGACATTGTGAGTTTTTACACCGATTCGGCGGAGATTGTTGACCTTGCCTCTGTGCTGCTGGTGTACTGTGCCGTTTACCAGATTGCGGATGCTACTCAGGCGTTGATGAGCGGTTTGCTGCGCGGCTGTCACGATACGGCTATCATTACATGGAGTAACCTCACCAGTTACTGGGTTATCGGCCTGCCGCTCTCCTACCTGCTTATTCGTACGGATATTATCGTGCCTGCCATGGGGGCAGCCGGAGCGTGGGTGAGCTTTATCGTTTCGCTCTCCCTTGCGGCCCTTATTCTGACCCTGCGCTTTTTGCATACCCGCCGCAAAGTGTTTCGCTCCCGCTGAAATAGGATGGGCTGAAGGTGGGTAAATGATGCCATGGGGTTATCTCACCCAAGGCGTAAAGCCTCATTTAGCGGGCAAAATTCTGATAACGGTGTGGCCGGTGCAATAAATTTATAGAAAAAATTGAGATTGTGCTTGACGACTGCCTGCTAAAAGTGTAAACTCCGTGACCCCATACTACAGGTGTAGTGTGGCGCGAACTCATAAACAATTAAACACACACACGATGAAGACCCACGTGAAGAAAGGTGACAACGTAATCGTTATCGCCGGCAAGAACAAGGGCAAGCGTGGTGTCGTTCTGTCTGTCAATGCTAAGAAGCAGACGGTCACGGTTGAGGGTGCACGCACTCTCAAGAAGGCTACCAAGCCCACCGAGGCTGACCCTGAAGGCGGCATTAAGGACATCGACGGCCCCATCCACATCTCCAATGTGAAGAAAGAGAGCTGATGCCGAAAGGCTGAAACTCCGCGCTTAAGCCATCAGAACCTAACCATTAACAACAAGAGCTGACCCGCTAAAATTATGAGCACCCCTACATTGCTTACATACTATAAGGAGAAGGTCGTACCGGCCCTCCAGGCGAAGCATCAGTACACCAACGTGCACCAGATCCCCCGTCTCGAGAAGATTGTGGTGACTACGTGCATGGGTAAGCACCCCGACCGCAAGCAGGCTGTTGAGGATGCTGTTGCTGAAATCGCCAAGATTACCGGCCAGAAGCCTTCCATGACCTACGCTCGCAAGAGTGTGGCTAACTTCAAACTCCGCGAGGGTGAAGTCCTCGGCGCCCGTGTGACGCTGCGTTCCACCCGTATGTGGGAGTTCCTCGATCGCTTCATCAACATTACCGCCCCCAACATTCGTGACTTCCGTGGTCTGCCCACCAAGTCCTTTGACGGTCGCGGTAACTATGCCATCGGTATCCCTGATCAGTCCATTTTCCCTGAAATTGAGCTTGATCAGATTAAGCGTAACATCGGTTTCGACATCATTTTCGTAACGTCTGCAACGACGAACGATGAGGGTCGCGACCTGCTTGCTGAGCTGGGTATTCCCTTCCGCAAGCCCACCAAGAAGACTGAAGAGAACGCCTAACACATAAACGACCATGGCAGTATTAAGTGATCCTATCGCAGATTTTCTCACCCGCGTGAAGAACGCCGGTATCGCCCGCAATGAGGGCTTCACCGTACCGTTCTCCTCCATCAAGGCCGAGATCGCCCGCATCCTTCAGGAGGAGGGCTACATCTGGTCCTTTGAGATCGTTGGTGAGGGTAAGGACAAGGCCATCAAGGTGAAGAGCAAGTTCACCAAGGAGGGTAAGTCCATCATCACAGACGTGAAGCGCTGCTCCAAGCCGGGCCGCCGTCAGTACGTCTGCTCCGCCGAAATCCCCACCGTGATGAACGGTCTGGGTATCTCCATCGTGTCCACCTCTTCTGGTATGATGACGGGCGCCAAGGCTCGCAAGCTCCAGATCGGTGGTGAGCTCATTGCTCTCGTCTGGTAACCTTAACCCCTAACCGTATAGAACAATATGTCTCGAGTAGGTAAGAAAGTTATCACCATCCCCGCCGGCGTGACCGTGACTATCAATGGTCAGGACGTAACCGTGAAGGGTGGCAAGGGCGAGCTGAGCTGGTCTCTTCCCGAGGGCATTACCGCCGCTGTGGAGGGTACCGAGCTTTCTGTGAGCCGTGCAGATGAATCTCGCAAGCTGCGTGCTCTTCATGGCACGAACCGCTCCCTCCTCTCCAACATGGTTGAGGGCGTGAGCAAGGGCTTCGTGAAGCAGCTTGAAATCGTGGGCGTGGGCTTCAAGGCAGCCGTTAAGGGCAATGCTTTGGACCTCGCTCTGGGCAAGTCTCACCCCATTCTTCACCCCATCCCCGCTGGCGTGACCGTTACCGTAACGGACAACACCAAGGTGAAGGTAGAGGGTATTGACAAGCAGATTGTCGGTCAGTTCGCGGCTGAGGTGCGCGGCTACTATCCGCCGGAGCCCTACAAGGGCAAGGGTGTTCACTACGTTGGTGAGTACATCCGCCGCAAGGAAGGCAAGAGCGTTGGCAAGTAATCATCTCAAACACTTATTACAAAGTTTACAAGAATATGAGCACTATCAATCGCAAAGCCATCCGCGCCCGCGTTCATACGCGTATTCGCAAGAAGCTTGCCGGTACGCCTGAGCGCCCCCGCCTGGCAGTTAATTTCTCCAATCAGCACGTATATGCTCAGGTGATTGACGACGTTAAGGGTGTAACCCTGTGCGCCGCCTGCACCAAGAACCTGGAGATGAAGAAGGCCAATGCCGAGTCCGCCGCCAAGGTGGGCGAGCTCATTGCCAAGAAGGCCCTGGAAGCCGGTATCACTGAGGTTGTATTCGACCGCGGTGGTTTCCTCTACCACGGGAAGGTGAAGTCCCTGGCCGACGCCGCTCGTGAGGCCGGTCTCAAATTCTAAACAGAAAGGTTTAATACAATGACTGAAGAAACAAAGGCTCCCGCAACAGAGCAGAGCGCCGCTCCCCAGCCCCAGCGTGGCCGTGGTCCCCGTCGTGACGGTGGCCGTGGTGGCCGTGGCCCCCGTCGTGAGGGTGGTCGCCGCAATGAGGCTCCCGTAGAGGAGGGTCCGCAGCTCATGGAGAAGGTCGTGTACGTGAACCGCTGCGCCAAGGTGGTCAAGGGTGGCCGCCGCTTCTCCTTCTCCGCCCTCGTTGTAGTGGGTGACCAGAAGGGTAAGGTTGGCTACGGTTTTGGCAAGGCTAATGAGGTTTCCGACGCTATCCGCAAGGGTACCGACGCCGCCAAGCGCGCCATGAAGAACGTGGTAGTGGTAAACGAGACCATTCCCCACGAGATTTACACCGAGTTCGGTGGTGCCAAGATCGTGCTGAAGCCCGCTACTGCCGGTACGGGTCTTGTGGCCGGTGCCAAGGTACGTTCCGTGCTTGAGGCCGCTGGTGTGACCAACGTCATCGCCAAGTCCCTGGGTTCCTCCAACGCTGCTAACGTGGTGAAGGCTACCATGAAGGCCATGCAGTGCATGCGTACTGCTGACCAGGTGCTCTCCGCCCGTGGTAAGAAGAAGAAGGAGGCCGCTATCTGAGATTAACATTCAACCATTGATTTTACCATCATGTTGACACTTCAAACACTGCAGCCCAATCCCGGTGCCAAGCATCGCAAGAAGCGCCTCGGTTGCGGCGAGAGCTCCGGCCTGGGCAAGACCTGCGGCAAGGGCAACAAGGGTCAGAAGGCCCGTAGCGGCGGTTCCATCCGTCCCGGCTTCGAAGGTGGCCAGATGCCCCTTCACCGTCGTCTGCCGAAGAAGGGCTTCAACAACGCCCGCTTCCAGTCCACCATCGCCATTGTTAACCTGTGCCAGCTCGAGGCTTTCTTCGAGGCCGGTGCTACGGTTGACGAGAACAGCCTTCGTGAGGCCGGTCTGGTGAAGGGCTGCTGCGACGCTGTTAAGCTGCTCGGCAATGGCAACCTCTCCAAGGCTCTCAACGTGACGGTTGACTTCGCCAGCGCTTCTGTTGCTGAGAAGATCACCGCCGCCGGTGGCACCATCACGGTGCTGAGCGCTCAGTGATGATGAAAGCGCTATGCGCTTAAAATCATCAACTTAAATCTACACGAGGCCGGGTGGCGCAGCGCCACCCGGCACACGTGTGGGGAAGGGAAGGAGAATTTTACGCCTTTTTCCACTCCCCGAACATATGACCGTACGCTGCCTTAAACGGTGCGCAGAGAGTGCCCCAGGTAAGCATCCCGGTGACGTCGGTTCCCTCGCTGCAATTCATCCATCTTTAACATCTCAACAGTAGAACAGGTATCATGATATCCGCATTTGCCAATACCATGAAGGTGCCGGAGCTCCGCAGCCGCATTCTCTTTACGCTGGCGATGATTGTCATCGTGCGTCTGGGTGTGCACCTGCCGCTGCCCGGCGTAGACGTGCAGGCGCTTAACGATTACATGGCCAAGACGGCTCAGGAGGGCGACAGCCCCTGGGGTGCTCTGGGTGCCATTCTCACCATCTTCTCCGGTGGTGGTCTGCAGCAATGCGGTATTTTTGCTCTGGGTATCATGCCCTACATTTCTGCCTCCATTATGACCCAGCTCATGGGTGCAGTGATTCCCAGCTGGCAGAAGATGCTGCAGGAAGAAGGCGGTCGCCAGAAGATGACCAAGTACACCCGCATTCTGGCTATCATCATTGCCATTGTGCAGGGCTACCTGCTGACCACCTCTCTGCGCAATCCTGAGCGTATCGGCCTTTCCGGTCTGGGCGACTTGGTGATGGACCCCGGCTTTATCTTCACCAGTACGACGATTTTCATTATTGTGACCGGCACCATGTTCCTCATGTGGATTGGTGACCAGATTACCGAGCGTGGTGTGGGTAATGGTATGTCCCTTATCATTTCCGTGAACATCATTCACGCTCTCCCCGGTGCATTCTCCATTGCTTGGAAGACCTGCGTGATGACCGGCGACGGTCTGGAGGTTAACCCCCTGGGTTCCCTCAAGATGGTGGCTCTCATCCTCTTCATGATTCTCGTTGTTGCTCTGGTAGTGACGATTACTCAGGCTCAGCGCCGTATCCCCGTGCAGCAGGCTAAGCGCATGATTGGCCGTGGTAAGGTGATGAATGGCGGTACTCAGTACCTGCCCCTGAAGTTGAACTACTCCGGCGTGATGCCCGTTATCTTTGCAACGGCTATTCTGGCTCTGCCCACGCTGCTGGTTTCCCAGATTTTCTCTGCTGACAGCCCTGTGGTAACGGTGGTGCACGTGCTCATGTCGCCCTCTGACATTGGCTACTACATCATCTCTGCTGTGATGATTTTCTTCTTCTCCTACTTCTGGGTGGCCACCATGTTCCGTCCCCAGCAGATTGCTGAAGATATGAAGCGCAGCGGTAGCTACATTCCCGGTGTGCGCCCCGGTCCTCCCACCGCTACGTTCCTCGATCAGACCATGAGCCGTCTGACTTTCTCCGGCTCTCTGTTCCTGACCCTCATCTACTTCCTGCCCAGCCTGCTCTCCGTATGGGGTAGCCTGCCCATGCTGGTAACGCAGTTCTTCGGTGGTACCTCTCTGCTGATTCTTGTGGGTGTGCTGCTCGACATGATGCGCCAGATTGAGGCCACTCTGCTCCAGAAGAACTACGATGGCTTCATGAAGAAGGGTCGCATTCGCGGCAAGTACAACCACCTTCAGGGTACGGGGGCTGCTGCCGAGGGTAAGGGCCTTGTAATCCTCTGGGTTATCATTGCTCTCTTCGTGCTGACTGCTGCTGTTGTGCTGGCCAGCTGATACCCAACTGAGAGATATCTGATTTGATAAAGCGCCTCGCGATGTTATATCGCGAGGCGCTTTCACAATTTTCAAAACGTGCTTCCCGAGCGTATTTGGCTTGCATTTTATCAACGCCTGATGTAAAGTGAGCGCGTTATGTTACGTTTAGCTGTACTTGGTTCCGGTTCCGGCAGTAATTGCCAGTCTATTTTCAACGCTATTCAGGAGGGCAAGCTTGATGCCGAGGTCGTAATTGTACTTTCCGATAATCCCGACGCTTACATTCTTGAGCGTGCTCGTCAGCACGGTGTACCGGCTGAGGTGATGGATTGCGGCGGCTTCAAAAACAAGTTCCCGCTCGAGGTGCAGGCTGCCGTTGCCGAAAAGCTCAAGGCTCTCAACGTCGATATCGTGTGTCTTGCCGGTTTTATGCGCCTGGTGAAGGAGCCCCTGCTGAGTGCATTCCCCCGCCGCATTCTGAACATTCACCCGGCACTTCTGCCTTCTTTCCCCGGCGTGGAAGCTTGGCGCCAGGCTCTCGAGGCCGGCGCTACTCAGGCCGGTTGTACGGTGCATTACGTCGACGCCGGTATGGATACCGGGGAGATTATCATGCAGGCCTATGTACCCGTGCTGCCCGATGATACGGCCGAGAGTCTCCATGCCCGCATTCAGGTGCAGGAGCACATCCTCTATCCCGCCGCTATTCTTTCTGCGGTTTCTCGCCTCTGAGTGTAGGTTCGCATCATTTTGCATAAAAAGCCGGGTTGTGCAAGCAACCCGGCTTTTTATGCAAAAATAGTAAAATGTTTGTTATTATTGTTGAGGGCTTCCGTGTTGAATGATATCACGTAGAGCTTGCGAATAACTTTCTCGCCGGTCGGGGGAGATGTCGTAGCCGAGGTAACAACGCTTGCGCAGTTCATCGTAAGATTCATTTGGTTGGCTCATCAACGCACCGTATGTGAAGAGGATGCGTGAGATGGAACCGTTATGAATCGGTGCAAGGTCGTAGCGCCGGGGCATTTCGGGAGCCAGAGCCCGGAAGGTGGACATAATGCCGCTGGAGCAGTTATTGGCTGCGGTGTTGTAGGCGGCATGTTGTTGTTCTGCTTCCTGCTGCAGGTTGACAAAGTGCAGCAGCATGTCACGAGCACGCTCCGGTCGTATCTTCATGGGCATGAGCAGCAGATCTTCGTGGCGATAGTTTGTGCGCAGCCTGAAGATGTCTTCTTCTGTTCCGAAGATGTAAATGAGCCCGTAGCGCTTGTATAGGCCAGCAATCGAGTTTTGCGTCTCGCCCTCCGGCAGCCGAGTTTCGGCGGAGATGACTAGCCTTTTGCCATCGGCAAAGGTGAAGCTCATCATGGTATGGCAGATGGCCTCCATGCCGTCCCAGTGGCACTCAGCAAAGTCTACCCCGGTGATGGCATCGAGCCGGTAGGACTCGGTGCGCCAGAGCGGCTCGTAGTCATTCTCGCTGCGGTAGCGGAAATCTCGCAGGTTATGAATGGTGAGGGAATTGCCCTCGATGGTGAACTGCGGGGCGCGTTCCCATGGGGTTTGCCATTTCTTCGGCTGAGGTCCCGGCAAGATTTGGAAGAGCGCGACAGAGAGCAGGAAAAGGCCCCAGAGAAGCGTTTCGTATGAGAGCCCGGTAAGTAACCGCGGCTTGCCTGTTCGGCGCACCAGCAGCAGTCCTGCGCCCACAACGAGCAGGGGTAACAGGCATATCGGCTGGTACAGGTACAGGCCGACGCTCCATACGAGGCCGAGTGCCAGTAGAAGACGTCGCAACCACCGCCCGAGGGTGGTGGTTGCCGGATAAACTATTTTGGTGATGCGGGAGAAAGCTTGCATTAATAGAAGCTGATGGAGATGGGTTGACGAGAGGCGGTGGATTCGGCCAGCGCACTAACATCTTCAGTCGGAACCCAGCCACGAATGCCGGTGAAGGTTTCCACATAGCTGTGGCTGCCTCGTACAGCCAGCAAGTGCACGGGTGTGGAGGGGGTGAGTTCCATAACCGAGGGGGCATCGGCTGTTGCGGCGGTACGGGCTGTAGTTGCCTTGGTAACATAGGCCAAATCACCGGGAGGGAGCGACTTCATGTCGGCAACATCGCGTGTGCCGTAGTACAACCAGTCAGCTGCGCAAAGTAAGCTCAGCAGCGCGGCCAGAGCGGTGATGGCCTGCAGCCAGCCTTTCTTCAGCCCTCTCTTGAGTGTGAGTAGTGCCATGCAGAACAGCAGGAGTGCGCTGCAAATCACGCTGGCTATCCACAGTCTGCGGCCATCCAGCAGGGTAAAGATTTCGTCGGCTGTGCTTCTGTGGGGCAGCACGGCACCTTCTCGTCGCTGAATAAAGCCGAGGTTGGCTTCGGCCTCTGCAAGAGAAGGATTGTTGTACAGCGCTCGTGCATAGTAGAGGGCTGCCATACCGGGATTGCCCAGGCGGTAATAGCAGTTGCCGATATTGTACAGCAGCTCGGCACTATTGCGAGCGGGAGCACCCGTCTGCTGCTCCTTCTGAAGCAGCTCTAAGGCTTTGCTGTACTGGCCTGCTGTGTATGCCTGCTCGGCATCATCTCCGGCAGCCTGTGCCGAGGGCAGCAGGCAGAGCAGCATGACCAGAATGGTAGCTGTGTGAGCCAGAGCCTTACGCACGGCTCGCAGCATACGCTGTTTCTCATGATTTGTAACCTGAGGAGCAGCATCGGGAGTGAAAGCCTCGCTGTCGCGGCGCTTCAGGATATCGAGTACACTTTCGTCTCGCGCCGTCTGCGGAATGTGACTTTCGATGAAAGCACCCATGTTTTTGAGGAAGCTGAGAGCATCGGGGGCTGCGGCGATGGCGGTCAGCTCTTTCTCACGGGCACGGGTACCGGCACCTGCTGCAATGCGACGCAGCAGCGCTCGTATGGCCAGCCAGGCAAAGACGGCCAATCCGGGCAGGTAGAGCAGGTACCAGAGCTGCCGGGGCAGTTTAAGCTCAGCTCCGTTGCCGCCGGCTGCGGCATTGGGCAGGAAGTGGTAAATATCCGTCAGCTCTGCCACCGGTACGGTGCCGGCAGGCGGAGGTTCGGCGGCCGGGGCGGTAACAAGTCCGCTACCCGCTGCATCAGTCTCTCTCCACTCCAGCGGTATGGGGGCGCTGGCCGCTGTTTTGTAGGCAATTTCTTCCGGGTCGAAATAGCTGAAACCAAAGGAAGGCAGGCCGCCGACTTCTGCAGTCGGGCGCAGCAGTTGCGAGAATACCATGCCCACAGTCTCGCCATTGGCCCCCAAAATGGGTTTGCGAGTGGCCGGTACTAGGCGCCAGTTCAGTTCATCCTCCGGCTTGGGGCAGGCGAGCTGCTCCAGATTACCGGTGCCGCGTACGGTGATTTCCACCTCCACGGCTTCGTTCATGGCAAGGCTTTTGGCATTGGTCGAGGCTGAAATGCTGTATTGCCCCACCGTGTCAGCAAAGTCGGCCGGTGCACCCGGGGGCAGGGGGAGCGCACTTACCTCGAGCGGGGGCAGGGGGAGCTCCTGTTGAGCCACCGAGAAGAAGCCGCGCTGCTGTACCATAACGATTTTTCCCACAATGTCGCTCTTACCCTCGCGGAACGGGGTGAAGCTGCCGTTAAAATCGGCTGTGCGCCAGGTCTGCCCCTTGGCGTATGCCTGAGGCTCCGGTATGTAATTGCCGTGCAGTTGACCGGCTATACCTTCCAGCGCCGGGCGGAAATTACCGACTTTCACGCCTACGGAACTCATCTGCGGCGGGTAGGGGGTGTTACAGTCGCCGGGCATGAAAATCTTAACGCTGGTCTGTACCGGCTGGTGTACATAGCCGTCTGTCACATTGGTGTACCACAGAGCGCCGTAGCTTACCGGCGAGGAAAACCATTTGATGTCGCTGGTGGGTCTGACAACAAGCGGGGGGATGTTGACGCTGACCTTGCGCCCTGAGTTGTACTCGACCTCGATGGGCTGAGGGGCAATCTGCCCCGCGCGGTCTGCCTTGAAGGCAATGGGCTGCACTTCTACCATCTTTCGGTCAGGGTCGAGCGGGTTCGCCCCGGCTTTGGGTTGCTGTACGTTGACCGTAGCATCCTGTACCTGGGGCTGTTTCTTGACGAGGAAGATATCCTGCTGCTGTTGGACGTCTTCCTGGGTTTCGATGAGGTACAGAATAACCTGTTCACCCGGTACTGCTACGCCGGTGGACCATACCGGCACAATCTCAGCCTGTGCCAGACCGGCTGTAGCGGTGATGGTGGTGCAAATTGCTGTGATGGAAGATCTCATATCTGAAAAGTTTAATAGTCTTTAGCGGGAGGTGTGGCCGGGCGCTGCTGAGGAATGGGGGAGCCCTTTTCTTCGTCCAGATGCATCTTCAGAATGCTGGCCGCGCGCTGTTGTGTTTTTTCTTTTTCGGTGGGGGCTGCAGGCTGAGGCCGCTGGTCGCTTTGCTTTTGCCGGTCATCCTGCTGTTGCCGGTCATCCTGCTTTTGCTGGTCATCCTGCTGTTGCTGGTCATCCTGCTGTTGCTGGTCGTCCTGCTTTTGCTGGTCATCCTGCTTTTGCTGGTCATCCTGCTGTTGCTGGTCGTCCTGCTTTTGCTGGTCATCCTGCTTTTGCTGGTCGTCCTGCTTCTGCTGGTCATCCTGCTTTTGCTGGTCATCCTGCTTCTGCTGGTCGTCCTGCTGTTGCTGGTCATCCTGCTTCTGCTGGTTATCTTGCTGCTGTTGTTTCAGTCTTTCAATTTCCTCCTCCAGTTTTTTGATGAGGGTGTTGATTTTATCGATATTTTTACGGGAAGGCTCGAAATTGGGAACTGCTTTCAAAGCATCCTGAAAGGGCGTGAGGTCTTTTTTGAGTTCATCTACAATTTTCTGCAAGTCATTCGGCCCGGGTTGACCGGTTGCAGTAGGAGCCGGTTCGAGCTCCTCTTCTTCATCGGCGTCTGTTGCAGGGGCGGGCTGTTCAGTCGGCACTTGGTAAAGCGAGCGCAGCTTGTCGAAGGTGGCAACGCTGCTGATATTGCCAATGGCGTGTAAGGCCGCTGCCTGCATGGCTGTATCATCATCCAGCAGCGCTTGTGACAGCTCTTCCCTTGCTTTGTCGAGCTGCCCTTCCGCCTTGAGGGATATTCCCTTTGAATAAGCCTGAGCACTTTCCTCTGAGGCGCCCTGTGCCGGCAGTGCGCTTAACATCAGACTCAAGAAAAGCAGTACCGCCGTAGCGCGAGCCGGTTTTTTCCATTCCGTACCCAGCACGATAGCGGCCAGTAGCAAAATGAGCGAGGGGATGGCAAACCATCGATAAAGATCATTGGGAACTTTCGAGGCCGAAAAAATCTCCTCATGTCGGTCGAGTTTGTTGACGGCTTCGCGGGCGAACGCTGCTAGGTCGGTACCGGAGCTCATGGTGAAGAAGTCACCACCGGTGGCGCGGGCAAACTCCTGCAGTCGTGCAATATTGAGCTTACTGATAACATGCTTGCCATCGGCATCTTGCCACAGTCCGTTTTCGCCGTGTTCATCGGGAATGGCTCCACCGGCCGCCGTGCCTATGCCTACTGTAATAACCAGCAGGTTTTGACTGCGTGCTTTTTTTGCCAGTTCTGCCGAGGTGTCAACCGTATCTTCACCATCGCTGAGAATGACCAGCGCATTGGTACCTTCAGGGGCTGAGCGTTCAAAGTCTTGCATGGCTCTGTTGAGCACCAGTCCGAAGTTGGTGCCGCCTGTGCCTACCCAGCTGCGGTTAATGTTGTAAAGTGTTTCGCGCAGGGCTGTGTGGTCGTAGGTCAGGGGTACAACCAAATCAGCCTCGCCGGAAAAGACCATCAGGCCGATTTTATCCGTAGGCAGCGCATTGATGAGCTCGTAGGCTGCGGAGCGAGCCTCTTCCAAACGCGAGGGGGTGACGTCCGTCGTTTCCATAGAGCGTGAGACGTCGAGTGCAATGATGAGATTGCGCCCGCTGCTGGTGGCACCGATTTCGGAGTAGCCATTGATGGGGCGAGCTGCCGCAATAATAGCGAAGACGAAGGCCGCCAGCCCGAGAATAGCCGGCAACAGGGTGCGCCGGAATGGTTGCTGCCGCACAAGGGTAGCGCGGTGAGCCGGGGCTACCAGCAATTGCCAGTTTTGCCGTGCACGGCGGTGCATCAGTACTGCGACCGGAGCCAGCAGTAGGGGCAATGCCAGAGCAATCAGAACGTAAGGATAGAGAAAACTCATGTTAAGTACACTAGCTCCTTTCTTTATGGTGCGGGGCGGGGGCGGGTATAATTCAGCAGGCAACCCAGAGCCAGCAGAATGCAGGCCAGCCCCAGCGGCCAGGGGAACAATTCATCGTAACTTTGCAGCGTGCGGCGCTTAATATCGGTCTTTTCCAACTGATCAATGCTGGAGAACGCTTTCAGTAGCCCGGCGCCTGAACTTGCCCGGTAAAAGCGCCCGCCGGTAATCTGGGCGATTTCCTTGAGGGTGGCTTCGTCGAAGGTGTCGATTTTGGCGGTATAGCGCGAGAGCCGTTCGTCCCGACCGATTGCAATAGTGAAAATTTTGATGCCGAGTGCAGCGGCTTGTTTGGCGGCCTCGACCGGCGTGATGGAGCCGCTGTTGTTCACGCCGTCTGTCACCAGAATGATGACCTTGGATTTTGTTTCCTGACGTTCGTTAAGGCGGGTAGCTGCCGAGGCTATGGCTGAGCCGATGGCGGTGCCGTCCTGCTCAATGTAACCGGGGCGGGCGGCTTGCCCGAAACTGCCGGGATGTGCCAGATAGAACTGATCAATAACGTAGCGTACGATGCCGTGGTCGAGGGTAAGAGGGCTGCACAGCTTGGCCTTGCCGGCAAAGGCCACGAGGCCGATGCGGTCATTGGGGCGGCCGCTGATGAACTCCTTGAGCACATGTTGAGCCGCCGTCAGGCGATCGACTGCGGTCTGGCGCAGACGGTTGCGATTATCTCTTACTTTAAAGACCATATCACGCTCAGCCATCGAGCCGGAAAGGTCGCAGGCCAGCATGATGTCAATACCGCTTACTTTCTGTTCTTCGTAGGTATTGCGCCATTGAGGACGAGCTAGTGCCACGATGAGGGCCGCCGCGGCCAGACTGAGGAAAACCGGACCCAGCCGCCCGGCCAGCGTGGCGGGGCGGCGCAGATGTGCCGCCACAAAGCTTAATGTGGGGTGCAGAATGCCGGTGGCTGTGCCGGAACGGCGGCGCAACAGCAGGAGTGCCGGCAGTAACAGCAGTAGCCACAGCCAACCCGGCTCGCCGAAGATGAACTCCTGAGTCGAATCCGTGGCTGCAAGTTCTGCAGTTTGCTGAGTGGTGGCTGTATCCATTATGATAATTTCTTCACTTTCTCGACAGCGGCTGCAGCTGCTGCCTCCTGAGCCTGAGCTCGGGTTATGTTGCTGATGACACCGCGAGCCTCCTCAATCAGTACGCGTGCCTTTTGCGGGTCTTGCTCTGCGGTGCCGGCATATTTCAAATCGGCCAGGCGCTCGAGCAGATAGCGCGTCTCATACTGGCAAGAGGTGGGTACCGTGGAAAGAGCGTCCATGCGGCGGCTGAATTCTTCGTGAGTCTCGAAGAGTGCCGGGTCCTGCACCTGGCCGGTCAGGAAGGTGCGCAGCACCATGGAGAGGCGCAGACTGCACTCACGCAGCGGCGGCAGCTCAGCAGCCAGTTCATCAAGGCTGCGGAAAGCGAGCTCCTGCGGTGAGGGGGGCGGGGGCAGGGGGCGCTTGCGGTGGCGCATGACCAGCCACAGAATCAGCAAAGCCAGCAGTATACCGGCGCCAAGGCACCAGATGACGGGCTCCCAGAAATTCTGCACGATGAAGTTATCCGGCGGTAAGTCCTGTTCCAGTTCCGGTATGGCGTTGATGATATCTTCGTTCATGGCAGGGGGGGGGCTTAGCGGGCAAAAAGCCTGCTGCGGCGGTTGAAAAGTTTGCGCAGGTCGGTTACGAAGTCCTGATTGGTGCGCAGGCTGAGCGCATCAATCCCCAGTTGGGTGAAGGTGCGATCCCACTCCACCATGTGAGCCATCATGGCCTTGCTGTGAGCCGCACGGAGGGCTGTGTCGGACGAGTTCACCTCGTACTGAATGCCGGTTTCGGGGTCTTCTGCATAAAAGCGCCCTGCTGCCGGTAGCTCCAGTTCGTATGGGTCGTTAATGCGCACCGGTATCAACTCATGGCGGAAATTGAGTTTACCGATGGCCTTTTTATCGGCCTTCGTCAGGAAATCGCTCATCAGAAAGCACATGGCGCTCTTACGCTGTGTTCGCAGAATTTCGGCAGCCACTTCTTCCATGCTGTCATCGCCTCCACTCGCCGGGGCAGAAAGAATTTCGCGCACAATGCGCAGACATTGCTTCATACCTTTGGCCGGTGGCAGGTAAAAGTGAGGGTGACAACCAAAAAGGAGCAGTCCTATTTTGTCGCCATTCTGCACAGCGCTGTAGGCCAGCACGGCTGCCATGCGGGCGGCGTACTCCAACTTGCTGTCGGCAGAGGCACCGCCGGCGTAGCGCATGCTGGCGCTGGCATCTACCGCGAGCAACAATACCTGCTCGCGCTCTTCATGGAATTTGCGGACGTAGGGAGTGCCGGTGCGAGCCGTCACCTTCCAGTCGATGAAGCGGGGTTCATCTCCCGGCAGGTACTCGCGGAAGTCATCAAAGTCGAGCCCCTGACCACGGAAGCTGGAGCGGTACTGCCCGGCAAAGGTGGCTGTGGCAATTTTGCGCGCCTGCATTTCGATGCGGCGCACTTGTTGCATGATTTCCTGAGTCTTATCCATACGTCCGGAAGAGTTAGGCTGTTTACGGTACCGGTACCTTGGAGAGGATGTGATCAATCACGTTGTCGCTCGTTACGTTGGCGGCCTCGGCCTCGTAGGAGAGCAGAATGCGGTGGCGCAGAATATCGTGTGCCAGGTCCTTTACGTCCTGCGGGGTTACATAGCCGCGCTGGCGGGTGAAGGCGAGTGCCTTGGTGGCCAGAGCAATGTTGATGGTTGCGCGGGGAGAGGCACCGGCTCGTACCAGACCTTCCAGACTGCGGTCCACCTTGCCGGGGGCGCGGGTGGCGCGTACCAAATCCACAATGTAGCGCTCCACAGCGGGGTCGATGAAAATCTTATCCATCAGCGCACGAGAGGCATCAATCTGTTCCACGGTCACGACAGGTTGTGTGGTGGGGGTGGCAGAGGTGCTGCTCATCATTTCGAGTACCTTGAGCTCTTCGTCGCGGCTGGGGTAGTCAACCAGTACCTTAAAGAGGAAGCGGTCGAGCTGAGCCTCGGGCAGCTGGTATGTACCCTCCTGCTCGATGGGGTTCTGCGTAGCGAGTACAAGGAAGGGATTGGGCAGGGCGTAGCTGGTCTCACCCAGCGTTACCTGACGCTCCTGCATGGCCTCCAGCAAAGCACTCTGCACCTTAGCCGGAGCTCGGTTGATTTCGTCTGCCAGAATGAGATTGGAGAACACCGGACCCTTCTTGGCGCTGAAGCGGCGCTCATCGGGATTGTAAATCATGGTACCCAGAAGGTCAGCCGGCAGCAGGTCAGGGGTGAACTGTATGCGCGAGAAGCCCGCGTGCATGGTGCCGGCAAGTGCCTTTACCGAGAGGGTCTTTGCCAGACCGGGTACACCCTCCAGCAGCACGTGCCCTTTGCAGAGCAGGCTCAGAATGAGGCGGTTCACCAGCTCCTGCTGGCCTACCACGACCTTGGCCATCTCCATCTTTACTGCGCTTACCCAGCCTGAGCTCTGCGCAATTTCTTCGTTGAATTGCTGTGTGTTCATTGTTTGTTGCCCTTTACTCTACCATGGCGCCTGCCGCCTTTCAAGCAAGTTCCATGTCTTGCAGCTCTATGACACAGCTTACCCCCATCCTGTTCAATACCTTTCTTCTTCATTTCTCATTATAGACCAATTTTCAAGATTTTTCGCTAAAATTGCAAATTCGCCTTGACGTATGCATAAAATTGTGTAAAATACCGCTCCGCTAATCTTTTTAACCGTACAAAATCTTATGTCCAGAATCTGCAATATCACGTTTGCCATGCCGCATAAGGGCCGCCGCATCCATCGCTCCGGTCTTGCCAAGAAGAAGGGCGGTATCGGTCGTCACGTCACCAAGACTGTCAACCGTACGGTCTACCCCAACCTTCAGGAGAAGCGTATCTGGGTGCCCGAGCTCAATGGCGGTCGCGGCGGTTACATCCGCATGAAGCTTTCCTGCAAGGCTCTCCGCACAATCTCCAAGAACGGCGCCTACAACGTGCTTAAGAAGGCTGGGATTCTCTATTAATCCCTCCAAGTTTTTCTGCACTTTTTTTTGAACGGAGCGGCACCTTCGGGCGTCTATCAAACCGAAAAGGGATACCCCGAGTGCCGCTGGGCAGTTCTGAAACGAACGCGGATACTTCGCAAGGCTTCCTCCTGCATCAACAGACTAAGCATTTCGAAATTTAAAATGACACCTCAACAGACAAAGATCGCGCTTCGTATTAACGATGATAACCTTAACCACCACCTGTGGAATAACCGCGGTGTATGGTGGTGCCACGTTACAGTTCATAAGCCCGATGCTACCGCCGAGCGTCTTCGCTTCTCCCTGCGCACTAGGGACATCAAGAAGGCTCGTACACTGCGCGACCGCATCTTTGCGGATATTCAGCGCCACTTCGGCATCGCCACCTGAGAATTTTAACATAAACTGAAAAGGCGGGGCTCTCAGCAATGAGTTGCCCTGCCTTTTTGTTTGTTATATTTAGGCCTTTTTCCCTATCGTTGCAGGGGAGCTGTGATTTATCGGATGTCAGCAAGTGCTGTTTTTTCGTGCCATAAATCACCCGTCGAAACAATATAAGCTTGACTCCTCCGGTATTATGTGGCAAACTCTCCCTGCCACCGGGGCCCCCGGAGGTGTGGCTGGAAAACCCCGTCAGGACCGAGAGGTAGCAGCGGTATTCAGACCCCACTTGCCGGGCCAGTCTCGGTGGCATTTTTTGTTATGTTCTGCGCACCGCGAGATTGTGTTGAATGGGTAATGCCCCCTAGATGATAGCAGCGAGCCTTACACATGTGCAAATGGACATTCAGGGCTCTCTATTTTGCTTAGCTATGGGCGCTTCATTCCCGACGTGCTTATTCAACAAAAAGTTATTTAGTGCTTTAACGAACGTACTTAATCCCGGCAAATTCACAAAAAAAGCCGCTGTTCGCAGGGAACAGCGGCTTTTTTTAAATTGTTGTCGGATTACTGCAATGTGGTGATGTAGTAACCGGCGATAACGGCGGTGCCAATCACACCTGCTACGTTCGGGCCCATGGCGTGCATGAGCAGGAAGTTGGTGCGGTCAGCCTTCTGACCCTCGTTGTGGGACACACGAGCGGCCATGGGAACGGCGGACACACCGGCGGAACCGATGAGCGGGTTGATGGGGTTCTTGCGCCAGCCGGGGATGAGGTTCATAATCTGAGCGCAAATCAGGCCGCAGCAGGTAGCCACAGCGAAGGCAATCACACCCAGAATGATGATGAGCAGCGTTTCACCCTTCAGGAAGCGTACACCCTGCATGGTAAGACCTACGGAAACACCCAGCAGGATGGTGGTGATGTTCATGAGCTCGTTCTGAGCGCAGGTCACCAGACGCTCCGTCACTTTACACTCACGCAGGAAGTTACCGAACATGAGCATGCCGAGCAGCGGGGCGGCATCCGGGCAGAGCAGGATGGTGAGGATGGTTACCGTGAAGCAGAAGAACATCTTCTCGCCCTTGGAAACCATGCGCAGGCTCTTCATCTTAATTTTACGCTGAGCCTCGGTGGTGCACAGGCGCATGAACGGCGGCTGAATGAGCGGTACGAGAGCCATGTAAGTGTAGGCAGCTACGGCAATGGCACCCAGCAGCTCCGGAGCCAGCTTACTGGCCAGGAAGATGGAGGTGGGGCCGTCTGCACCACCGATAATACCGATGGCACTAGCCTGACCCTTGGTGAAGCCTACGCATACAGCGCACAGGAAGGTGAAAGCTACACCACCCTGAGCAGCGGCACCCAGCAGCAGAGCCTTGGGAGAGGCGAGCAGCGGGCCGAAGTCCGTCAGAGCTCCCACGCCCATGAAGATGAGGGCGGGGAAAATCTCGCACTTAATACCAAGGCCGAGCCAGTCGAACAGACCGCCGTGGGGCTTAACAAGCAGGTACTTCTGCGGAGTCTGGCCGGTGACGGTAAGCTTGCCCTTCTGTACCTTGCCGGTAGCGGGATCGATGGCCTCCTGAGCAACCATGGGCTGCTCCATAGCGGAGTCGTACTCAGCAGTCACGGCGGGGTCGAGCCCTTCGGTGCTCTGCTTGCTGACGCCGGCGTCGTTGAAGGGTGCAAGCTCCAGCTGAATGAAGCCTACATCGTTCATGGTGGAGCGCTCCACCTTGCCGTCCTTAAGAGCCACCACTTCGCGCTGAGCTTGGGTGATGACCATGCCGTTGTCGGGAATGTTGGCAATGAGGGCACCGAAGGCAATCGGCACCATCAGCAGCGGTTCAAACTGCTTGGCAACACCCAAGTACAGCATGATTGCAACAACCACCCACATGACGTACATCTGCCACGTCATCTGGAACAAGCCGATGCCGGAGATGAAGTCCGCGAAGGAATTGATGAGTTCTTGCATATATTGCAATGGGAATTTGACTAGTTGTTACACCCCTGCACGGATTGGGTGCAGGGCCTGTAAGCCGACGAGGATTTAACCGAGGTAGGCCAGAGGCTGGTTCTCAGCAACGGTGTCGCCGGGAGCTACGCTGAAGCTGGTCACGGTGCCATCGGCGGGGGCGTAGATGACGGTGTTCATCTTCATAGCCTCCAGGGTGAGAACCTGATCACCTTCCTTCACGGCGGTGCCGGGCTTTACGTCGAGGGATACCACTTTACCGGCAAGGGGGCTCAGGATGGGGGTGCCGGCGCCGGCGGCGGGAGCAGGAGCAGGTGCGGGAGCAGCCACAGGAGCGGGAGCTGCCACGGGGGCGGGAGCGGGGGCTGCAGTGCTGCCACCAAGGGTCTCTACGGTTACGTCAAAGGTCTGACCGGCAACGGTAATACGGAGCTGTTTCATTGTATGATATGTGTTTGGTTTGATTGTTAAGTTGATGGGGGGTGCAGCTTTTATCAGCCGCGGGTGATGGTGTGAGAATTCATGATGGTGGTGCGACCGCTCTGGGCGTAGGCAGTATCCACCGGCTTAATGTCGAGAATACGAGCCTCGTTACCAACGGTCACCTTCACAGCTGCCGCAATAGCGGCAACTACCTCGGGGGTGATACTGCTGGCGGCGGCATCATAGATGCCGGCTGCAATGGCTGCTACCTGAGCAGGAGTAAGCTCGGGTGCTACGGGCATAGCTGCCACCGGAGCGGGGGCAGCTGCGGCCAGAGCAGCCTTGGCAGCCGCTGCTGCTGCCTTCTTCTTCTCATCCAGACGCACGGCAACGGCGCCCGAGATGGAGAGAATCACGCAGAGCAGAATAAGACAGCAGAACACCACGGCCATGCCCGTAACCTGGTACGTCAGAGCGTCCATGAATTCCGGCCATGTAATGGCTAGTGTCTGGGTTATGTTCATATTGTGTGTTTATAGTGAGAAGATTACAGCGGCATATTGCCGTGCTTCTTAGCGGGGCGTACCTCACGCTTGCTGAGCATGGTGCGCAGGGTGAGGGCAATCTTGGCGCGGGTTTCCTTGGGGTTGATAACCTCGGTCACCTGATCGCTGGCAGCTGCGGCATAGGGGTTGTAGAAGGCCTCGGTGTACTCAGCCAGCAACTCCTGACGGCGAGCCTCGCGAGCGGCATCGTCCTCAATGCCCTTGAGCTCACGGCCATAGAGAATCGGCACAGCGCCCTGAGCGCCCATCACGGCAATCTCTGCCGTCGGCCAGGCGTACACGGCATCAGCTCCCAGCCCCTTGCAGCACATGGCGATGTATGCGCCGCCGTAGGCCTTGCGCAGAATCATCGTTACCTTGGGTACTGTGGCAGAGGAGTAGGCGAAAATCATCTTGGCACCGTGGCGGATGATACCGCCGCGCTCCTGCTGCTTGCCGGGCAGGAAGCCGGGCACGTCTACCAGATTTACCACCGGAATGTTGAAAGAGTCGCAGCAGCGGATGAAGCGGGCTGCCTTGTCGGAGGCGTCGATATCCAAGCAACCGGCTTTCACGGCAGGCTGGTTGGCGATAATGCCCACAACAACACCGCAGATGCGGGCAAAACCCACCACTACGTTACCGGCAAAGTTGGCATGTACCTCGAGGAAGGAATCCTCGTCGACCAGACGGTTAATTACCTTCTTGATGTCGAGCGGGGTATTATTGCTCTCGGGGATGATGTCGTTCATGCCCTCGTCGTCAGCGATATCCAGCGGGCAGCTGAGGTCGTGGGGCGGATCCTGCGTGTTGTTGGAGGGCAGGTAGGTAAGCAGCTTCTTAGCGATGGCAATGGCTTCCTCGTCGCTGTTGGCTACGAAGTGAGCGTTGCCGCTCACGCTGGCGTGTACGTCAGCGGCACCGATTTCGTCCATCGTGCACTTCTCGTAGGTAACCTGCTCAATAACCTTGGGCCCGGTAATGTACATGCCGGCTGCACCGCCGCGGCGAATGATGATGAAGTCTGTCAGGGCGGGGGAGTATGCTGCACCACCGGCGCAGGGACCGAGAATGAGGGAAATCTGCGGTACTACGCCGCTTGCTGCCACGTTGTTGTAGAACACGTTGGCAAAACCGGTGAGGGATTCTACACCCTCTTGCAGGCGGGCACCGCCGGAGTCGTTAATCTGAATGATGGGCATGCCGCCTTTCATGGCATACTGCTGGGCGTCGCAAATCTTCTGAGCGTGCATGTAGCCCAAGGAACCACCCTGCGCCAGAAAGTCGGCAGAGGCAGCTGCTACGGGGCGTCCGTTCACCAGACCGAAACCGGTCACAATACCGTCACCCGGAATCTCCTTGTTGAGCATGCCGAAGTTGTTGCAATGGTGCTTGGTGTGCATGCCGATTTCCGTGAAGGAGCCATTGTCAAACAAGCAGGCAATGCGCTCACGAGCCGTCCAGTCACCTTTGGCGTGGCGGGCATCATACTTCTCCTGAGAGGCAGCGTACTTAATCTTCCTCCGGCGGTTTTCAAGATCTTCAAGTAACTTGGGGTCTATAGCCATAAATGCTTTATCGTCTATGGTTTGAGGTTTTTGCGTTGTCTGCGCGTTGTCGTTTGCTCCTACTGCGCCTCGTTAGGAACAGTATGCAGAAAACGGCTCTGCCAGTCTACAGCTCGGCGCACGCAGCCTTTCCACGCAGCCACATTCTATCATGTCAGCCCTCCCATGAAAAGCAAATTCCGCGCCCGTCACTGCTTTTTTTTACGATGAGCTAGAGTTGGCTCTAGTTTTGCGCGGGTACAGGTAGCGGGTTGTGGGTGTTTATGGCAGCTGCACGGTGATTCTGGGGGTAATGATAGCGCGGTTATATTGACCGGGAGCCACATGGGTGCGGGGCCACACAATGCAGTCGGTGAGCTTGCATCCTGCGGGGATGACGGCATCCTGACCAATCATGCAGTCTTCGCTGATATCGGCGAGGGCTGAGATGGTGGCGGTGGGGTGAATACGCTTACCGTAAGGCATGTCGAGGATAGCCTGTAAATACCCCTCAGGGCTTCCGATTTCGTACCAGTTGGCCCAATCAAACACCACACCGCCGGCCTTACCTTGCTTTACCAGCTCCAGCCAGATGGGGAAGATGGAGAATTTTTCCTCCTCGGGGAACATGTCGGTCACGCTGCGCTCCATAATGTAGGTGCCGGCGAATTGGTGGGTGCCGGGGCAGATGCCTAGTGCGTGGCGGATATCGGTAATGCGCCCGGTGGCTTCATCAAATCCCACGTTGCGTTTACCGTCCACACTACGCAGCGCCATCGTGATGAGGTTGCCGCTGCGGCGGTGCTCTGCCAGCAGATCTCCCAGCGGTATGTCGGTGAGAATATCGCCGTTATGCACGATGAATGGGCCTTCTTTCCAGAGAGGAAGTATTTTTTTGATGCCTCCGCCGGAGTCCAGCGGTTCATCCTCATGGCTGAGGGTAACGGGGCAGCCGCGGTACTGCGGGTCAGGGCAGGGGAAGGCTTTATCCCAAGTGAAATCCAAATAGGACGTGTTGATGATAAATTCTGTAACGCCGGCCGCCATAAAACGATCCATCATGTGCTGAATAAGCGGTTTATCAAAAACCGGCATGAGGGGTTTAGGCAGAATGTGAGAGAGCGGGGCGAGACGCGTGCCGAGACCGGCACCGAGAATGAAAGCCTGCATGGAAGAACGGTGATGGGGTGAGAGGTGAAAATCAGGCGGTCGCGGTTGTGGCTTCCTTGCGTTTTCTGATGAGCTGCATAATTTTTCGCAGGCTGATGATAACGAGGAAGATGATGAGAATGGAACCGGCGGCGGCGAGGAGGGGGGCCGCAACTGCTAATACGGCTCCGATAGTGGAGAAAAGGTTTTCAGCTGTGCTCACCACAGGGTTGGCAATGCCGGCGGAGGATGTAGTGCTGGCTGCTCGTACAGCGGTGGTGCCCAGCTGCACGGTGCCGGCAACGCCGGCTCCGGCTACGATGCCCGTTCCCCACTGCAACCAATCCGGCAAATCACCCAGCATGCCGCCGGTTACAATGGCTCCGGCCACAAGAGCGGCCGGTCCTGCCAGACTGTCCAGAAAATTATCCACCAGCGGAATGTAGTATGCCAACAGCTCGGCCAGAGTGGCCGCACCCAGGCAGGCAATGGCGACATCGCTTCCCACCCAGGCCAGATTTTCGTCAATACTGAGCCCACCCAGACGAACCCCTAGTGCCATCACCAGTAGGGGGATGAATACGCGAAAGCCGCAGGCGGCAGCCAGCGATACACCTACGCACAGGGCCAGGCCGGTCTGAAAGAAATCAATTTCCATAAACTGAAGAGATTCGGGGTGACGTGCTTTGTTTTACCAGAGTTGGGGCATGTTGCAAGCGATGGCGCAAGCGCCCATGATGGCATTGGCCACGGCGTGCATAACAAAGGCGGGGGTTAGGCGCTTTGTTTTAACAACCAGCAAATAAGTAAGTGAACCGTAGAGGAAGGCTCCGGCGTAGTCTGCCGGATTGTGAATGAGCATAAAGGCTAAGGTCGTGACAACGTAACCCAGCTGACTGTGGGTGCCTACAGGTACTTGCTGCGGGAAATCTCGGTTGACGCACCAACGCATCAGAAATCCGCGCCAGAAGAGTTCCTCCACCAACGGCACCACGACGGCTGCCCGGGCAAAACGCATGGCGTATTCTGCGTAGGTGGCAACAGAACCAACCCCGAATATGCGCTCCGGCTCAAACCCGCCGCCTTCGTTGGGTATCCATCCGGCGAAATAAGGGACTAACCACAGGCCGATACCGATAGCGCCGAAGAGCACTCCCAGCAGGCAGGCTCGCAGGTTCCAATCCCACTCAATCTCGCGCCGTACATGCCACAGCCACCAGCCGCATACCAGCGTTTGCACGGGGTAGAGCAGCATCTCCGGTGCTTGGCGCCACCAAGCCGCCTCCGGGTGATCCCATTCAATGCTTTCTCCACCCACAGCCAGAAGAATGCTGAATCCCATGAACATCGCCAGGGGATAGACGCAAGTGCGGAAGAGGATGGAGTCAGTTTGCATAAGGGCGATTTCAATCTACAATCTACAAAGTATGAGTTCGAGTCGTGAGGGGGGGCTGAGAGGCGGCTCTGTAATTAGCTGCAACGGAGGTGCCGGAGCGCAAACTGTTTGGTGCTGCGGGTTTTTAAATCCTCCCGTTCCATGTTGGCTCGTCTGTGGCGTTTTGCTGATAGAAGAAAGTCCGGTCTGGCTTCGCTCCTTCTTGCGGCGAAGCCGCCGAACTTCTTACTTTGCCGATTGTAGATTATTTTAGTGACGCGCAGAAGCGCTCCATCTTGTCGCATGCGGCTTCGAGCAGCTCAAAGGCTGTGGCGTAGCAGCAGCGCAGATAGCCTTCACCGCAGGCGCCGAAGGCGGTACCGGGTACACCGGCAACCTTATGCTCTTTGAGCAGGCGCATGGCAAACTCCTTGGAGGAAAGGCCGAAACGCTTGATGCTCGGGAAGGTATAGAAGGCGCCGCCGGGGAGGTGGCAGTCCATGCCCATGTTGTTGAAGCGCTTCACGATGTAGTCGCGGCGGCGGTGGTAGCTGTCGCGCATTTCCTGCATGGCGGATACACCGTTTTGGAGCGCCTCGATACCGGCCTCCTGGCTGGTAATGGTGGGGCAAATCATCGTGTAGGAGTGAATCTTCATCATCTGCTCGATAAGCTCCTTGGGGCCGCAGGCATAACCCAGACGGAAACCCGTCATGGCAAAGGCCTTAGAGAAGCCGTGCAGCAGCAGCGTGCGCTCCTTCATGCCGGGGAGGCTGGCAATGCTGGTGTGCTCCACACCATCGTAGCGGAGCTCGGAGTAGATTTCATCCGTTAGTACAAAGAGGTCGTGCTTAATGCAGATTTTGGCAATCTCCTCCAGCGTTTTCCGGGGGGCAATGGAGCCCGTCGGGTTGGTGGGGAAATTGAGCATGAGCACCTTGGTGCGTGGCGTTATGGCGGCCTCCAGCTTAACCGGATTGAGCGCAAAGAGGTCGTCAATGTTGGTTTCAACAGCTTTGGGCGTACCGTAGGCCAGTAGAACCGAGGGGGCGTAGCTCACGTAGCATGGCTCATGGTAGAGCACTTCATCGCCGGGGTTGATGAGGCAGCGCAGTGCCAAATCAATAGCCTCACTCACGCCCACTGTGGGCAGAATTTCACAAAGAGGGTCGTAGGAGACGTGAAAGAAGCCTTCCACATAGCGGGCAATGGCGCGGCGCAGGCTCTCCAGACCGTAGTTGCTGGTGTAAGTGGTGTGACCTTTTTCGAGGGATGAAATGGCGGCCTCGCGGATATTCCAGGGGGTGACAAAATCGGGCTCACCCACGCCCAGAGAGATGATGTCCTTGCTGCCGGTAACGAGGTCGAAAAATTCACGAATGCCCGAGCGGGGCAGGTCTACGACCTGTTTGGATAGAGTTTTTTTCCAGTCCATGGTATCGAGAAAATGATAGAAAATTAGGGTTACGGAGCCACGCTGATGCGCTGGTGGCAAGGCTCTTCGGTGAAGTGCAGACCGTTGAGTTTGTATGTTTTAAGGCGGAAGTGCGTGGCGGTGGACAGTACACCGGGCAGGCTGGCCAGCTTTTCGCTTACAAAACGGGCTACGGAGAGCAGGTCCGAGGCATCCACCTGAACCAGCAGGTCAAAGCCGCCGCTCATCAGGTAGCAGCTACGCACTTCATCAAAGCGGGAGATGCGTTCGGCCAGACGGTCAAAACCACCACCGCGCTCAGGCGTGCATTTTACCTCAATGAATGCGCTTACGCCTTCATCGTCATCATTCACAATGGTCTGGTAGCCGACAATACGCCCCTCTTGTTCCAGGGTAGCTCGCTCGGCAGCAACTTCAGCAACGCTCACACCCAGGCGTTCGGCAATCTGCTGGTCGCTCAGGCGGGCGTCCGTTTCCAATATCTTGAGAAGGGCTTCTTCCGTCATAAGTATCGCCATACTACCACGCGTGCGCACGTTGTCAAGTCCAAATCATGTATGCGGAATTGACAATGGGGTATCTTGTACCCGATGGTGGCGGGGTAGGTATAACAAAAACGCCACGCAACCGTGGTTGCGTGGCGCTCTCTGAAAAAAGAGGGATTGCGGCTGAAAGCCTGTGGCGCGATTAGCGCTTGCTGAACTGGAAGCGCTTACGGGCACCGGGACGACCGGCCTTCTTGCGCTCCTTCATGCGGGAGTCACGAGTAAGCAGACCCTGCTCGCGGAGCTGGGAACGGTACTCCTCGTTGATCATAACGAGGGAGCGAGCGATTGCCAGGCTCATAGCGCCGGTCTGGCCGTGGATACCACCACCCTTGGAAACGATGCGAACATCATACTTCTTGATGGTGTTGGTGGCATAGAAGGGCTGCAGCACAACGTTCTGCAGGGTGTCGGTCGGGAGGTACTCCTCGAAGCTGCGACGGTTAATCGTAATCTTGCCGGACTTGCCCTCCTCAACGGGGGTGAGCCAAGCGTGCGCGATAGCCTCCTTGCGGCGGCCGGTAGCGTTGTACGGAGTTGTAGAGCTCATGATTTAAGAAACTGGGTTAGGCGATTGTAACGGCAGTGGGGGTCTGAGCGGCGTGGGGGTGCTCAGCACCGGCATACACCTTAAGACGAACAGCCTGAGCGCGACCCTGACGGGTGTGGGGCACCATGCCGAGAATGGCGTGCTCAACGATCTGCTCGGGGTGGGTCTTACGCAGCTTGGCGGGGGTGGTTACAACCTGATTGCCAACGTAGCCGGTGTAGCGGGTGTAGATTTTGGCGCGCTCCTTGTTACCGGTCAGCACTACCTTGTCAGCGTTTACAACGATAACATAGTCACCGCAGTCAACGTGGGGGGTGAAGATGGTCTTGTTCTTACCGCGCAGCAGATTTGCTGCCTCAACAGCGAGCTGACCGAGCACCTTATCGGCGGCGTCGATCACATACCACTTGCGCTCAATATCCTGGGCTTTGGCAGAGAAGGTTTTCATGATGATTTCTTTTGTTCCTGTTTAGGCTTTCGCCAACGAACCTCTTAGTTCGGGGCGGCTACTCTACACTTTTTATAGCTTTTTGTCAACCGCTTTTTCTGATTTCGGGCATTTTTTTTCAATTTTTTGCTGAAATTGAGTAAAAAACGCTTGCAAAGATGTCGATTGCGCTATAAACTACCCGCGCACCGCGCAGCCGATTTGCGCCGTGTCTGTTAACCAATACTAAATATAATGGCAAATCCTCCCAGTAATCGCGGTGGCAAACCGCAGCAGCGCAGCAATAACGCTCCCCGCCCCGGCAATAATAATGCACGCGGTGGTGCTCGTCCTACCAATTCCGCTCCTGTGAAGCAGAAGAAGACCGTTGAAGACGACGGCGAGGGTGAAATCGAGATGGAGGGCGTGGTGTCTGCCGTGCTCGCCGGCACCATGTTCCGCGTGAAGGTGCCCAGCGGTCACGAGTTCCTGGCTCACATTTCCGGTAAGATGCGTAAGCGTTTCATTCGTCTGGTGGTGGGTGATCGCGTGAAGATTGAGGTTTCTCCCTACGATATGAGCAAGGCTCGTATCACGTTCCGCTTGAACTGATTGGGGGTACAGAATCCCGTACATGCAAGTGCCGCAGCTGTTTCAGTCTGCGGCCTTTTTTTGTGTTTTATCGGGGGGTGCCGCCGGTGTGCAGTAGTGCTACCAGCATGACTGCGTGCAGAAGAAGTAGCGCCAGGCTCAGGCCGCGAGGCCCCAACCCGAGCAGGTGCGCAACCGTTCTGTGAAAGTCGGCAAAATTTCGCTTGGGTTGAAGGCGGTAGCGCAGGTAGTGGAGCAAGCCTGCGCCACAGGTGTAGCTCAGTACAACCCGGGCGATAAGTTGGTGGTTACTGAGTGTGTTTTGCGGGTGGTTACCCAGAATAAGAAGCAGAAAAAACAGATAAATGACGCCACATATAAGGGTGCCTTTCGCTGCGTTTCGGTAGGGTGCGAGCCGCTTGCGCAGCGCTTCCTGCTCTTGGGGCGGGAGCGTTGCGGGGGCATCGAATCGCAGCGCATCAAAAAGAATTTTGCGAAGTAGGGTACCCATATTGATTGACGATAAAAAGTAAGCGGACGTTGAGTCCGCTTACCTTGGATGAAATGATTGATGAATCAGCCTCGCGATTTGATGCCCATGAGCATTTGCGCGTTATTCGGGAACTTGCGCATGAAGAAGAGCAGGCGCTCCATGGCTTCCTCGGGTTTGTGATTAGCGAGGGCTCGGCGGATGAGCTGCACCTTGGTCAGCATCCACTCCGGCAGGATGAGCTCCTCGCGGCGCGTGCCGCTCTTGGCGATATCCACCGCGGGGTATACGTACATTTGCGCAATGCGGCGGCTGAGTACGAGCTCCATATTGCCGGTGCCCTTAAACTCCTGGAAGATGAGTTCATCCATACGGCTGTTGGTCTCGATGAGAGCTGTAGCCAGAATGGTGAGGGAGCCGGCTGTGCGGGTGTTGCGAGCCGCAGCAAAGAGACGGCGCGGTGTTTCGAGGGCTTTGGCATCGATGCCGCCACTCATGGTGCGGCCGCTGCCTCGCTCTGCATTGTTGTAAGCGCGGGCAAGGCGTGTGATGGAGTCCATGAGGATGAGCACATGGCGACCGTTTTCCACCAGTCGCTTGGCGCGTTCAATGCACATTTCCGCCATGCGGCAATGTTCTTTAATGCCGCTGTCGTTGCTGGAGGCAAAGATTTCAGCTTGAGGCAGAGCGCGACGGAACTCGGTGACTTCTTCCGGGCGTTCATCAACCAGCAGCACCATGAGGTGCAAGTCTTCGCCATAGTTCTGAATGGCGCCCTCGGCAATGTGCATGAGCAACGTGGTCTTGCCGGTGCGGGGCGGGGCTACAATGAGGCCACGCTGACCGCGGGCTACCGGTGCCACCATGTCGAGGGTTCTGGTGGTGAAGCGCTTGGCTTCCGTCTCGAATGAAAGTCGATGGTTGGGGTTGACTGCCTTCAGGTCTTCAAAGTGGGGGGCATTAGCAGCCTCTTCGGGGGGGAGGCCGTTGACGGCTGTCACGGTAGTGAGCTGGTGGCCGCGTTCATAACGCTGGGCCATACCGGTCACCTGTACATAAGGGCGCAAGTGGTGCTGGGTAATAATGTCGGCAGGCACATAGACGGCCTGATTGGAGGGTGCCCAGTCATTCTCGGGCACGCGGATGAAGCCGAAGCCCTTGGGGGTGATTTCGAGCAGGCCGGTAAGCTCGGCGGGCTCGCCTACCGGCACATAGGCGCGGCCGGTCTTGGGGATGGGCTCGAGCTTTTCGTGCGCAGGTTTGCTGCGGCGCTGCTGCGGCCGCTGGGGGCGCTGGGGTTTGCCTCCATTGCGTACAAAGCGCTCTCCGCCGGTATTGTTGTTGTGCTCGCGGCGCATGCGTTGGCTATTATTACGGCGGTCTGCGTCTGCCGTGCCGGGGCGGGTGAAGCGTTGTCTTGCAGGGCGTCTGTTGTCATCCATTGCGCTCATGGTGCGTTTCCTGTCGCTCGGTTGTGTGTGGTTTTAGTCAAAAGAAGCGTGGCGGACGGTACTGGCGAACCGCCCGCCGCTAAAAGTCAGGGACGAGCCGGCTATGTAAACAAATTACAGCTGCTCGAGAATTTCTTCGGCGATTTCGAAGTTGGAGAATACGTTCATGGTGTCATCGTAGTCATCCAAGCGCTCGAAGAGACGCATAATCTTCTGAGCCGTAGCAAGGTCGGTAATATCGGTAGGGGTCTGAGCTACAGAGATGAGCTTCATGCCCGTCACGCTCTTGCCGGCAGCTGTCAGCGCCTCACTCACGGCCTGTACATCGGTGGGGCCGCAGATGAAGGCCCACTCGCCTTCGTTTTCGCCTTCTTCAAATTCATCAGCACCGCAATCCATGGCAAGCTCCATGGCAGAGTCTTCATCGAGAGCGGGATCATTCACGGTGACTTCACCCTTGCGGTCGAACTGGTAAGCTACCGAGCCGGGGGTACCCATGTTGCCGCCGTTCTTGGAGAAAATGGTGCGGATTTCGGAGGAGCAGCGGTTGGTGTTGTCGGTGGCAACCTCAACAATGAAAGCCGTGCCGGCGGGGCCGTAACCCTCGTAGGTGACCTCCTGAATGGTTTCGCCCTGCAGTTCGCCGGTGCCCTTCTTTACGGCACGGTCGATGTTGTCCTTGGGCATGGAGGCGGCCTTGGCGCCTTCGATGGCTGCGCGCAGGCGCGGGTTGGTGTCTATATCACCGCCGCCGCTCTTGGCTGCCAGAGTGATTTCGTGGGAGTAGCGGGCGAAAATCTTGCCCTTCTTCGCGTCGGCTGCTGCCTTCGTGAACTTAATTTTGGACCATTTATTATGACCGGACATAGTGTTGAGGTATGTGGGTGAATGAGAAAATGCTTGAAACTGTGGAGAGGATGGAGCCCGGTAGGTGAAGCAGGTGCACAAACAGGCCGTAACCCGCATAGGCAACCCCGGCATGTTCTCGTCTACCCAAGTGGTTGGCGAGTTCCGCATCAAGTCAACGTGTTGCGTTTATCAGTTGCAACGATTTGCGGGTTATAAGAGTCGAGCTGACAGGATTCGAACCTGCGACCTCTTCGTCCCGAACGAAGCGCGCTACCAGCCTGCGCTACAGCTCGATGTCATGTGAAGTGACGCAGGCATTTTACACGAAAAACAGGCTATTGCAAGCCTAAAGTGACATTTTTATGGCATGATGACAGTTTTTGAAGGTAGCGGTGTGTTGCTTGTGGCATAAAATCAGCCGCACCCACGGTGAGGTAGGTGCGGCCGTTATCTCGGTAGTAGGTGTAACCGGAGAGTGAGAGAAAGTGGTTATTGTTTGTCGCGGGACTTATACTTGGACTTCATGAGGGCGTCCTCGGCAGTATTCTTCTTAACGCGCTCGATAGCCAGCTTCGCTTTGTTAGCGATTTCGACATCGGAGTCGTTGTAAAGTTTGTCGAGTTGCTCCATGACCCAAGCGTGGTCATGCATACCGGCGAGGGTGTTGATGAGCATTTCCTTCTGCTTGAAGCAAGCATCCATATCGGCACGCTCCTGGGAGCCTTCCTCCGTATCGGCGTAGCCGGAGCAATCCACGTTCAGCTTGTCGAAGACGAGATTAATCAGCTCCTGAGCTTCGGCGGACTCGCGGTCGCGGTTCTGGCCTACAACAGAGCCGAGCATGTGCTCTGCAGAGTCGAGGTTAGCCTTGGCCTTGCGCAGGGCGGCCTTGTCATCACCGGCGGCTTCAACGGCCTCGGTTGCCTTGGCCTTCAGCTCGAGCAGGTAAGGAATGATGTCATCGTTGTAGTAGTTCGCAAAGAAGAACTCAACATTACGCCACTCGTCGGGGTTTTCGGCCTGCTCCTTGTAGTGAGCAAGAGCCTTGGGCGAGCAGGAACGACCCAGTGCACCCTGCATGCTAAAGCGGTGCTTCTCGGGTAGCGTTTCGAAGATGGTGTCACCGAGCTGCTGCTTCTTGTCGAGGTCATCCTCCATCATGATGATGTTCTGCAGGCACTGGGAGAGCGCCTTGGCAAGCTGCTCATCCAGCTCGTCGGCTTTCAGCAGGCTGATGATATCGGGGATATCCTTCTCCGATACACGCAGGCCCATGCTTTCCCAGATGTGGGAGAGGATGGTGGCCTTCTTGGTCCACTTGGGCTTGGCTGCTACGGAATCAGCCAGCTTGCGGAATTTGCTGTTGATGCCCTTGTTGTTGGAGATGGCCATGCGCTGAATGAGGTAACGGAAGATATCCGGATCCATCGTCGGCGCATTCTTGTCGAGCGTGCTGAAGATGAGGTTGTCGATGGTGGGCTCCATCTCAGAGGCGAGGGCAAGCAGCAGACATGCCAGCTGTGCAGTCTGCTTGGGGGCAGCACCATAAGCGTTGCGGCCTTGCTCATCTTTGGCGAACGGATTTACCACCATGTTGAGCAGGCACTGGGCGTCTTCCTTGCTGCATTCAACAGTGAAGTTTTTTCTGCGGGCGTCGTCCATGGTCTCAATCTGGTTCTTGTTGATTTCATGGGCACGCTTGAGGATGGCGTTGGTGGCGTCAATCTTGGCCTTGCGAGCATTACGCTCAGCGTTGACGTTCTGAACGTAAACGGAGCAGCCGATGCTGAGAGCCACCAGAGAGCCGAGGGCGATGTAGAAGAGAGGTGTTTTGTGGAAAGGCTTCTTCTCTGCCATCGTCTGCAGCTGCTGCAGGTAGGCATCGCGGGCGCTCATCTGGTCTTCGCTCATGCCGCTCTCGGTATAATCCTCTTCATCGCCCTGGGGCTCATCTGTCTGAGCCAGGGCTGCGGCGGGTTTGGGAGCTGCTGCCTTGGACTTGAGGCCGGCTGGTTTGGGTGCAGCTGCCTTGGCTTTGAGACCGGCGGGCTTGGGTGCGGCTACTTTAGGTTTGGCTGCAGCCGGTGTGGGGGCAGGGGCGGGGGCTTCTTCTACCACCTGTTCGGGCGCAGCGGCGGCTTCCTGCTGAGCCTGGTATTCAGCCATCTGGCGGTTATACTCCTCCATCTGGCGGTTGTACTCCTCCATCTGGCGTTCGTATTCAGCCTGAGCCGCGGCTTCGGCAGCAGCAGCGGCTTCTGCCTGAGCAGCAGCCTCGGCAGCGGCCTCCTCGGCCACGGTGTCGGCTACCGGTTCGGGGGCGGGTGTGGCTACGGGAGCGGCTACAGGCTCGGGTTCCGGTGTGGGAACGGGGGCTGCTACCGGTTCAGGGGCGGCTACGGGGGTGATTTCCGGCTCTGCGGCGGGCGCGGGAGTCGGTGTCTTAGGCTTAATAGCCTGGCCACCGGCACCTACCAGAGTGGGGCGCTTAACGGGGGCTGCGCCGGCATTGAGCTTCACGCGAGCGGCCGGAGCGGCGGCAACTGCCAGCTTGGGGCGAGCCCCGGGAGCCGGTGTATTGATTTTGAGTTTAGGTGCTGCCATAAGTGATAAGTTGTGATGTGTGAAAATGGTAAAGCTACTGCGGATACTCTACCTTATTTTTTATCTGATTGCAATCACGGAATGCGCTCTGATGTTAATTTTCCTGTATTTCAGGTACTTTCTGCGGGGCTGTGGCCCAAAGTCGCAGGCTTATCAGCAGGGCAATGAACATGAGTGGTACCAGATAACAGGCGATGGAGAGGGGAAGTTGCTCCGTAATGCGGGGACCTGGTGCACCGGCTGCTGTGAGGTACCACAAGGCACGCAGGCAGGCGTAGAGAATGAGGGCTCCCATGCCACGCTGCATCCACTTTTTCTGAGTGAAACCGAGTGGTTTCAGGATGAGCATGAGCAACAGAGCCACCAAGGGCAACAGGGTGTTCATGCCGGTTTGGTAAGAAATGTAGCTTTTATCTGCCGGCTCAACGCTGATGACATATTGCCCGATGGTGGTTTCGAATGTCAGGCCGTAAAGCGCCATGACGGTGGCTGCCAGAGTGATGTAAAAGCGGGCTGTGCTGAGCTTACCGGGTTGCCACAGTAGCAACAGTCCCCAGGGGAGCAGCAGGGCTATGCCGAAGAAGCTGATGGCCTGTGCTCGGCACCAGAATTGGCCGCATACCAGCATGGCGGCTGCACAGAGAATGACGATGGGGAGCGCCGCCTTTTCTCGCAGGGCTGTAGAGAGAAGGCGACAGAGAATCATCCCTCCGCCACATATCTGCAAGGCAAGGCGGTAGTGCGAAAGGTCGAAGAAGTTGGTGGAGCTGAGGCCGACTCCGTAGGCACCCGGGGCTCCCACAGACCAAGGGAAGATGCACCCCAGCGCCATGATGCAGGCCGCCAGCGTAATCCATCCACACCACAGCCCGGCATCTGCCATGCGGTTCAGCGGTTGCACAGGTGCCCATTTTGCGCCGCACAAGGGCAGCAGGGCTCGCCACATTTCAGCGCCCATGCCGAGGGCGGCGGCTGCTGCTCCGGCTGCAAAGATGCCGGCGGGCAATACGTTGTAGAGTTGCCATAGGGGGATGAAGCCCAGTACTTCGGCGTTGCCCAGCAGAGCGGCCGGGTTTTGTACGTGCTGGTTGGCCATGGTGACCAGCAGCAGAAAGAAGACAAGAGCTACGAGGAAAAGACGTTTTTTCATGGTTTGAGACTTTGGATGTGCTGAAGAAGGGCGCGGCGGTTGTCGGTACGCAGACGTTGATGAAATGCCGGCATGGCACCACGCCCTTCCTCCAGTATGAGACTCTGTTCCTCAGCCGGGCGTTCGCTTGTTATGAGATTGCCTACAGCGGGCATACCCGGGGTGCGGGCCGTATAGCTCCGGCCGCTGCCGTCCGTACCGTGACAATGAGCACAATGAATGGCAAAAAGCTCAGCTCCCGTACCGGCTGCAGGCGTTTCTGTGCCGTATGGTACAACCCCAGCTGGGTGGGGGCGGCGGGTGGTAAGTGCTTGCTCCGGGGTGTCGAAGACGAGGCGGGACGGCTGTCCGCTGTAGTCAAAACCAATGCGCAGGGCGGCCGCCAGAGCCAGCAGGACGAGGATAATCCAAAAGAAGTATTTCATACGCGGCGGTAGCAGGTGCAGAAGTGAATGAATACGGCAACGCCGCCTCCCAGAAGGCTGCATACCCAGATGGCCGGCCACCAGAATGCCCACCCCTGTGGGTAGGAGCCCGGTGTGCCTGCTGTGTCGGCCCATTGGGTGGCGAGCGCCCACAATATGCTGCCCGCCGCGCCGGTAACAGCTCCTACGGCTGCCCACAGGGCGGGGCGTGTGTGGCAGGGGGCTTTGAGGCGGGTGAGCGGGTCAATCTGTTCTGCCGGCATGCGGGCGGATATACTCAGGAAGAGGGCGGCGAAGAGCCCTAGGCTGCCCAGCAGCATGGCTATGTCAACTTCGGTGGGGCTGTAGCTGCCACCGCTGTATGTCAGGGAGCGCCCCACTACGATGTGCACGCGCTCCAGCCACATGCCCACCAGCAGCCCTCCGCTTACCAGCGCGGTAATCATGCGTCTGCGGCGCAGTGCCGGCCACCAATACACCCCCGGTAACAATACGTTGAGCGCGAGCAACCAGGTGTAATCACTCCCCGGGAACTCCGGGTTACGCAGCCACTCCAGCCCGTAAAGCAGCCCCATGGCGCAGCTGAGCCCCAAGGTGAGGTGGGCGAGCTTGCCGATGAGCTCAGAGCTACAGCGCCGGCAGAGGGCAATAAGCTGAACTGCAGCCATGCCCGAGAGCAGGGCTCCGCATACGAAATATGGGGGGATGATGCTTTCGTGCCAGCGTTGGGTGAGGGCGAAGTCGCAGCCCACCACGCTGTGTACGGTGACTACAAGCGGCGTGAGCAGAGCCGCCATCAGCAGGCAGCAGCGAGCCCATACGGGGTGCAGGGATTGCGGCGCTCGCTCCCCCCATATTCCCATGAGCCAGAATAGTACGGAAAGCAGCAGGTAGCTGCCGATGGCTACGGTGTCCCATGCGAGGGCTGAACTCAGGTTGGGCCATACCCCGCTGGCTACCGGCAGGGGGACCATTTGCCACAGCATCCAAGCTCTCCCTACATGAACCAAGGGGAACACCGCTGCCGTGCATACGGCGCACAAGGTCATCAGCTCCGCATGGCGGGCAATCTCGCCGCGCCAGCTTTTGCCGGTAATGAGCAGCACGGCGGAGATGAGGGTGCCGGCGTGCCCCAGACCAATCCAGAATACAAAATTAGCAATGTCCCAGCCCCATGGGACGTCATTGTTGACACCCAGTACTCCCACGCCCTCTGTGGCAATACGTACCGCACTCCACCCCAGCCCCCACACGGCAATCGCTGCGCATAGCAGCATCAGGGCGGTGTAGCCCTTTGTGCAGCGTGCGGTCTGAGCGGCCTGTATGTCCATTACTCCCTTAGTTTAGCAGATGCCCCCGCCGCTGACAAGCGGTAAGTGGGTGTGTGCTCCGGCGAAGGATTACCTGTTCGATGCATTTGAGGATTGGGCTCCGAATCGGAGCAGATGTTTTACGCACTCGGTGTTTTTCTGTTTTCGGGCTATGTCGAGGGGTGTTTGATTGTTGTTTGCTTTTCTGTTAATGTCAATACCCGGGGTGACTAACAGTCGAAAAACTATTGAACTTTTGCCGAATTTGGCCGCATAGTACAAAGGCGTCTCGCCTGCGTCGTTGGTGATGTTGATATCGAGGTCGGGTGACTGTAGAAGGATTTCAAGCATTTGGCTATTATTGTTGATTACTGCTCGGTGCAATGCCGTGAAGCCATGAGCATCTTTCTTGTTGACATTGCCTTTCCTTTTTTTCAATAACCTGGCTGCTTGTATATTGTTGCACTCAGCTGCATAAACAAAGGCGTCTTCTGTGTTGATATCGGGGCGTGAGAGCAGGAAATTCAGCAATTCCGTATCTTTGTTTTTGATGGCTTCTTTCAGGGGTGTTCGCCCTTGCTGATCGCTGTAGTTGACATCTGCTCCATCGATAATAAGTTGGCGTATCCCGGCACTATTCTTGTTTTTTAATGCTTGGCTTAACTCTTTAGTATAGATTGACTTACGTTCATCTTTGATGAGTTGTTCTGCCGTTATGCCCTGACGGTTTGCTATCTGTTTGTTGATTGCCCGATGTGCCAGCAGTTGATCGCTGTTGCGCTTTTGCCGATGGATGATAGCGAGGTGCAAGGGAGTATTGCCATCTGCATTGGTTTGGTTTACATTGATACTCTTTATATTGAGCAGGTAATTAAGGGCGTTATAGGAGTTCTTGGTGCACAACAGGTGCAGGGCTGTATTTCCCCGTTTATCCGGAATGTTGGGATTCAGCTCACTATGTTGAGCTAATAGGGAGAGGGTATATTGATGCGCTTGTTGTGCTGCATAATGCAGGGCGGTATTGCCTTCTTTGTCGATGAGGTTAGGATTAACCTTCTTGTTTTTCAGCAGTTGATGGATGACGTTGCCTTTACTGTGTAGTGCAGCCAGATGGAGGGCCGTTTTTCCCTGAGAGTCGGTGGCATTAACATTGATGGCTTCAATCTTCAATAGTTCGTTGACGATGGGATGATTGCCTTTTTCAGCTGCAACATGCAAAGCTTGTTTTCCCTGTTTATTTGCTATATCGTATTTCAGCTGCTTTTGGGTGACGAGGTGGCGGAGATAATTGACATTGTTTTTTTCCACGGCGTAGTGCAGAGCCGTTTTGCCATCGAGGTCGGTCTTGTTGATATCAATCCCTTTGATGTTGAGTAAGAGCGGAACGTAGTTCACGCGTTCTTTCATGATAGCCAGCATCAGAGCTGTTCTTTTTTTGCTGTCTTCCTGGTTGGCGTCAATGCCATCGAGGGTTGTCAGGATTTTCAGTTCATCGTCATTTCCGCTGTCGACAGCCTGTAACAACAGTTGGCTGTTGGGGCAAGCCGCATCATTGAAGCCGATGTCGGGTAACGCTGCGAGGAAGCGTACGCAGTCGAGATGTTTGCGCCTGAGAGCATGGATAAAAGGTGTATGGCCGTTGTTATCATGCTGATTGATGGCAATTCCGGGTACGGCTGCCAGTAGTTTAACGTAATCAAGCTTGCCGTCGATAGTAACCTTACAAAGGGCGGTCTGACCATCGTTGTTGGTTAAGTTGACGTCTGCTTTCTGCGTGTTGAGGAGTTCCTGCACGCAATCGGTGTGGTTGTGGGTAACGGCATACATCAGCGCCGTCCAGCAATGGGTGTCTTGCTGGTTGAGGTTAATGTCAGGCTCTTGCAACAGGCGCTTTACGCAGTTTACATGCCCTTTGATGCAGGCCATCATCAGGGGCGTTTGGTTAATATTGTTGAGGGTATTGGCGTCGGTTCCTTCTTTCAGGAGCTTATCGAGTCGTTGCTCGTCCCCCTGTGAGACGCATTCCCACAGGTGTTCAACATTGCTTAGCGTCGGTTGTTTTGTTTCGTTAATTTGGGGAACAGGAGGCGCCGGCGCATCTTCCTTTTCTGCCACGGCTTCCGTCTGCCCTACCATCAACCGAAGGGTGGAGAGAGTCAGTATTATAAGCGTGAGCGAGATGGCTACCCATTGAGTCGGCCGTATTTTCTGTTTCTTGCGTTCTGAAACTTGCGCCGATTCTTTATCGGATAGGGTATCTTGCTGTGTATCGGTTGCATCCGCAGGAATATCCGTCAGTTGGTCTGAGCCCTCTATTGCCTCTTGCTGAAGTTCAGCCGGTATTGGTTGGGGCTCAATTTCTCCTTGTTGGGGGAGGTCTGTAGGCGGCACCGGTGCCGGAGCCGCTTTTTTTCCGGGGCGTCGCATGCCAAGAAGGCTGTGAGCCATCAGCAGGGATACACAATCCTTATGCCCATACTCATCGGCAAGCGCAATGGGTAAATCCCCATTGTTGTTGATGATGGATATGTTTGTTTTTTCGTGCGCTAATAAGATTTTAACACAGTCCGTATGACCTTTTTGTGCTGCGAGCGACAACGGGGTATTGCCTTGGTAATCCTGTGGGTTTGGGTCGGCATCTTCTCTGTTCAACAGCAGACTCAGGCACTCGGCATATCCTTTGTCTGCCGCAACGAGGATGGCGCCGGGGCTGATGTCAACCCCGGTTTTGAGCAGATGGTTGAGTGCCGATATGTTGTTGGTTTCTGCAGCCTGTATAATCTGTTTTTTGTATGCTTGAGCAAGCGTGCCGGAAAGCACGGCTGTATTGGTTGTGGAGCGGTTGATATGGTCAGTCAGACTGAAGTCAGCAGAGCTTTCGCTCTCTGCCTCGGCAGGGAGCTGTGAGCTTGTCGGCGTTGTTTCGTTTTCAGGCATGTTCTGAGCTCAGCAAGGTGGGTTGAGGGGGATTCTGTAATGCTTGAGATGCCTGCTGATGTGGTGGGAGCCGGCATGTCGGTAGCGATGCAGCAGGATGATGAGTGCCGCCCCGGCCAGAAAGAGACCGCCCCCAATCATTCCCCCGGGGCTGAGGTCGCGGAGGCAGAGTGCGGCGAGGAAAAGGCACGCAATGCAGGTGGCCGCCGCCCCCAAGCCAAATTCTGCCAGACGGGTCAGCCACAAATCGGTAAGGGTGACGGGGGCTATGTCCTGCGGGGTGAAGCTCAGGCAGGGACTGCCATTGAGCTCGCAGGGGAGGAAAGAGGGGATATCCGCGACCTTGCCGCCGTAGATGTTTTTCTCGCCGTGCTTGATGAAAGCGTTTATCTCGTAACCGAAGGCGCACCAAGCCAGGCTGAGAGCCAGCAAGGTATATTGCAGCCCGACGGGCAGGGTGGCTGCCGTAGCAGCGTCGTTCGCCGGCAATAGGGGACCACAGGCAAGGTCTCCGCCAAAACCGGCAAAAACAGCCCGAGGTGCCAGTACGATTGCCGAGCGGGCAGAGGAATAACGCAGGGATTGCAGTCGGCTGAGCCCGCAGCTTCTGGCCCAGAGGTAACGGCGCCCGATATCATCCTCGCACAGGTACAGGTGCTGTGTTTTATCCTCACGCAGGGTTGCCGTGTTGTTGCTGATGGTCGCCAGAGGGGTACCATTCAGGCTGATGGTACCGCTGACTGCCGGCAGGCGCATGCGGCGGGCGTTGGAATCCACTAGGCGGCGGGGGTAGCTCAGCTGCATTTGCAGTTGATCGCCGCGCAGGTTGATACTCAGTATCAGCGAGGTAGGGTCTACCCGTATTTCCAGTTCAGCGGAGCCGAGGGTACCGCTTATTTCTTTGAGCATCATGCCACGGCTGCGCAGCTTCTTCGATTGAAAAGTTGCGCTGAACAGGCTGCACATGTCGGGGGAGGAAGGCATAAACTCAGATTTTTGTCAATTCAACGAGATAATAGGCTTCGCTGCGCCTGCCATACCATTGCCGAATGGTGCGGAGCAGGCGCCATAGCAACCAAAGACTGATGGCCAGAAAAACACCGATGAAGCCGATGGCATTGCTGCGGTTTTCGCCGGTGTCGCGCATCACACGCGAGGGATTACCGGGGGCGTAAAGCACTTCTGTCTGTTCGCCGATGTTCCACTCCGGTTTGGTGTCGCCGAACATATCCGTGGCTCGTACTAGTGGTGAATCTGCTGTGGGGAAGAGCAGGATGGGGTAGTAGCGATTGACTGTGCGCTTGTCCTCCTCGACGGAGCGTTTTTCGTAACCGATGATGGTGGCTGAGCTGCGCTCCCCGCTCAGGTAGAGGTTGGCTCCGGTGCGGATTACGAATGCTGGCAGAAAAATGCCGGCGGACAGGTAGAGGCCGATGAGCAGCAGCGCTATTCGAGTGCCCGGCAGGCTGTGTTCCCAACTCAGGCGGAATGTCGGGGCTGCTTGTTGAGCGGTGGTATCGGGGAGTTGTACCCCGCCATCGCGTAGCGCTGTTTCGAGCCCTTGCGTGTTGCGAATGTGGCGCAGGCCGTTCGTTCTGCTGTAGCGGCCGAGATCTTCCTCATACATCAGATAATCCCGACAGCCGTTGCTGTGTTGCTTAATTCGGCAGACGCTGTTGACTGCCAGAGGTAGAGCGTAAATCAGCGGTTTGCCCAACGGCCGGCGGTTGAGAATGAGTATGCGGCGGTTGCTGACAGCATATAAGGTGCCACCGAGTGAGGCGATGCTGTAGAGCGTGGTAAGTAGTGAAGCGCTACCCGCCACGAGAAAAAAACTCAGAACGAGTTTTGTGATGAAATCATTATCTCCATCCCCCGTTATGCCATGCATGAAGCCGAAATAGGCTCCGAAAAAAATCAGCGTTGCCAGGGCGCAGGCACCAATGGTTACATACTGATTGCTCGGGTTGGCTTGCTCACTCCATCGTATTGCCTCCCCATCCTGCAGAGCCGGGGTGAGGGCATTTTGTAGATTATCAGCTGAGATGGGATGCTTCATAACAGATGTGAGATACTGTGTTTTGTACCACGTTTTATGCGGTGCGTCAAGTTTTATCGCGGTTCAATAGCTCTCTTTCATGATGATGGATTGGCGCTTGGCGAGCGTGTAGAGAGAGCGTTCAGATGCTGCCCGCAAAGTAGCTCTCCTTCAGGCCGCGCAAAGGTAAACGCGGCTTTGCTTGCAGTTATGAGGGCGTGCTCTGCTTGCGGTAACGCAACCGACGGCGCAGTTGGTATACAAGAGCTGCCAGAGAGCCCAGAAAAAAGAGCAGGATGAGGCCGGGCTTCACATAGCGTAGGCACGAGGCTCGTTCTGCCACGCCGGGGTTGTGGGGCAGATAAATGATGTCCACCTGAGAGTGGAGTTCGTGTAGCGGGCGCTTGTCGCCCAGCCTGTCAATGGCTTGAGTGAGGGTGCCGTCGGCGGTGCTGAAGCGGAGCACGGGGTGGTAGCGAGTGACGGATTTGCGAACCTTGCCGCCTTCCGTTTTTGCCTGAACGTCGTAGTCAACGACAGTAGCCGTGGCGGGTTGCCCTAGCACATCCAGCTGCAGTTCTTCACTCGTTTGTAAGAGGTACAGGGTATTACCGAGTATCAGCAACGGTATCAGGGCGAATATCGCCAGTTTTTTGCAGCTAGGCGGCGGGGTGGGGGTGGCCTGGTCAGTGCTTGGTAACTGCACTCCGCAGCGCTTGAGCTGATGTTCAAACTCAGCCACATTTTGCACGCCGATGAACCCTGTGGGGATGGTAAGGCGTCCTATGTGTTGCTGCATCAGCATGTAGTCCGCACTTCCGTTCTTACGCCGTTTTACTTCAAAAACCATATTTTGAGTAATGCGTGTGGAGTTTGTTATGCGCCCCACCAAGGGATAATGGATGATGATGTGGGCATGGCTGCGCGTGAGAACATACACGGTGCGATAATTGCACAGCATATGGCCAACAATCAGCAATAGGCAGAGCGCGGATATCGCAGGAAATATCAGCAGCTTTTCTGCCTCCTCGGGCAGCATTCCGCCGGGTTCCGTGCAATCGAGCACCAGCAGCCAATATATCAACAGAAGGGGAATATTGCACACTATCAGCAACATCGTCAATTCATCATTAAGCTTGCGCCTTCGTTCTGACCATAGTACTTCTACCTCCTTTTGTGGAGTGCTTTTCTGTTCATTGTCGGCCTGTTGGGTAGCGTGCATGTGGGGATTATATAGGCCGTCTACCTGATTGTCAAATGTTTGTTTGGGGTAGTCGTATGACTGATAGCCTTTTTGCAAAAATAGCGAAACTAATGCTCGCTTGATTGATAAACCCGAGTTTGCGCAAGCGGTATTTGTTAGCGTGTATTTTGTGGTGTGCTCCCGAATTATTCATCTTCCCCTTTATCAGGTCTGAACACCCCCTCATATACTGACTTGCCATAATTTTTCATTTCATCATCGTAAAATTTCTTACAATGTACGGAGATAAGTGCATCTAACCACCCGGGTAGCATAGCATCCAATCGATAAGCTTCTGATGCAGAGTTAGTCAGATGAGCCTCTTCTTCTGCCCTCGCAATGTAAAGGGGGAATTCGGCAGTTTCGCCAAAGCTGTTAGTCGCCAGGTACAAAGGTTTTCCTTGCTTATATCCCTTAATCTTAATTTCATTTTTCGCAAACAGAACAATTTGTTTTGTTTTTTCATGATAGTAGATGTGGTATCGGGTTTCTCCGCCATGCACATCTGCGCGTTTCAAATGGAAAGTTTTTCTTGCTTTGCGGTCAGAATCGCCATCGAAGGCATGATTAACAATCTGCCATCCTGTACTACGGATTTGTTGTTGAAGCTCAGGTTCGTAATAATCCTGACCAGCCGTTACGGTCAGAACATTCTGCTGACAAGAGACGCAAAAAAGGCAACTAACCATGTACAACAAACATGGAACGGTCAAAAAGAATCTACTCATCATTATCTATCTCCTATGCTCATGGTAATACTCCCCGGAACCGAATCCGCAACAAAAAATTGCACACAATGGGGATTTCCTAATAAATAGGCGTTTGCCGCAGGCATATTGTTGCGCATTTTTTTGCATTTTGTTGCCAATGTTATACAAACATACACTTGCAAGGGGCTCTTACTTGAAAACAATGTTGCGGGCGGCTTCGTAAATATCATCCTGCGTAATATCACCTTCTTTCAGCGAGGGTAAGTTGGCGACTGATGCCGATTCACTCCACCAACCGGCCAGACTGCCGAGTGCAAGGAACTCAGCAAAGGTGGTGCAGTTTTTCAACAATTGCAGCAGGTCGTGAGCCTCGTGAAACTGGGTCCACACATCGTCATCCGCACGCACAAGGCGGGCCATCTGGTTAAGTAGTTTTTTAATCCGGTAGGGGCGTGGGGTGGTGTATTCTACTTCAACGGCCCAAAAGTTCTCGTCATTCCTGTGGCGCAGGCGGTTCCAGAGGTTGGGTTTGTGTAGTGAATGAACCCGCACAACTTGCTGGCATAGACCTTCTGTATACAGCGTGCTGCCGGGAGCTTCGAGCTGGAAATCGGCACTTTTTTTGGGAAGCTCGGAGGGAGCACTAATAAGTTGGGGGATTTCATCCTCGCCTACCAGTAGCAGGGGAAAGGTGAGTTGAAGTTGCCGGCAGTAGGGGCCGCGAGGCTTTCGCTTGGGGGCTGGCTTTTCCCGAAGATGAAGGATGAATCCCAGAAGGGGCGTGATGATGAGGTGGGGAATGGAGCCATAATCTATCAGAAGGCCTAGCCCCGCAGCCAGCGCTGATATTACATGCGGATTGTCACTCCATCCCAACTTTTGCAGGAGTGAGACGAATAGTTCAGGGACGCCGGCCGCGAGGATGCTAAGGCCGCCAAGGAGGCAGAGACCGCCCAGAAAGGGAACAATGCAGTCCTCCCTCCAACGGCGAGGATTGCGCCATTTCTCCCACACCCAGATGCAGATATTACCCCAGTTGAGCAGAGACAGCAGTACCCCGGGGATGAGGAAAAGGCAGGAGAAAGAGATGCAGAAGATTTTTTCCATGTCTGCTTATATTTAGACATCTCCACCGAAAAATCGCAACAAAAAAGTGCAAAGATAGTGATTTTCTGGCACACCTTTGCCCTCCCCCTGAGCAACTCGCCCCCGCGGAGCAGGGCTCGGCGGGGGCGGGCATGAATCACATCAGCTCCTGCATGCGGCGGATTTCTTTATCGAAGTCGGAGTCGATGATTTGCGTGCGGTTGAAGATATCGTATTCAGCCTCGGCTTTAGTGTGGGCGTCTTTTTGCGAGATGCGTGCTTTATCCGGCAGGATGTCATAGCGGCGGAAGGAAAGGAAGGCGTTGACGCTCTCCGAGAATTCAGGCTACGGTGACGTCAGATTTCAGGATGCGGCCATCGGGTGCGTTTTTCCATGTTTTAAGCCTCATGTGGTCTTTGGTGTGGTCGGCTTCGCTCCAGATGATTTCAGCCGCAGTTTTGCCGGTGATGGCGTAGTGAAATTTGTTCTGCACCATGGAGTAGAAGAGGCGCGTTTCCTTTGCCTGTCGGTCGTAATCGATGCTGCATTCGGCGAAGATGTCGGTAATTTGTTGCCAGATGCGGCGCTTACTGGCGCGGACTCGCTCCAGAAGTTCGCGGAAGTAATCTTTGCCGAAAGTTGTTTTGCCTTGTTTAAGGCGCTCGTCGTCCATAACGAACCCTTTGCGGATATATTCATTGAGCGTCTTAGTTGCCCATTGTCGGAAAACAGTAGCCTTTCGGGAATTAACACGGTATCCGACGGAAATAATGGCGTCGAGATTGTAGAACTTTGTCGTGTATGTTTTGCCGTCTGTTGCAGTATGTGCAAAATTTGCACATACTGATGATTCTTCCAGTTCAAACGATTGGAAAATATTTTTCAGGTGTTTAGAGACAACGCTTCTTTCTACCTCAAACAATTCGGCTATGGCTTTTTGGCTAGCCCATAGTGTCTCGTCTTTTATGTAAACTTGAATGTTTACTTGCTCTTCCGTCGAATGGTAGAGGCAGAATGAGAGTGCGTGGCTGAGAGTGGAAGTGGCGCTCTTCATGTGAGAATGATAGCATTTATGCGTCTAATTGTCAATAAGTTAATTGGTGTAATTTAAGGTGTAAATGCCCCCGCGGAGCAGGGCTCGGCGGGGGCGGGAAAGGTGAGGTGTGTAAGTGGTGGCTTACACGTTGTACATCTTGGTATAGTACTCATCGGCCATGCGATCGGAGTTGAAGGCGGGGTCGATGTCCTCCATCGCGTTGAAGACGATGTCGTTCCAGCTATCGCGGTTGTCGTAGTAGAGGGGGAGTACCTTGGATTCGAGGATGTTGTAGAAGTGGTCGCGGTCGGAGCGGTCGCGAGCTTCGGGGGAGAGGCCTTCCTTGGCTTCGGGAATCATGAAGCAGTTCTGGCCGTCGCGGGCGAACTCGCGCACCCAGCCATCGTTGGTGGAGATGGTGATGGTGCCGTTCATGGCGGCGGACATACCGGAGGTGCCGGAGGCCTCGCGGGTGACAACGGGGTTGTTGAGCCAGATGTCGGCGCCGTTCTTGAGCAGGCGGGAGAGGGCGAGCTCATAACCGGTGAGTACGGCGCAGCGCGGGTATTTCTCGCTGAGCTTGTTAAGCTTGTTGAAAATGTCCACGGCCGTGAAGTCGGTGGGGTAGGGTTTGCCGGCCCAAATCATCTGCACGGGGCGGTTGGTGCGCTGGAGCATGCGCTCGAACATGACCGGGTTTTCTGTAATGAGGGCGGGGCGCTTGTAAGCGGCAAAGCGGCGTGCCCATACGATGGTGAGGGTGTCCTGATCGAAGAGATGGCCGGTTTGCTCGCCTACCATACGGAAGAGGTCTTTCTTGAGGGCACGCTTGCGAGCCATGAAGGCGCGTTTGTCGCGGGCAGCAAAGGCCTCGGCCAGCTCGGCATCCTGCCAGTAGGAGACATTCTGAGCGTTGGTTACATGGGTGATGGGGCAGATGTCGCTATAGCCCTGCCACATCTGGCGGGAGACTTCGCCGTGCAGTTCGCTGACGCCGTTGGCCATGTGCGAGAGGCGCAGGGCAGCGAGGGTGTAGTTGAACGTTTGCTCGTTGGGGTCGAGCTTGAGCATGCTGCGCACCTGGTCGAGGGAGAGGCCATCGAAGAAAGAGAAGTTGGCCATGAGGTTGATATCCATCTTCTCGTTACCGGCTTCCTCGGGGGTGTGAGTGGTGAAGACGAAGCGCTTGCGCACTTCCTCCACGTTGCCGCCGTTGCGGGCGAGCATGTTGAAGGCAGCGCCGATGGCGTGAGCCTCGTTCATGTGGTAAATCTCGGGTTCTACGCCGAGCTCCTCAAAGAGTCGGGCACCACCCTGACCCAGCACGATGTACTGGGAGATGCGGGTCATGGGGTTGCTGTCGTACAGGCGCTGGGTGATGGAGCGGCTGATGGCGTCGTTCTCCGGCAGGTCGGTGCTCAGGAAGAACATGGGAGCGGTGTCGAACACCTCGGGGCGCAGGTAGTAAGCCTTAACCCACACGGGGGTGTTGCAGATGTTGATGAGGAACTTGAGGTTGTGATCCTCGAGGAAGGCATATTCCTTCTTGCGGTACTGTACAGCCATCGAGCCGTCTTCGGCGCGAATCTGGTTGTAATAGCCGTAGGACCAGAGGATACCGACGCCTACGAGGTTTTGGCGCAGGGTACCTGCTGAGCGCATGTGGGAGCCCGCAAGGTAGCCAAGGCCGCCGGAGTAGATTTTGAAAACGTTGTCAATGGCGTACTCCATGCAGAAGTAAGCCACAGATTTGCTGTACTTGGGGTCAATCTCGTACGGATGGGCGTACTGAGCCGGTAAAAAAGAGGAGGTGCTCATCTTTTGGTATATATCTTTTTCGCGTTTAGATGTGGAGCCGCGAGCCCGATAGCAAAAGCGCGTTCCACAGTCGCCATTTATACACTAACACGGTGCTTCGGGAAAGAAAAAAATGCGCCATGTTGAGGTACGAGGCGAGATTTTCTCTTTTTGGCGGATTTTCGGAAATATCTCACCTCGTACCCGGTGTTATTTTTCATGCCTGCGAGGCAAATGAGGTGCCGTTGCCTGTGGCATCGATGTGCTGCACCAGCTCGAAGAGGTTGAGTGCGGCAACGTCTTCTTGCTCGACATAGCGTAGAAAGTCTTCCAGGGCGGCGGCGATGAAAGCGGTGCGGCTCTCGGAAGTGAGAGCGAGCATGGCATTTTCGAGGCGTGCACGCTGAGAAGCGGAACAACGGAATGTGATGGATTTCTGATTCATGGCAGCTGCAGAATAGCAGATAAAAACGAGGGGGTGAAGTAGAGTTACAAGTATTGCACCTAATATCTGTTGCCCGGTCACAAAAGGCGATATATGATGGCGACGCTATGAAGCAGATACGCAATATCACTCGTTTCACCTATGAGTTCACATCCTTTCAGGGATGGAGGGTTACACTGTGCCGCAACCAGCTGCACTTTACTCGTTATTTTTCTGATAAACAATACGGCAGCGAGAGCAAATCGCTCGAGGCTGCCGTAGAAACCCGTAACAAGGTGCTGGAGTGCCTGCGCCGCTACCCGGGTAAGCCTGAGCTGGCTTTTGCCGAGTGCCGTGAGGAGCAGCCCATAAGCTGTTACCCCAGCGGTTTACGCCCCCGTAAACTTGCTAGGAACTGAGGGCGGCAGGTGGTGAGTCGCGCCCCCGGATGAGGCGGGTATGTCTGCCGGCTCCGGGGGTGCGCTCGCCATCGCACTTGTTGCGTCAGGTATGCTTGAAGGTCATGGCCTCTTGTTCCTCCACATGCTGTGCCGGGGCATGCTTGGCAAGAAAGTCCATAGCGCGTTTGACGTCTTCAATGAGCAGGGCTGCCATGTCCATGGTGAAGCCTCGGCGCACCATCACGCGCATGACCACCACATCTTCCACATTGGCCGGTAGGCTGAAGGCCGGTACTTGCCAGCCGCGCATGCGCAGACGGTCTGACAGCTCGTAGAGGTTATAGCCGGGGTTGTAACCTTTTTTCATACAGAAGCAGACGGCGGGGATGTCTGTCTCGGGGTTGCCGGTGGCGATGAACTCGAATTTACCGAGTTTTTTGAATTCCTTGTGCAGGTAGCGGGCTACGTTATAGGCAGCATCGTGAATGCGCTTGTAGCCATCCTTACCCAATCGGCTGAAGGTGTAGTACTGGGAGATAACCTGACCTGCGGGGCGTGAGAAGTTCAGCGCAATGGTCGGTACGCTGCCACCCAGGTAGTTGACGGCAAAGGTGAGGTCTTTGGGCAGGTCGGCAACATCTCGCCATATGACCCAGCCGCAGCCTACCGGTGCCAGCCCGTATTTGTGGCCGCTGGAGCTGATGGATTTAACACGCTTGAGGCGGAAGTCAAAGGGGATGTCCGGTGCGGTGAAGGGGGCAAGAAAACCACCACTGGCTGCGTCCACATGGACGTCGACATCCGGGCCGCCACCGGCTGCCAGGGCATCCAGCGCCTTGCAGATGGGCTCGGGGAATTCATATTGGCCGGTATAGGTTACACCAAAGGTCGGAACGACGCAGATGGTGTTTTCATCTACCCGCTTGAGCATTTCTTCTTCGTTCATGCAGTAGCAGGAGTGGCTCATGGGTACCTCGCGCATTTCCACATCCCAGTAGCGGCAGAACTTATGCCAGCATATCTGTACCGGGCCGCAGACCAAATTGGGTTTGTCGCAGGGTTTTCCTTCCTTGCGGCGGCGGGCTCGCCATCGCCAAAGTGCAGCCATGCCGCCCAGCATGCAGGCTTCGCTCGAGCCGATGGTGGAGCAACCTATGGGAGTTTGGTCGGCTGGTACATTCCAAAGATCGGCAATCATGCGTACACAGCGTTGCTCAATTTCGGCGCATTGCGGGTACTCATCTTTGTCAATCATATTTTTAGAGATGCTGATATCCATCAGCCTGTGTACCCAGGAGTCGTCCCAGGTCTGGCAGAAGGTAGCCAGATTCTGGCGGGCATTGCCATCCAGCAGCAGCTCGTCTTTAATCAGTTGAAAGGCATCTTCCGGGCGCATGGCCTGCTCGGGGAAATGGCTGGTGGGAAGTGGTTTTGCCACATCTGCCGAGCCGAAGATGCTCACCGTTTCGTTATCGGGGGTGCATTTTTTCATGGTCGTTGGGTGAGATGACTCTGTGGGGCGATGTGTGCAAAAACGCATATATCCAGTTGAAGGGGGGTGTCTTTTGCCTGTTTTTGAGAAAGGGGCGGGGGGTGGTGCGTCATATACGGCGAGATGTGGAGGAACTGTATCATTTCTGTGTTGGCAGCGTTGCTGCTCTGGGCTTGTGGCGAGGATGCAGGGCAGCGCGCTGCTGCACAGTTGCCGGTGTACACGGTAAAGGTGGCTTCGCCGCAGACGGGCAGCGTGGCTGAATATCGTGAGTGGGTTGGCCGGCTGGAAGGCTTGGTAAGTGCGGCCGTCTTGCCCCAGGTGAGTGGTTATGTGGCGGAACGCTTCTTTACCAATGGTGCCTTCGTCAAGGCCGGCGAGGTACTTTATAAGATAGATTCCACCCTTTACGAGCAGGCTCTGGACGAGGCTGAAGCCAGGCTGGCACAGGCTGCCGCTAATGAAAAGGAGGCTGCTCAGCACTTGGCATACAATGAACCGCTGGCCAAGGCCGGTGCTATTTCGCGCCAGTCTCTCACCGATGCTCAGCAACAATTGCTGGCGGCTCAGGCAGCCTTGGCCTCAGCGCAGGCTGCGGTGGCTCAGGCTCGTACAAATGTAGGTTATTGCACACTCAAGGCACCTGTGGATGGTATTGTCGGTTTTGCTCGGGCTGATGTAGGAAGTTATGTATCGCCCGGCGGTAACCCGCTGGTGTTGGTGAATAGCATGAACCCCATACGTGTGCAATTCAGCATCAGCGAGCAGGATTGGTTAAACCAAGGGGGCTCCGGTGGTGCTTTGCACCCGGGGGCTGAGGTGCAATTGCTGCTGGCTAATGGTGAGCCCTATGCCTACCCGGCAACAATTGAAGGCGTCAATAATGAAGTTTCGGCAACGACCGGCTCGCTGTTGCTGGATGCCCGAACCCTGAATCCCGGCGATTTGTTACGTCCCGGCATGTTTGTACGTGTGCGTGTGTGCTCTGCTGAGCATCAGCATGCGCTGCTGGTACCGGTGGGTGCCATCGTCAATATTCAGGGCAAAAGCATGTTGATTGAGGTTGATGACAAAGGCAGCGCCTCGCTTGTGCCTGTCAGCGTCGGTCTGCAACAGGATGGCATGGTGGCGGTAACAGGAGCGGTTTCGCCCACCTCGCGCATTGTGGTAAGCGGTACCCAGCAGGCGCTGATGGCGGTGAACGGGCGAGCTAAGCTGGAGTTCTGATGTAAGGAACGGAGCAACGCTTAGCATGGTGGCGGGCGTGGAATTCGCTTGTCGACAACAAAAAAGCCCCCTTTTGCAAGGGGGCTATGCCGGAACGAGCAGCCGCTCGTCGTTGCTTATTTACCGAAATAGCGCTTCAGCAGGCCATCGAAACCCTTACCGTGGCGAGCTTCGTCCTTGCACATTTCGTGCACGGTGTCGTGAATGGCATCGTAGCCGAGCTCCTTGGCGCGCTTGGCAATCATCAGCTTGCCGTTGCAGGCGCCGAACTCCGCATCCGCACGCATCTGTACGTTCTTTTCGGTGCTGTCGGTGAGCACCTCGCCCAGCAGCTCTGCAAACTTGGCAGCGTGCTCGGCCTCCTCAAAGGCGTAACGGCGGAAGGCTTCGGCTACTTCAGGGTAGCCCTCTCGCTCGGCCTGGCGGCTCATGGCAAGGTACATACCCACCTCGCAGCATTCACCCGTAAAATTGTCGCGAAGACCCTGTACTACTTCAGCATCCAGCCCCTTGGCCACACCCACACGGTGTTCATCGGCATAAACCTTCTCGGCGCCCTCCTCGATTTCGATGAATGTATCGACGCCGCAAACGGGGCATACCTCAGGCATGGTGTCGCTCTCGATGACTTCGCCGCAAATGGTGCACTGGTACTTTTTCATAATCGTGTATGTAGGTTGTGTGTTTGTCTGTTTGTCGCTTTTTGAATGGCGACACGCAAAATATAGGGGAAAAATAGGAATATGTCAAGTAATTTTTAGAAAGATTCTAATAAGAAATGATTTTTTTCTGAAAAACGGGTTAAAAATCGGGGTGGCGGGGGCTTTTCTGGGCTATTATGGAGGAGAGCGAGCTTGACGGCGCAGGATGGGCGTGGTAGAGTGGGGCAATGATGAAGATGCGCGACAGGCTGATGTGGCCCGAGGCGGAGTGGGATGTCTCGGGCGCGTTTGCGAAAGATGCGGTATTATTTCGATTTCACGATTTTTGCCGGGAGAAGCTGGGCTACGCGCCCTTTGCGGTAGTGCATGGTTCACCGTTGTTCCGGTGGAACTGCGGGCGGGTACTGGGCATGCTGCAGCGCACGGAGCAGGAGATATCGACGGCCGCCGTCGGTTATGTGAAGCGCGGCATACCGGTAGACCTGACCTTTACCAATCCCGGACTTCAGGCTTCCGACATGAAGAATATGCTGGGTAATCGCCTGTTGAGTTACTTTGCTTCGCAGAGCAATAAGACAGTGCGCCATGCCGTCATCATCGGTTCGGATGCGCTTTACGACCATGTGAAGGCCAATTATCCGCAGCTGGGCACGGTATCGTCTATCTTGCGTATTACCTGTGATGGCGGACGAGGAAAACTCAGTTCCTACTTGAAATTGGCCGAGAAATACGACAAGGTGATGATTCATCCCGACGATGTGTTCAATTACGACATGCTGGAGCAGCTGGAGGAGAAGGACCGCTATGAGCTTATTCTGAACGAATATTGTATGCGTAATTGCCCGATGCGTGCTTACCACTACACCACCATGTCAGAGCAGGCCTTTGATATTGATGGCTACGATACGACAAAATTTTACAAAGCGCTGGAGCGTAACGGCTGCCGTAACCTGAAGGCCATGCTGACAGATCCGAGGGTGGGGGTGTCGGCACTAACCACGCCGGAAATCCGGCGCCTGTACGACATGGGATTCCGTAAATTTAAACTACAGGGGCGTGCTCACCCCAATGCTATGCCGCTCATCAATGATTTGTTGCGCTTTATGTTGCCGCCAGAGAATGAAGCCGACACTTTGTGGTTGGAGCTGAGCACGGCAATGCTGGAAAGTTTCACCCCGCTGACTGTTGAAGCATGAACACCGATTATCTGATAAAGGATTATATGCCCCGTGCCCGATGGAGTGTGGGCGGCGGTTTGTTGCATGGGCGTACCATGCTGCAACTGTGCGAGGGTATTGCGCAGGAAATGCGTGATATTCGCAGCCTGAGCTATCTTCATGCCACGCCCTCCTGCGCCTGGAGTCTGGATTGGGCTGATCAGAGGTCGCTGACTACCCCGACCGGTTATCTCCGCATGTTGCAACTGGCTGCTGCGGCGCAGCAGGCGGTGTGTCTGAATTTTGATAACCCTTTTGTTGCTAAGGCTATGTTGGAAGACGGCTTCGGCCTCTTCCTGGTCAATGAGCTGTTGCAGCATAACCCTACGGGGCTGAATTGTGTGGCCGTGGCTGACGACCGAGTGGCTATGGAGCTGCGTCGGCAGTTCCCCTCGCTGCGCTTGATCGCTCACATGAATCGTTCCGTTTGTGAAGAGATCGAACCGGATGCCGCATTCTATAACCGCCTGCTGGATTTTTACCAAGAGGTGCAGCTCTACCCCGACTGCGCCCGCAATCCGGAGTTGGTGCGCTCCCTTAGTAAACCGGAGCGTTGCTGGGTGATTGTGAATGACCGTTGTCGTCGCGGTAGCAGGGCTGCTCACCGCGAGATGCTCCTCTTGCTGGCTCAGATGAGGGTGCGCCCCTATGAGTTTTCCTTCAAAGTGCGCCGTCAGCAGCAGATGGAGGCATTGCTGTCACCACCCGGTGCACCCGGCAATACCTTCAGCCGCGATGAACTGAAAGCCCTGTATGCCGCCGGTTTGCGCTCTTTCCATGTGCAGGCGGAGCAATACCGCAACGGTATGACCCCCGCCTGGTTGCTGATGAGTTATCTCGTGACTGCCGCACCTCAATACAGCAATATGCGAGCCCTTCTGACCTATAAGGTGCTCTCCTATCTCAATGGTGAGCAGCCTTCGCTGGCCAGCGGGCTGGAGCCTTTCTCCATGAGGTGGGAGTAACCCACAGCCTCAGTTACTGACCGACGGCCGCCCTTAACCGGCGGCCGTCGGCGTATACTGCGAGAACTTAGATAATGGTGCTTATGAAAAACGGGAGGGGGCTCCGCACTTTAGGCATGGAAAGGGTGTGCAAAGAAAAATCCCTTTCATGTCGTAACATGAAAGGGATTTCAGCTGCTCGAAGGGGGACTCGAACCCCCACGGATCGCTCCACTAGATCCTTAGTCTAGCGCGTCTACCAATTCCGCCATCCGAGCATCGGATTTCGCACTTGGTGCGCCGCAACTATACACGAACGCGAGATGGATTGCAAGCCTTTTTTTGCAAAAAAGTGATTTTTTATCAAAAAAGGCAGATTTTTATCGGCGGATGGAGCCGGAATAGCTGCCATTGGCGCCGTAAAAATGGGTGTTGCCACCCGGTGTGGTGTGGGAACTGCCTTTGTAGGCGCCGTTCGAGCCGTAGTAGCGGGTTTGCCCGGCAGAGCTCTGACTGCTGCCTTTATAGGAGCCGTTGGAACCGTAGAAACGAGTGGTGCCACCGGCGGAAGATTGTGAATGTCCCTTATAGCTGCCGTTGGCTCCGTAGTAGTGAGTGGTGCCGTTGGGGCCGGTGTGGGAGCGCCCTTGGTAGGAGCCATCGGCACCGTAGAAATGTTTAGTGCCGTTGGGCCCATTCTGAATTTTTCCGGCGTAAGAACCGTTGGGGTTGTAGACATTCTGAGCCAGAGCCGATGTGCACAGCAGCAGGGCGATGAAGGTATTTCGCATGGGTAAAGTGTATGAAGTGGAGATGAAATTAACGTTTTGAACCGCGGTAGGAGCCGTTCTTGTCGTAATAGCGGGTGCCGCTGCTGCTGTGGGTGGAGCTGCCTTCAAAGGAGCCGCTTCGATTGTAATAGCGGGTGTTGCTGCCGCTGGTGGTGGCCTGTCCCTCGTAGGAACCGCTGCGGTTATAGTAACGTGTGGTACTGCCGCTGGTGGTGGATTGGCCAACGTAGGAACCGCTTTTATCATAATAGCGCGTGTTGTTACCATTGCGCTCGGCTTTGCCGAGGTAGGAGCCGCTGCGGTCGTAATAGCGCGTGGTGCTGCCACTGGTTTCGGAGCGTGCTACATGGCTTCCTCCCGGGCCGTAGAATATATCAGCCGCTACAGAGGGGAGAAGGGATATCGCAAGCAAAAGGAGTACGGAAAGACGATGGTTCATCATGTGAAAAACGGGGGGGGCTCTTATTCTTATACTCCAAAAATCCTTGGGTTACAAGTGAAAATTCTTGCTAACAATTACTTTCTCTGCTAGAATGCCGGGCGTAACACCAAACTATGAAACTGAGTGACCTGGATTTAGATGTCCGTGACCGCGAATGGATAGAGCGCGTGGTACAGGCGGATGAGGAGCTGCTGCTGGTGTGCAAGCCGCAGGTGAGCCTGTGGAGGAGGGAGTATTTGCCCGTCACGATTTTCTCCGTGCTGTGGGTGGCGGGAATTGGCTGCATAAGCGGAGTTGCTGTGCCGCAGATATTGGAGCAGGTGAGTGAGAGACCGGCGGGGTTGGTTGTTTTGCTGTTTTTCATACCCTTCTGGGTGATTGGCCTGGGCTTGTTGAGCAGCCCGTGGCGCTTGCGTGCGGTGGATCGCCGCACGGTGTACCTCCTGACAAGTAAGCGGGCTGTCGTGCTGCGCCCCTCGGAGTTTCGCTTCCGTCCTACACAAAAGGAATACCCGCTCCGACAAGGCATGGTGAAAGAGGTGAAGGAGAAGCGCGACGGTAGTGGTAACCTGATATTGGATTATGATGTGCGACACACCAAGAATGGGCTGCACTATGTACCGAAGGGCTTTTTGCATGTGCCGCAGGTGCGCCGGGTGGAGGCAGCCCTGCGTGAATTGCTTGGCGAGCCGTGCTCACCCCCGACTGAGGATGGCGCTAAGGCTGAAGAGGCGCCGGAAGTGGAGTTCCCGAACATAGGGACATTGCTCGTGGGCTGCTTCTTTATGCTTGTGGGGGGTGCCAAGGCATATAGAGCGGTAGAGGCGCTGATGCAGTACAACCAGTCCCCCGACTGGTTGTTCACGCTGTTTGCGGTGGGCTGGCCGCTGCTATTTGTCTGCGGGGGCTTTTGTGCAGCCTGGCGGTGGGTGCGTGAGTTTATCAAATACCGTAAAACACATCGCTGATGCCGGATACCTTCGCAACAGAGCTGCGCTCTGATGAGCGCATGTGGCTGGACCAAGAGTTGTCTGCGGGGGAGGAGCTGCACCTGTTGGTGCGCCCTCGCTCAGAGGCGGAGCGAGTGGCCTTCAACGTAGAACATGTGTTGAGTGGTATCTTCCTGCTGGTGTGTCTGGGGGTAACATGGGGTATAGCTGAGGATAATCCGCAGGCCTGTGTATTGATGTTGCCTGCTTGGCTGGCCGGTATTGCCGGTGTATGCCGCCCGTGGCTGTGGAGCTGGCGCCGCAAGCGTACGCTGTATGTGCTCACCTCACGCCGGGTATTGCTGCGGGAGGTGTCGCGCACGTTCCGCGTGCGCTGCCATTCTTATCCCCTGCAGTCCGGCATGGTGCAGGAGGTAGGCGTGTTGCCCGGCGGCTATGGTCACATCGTGTTCGATTACGCATGGGACGAGCTGAACGGGGCGCGCGAGGAACGCGTGGCGCGTCAGGTGGGCTTTGTCGATATTCCGCAGGTGAAGCGTGTGCAGGCTCTGCTGGAGCGAGCCATCGCTGAGAATGAAGAGAACCGCAAGCTGAGAGTAAACAGATGAATACAGAAGATTGGGGACTGAGTGCGCAGGATACCGCCCGCCTGCGCCGGGAGTTGAAGGAGGGCGAGCAGGTGGTGCTGGTGGCAAAGCCGCGCTCTCAAATGAGCCTACTCGATACGCTGTTTCATCTCTTGCCCGGTGTGTTTTTGCTGGGGACACTGAGCTATATGGTCTGTTCAATGAGGGAAATCTGGTGGCTTGCGGGGCTCATATCGTTGCCGTTCTGGGTGTTGGGCGTATGCTTGCTCTACTCGCCTAGGCACCATAAGCGCAAGCGAGAGCGCACCCTTTACGTGCTGACGGATAAGCGCGTGGTGGTGCTGGAGCCCAAGTGGCCGGTGGGCGAGCGCGTGGTGGCCTACCCGCTGCGCCCCAATCCGGTGAAGGCCGTGTACTGGAACAAGAACGACTCTTCGGGCTGCGGCGATATCGTTTTTGCCTACGAGCAGCGCTGGCAGCTCAATCCTCGCGTTCACCGAGGGCCGGCACCGGTGGGGTTCATCGATGTGCCCCAGGTGGAGCGTGTGGATAAAATGATTGCCGAGCAGGTGGCCGCTGTATCCGCCGCTACCCCATTGCCACCGGCTGTGCCGCCGTCGTTGGGGAGTTTGCCTACGGAGACGGATTCTTCGGGAAATGCCACCCCGCAGCAAATGAACAAAGGAGTGCTTGTTGCCATGGGGATTGCGTTTTCCTTGTTTTCCTTAATCTTCATTGCGCTGGGCGTGTACCTGATGCGGCAGGATGCCCGGCTGGATGCCGAGGGCGTGCGGACGGAGGCCACAGTGGTGCGTGTGAATGTGTCGCACCATACCACGAGCAGCTCACGGCACCACTCTGGCTCCGGGGTGACGGTGCGCGTGGGCAGTGGCCGCAATCGCCGGGAGTCCTGCACCTATTTCCCCGTGCTGCAATTCACTGATGCCGCCGGTGTGGTGCATGAATATGAGTCCACCACCGGCAGCTCTTCCTATAATTATCCTGTGGGGCATCGGCTGCCTATCACGTATCTGCCCTCAGACCCATCCCGCGTGCGTCTTGAAGATGGTGGCGTGGGGCTGGGGCTTATTTTTACGCTGGCGGGGAGTTTTGCGCTGCTCATTGGCGGGGCGATTCTTGCCGGTGGTTTGGTAATGAAGAAACAATGATATGATGACTTCGTTGACAGATTGGAACCTGCCCAATCGGGATGTCGTCCGCCTGCGTGAGGTGCTGCATGATGATGAGCGCGTGGTGCTGGTGGCGAAGCCGCGTGTAAAGATGCATGGCAGCGATGTTTTTTTCGTGATGCTGCCCGGTGTGGTTTTGGTGGCATTTCTGTGTTATGTGGTAAATTTGTTTGGTGAGGAAGGCTGGACGGCCTCGCTGTTCTTCCTGCCTTGCTGGGTGTTGGCCTTAGCGCTGCTCAGTTCTCCGTTGCGGTACCGCCGACGTATGGAGCGTACGCTGTATGTGCTGACGGATAAACGGGCGGTGGTGTTTGAGCAACTGACCTTGTGGCGTAATCGCTGCGTGTGCTGGCCGTTGTTCCCCGGGTTGGTAAAGAAGGTGGCTAAAGATGGGAATGATTACGGCAGCCTGATTTTTGATTACGAAAACCGTTGGACGTTCAAAAGGCGTCGCTCGGAGCCTCTGCCGGTGGGATTTCTTGCTGTACCGCATTTGGCACAGGTGCAGCAGGTAGTGGAGGCGCAAATCGCTGCTGTGCCGCCGGAGAAGGCGCCTTTTGCGTACCGCCCTTCGGTTTTGAGTACTCCCGCACCGCTTCTGGACTCTTGGGGCACTCCGTTGCCCCGGCAAGAGAAGAAGGAAAGTGCAAGCCCGGCGCGGGTCTTGCTGATTTTGGGGATTTGGTTTATCGTTCTGCCCTCTCTCTTAATGGTGGTTGGACTGGGCATGTTGCGAGAGGAACAACGCTTGGCCAATGAAGGAGCGCATGCGACTGCGACTGTGCTGCGTGTTAAAAAGTCCGTAAGTTCCTCCGGCCGCCGTGGCGGTTCCTCTGTGTCCTATTTCCCCACGCTGCAATTTACGGATGCCGCCGGCGTGCAGCGCACCGTAGAATATACCATCAGTACGGATAATTATCCCGTGGGGCATCGCTTACCCATCACTTATCTGCCCAACGACCCCGGCATCATGCGTATTGAGGATGGGGGAATGTCGCCCGGACTGTACTTTGTCTTGTCCTCCGGCTTTTTCATGCTCGTTGGGGTGGCGATGCTGATGGGGCGTAAGAAAATGCTGAAGTCTGCAAAATAAAGATGTTATGTGTTGTTTATACGGGCGCTGAATGATTGCGCGTTGCCTTGCTGCTTTCCGGTTTATGTGCTGTTGTTTTTGGTGGAGAAATAAGTGAAATTAAGCCCCGTTTTGGGTACTTATAGGCCGTTTTGGAATTGTTATTTAGTCCTCTTGAGCTCGAAGTGACCAAAAGATGAAAAAATCTCTAATAATTTGTCTTTTTTCTCATTTTTCCTCTTGACTTCCCGTTAAAAACATATATCCTACAAGACGAATAGGGCATGTTAGTATTAATGCGTTCCTATGTCAACAAACGGTAACAACACACCAACCACACACGTGATGAAAAGAACACTCTCAATTCTTGCTATCTCCGCTTTCGCTCTGGGGGCAATACTGAGTGCAGCTGAGACGTTAGAAACTACAATCACAGAGATGGATGTAATGGGACTGGGGCAATCTCCTGTTAAGGGAGGGGTTCTGGCTAAAGGGGCAACGATTATCAATACGAAAACGCTCGGCGTTGTCGTCTATGATGAAAATGAAACCGCTGACACTATAATTGAAGCTCCGTTTGAGCTTAATTCTGGTTACAGAGTAAAAAATTATGCAGTTATCGGCACATTACCAACTTCGGGTGATGAGCTTGTATTGGATCTTGCTGATGTCTTGGATAGTAGAAATACAGATTATTCTGTGAATCCTGCTCCTCCGTGGGGAAGTTATCTCGAGTCTGGGGCAATGATGGATGAAAAACCTGTAGCTTATTTAGTTGTTAATTTTGATAATGTCGATTTTGCTGAATGGTTTGCTGATTCTCCGATGACAATTACTGGCTTATTCAGCGGCGGTGTTCGTGCCACAGGCTATATTATCTCTGCGACATGTGATTCGACCGATTCTGATTCTACTCAGGGAGGCATTGTGTTCTTTAACGAAGATGTTGCACCCGCGGTTCAGGCCGCTGAGGTTACCCCTAGTTCCGGGAACATTCCTGAGCCTGCTACTACAACATTGAGCCTGTTAGCTTTGGCAGGCTTGGCGGCACGCCGCCGCCGCGTATGAGTAACGATTTGTCAGAATTGAACATCGCCCGCGTGCAGCAAAAGTTGCACGCGGGTGAGCGCCTTTTGCTCATGGTACATCCGCGGCTGCGGATGCGTACCTGCGAGTTGCTGCGCCTTGTGCTGCCGGGGTTGGCATTGATGGGATTGTTTCTGTACGCCGTGGTGGTGCTGGGGGCGAATTGCTGGGTGCCGGTGGTGTTTGGATTGCCGTTTTGGGGGATTGCCTCGGTGTTGCTGATATCCCCATTGTGGCACCGCCGGAGGATGGCAGGTACAGTATATCTGCTGACGGATAAGCGGGCAGTTATTGTCACGCCGGCAGGATGGGGAGGGGAGCGTACCCTGAGTTTTCCGCTGCGGCCGAACCCGGTGCTTAAGGTCGTGCACCATGGGGGTGATTACGGCGACATCATCTTTGCCTGGGAGCGCCGATGGCAACCCGGTGCTTATGTGTACAGCCCGGTGGAGCCGGTAGGTTTTCTGTCTGTGCCGCAGGTTATACGGGTGTCGCACTTGCTGGGAGAGCAAGTGGCGGCTGTGCCCGCGGATGCCGAACTGCCGCCGCCGGAGGGAGTGACGCCCTTGGCAACGGATAAGAAGGGGCGGGCTCGTGCATTTACCTTGGAGCGGCAATTTGGCATGTGGCTGGGGATGCTGTGTTGCGCCATCTCATTTCTCTTGTTGCTGACAGGCGTATGCAGGATGCCTCAGGAAACACGCTTCGGGCTTAACAGCGTATCCACCACGGCAACGGTACTGGGGCAGCGCCGCGAAGTGAGCAGGTGGAATACCCACATTCATGCCGAGCGCGAGCGCATCCGGCTGAAAAACGGTGTTATTCAGAATCGCTTTGTCTCATATTATCCCACGGTTCAATTTACTGATGCCACCGGGAAGGTGTTTACTGTGGAACTGGCGGAGCCGCAGCCGCGGCAGCTCATGAAACTGCAAAGTAAGGTGGAGATTACCTATAACCGCCACGACCCTCGGCAGCTGTGCGTGGGCAAGCCGTCGCGCCATGGGGTGGTGTGTTGCATGCTTAGCTGTCTTGTCTTTATTGTAGGGGCAGCCTTAGGTGCAGCCGGAATAATCGGAACGCGTCAATCGTGAAGGGAGAGAGGACATGAAGAATGGGGAACATAAGAGTACGTTAACTTTGTCGGCGCGGGAGCAGAGGCTCATTCTTTCTCAATTGCGAGAGGGGGAAGAACTGCAGCTGGTGGTGCGTCCCGTTACACCTTTTCTGGAGCCGAATCGCTTGGGGAAAACCATATTCTCGATGGTTGGTGCGGCTTTCTTGGTGGGCTGCGGTTGGCAGGAAGCCTGGTGGGCGGATATGGCGGTGGCGGGTACCGGCGCGGGGGTGTTTATAGTGTCTTACATTCGGGCTCGCTTGGGGAATTACTATCTGCTTACCTCCGACCGGGCGCTGCGATTACAGAGGGGGAAATGCGTGCAATCCTGGGATCGCGAACCCGGTATGATAAAAGCAGTTAAACTGTACCCCGATGGTCGGGGTGATGTGGTGCTGGGCTTCCATTGGTTGATGGAAGACGGCACCGACCCTAATGGCTTCATGAATGTACCACAAGTGCTCCGGGTGGTTGAGGTGATGGCTGACTACATTGGTGCAGCGCCTCAGGATGTGCCGGCTCCGGAGCTGGAGCCGCCTGATGGTTGCCTGATATTCACGGGCTGTCTGCTGGGCTTGTTGGGGGCTGTCGCTTTGTTTTATGAGCCGCAAACCGCAGCCATGATTTTTGCCCTAGCCGGTGTGCTCAGTTGCATTTATCTGCACTATCGCAGAAAGTACCTCCGTATGAAACAGCAAATGACAGCTCGAGATGTCTCGAAGGATGAGCAATGCGCTGAATAGCCGGATGTTTTTTGCGGAAATTGTGGTGCACCCTCGGAAAATCAAACTTAATTCCTCCTTTCCTCCTTTCCCGTGTTGAAACGTCTTGACTTAGCCGTAGTATTTTGTTAAAAGGATGGTAACGTTATGGCTAATCCTGAACTTTATATTAAGCCGGCACTGCCTGACCGCATTTTCCCTTGGGAAAATTACGATCCGCAGACTCGTGAGGAAATCGACGCATTTTTCAACAGCCCTGAAATCCTGGTGATTAAGGAGCGTATGGTGGATATGGGGCGCCGTTTGTGGGCTCGTGAATACGTGGATGGTAATGGTGGTAACTTGTCCGTTCGCGTGGCAAAGGATTTGGTGCTTTGCTCACCCACGCTTTGCTCCAAGGGCTTCATGACCGTGGAAGATATCTGCATGGTTGACATGAATGCCGGGCAGCTCTGCGGTTATCGCCCCGCTACCAGCGAGGTGAAGACCCACATCGCTATGATGAAGGAAGTGGGTGTTAATGCCTGCATTCACGCACATCCCCCCTGCTGCAATGCTTTCCTCTTTGCCGGCAAGGTGCCGCCCAATGGCATCAACCCCGAGGCCGACATTTTCCTCGGTCATATTCCGCTGGCTCCCTATGGTACCCCCGGCTCTCCCGAGACTGCTGAGGCTGTGGCCAAGGCCTGCCACCAGAGTACCGTTGTGTTTATGGAGAACCACGGTGTCATTACCGGCGCTCGTCACATTGAGGAGGCCGAGTGGTTTATGGAGAATGCTGATGCATACTGCAAGATGGTGCTCTTTGCCGATATGCATGGCGGTGGCCTGAACCAGGTGGATGAAGCCGGTATTGCTGATTTCCTGCAGATTCGCAAGAATATCGGCTATGCCGTACCCGAAGGTCAGCCCCTGTACAACATGCGTGAGTACAACGGCTACACCATGGGTATTGCCGGTAAGAAGTAAACCGGCATATCATTGACATTCTACAATTGACTATTGTATAAGTTCGGCGGCTGCGCCGCGGATAATAACGCGCGGAGCCGCCGAACTGTTTTTGATTGCTATCCTATGGAGCTCGACTCTCATTTTTACATTGTCAATTGTAGTTTGTAAATTGTCATTTTTCATGTCTTTACCCTCGAAATTGGCGGAGAGATTTCTCACCTACATGGCTGTAGAGAAAAATGCCTCTGCCCATACTTTGGCGGCGTACCGCCGCACTTTGCAGCAATTTCGGGATTGGATGGGAGCGAGGTTTGTAAGCTGGCATGAATGCGAGGCTGACAGCTTTCGCGGCTGGCTTTATGAGGCTATGCAGCAGGAGCTGAAGCCCGCCTCCATACGTCTGCGATTTGCAGCGCTGCGTTCCCTCTACGCTTACCTTATGCGGCGCGAAGGGTTGCAGGTCAACCCTCTGGCTGAGGTAACGCTGCCCAAGGCCCGGCATGGTTTGCCGGTGCACCTGAGCCTGCACCAGATGGAGGAATTGCTGTCCTTACCTTTGCGCACACCGGTTGATAAAAAGAGCCCGGATTGGCTCCCGTACAGGGATGCCGCTATTCTGGAGCTGTTCTACTCATGTGGCATACGCCTTAGTGAATTGGTGGGGTTGAATGCTGATGCTCTGCAGCCGGGGGTAGAGTGTGTGCGGGTGATGGGTAAAGGTCGCAAAGAACGCCTGGTACCGGTGGGGGATTATGCTCGTGAGGCTTTGCAGAATTACCGCCTTCGTGCAGGCCTCGACCCGCAAGGGCCGCTTTTTATCAGCCGTTTACGTAGACGTATGACGGGGCGAAGTGTGCAGCTGATGCTGGATAAATATCTGCGTTGCTCTGACTTGCCCTTCCACATATCACCGCATAAATTGCGCCATACCTTTGCAACGCACATGCTTGATGCCGGGGCTGATTTGCGCTCGGTGCAGGAGTTGCTGGGGCATGCCTCGCTTTCCACTACTCAAATCTATACACATGTCACTAAAACGCGCATGAAGGCAGCTTATCTTAATGCTCACCCGCGTGCGATGGAAGATGAAGAGTCGGACGATTAAGAGCGACAAGGGTGGTGTTTTATATATTCCATCATGAAGTTACAGGGTGTTTATTACAAAAGGAGCTGGGAAAAGGCTCCGGAAGGGTTGGAATACATGTATGAAGGAGCCCGGGAGGTGCTGCTGTACCATTACTGGCTTGTTTTAGACGATATATGCCTTCATATCATCCCCTCTGATATAGAGTTGCAGGTGTGCGATGCGCCCCCGGAGGATGCTCATGCGTTTTTTATCTCCACGAATGAGGACTGTTGCGAAGCCATGCATAGCTCATTCCCCGGCGCCGAGCTGACGAAGATTTTGGATATACGAGATGGGGAATTGGGCTATTTCTTTTATTTTGATAACGGCGGCCTTATTTCCCTTGAAAAGTTTTGGGGAACTATGATGGAACCGACAGTCAATGCCTATTGGCGGATGTATTTTGAAACGCGGAAACTGCGTGAAGATGATGACTGGTTGCTTGCTCTGGGACGTATCATTTTACCGGAGGAATTGCTGGCACAAAGGAGCAACGTAGGAGCCGGTGGCATGCCTGCAAGGTCACCCGGGAGGGAAAATGTTTAAAACCAACTGAAGACTTCTTCTTTTGCTGAGTTCCACCATTCGATTACTTTTTGTTCAGCCTCGTGGTATAGGTGGGAGCATTGGGTGGCGGCTTCGTGTTGCATGTGCTGAAGTTCTTGTTCGATGGGGGTGAAGTCGAGTGAGTTATACCAAGCTTGAAGGTTAAATTGCTCAAGCCAGCTGCGGGCTTGTTGAACGCTGGCATTTGCCAGTTCCATGACTTCCTCTGTAAGTTTGGGCGGTGTGCCTGAGTGGTCGAAGGTGAGGCGGACAACACCGGCTCCTTTTTCCGGGCCGCTCCAAGTGCGGATAGAGCGGAGTGCTGGGAAGGCTTGCACGTTGTCCAGAAGGCTGCGCTCAAAAGCAGGTCGGTCGCCAAAGGCGGTGAGATAGCACTCAAACTCGGTTTCGCCATTGGCAATGGCTGCGACAACACTCTGCCACATCTGCCCATAATTGGTAAAGTAGCGTGCATTGGTGCGGAAGTAGAGCGCGTCCTTTTTGGCTGAGACGGGGAGTGAATCCCGCACCCAGCTGTGGTCACGGGCAATTTCTTGGTCGTTCAGAAGAAAGTAATTGTGAGTAAGCACCTGAGCATCGCTGCCAATGATGGCCGGGTCGTCCCAGGTGGCATCCACATGGTACCATTCACCATCCACCTGTGCGAGGTTCCAAGCATGGTCTTCGTTGGTGCGGCCGACGACAATATGGCATGGTATGTCTGCCAAGCGCAGGAGCAACCAGAGGGTGCGGCTGTAGGTCTCGCAAACGCCTTTGTTTGTGAGGAGCATGGTGGTGCAGGAGCCGTCTGCCTGCAAGTCGTATGTAGCGCGGCGTACGAGGTCATCGTGCAGGACTCGCACTTTGTCGTAGTCGCTCATTTGGGGGGAAATGAGCTCTGCTACGCGTTTGCGTGCTATGTCGAGGGCCTGTTGTTCATGCGGAGTTAATGAGGCGACTTGTTCCGGGTGGAGATGGGCGGCCAGCAGTCGGGCATTGTCGTGATAGGTGAACTCAAACAGCACCGATCGGTCAGGATGCTGGGTGAGTGAGAAGGCTTTGCTGTAGTTCTGCCAGAGCGAGGAAAGCATGATTTGCTTAACCTGCTTACCTTTCATGCTCTTGGTAAACATGCAGTTTGTGCGGGTTTGGCCGCGCAGGGCAAGCTCCTCCAGATGATTATTGAGCTCTGCCATGCTGTGAATGAGAACCATATCGCGCTTGAGCTCCAGATAGCCCGGCTGCTCCTGTGCGTGAGAGTGGCTCAAGGGGAGGAGGATGAGCAGAAGCAGGAGAAGTGGCATCATATGAATTGCTTAGTATTCAGTTTATTCTCCCAATGGGAGAGTGAGGAGGAAGGTGCTGCCTTTGTTGTCAGTTTTTTCCAAAGTGAGCTCGCCGCCTATGGAACGGGCGAGGTCGCGGGAAAGCGCTAAGCCCAGTCCAACGCCGGGTTTGCGACCGTTTTCTGACCGGGCGGAGCGGGAGAATGGGCGGAAGAGTGATTTTTGCAGCTCGACAGGAATGCCCGGCCCATTATCACTAAAGCGAATGGATAGAACCCGATGAGTTTGAAGCACATTGATATTGACTTCGGGATGTTCGGCTTCGGCGTATTTGATGCTGTTATCTGCGAGGTTGGTAAGAATTTGTTCTACAGAAAGCAAATCTGTGCGCAGAGTAATGAGAGTGGTGCGGGGATCTAGGGTGTAATGGAAGTTTACACCGTTTTTCTGAAGACGTTCCTTGATTTTTGCAAAGAGTGTGGGCAGCAGCTTGCTGCAGGCTCCTACATCCTGACGGCCACGTACTTTGCCGCGGGTGAGTTTGGCGAATGAGAGTACATTTTCGACCAAGTGCCCCAGGCGGCGGCTTTCGTTGTACAGGGTTTCGTGGTATTCTGCCACTTGTGCTTCGGTGAGCTTGCCGCTCATGAGCATTTCAGTATAGAGATTAAAGCTCGTGAGGGGGGTGCGTAGTTCGTGGGTGACTGCTGAAACAAAATCGCTGCGTCGACGTTCCAAGCGAGCGTAAAAGGCAAGCAGGCCAAAGAGGATGATGATGGAAAGAATGGAGATAAGCCATGCGCTTGCCACCGTTCCCTGAAGTGCACTTTCTCGCTGAGCACTATCGGGCAGATTGATTTTGTTGCCCGGTTTGAGAATCATGGGCAGGGGGGAAAGATTGCTGATTTCTCCCCGTTGAATGAGGCGGATTTCCGGGGCTTCGAGCCCGGGTTCAACCAGAGGCTGAAGTCGCTCTGCAATTTTTGCAGTATCGATTACAAAACCGTCAGCCCCATAGCCGTGAGTTGTGGGAAAACTGCGCTGGCACACCAGAAGTCCCTCGTAGAACCAGGTAAAGAATGGTGCTGGCGGACCCGTCAGTTTAAGTGGTTCATCGCTGTTGGGGTCGTAGCCTTGGTAGACGCTGATGACTGCTTTGTGAACTTCCGGGTCGTACTTAATGTTTTTGTCAGTATCGATGATAGGAGCATTGGGATTAAAGGCTTTGCGCCGTATGGCATCGACGATGATGGGGGTTTTGTTGAGCCATTCGAGCAGAGCTTCATCACCTTGGGGGCATTGGATGCCCTGTGATGTGAGCATGAAAAAACCCTTGTTGAAGTCGGCTTTGCCCCCTTCAGGCATGTTGTAGTACATGAGGCCGATGGGGGGCTTATTACCGAGTTTGTTACGCTCGGCGTTCATGAGACGAGTGACTTCGGCTTGTACTCTGGGCAGAGAGAGCTCCAGCAGGCGGTTGGCCTGGCTTTGTCGGTCAATTTGCAACAGACGCTCTTCGAGCGTGGCGGCCTCGTGAGCCTGCCAGAGTGCAGCGCCTACAACCAGTAGGGAAAAAAGAATGAGGATGGCGGTGAGTTTCTTTTTCATGTGTGTTCATTCCACTTGTAGCCCCGTCCGCGAACATTTTCAAAACACGCGGCTGCGGCAGGACCTATTTTTTCTCGTAATCGGGTTAAAGTAACGGGGACTGTGCGGGTTTTTTCGGGGCCGGAGCTTATGCCCCAAACGCGCAGTAGCAATTCCTCTTGAGCGATAACTCGGTTGGGGTGTGTGAGGAAGTAGCGGAAAAGATCGAATTCTTTTTCACTGAGTGGTATGCTGCTTCCGTCATCGGCCATGGTTGTGCGGGTGGCGGGGTCGAGTTTTCCGCCGGGGAAACTCAATGTGGAGCCTGCTGCCCGCTGACGACCGGGAGAGCGGCGCAGAACGGCCGTGATGCGTGCCAGAAGTTCTGCTATGCTGAAGGGTTTGACCACATAGTCATCTGCCCCGAGCTCCAACCCATTAACGCGCTCTTGTTCTTCTCCGTGTGCCGTAAGGATGATACTGGGAATGCCCGGGCACTCGCGTGCCATGATTTTAAGGAGCTGAAATCCGGTGAGTTGAGGCATGTTGACATCCAGCAGAGCAAGGTCAACTTCCCGGGTGAGGAGGAGCTCCAGGGCTCGGCGGCCGTCTTCAGCCGCGAGAACTTCATAACCGGCTCCCTCCAGAGTGTCGGTCAGTACGCGGCGAATCGGCGCGTCATCTTCCGCTACCAGTATGCACCTCTCGTTCATGGGGAAATCTTAGCATATTGTCCCCTCTTTCCGCAAGAAAAATGCCTGATGTTACACAATTGTGACGCAATTGTGCCGCCGGGTGCAGAGAAAATGCTCGCGATGGACAGGGTAGCATGCTAGACTGAAAGCAGCACCGGAAGCTACAGCGAGTGAGAGCAAAGATGAATCAAATACCGGATAGCATAGAACTGCCGTCTGCTGGTAAGTGGGCCGAACCCGCGGATGTGGAAGCGTGGGCGCTTGCCTGCCTGATTGCCTTGGGGCTGAGTGATTGGAGTTTTGGGTGGGACCGGGCCGTACGGCGTCTGGGGTGCTGTAGTTATACGCGACGCAGGATAACACTCTCTCGCCATTATGTGGCGGCTTATTTGCTAAAGAATGCGGACATGGTGCGTCGTACCGTACTGCATGAGCTGGCTCATGCGTTGACCATGGTGCGGCACCATAAGAGTGGGCATGGTTGGCTATGGCAGCAGTATTGTACCCTGCTGGGGATAGCCGGAGAACAGGCTAGTTGCAAGTGCGATGATTTTACTCCGGCTCATTATCGTGCTCGGAAGATTCGCTACGTGTTGTGCCATCGCCAAACCGGCGAGATATTCCGCCGCTATACCGTGAAACCTCGCAAAAATGCCCGAAGTCTGGCTCGTACCTACATAGTAGGCCGAAAAGAGGAAACTTTGGGACAGCTTATATTACGCTGTGTTGATGAACCCTCTGCCGGGAAGTAGAGTGGCTGAAAAGGTGGGCGAGTATGCTCTCGGAATTTTTACAGGCTGTGGTTAACTGCCCAAAGCTCGCCAAGCTTGTGAGAGCTCGCTATGGCTTTGGTGATATACTGAAGTGAAAGTTCCACGGCTGTTATCAAATCGTACCCCTTGGCCAGATGGGCTGCTACAGCGCTGGAAAGGGTGCAGCCGGTACCATGCGTAGAGATTCCCTCAGTACGGGGGTGCGACCAATGGTGAGCTGTGCCATCGCTGAGCACGAGAATATCGGTGCAGGTGCTGCCGCTGAGGTGACCACCTTTCGCCAATACGGCGCATTGATATCGGTTAGCTAAGACGGCAGCCGCCTGTTGCAGCTCTGCGGGGGTGCAGATGGGAGCATCTGTGCCGAGCAGGCGCTGCAGTTCATCGAGATTGGGGGTAAGCAGGGCGGTACGGGGCATGAGGTGCTGCTCGTACACGCTAATGGCAGCCTGCAGAATGAGGGGCTCGCCGGCGGTGGCAATCATGACGGGATCTACCACGATGGGACCGTTGAAGCCTTGCAGCTCGGCTGTAACCGCTTTAACAATCTCGGGGCTGTAAAGCATGCCGGTTTTGATGGCTGCCACAGGAAAGTGCTGCAGGCAAATGCGCACCTGATCGGCTACGAACGAAGGCTCCATGGCAACAATGCCCTCTACCTTGCCCGGTACTTCGCTTACAACGCAGGTGATGGCTGTAAGGGGGTAGCACCCAAGGGCAAAGCCGGCCTTTAAGTCGGCCTGGATACCGGCGCCGGCAGAGCAGTCGGAGCCGGCTATGCTGAGGTAAACCGGTGCACTCATGATAAGGCCGTTTCCAGAGCAGAGGCTACGCGCAGAAGGTCAACTTCTGCAAAATGTTTACCAAGCAGCTGTACGCCGACGGGGCGGGCTCCTTCGGGCTGCGGGCAGGGAACGGAGATGCCGGGAAGACCTGCCAGATTGGCCGGAATGGTGTAGATGTCTGCCAGATAAATTTGCAGCGGTGTCATATCGGAGCCTTCCAGAGCCGGTGCCGGCGTGGGGGCAACGGGGCCAAGGATGAAATCCACCTTCTCAAACGCATCGGCAAAGTCCTGTGCAACCAGAGCGCGTACTTTCTGAGCCTTGGCATAGTAGGCATCGTAGAAGCCGCTGGAGAGTACATAGGTACCCAGAATGATACGGCGTTTGACTTCTGCGCCAAAGCCTTCGGCGCGAGAGCGGCTGTAGAGGTCATCCAAGCCGTTGGTGTTGGCTGCACGGTGACCATAACGGATGCCATCGAAGCGGGAGAGGTTGGAGGAGGCCTCGGCACAGGCTATAATATAGTATGCTGCCACAACCGCCTCTGCATGGGGAAGAGAAATTTCTACGATTTCAGCCCCCAGCTCAGTAAGCTTCTGTACAGCTGTCCGAACGGCAGCTGCTACGGCAGGGTCGTTACCTTCGGAAAGGTACTCTTTAGGTAAGCCGATTCGAACGCCCTTGATGTCCTGCCCAAGGCCTGCGGTAAAGTCAGCAGTGGGCTCAGTAGAGGAGGTGGAATCCTTCGCATCGTGACCGCAAAGTGCATTGAGAAGCAGGGCTGCGTCTTCTACATTCCGGGTGAGCGGTCCAATCTGATCCAAGGATGAGGCAAAGGCTACAAGGCCGTAGCGCGACACGCGACCGTATGTGGGCTTGAGACCTACGATGCCGCAATGTGAAGCAGGTTGGCGAATGGAACCACCGGTATCTGATCCGAGGGCTGCAATAGCCATGCCGCCTGCAACGGCTGCAGCAGAGCCGCTGGAGGAGCCGCCGGGTACGTGACCGGGAGCTGCCGGATTGTCCGTTACTCCGTATGCTGAGTTTTTGCCGAAAGAGCCCATGGCGAATTCATCCATGTTGGCGCGGCCGAAGGGAATGGCACCTGCTGCGCGAAGACGGGTGATGGCAGTAGCATCGTAAGGAGAGCGGAAGGTGTCGAGAATGCGCGAGGCGCAGCGGGTGGGCTCACCCTGAATGCAGATGTTGTCCTTTACAGCAATGGGGATGCCACCGAGAGGCAGACTGATGTCTGCCTTGGCTGCTGCTGCTTTTGCGGACTCTTTATCCCACGATATGTAGGCATTGACAGCGGGATTATGCTTTTCGATAGCGCTGGAAATCTCATCCACCAGTTCGGTGGGGGTGATAGCGCCGGAGGTTAATTGCTTGCGCCAGTAGGAAATGGAACCGTTAAGCATGACTGGGAAAAGAGGGGGTTAATGGGCAGACTCTACTACCTTGGGTACGCGGAATTGGCCGTCTTCTGCGGCGGGGGCGTTGGCAACAGCGGCATCGTTGCTCAGGCTGTCGCCGGGAATATCCTCGCGCACAGCATCGAAGACGGGCAGGGGGTGGTACATGGGCGCCACCTCTGAGGTGTCCCATTGTTCCAATTGTGCGACGTGGTTGAGAACCTGATTGAGATCTGCTGAGAAACTTGCTGTCTCTTCAGGGGTGAGATCAAGCTTGGCCAGCTTGGCGATGTAGGCTACGTCTATGAGAGCTTGCGCCATGGTCGAAGATTTGTTTATTGATTAAGGATATAGATGCACAGACTGTAGAGCCCGTAAATGGAAGCAATCAGAGCGGCGAGGAGGATGAGGTTTTCTCCCAGCACGCTACGGGTTTGACTGGAGCCGGTCGAAATAACGACATGCTTGCGACGACGTCGCTTTTCTACGACCTCTTCGTTGGGGCCGAGGGTGTTGTTCGGGCGAGCCCATTGATCTTCATAGTACTCCCGACTGCGGCGGAATTCCTGCTCTTGGCGATAACGAGCCTGGCGCTCCATTTGCTCGAATTCTCTTTGACGGCTGATGCGGTCTCTTGCCATGGTAGTAGTGCAGTTCAGGGGGTGGTGATAAGAATGTAGACAATCCAGCTGATGAGAATCAACAGGAAAAGAGGAAGATGGAAAGCCAGACCTTTGGCCATTTCTTCACGAAGCTTTTTCCAGGTAAGTTGTTCTTGTTTGCTTTCACCCGGTTTGTGGCAAAGAACGTCCGTGTGGCTGTATTTATGGCCACAGGCGTATGCCTCGTTGAAGTCATTTTCGGCGCGGTCTAATTTGGGGAGAGCCTCGCGCAGTCGCTCGGTTACTCCCTCGGGCGGCCACTTGTCGGGCTGTAAAGCTGAAAGAATCTGAAGGTGGCGCTTGAAGCATTCGCAAACATGTTCCAGCTCCTGCTGTTCCTTGTTCATGGACTCTAGCTCGCGCTCGATGCGACGTACGGAGTTGTGAATTTTTTGCCCGACTTCATTCAAATCAGCATTGAAACCGGCCTTGCGCATGGTGCTTTGCTCAAGTGCCCGACTTTGGTTCTCTGACAGAAGGCGCTGCTGCTCAAATAATTCTGCCTGCATGCGGAGCTTCTCAACCTGCTCACGCACGCGCTCCGGAGAATGGATTTCACCATCAACCGCGTGAGGACTCAATTCCATCTGGCGGTATGGTTGCTGCGATCTGATATCCACTGTAGGCATAGTACTCCCTTTATGTCTGTGCGAATTTTGTAAGGAAAAGTTAACCAAATTTGGTAGATTTGTCAAGATATTATCTCGTATTCGTTGAAAAAATAAGAAAAAGGGGAAGTAAAAATCCCTGACATGTGCTTATGTCAGGGATTTAGTACGGGCGACGGGAATCGAACCCGTGTCTCATGCTTGGGAAGCACGCGTCCTACCATTGAACGACGCCCGCTTGTGTAAAGCAGGGCAGAGTATAGTGCCGGATTAAGCATAAGTCAAGCGTAAAGTAAAAAAATGATAAAAAATGATAAAAAATTTGAAATTATGCTTGCCATATCTGAGAATTATAGTAGAATGAGCGCAGGTAAGTATGCGGGTATAGCTTAATGGCAAAGCTCCAGCCTTCCAAGCTGATCATGCGGGTTCGATTCCCGCTACCCGCTTTATCACAATAAGTTTATTGACGATATGAAAAAGACATACATCGCTATTGCGCTCCTCTTGGGCGTATTTGTTGCGCCTGTCGCGCTTGCCGGGCCTGCGGCAGATGCTGCTGTGGCTCTCGCAGCTGCTGATTCGAAGGCTTCTTTGGGCGCAATTTGTAACGCGGCTTACAAAGCCGTGCTCGCAGAGCCTGAGCAGGCGGCTGAGATTTATGAGGCGATTTTGGCTCAGCGTACAACGTGGACTGCTGGTCAGTGTGCTGCAATTTTCCGTTCAATTCTGATGGCTCGTCCTGATTTGGGAGGTAATCTGAGTAGCTATGTGCGTACTTACAAGGGCGGAAAAAATGCTAAAGATGCTCCTTCTGCTCCTGAAGGTATGCATCCTGAGTTGTATGATATGCTGAATGTGCTTTATCAGGCTTCTCTTGAGGATGGGGTTCCTGAAGAGACTGTGAACGAGATTATGATTACGTATGGTAGCACGATTGCTCATGAGCCCGGTATTCCGGTTGAGTTGATTGTTACTCCTGCTGATACAAGCCCCAGCCGCTAACCTGAAATTAAACTCCAATGAAGTCAAACGTATACAAATCGTTGATGCTGGCAGGGCTGCTTGCTCCTGTAGCCGGTGCTTTCTCTCTGTATGATGCTGCGCCTCCTATTGGTGTGCCTGAGTCTCATGCTGTGCGTTATAATGCCTATTTGAATGCAGGTTATGACGATAATCTGGACTGCTCCGATGAGAATCGTGAAGGTGGTGGTTTCGTGCGTTTTGGTGTTGGTGCTTCTTACGCTGATTACGAGTCTGTAACGAAACTTTCGTACAATGCGAATCTTGGCGGTCAGCTGTATGATAAAAATGCCAATGGTACAGATGAACGTTTGTTCTCCGATATCAGCTTGTCGGCATCTATGACCCACATGATGGGTGCAGCTGGTACTGTTAATACAAGCTTTAGTCTGAGTTACTCACCGGAGCCTGATTATGCTAACGGTATTTCCGCTGCTCGCACTCAGGGTGATTGCCTTAATTGGAGTTTGAGTAATTCTTTCTCTCAGGGGATTTCTGAGCGCTGGTCTTGGAATGCTAATGTAGGGTTTAGCGGTAATATTTATACGGATTCTTATTACTCTCATGACAACCGTATGTACTTGAGTGCAGGGCTTGGCCTTAGCTATAAGGCAACGGAGCGCACTTCTTACGGTCTGAATGCATCTTATACGTATGATTTCCGTGAGAAAGGTTATGATTCCGAGAATATCAATGTTAACGCTTCTGTAAATCATGCCTTGAGCCCCATTTCTTCATGCTCGCTTTCTTTGGGTACTCAGGTTAAGTTTGTGCATGGGACTGTTGAGGTTTATCCTACGCTGACAGGTACGTACCGCCGCGAGCTTGCTGAAGGTCTTTCAGCTTCGGTCTATGTGTCTCTTGATAACGAAAACGTGAACACATATCGTCCGTTCTACGGTGGCAACTATCTCTCTGACGTGACATGGCGTCTGGGTGCAAACTGCACCTATGCTTATACTCACCGTGTTTCTTTCAACTTCGGTGCAACGCTGATGGATTCTTCCTACTCCGATGGTACTAACGGTATGGCTGATACCAGCCGTACGACCACAACTTTCAATGTGGGTATGTCCTATGTATTTACGGAGACTTTGACAGGTAACGTAAATTATCAGTACACCATCAGCAATGGTTTCGGCTACGATTACTATCGTAATGTTGTTTCCGCCGGTGTGAGCTACTCGTTCTAAAAAATCTAAAATTTCATGAGTGGAACTTAGGTTGTCTTGCCCGGGTTCCACTCATTTTCTGTTTACTAATATAATATGGCTGACGATTCCGTAAAAATTAATAAGACTGAGGCTGTACTGCATGCTCAGGATTATCTTCAAATTTTGCGTACTAGGTGGAAGGAGGCTTTCCTCGTATTTTTCCTGGTATTCTTGAGCTGTGCGCTCATCACAAAGATGATGACGCCAAAGTACACGAGTTCGATGCGTTTTGAAATTAAGCAGCCTCGTGATTTAATTAACTTGGCTGTTGGTGGTGACGTGAACCCGATTCAGGCGGAAGCTAGTGGGTATGATTATATGACCACTCAGTTCCAAGTAATGATGTCTGAACAGAACCTCATTGCTGTTGCCAATAAGTTGGATTTGCCTAATGAGTGGGGGATGAGTGAGAAGGCTGTCGCCGGTTCGATAGCTGGTATCATTAAAGTTATTCCTGTAGGCGGTACCAACCTTGTCGATGTTTTTGTAACTCATTCAGATCCTCGTGTTGCTCAACGTGTTTGTGAAGCGGTTGCCCAGTGTTACAAAGAGGTTCGTGAAGAGAAGGAAAATTCTCTCATTAACGAGGTGATTAATAAGCGATATGAGGTGCTTCGTTCCCGTCAGGATGAGCTGGAGCGTAAAGCTGATGTAGTTCGTCAGTATATTCGCTCTGGTAAGTATGTAATGGGTATGTGGTCGCAAAGTGGTAGTGGTGCTCCTATAACAACGACCTCTGAAGAGCAGGAACTCACTCAGTTGAATACTCAGCGATTGGCTTTGGAGTCTGAGATTTCTCAGATGTCTGTTCATGTTACGCAGTTGCAGAATCTGAAAGATGAGGATTTGCTCAGTTACGTTACAAGAACAGGCTTGCTTTCTGCTGAGTCCTACAGTTCCGCTCGTGTTCGTGAACTGAATGAAACATATCGTGAGGAAGAAGAATCTCGCAATCTCCGTCTTATACAAGGTTATGGCGAGAATCATCCCGTCATGAAAGTTTTGGCCGAGCAGCATAAGAGTACACAGACCGAATTGTTTACGGAGTTGGTGGGTATGCGTGATGCCATGCAGGATCAAGTGGAAGTCAAGAAAGCAGAACTTGCGGAAGTTGAAAATCGTTTCCGCCAATCTCGCAATCGTTTGCGCGAAAAAACGCTTGAGGATCAGAAGGTGATGGTGGCTCTGCAAGAGTATACCGCAGAAAAAGCCCGTTACGACAAACTTGAGAATGACTATATCGTTGATAAGATGCGTCTTCTTGCACCTCGTCAGTCTATTGAGATTTTCAAGACTCCGGTTGCCGCTTCTGCTCCCAGTAGCCCTAATTACAGAATGAATCTTATTATTGGTGCTGTAGTGGGTTTGATTTCCGGTTTTGTAGTTGCTGTATTGTTTAACTACTTTGATACTTCTGTAAAATCTCTTGAAGATGCAGAGCGACATCTGGGGCTTCCTGTGCTGGGGGTGATTCCGCAGGAGGTGGGCTTGTTGGCTCTTCAGGATTCTAATAGTCCGGATGCTGAAGCTTATCGCATTCTTCGTACTAACGTTGAGTTGAAGAAATCTCTTTATAAAGCTCGCATTTTCGCGGTTGTATCTGCTAATGCAGGTGAGGGTAAGACTACAACCTTGTGCAATTTGGCCTATGTGTTTGCCTCTGCCGGTTATAGTACGCTGATGATTGACGCGGATATGCGTCGCCCTCGTTTGGATCGCTATTCTGAGGTTTCTTCGGATGTTGGCCTGTCGAATTATTTGACGAGTGACATGGAGCTGAAGGATGTTGTTGTTAAGACTAATACCCCGAATCTTTACCTTATGCCGGCAGGTCCTCTGCCTAATGATCCGTCAGGTGTATTGGGCTCCTATCGTATGCAGCAGCTCCTTGCTGAGGTAGGTAAGCGTTTCGATATTGTCTTCTTTGATTCGCCGCCTGTTCTTGGCGTTAGTGACTCATCCCTTTTGGTGAGTAAAGTAGATGCTACGCTGGTTGTGCTTCAGCCTCGTAAGATGCCGTTGAAGGCTTTGCTTCGTACGAAGTCTATCATTCAGAATGTTGGCGGCCAGATTATGGGGCTTGTGATGAATAATGTTGATATTAGCGCTGATACCCAGTACCAGTACTACACAACGTATTATTCATACTACTCCAGCGATACTTCTCGAAAGGAACCTAAAACAGCAGTTCCTGAGAAGGGGGTAACTTTGGCTGCTGCTGAGCCGACTAAAATAGCAGTTTCGCCGAAATCTGCTTCTGCTGTTGAGGCTGTAGATGGCGAAGATATATATTAAACTAACGATTGATTGTTATGAATTTTAAGACAATTGTGATGTGTTTTGTTGCGCTGACTTCTTTGTCAGCATTGGCTCCGGTGTATGCCCAGTCTGAGTATGACGAGGCAGTAGAGGCTGAGCCTCGAGCTCGCCGTGGCGGTTATGTTCAGCTGACTTTTCGCGATATTCCTGCTGATGATAAATCAAGTGTGGATGGTCGCTATACTGTGAGCAACGATGATGGAACGATTAAGTTGCCCTATCTTTCTTCTCGAGTACGTGTTGTTGGTAAAACTGCTCGTCAGCTTGAAGATATGGTTCACAAGCTTTACATTGATGAGAAGATATATACTCGTCTTATTGTACATGCTATTGTAGGTGATGAGGGCGAGACGGGGGCGTTGATGCAGCGCCGTATCGTTGTTACCGGTTATGTTAACAGTAAACAGCCGGTTCAGTATCGCCCCGGTATTACATTAATTGAGACTTTGTTGGCTTGTGGTGATATTTCGACATATGGGTCTCGCCATATTCAGGTGACCCGTAAGGGGCAGACTCGAACATACGATTACTTCAGCGCCAAGGATCGCTCCATCAAGCTGCGCCCGAATGATGAGATTTATGTACCTGAGCGAGGCCCGTTCGAGTCTCGTCCCGGTAAGCTTCTTCCTTGAGTCTTATTTAAATTAATTTTGAGCCCCGCCGGGCGGATAACCTGGTGGGGCTTTTTGTTTTAGAGATGAAGCAACCGCAAGAAGGACGACGTGCTCTCATGCTGAGTGTGGGGTATGGTGAAGGTCATCATGCAGCTGCGCGTGCTGTAGCTCAGGCGTTTTCTTCTGAGGGCTGGCAGACTTTGCTTATAGACCCTTGTCAGTTGACTCATCCGCTTTTATTTAAATTAACGCAAGCATATTATCGTTTTTGCGTGCGCTCCCTTCCTTGGCTATGGGAGATAACTTATGCGCAGACAGATACTGCTGATTGGTCAACAAAGGCAAAGTCGCCTGTTTTTAGACGTATTACAGAGCTTATCCGTAAAACAATCATAGAATATCAGCCGGACGTGGTGGTTTGTACCTATCCTTTGTTTGCGCACATGATGGATTCTTTGATTAGGGAAGAGAAGATTCATTGTTTATATGGTGTGGTGGTGACAGATGCGATAGAGATCAGTAGACCTTGGATGGTAACTAATGCTCCTCTAATTTTTTTGCCGGATGAGTATTCAGAAAAACTTGTTTCAAATCGTTATGCTCTTTCTTCGGAAAGAATGATTGTTTCGGGATTTCCTGTAAGGCGCGAATTTGCCGCTTTGCAGAAGCAGCGTACCGTGCCGACCGAAGGAACTATCCGAATTGTGTACGGCGCTTTTGGTAATCTCGATCGAGTGCGAAGTGACTTGGCCGCTTTACGATGTCGTTTGCCTCAGGCTCATATAACAGTATTGGCCGGCTCCTTGTATGGGGCGTTGTCTGCGATGAGGAACGATGCCTTGCATGTTGTTGAGAGGTGTGATAATATGCCTGCATTATTTGCAGAAAGCCATCTTTATATCGGCAAAGCCGGTGCTGCTACGGTATTTGAGGCATATGCCTCTTGCTTGCCTGTTATTATTAATTATGCTTTACCGGGGCAGGAGCTTGGAAATTTGGCTTTATTGTTACATGATGGCGCCGGTTTGACGGCAGTATCGAGTTCTGAACTGGTTGCTAAGGTTGTCGAATTGCTGGAACATGGAGCAAAGGGGTGGAGGCGCTTGTCTGCTGCTATGGCTACCGTAGAAAGAGGTAATGGCGCCGACCGTATTGTGATGGAGATAAATAAGCGATTATATGAATAATAAGCTTGATTCTGTTCTTCTTATAGATAACTCTAACATGCGCACAAAACTAATGTTTTGTGATGATAATGGTGAGTTAATTCCTGTTGGTGTCTTGTCAACTCGGGAACTTACGGTTGAAGCTTTTAAAAAGGCATGTTCTCCGTACCGGTTTGCCCGAGTGGTCGCTTGTTCGGTTGTTCCTTGGGGTGAGGAGGTAATTAAATCCTCTTTTGACGTCCCTGTATATTTCCTTACCGCTGATTCTTGTTTGAATGTTAAATTTAACTATAAGAACATTAATGGGTTGGGGGCAGATCGTGTAGCTAATGTTCTTGGTATGGTGGCTACGGGGAGAGTACCGGGGATTGCGGTGGATTTAGGAACAGCGATTACTTTTGAAGTTGTAGTATCGGGAGAGAGCGGCCCGGAGTTTATGGGAGGAGCAATTGCTCCGGGGGTATTGACCATGGCTCGAGCTTTATCGACGAATACTGCTAAACTGCCTGATGTAGAGACTTTTGAAGAATGTTTTGCAATCGCCACTTGCACAGAAGACGCCGTTCGTGCCGGGTGTGTGTACGGTTGTTGTGGCTTGGTAACAAATCTTCTGGATAATATCGTGAAGGAGTTGGGGTATAGGCCGTATGTCGTTGCGACAGGAGGTGATTCTCAATTGATAGCCAGCAGGTTGGATTGCGTAGATGAGATTGATTCGATGTTGACGTTTAAGGGATTGCAATATGCCGCTCAATTTATTTTTAGTAAATCACAAATTTTTGTTGCATCTTGGTCATAGATGCGCTAATATAGTGGCACCTTACAAACTAGTCACATCTTATGTCCGACAGCATTGAAACACAGGTAAAGGAAATCATCGTCGAGCAGCTCGGCGTTGACCCCGAGAAGGTAACCAGCGACGCTAAGTTCATCGAGGATCTCGGTGCAGATTCTCTCGATACGGTTGAGCTCGTCATGACGTTCGAGGAGAAGTTCTCCGTGGAGGTCCCCGATGAGGATGCCGAGAAGCTTAAGTCTGTGGCTGATGTGGTTGCTTACATTCAGGCTCATCAGGCCTAATCGCAGCCCGATAAACCTTTTCTATTACGGGCGGTTCCTCCTTTGGGGTGAACCGCCCTTTTTTCTTGTTGAAGATGGAGGCTGACTCCGCAGCAGCATATGCACTACAACATACAAAAGTTTTGTATGTTCCGGATCGACGTATAGATACTTTTGGCGATACTCGATTTAATTTTGTGTTATTGTCTGAGCCTGTGGATGTGTCCGGCCATTGTAGGATTCGTCAGGGTTGGGTTGAAGCCTCTCGACCTAGAATTTTGCGCCCCGCAGATTTAAGGGGTGTTGAGGTAGATGGGTTTGGTACTGCCGCTCGGGAGTTTCTCGAATGGATGGCGGCTCACGGTGCTTCCATGCAGACGTTGATGAAATATGGATTCCGCTTTTCGCGTTCCGAAGTTCAGGTGGAATATTTGCACGAAAATGTGAAAGAAGTCTCAGAGCGTGTTGTAAAAGATGCCTTGCACTCAGGAGACCCTTTCAGGGCTGTTGTGTTGGGTGTGGATGATGCATGGGAGGTTTCTCTCATGTGTTTTATGCTTGAAATGATTCAGCAATCTCATGATATCAATATTTTCGATTTTAAGCGCCGTGGTCTTATATAGCGCGGTTGCGGTAGGTTTCGCTCAGGATTCGGCAGATTATTCTCTGTGGCCCAGGCGCCCGGCGGAGTTGGAACAGGCCAGACGATTGGTCGCTGAGCAAAAGCTCTCGGAAGCAGTAGAACTGCTACGCCCATATGTGGCTGAGAGAGGCATTGCCGGGCGTGAGGCCAGACAGATTACCGGAGCTATTAATGTGCGACGTTATTTAAGCCGGAGCCACCCGGGAGCTAATGTTCACATTGTGAAACGTGGAGAAAATTTGAGCCGTATAGCTGCTTCAACGGGATGCCCATCTGAGCTTATTATGTTGCTTAATGGTTTAGTTGAGCCTTCTGAGTTGAAAGCCGGGCAAAAAGTTGTATATGTTACTATGAAGCTTCGTATGGAGTTGAGACCACTTCAACGTGAGATTACGGTATGGGATGGTTCAACTTTGGTCGCTGCTTACAACATTACTGCTGTTGAAAATATAAAAAATGGTGTTAATGAAGAGGTTGTCGTTACAATTCGCGATGGGTATATGAATGGAGCTCCTATACCGAGACAATCTACTCAATTTCTCGCTTCTGATAGAGAAATTGGATTATCGAATGGTATAAAAATTTCATCAGACGCGAGAGGTAAGGATGCTTTGTTGGGTATGGATGCAAAAGATTTGAATGAATTATCGTTGCTCATGGCTGTAGGTGGAAGAGTGTCGATTATATGGGATGAGGAAACGTTTAAACCTTTTTCTGAGGGATAATAACCCTTGAAATAGAAAAAAATGATTTAACAAGCATGCTGCAAGAAAAAAAACTTTTCATGCAGCATGTTTTTTGATAGAATGCTGACACGCCGGTGGTATTCTCCCGGTTCCGTTAACTATAATTAAACACTTATATCTGCCATGAGCGATTCCCATACAGTTACACAGTCCGCCCGCAAAATGATGAACGGGGCTGAGGCCCTTGTCCAGAGCCTAGTACGCGAAGGGGTCGATGTCGTATTTGCCTATCCTGGTGGTGCTAGTATGCCTATGCATCAGGCTTTGAGCCATGAGCCTTCCATTCGTACCATTCTGCCTCGTCATGAACAAGGTGGTGCGTTTGCTGCTGAAGGTTATGGCCGCGTGACTGGTAAGGTAGGTGTTTGCATGTCTACCTCCGGTCCCGGTGCAACCAACATGATTACACCGATTGCTGATGCCTTCCTTGATTCCATTCCGATGGTGGCAATTACTGCTCAGGTAGGTAGCGGTTTGATTGGTAGTTCGGCTTTTCAGGAGACTGACGTATTTGGTATGACTGCTCCTATTGTGAAGCATAGCTATCTGGTGACCAAATTGGAAGATATCCCCCGCATCATTAAGGAGGCTTTCTTTATTGCTCGAACCGGACGCCCGGGGCCTGTGGTGATTGATATTCCTAAGAATTTCCAGGAAGGTGTATTCGAGCCTGACTTTGATGCACCCATGGATTTGCCCGGATACGCACCTGTGCTCCCGCTGCCCGCGGAGAAGCTCGATGAGGTACTTCCTATCCTGATGGCAGCAAAGCGTCCCGCTATTTATGCTGGTGGTGGTGTGGTTATTGCAGAGGCTGCGGAACAACTTAAGGAATTTGCCGAGCGTTTGCAGATTCCTGTTGCCACGACTCTGATGGGTATCGGAGCCATGCCTGAGGAGCACCCGCTGTCCGTTCGTTGGCTGGGTATGCACGGTGCTGTATATGCCAATAATACCGTAAATGAAGCAGATGTTGTGCTGGCAATTGGTGCTCGCTTTGATGATCGCGTCACCGGTGCTGTAAAGACATTCTGTGAACATGCTCGTATTATTCATATTGATTATGATGCAGCTGAGCTGAACAAGAACAAGAAGGTTGATTTGGCTATTCGCGCGGATGCCGGAGCTGCCCTTGCTTACCTGAACGGCAGACTTGCTGAAGCCGGCATCGAACCGAAGCCCTACGCCGTTGAGAATCGTCCCGAGTGGTTCGGCATTATTGAGCAGTGGAAGAAAGATTATCCGCTTTGCTACGAGACGCGCGAGCATGAAATTGCTCCCCAGTCTGTCATTGAGGAGCTGTATCGCCAGATGGATGGACGTGAGGCTGTCATTTGTACCGGTGTGGGACAGCACCAGATGTTTGCAGCTCAGTTCTATCGTTTTAGCAAACCGCGTCGCCTTTCCACTTCGGGTGGTCTTGGCTCCATGGGGTATGGCCTGCCCGCCGCAATGGGCGCACATGTGGCCTGCCCGGAGTTGCCGATTATCAACATTGATGGTGACGGTTCTTTCCTGATGAATGTGCAGGAACTTGCCACCATCAGCACGGAACATATGCCGATTAAGACGATTATTCTGGATAATCAACATCTTGGCATGGTGGTGCAGTGGGAGGATTTGAAGTATGATTCCCATCGAGCTAATACTTTCTTGGCTGATGCGTCTCAGTCGTATGACCCGACTCACCATACCCCCGAGGTGCTTTATCCGAATTATCCGGTATTGTGTGCCGGTTTTGGTATTAAATGCGACCGCGTAGTCGAACCTTCGGAGCTGCCTGCCGCCATTAAGCGCATGCTTGATTCTGAAGAAGCATATGTTCTCGATGTAATGGTTCCTCACGATGTACATGTGTTGCCGATGATTCCCGGTGGTATGGGGTACCGTGATGTGGTACTCGAGCGTATCGCCGGTGACGGCAAGGGGCGTAAAGCCTCTGAGCTGGGGAAAGAGATACCCTCAGCACTCTAAGATTAATTTATAGATTGTAGCAGCTATGGGAGGCGGTTTATTAAAAACCATTGTTATTTTTATCGTATTGGCGACATTGGCTTTTGTTGCCGGCTCCCTAGCTGCTGATGGAGCAAAGCAGGCGTTGGTGCCTGCTTTGATTCTTCTGGGCGCTTTTGCTTTGCTCTATTTGGGTAAGAATTGCTGGTGGTTGGTGTTTTTGGTCCCTCCGGTAATGAGTGCGCTTCAGATATCCATGGTAAAAAATTTCCCAGTGGGGTATTTTGCAGGCTGTGTTATCTTGGTGTTTTGGATATTAATGACCCTTATGGGTTATGTGCGAATAACGTGGAATGGGATGCTCTTTCTGGATATTACATCGTTGCTGTTTTTTGGCTATTTCATCGTAACATGGGTAATGCATCCAGTTACTCTTAACATGTTGATAGATGAACGAACGATGGAAGGTGAGACGATGATTGGCGGTACTGAGTATGTGTGGTGTTTGGCTTCAATCGTTATCTACATTTTAATAAGTATTATTCCTGTTAAGACTAAGTCTGTAATTACCGCTTTAAAAATTACTTTTTTTCTGAGCTTTGTTGTCGTATTGTATAATACGACGAGAGGTGTGGCTGTACATGGTTATTCTTCTGAGTTGGCTGCGACTGAACGTTATTCGCCGTTTGGTGCTATCGGTTTTACGTTGTATACGTATATCTGTAGCAAATATTCAGTTCTTGGTATAGTTGCGTCTCCTTGTAAGATAATAATGCTTGTGATGAGTGCAATATGGGTAGCAATGTCTGGCTTCCGTGAGCAGATGCTGCTGCTTATTACAATCGCTTTTTCTTCTCAGATTATTCATCGTCAACTTATTCCTTTGTTGTTGGTCTGCTTGGTTGGATATGGTTCTTTGCTTTATCTTTCGTCCGAAGAGATGTTGGATGAACTTCCGTATGGTGTAAAACGAGTTCTTACGGCTGTTCCTGGAGTTGAAATTAAGGATGATAGTATTGAACGAGGTGCTCAGCATTCTCTTGATTGGCGCTATGAAATGTGGAGGTGGGCATTGACTCCTTCCATGGGGTATATTAAAGATTACGTGTGGGGAGATGGTTTCGGTACTAATACTGCGCAATTCAGATGGAATACGGTGAAGCACCATCGAGGGATATTGAGTGCTGGCGATCAGAAGATATTTGCTGAAATGGGCAAGTGGCATAACGGACCTATTACTGCGTTACACCGTATAGGAGGAGTTGGCTTATTTTTGCTTCTTTTTTGGAATATTGCCGGAATCTATTGTATTTTTCGCGTTTGTTTTGCGTATCGCCAAAGTGTCGGCTATGAGTATGTGATGTATGCTTTGTTGCCTGTTATTGGTAATATTGTGATGTTTTATATCTCAGCCGGCTCATTTCCTAATCAGTTTGGTCTGGTGTTTTCTGTTGTGGTAACAAAAGTTCTGTATTCTCTTGCCATAAAGAATGGCCTTATGCAACCGGCGTTTTCCAGAAAGGAATACGTTCCGCTTATTTTTGAAGAGTCGATAGCAGCCCGACAGAGTAAGCCCGATAATTTCGATGGAGTTGTAAGGGCGTGACAGTCCTTTCTTATTAAAGGTCCCTATGAATGGATAAAACAAACCCGCAGAGGGGACTCTGCGGGTTTGTTTTATAGTTTTGGACTTGTGTGTCGCCGTTATAATTAGTGGCGAAGACCCAGACGAGCCAGCAGGCTCTTGTAGAGCTCATTGTCCGTGCGCTTGGCATAATCCAGAAGCTTACGGCGGCGAGCCACCATCATAAGCAGACCGCGACGGGAGGCGTGGTCGTGCTTGTTGGCTACGAGGTGCTGAGTGAGGTGAGCAATACGCTTGGTGAGTACGGCTACTTGGAAACCGGTGGAGCCGGTGTCCTTCTCGTTGATCTTGAAGTCGTTGACGTTGATTTCGCTCATTGTCGTAATAATCTCTTGTATGTTGGTTGATTTTTCGTGGCTGCGGCAAATCGACCTAAGAGGTGAGCGAATGATAGCATGTTTCTAAGACATTGCAAGCCAAATTTCATTTAAAAATAAAAAAACGGCTTTAAATCCCAATCTGTGCCGTATTTTCTGTTTGACTGTACTGTCTCTCAGGTGGTATACTGGGCCCAATAAAACTCTACGACATGGAAACCCTTATCAACATTTATGAGTGGATTGCTCGCATATTGGATGCGGCATCGCTGCTACCCAACTTTAACACCCCCTTGGGCATATTCTGCGCCATTGCCTGGGTTGGAACTCTCATCTCGGCAATTATGTTTATTGTGGCTTTTATTGCTGATATGGGCGGAGGTGAGCTAGATGCCGGTGCGGTGGATGGTGATATGGGAGCCTTCTCTGTGCAGGCCGTAATGGGCTTTATTCTGGGTTTTGGCTGGGGTGGTTATTTGACCGTTGCCGGTGGTGCAGGTGTTGGCTTGGGTATTTTTGTTGGTCTGCTGGTAGGCATCATTATGTTCTTTATTATTGCCGGTATCATGAAAGCTATCTATAGTCTGAAGGTGGATGGCTCTCTGAAGTACGAAAGTCTTGTGGGGATGACCGGCACGGTTTATGTGACAATACCTCCTCATGGTGAACCTGGTGGCCAGGTGCAAGTCAGTCATCCCAGTCAGCTTGTCACCATGGCTGCTGTTCAGGACGGTGATGAACCTCTTCCTGCTCAAACTCGCATAGAGGTGGTCGCTGCAACCACTTATCAATTGACGGTTCGTCCTGTAAGTAATGTAACTTCTTCTCAAAAATAAAAATACTACAACACTATGATTGCTAACATCAACAACATGCTCGCACGGTCTTCGTCTGATGGTTCTACCTTCGGGCAGATTATGGTCGTGATTATTCTCGTCGTCTTCATGATGGGTGTAGTGGGGCTCTTGCTTACGCGTTATAAAAAGTGCCCTTCCGATAAAATCCTCATCGTATATGGTAATGTAGGCGCCGGTCGCTCTGCTAAATGTATCCATGGTGGTGCAACATTTGTGTTGCCGCTTATTCAGAGCTATTCGTTCATGGATCTTAACCCGCTTAATATCGATGTGCCGTTGAAAGGTGCCTTGTCCAGCCAGAATATTCGAGTAGACGTACCCTCGTCGTTTATCGTAGGCATCAGCACTCAGCCTGAGATTATGCAGAATGCCGCAAGTCGTTTGCTCGGTCGTACCCGTCAAGATATTCGTGATTTGGCTTCTGAAATCATTATGGGCCAGATGCGTGTGGTGATTGCCTCTCTCACCATTGAAGAGATTAACGCTGACCGCGAAAAGCTTATCAAGGGGATTACTGGTGGAGTGGACGTCGAATTGCACAAGGTAGGCCTTTACCTTATCAATGCTAATATCACCGATATTCGTGATGCTTCCGGCTATATTGCCGCTCTTGGTCAGGAGGCTGCTGCTCGCGCTATCAATGACGCCATGATTAAGGTCGCCGAGGAAACCCGTCGTGGTGAGATTGGTAAGGCTGAGGCTTTGCGAGACCAGACAGTGCAGGTGGCCATGGCCAATGCCGCAGCTGTAGAGGGTAATAACGAGGCTCAGATGAAAGTGGCCGACTCCAACGCCCGTCTTAAAGTACGCCAGGCAGAGGCTCATCGTATAGCCGTGGTCGCTGAGAAGGAACAGGCTGCCAAGGCTGAGGAAGCCGGCTATATAGCCAATCGTGAGGCTGAAATGAAGCGTGCCGAATTGGAGCGTGCCACTCAGACGGCCAATGAACTTGTAGCAGCGGAAATTCAGAAGAGAAAGAAGGAAATCGCAGCTGAGGCTGTTGCTGCTGTACTTGTGAAAGAGCAGGAAGGTAAGGCTCAGGCTCTCGTGATTGCCAACAAGGCCGAAGGTGATGCTGCTCTTGAGCTTGCCAGAGGTGAGGCTGAGGCTCTTCTGCTGAAGAAGAAAGCCGAGGGTGAGGGCTTGGAACTCGTTGGTCGTGGTCAGGCTGCTGCAATTCAGGCTGCTCTTGAGGCTAAGGCCAGCGGTTTCCGTCAGATTATTGCCGCTGCCGGCGATGCCCGTAGTGCTTCCGGCCTCCTCGTAACAGAGCAATTGCCACAGATTGTAGAAACTCAGGCTAGCGCCGTTCGTGGCCTTACCTTTGACAAGGTTGTTGTCATGGGTGGTGGTAACGACAAGTCGGGTAGCGTAGGCGGTTTTGTACAGAACCTTGTAACCGGTACCCTGCCGCTGCATGAGCTGGCTGGTAGCCTTGGTGTGGAGCTGCCCTCATATTTAGGTAAATCCGCCCCTGAGTCGGCTGCTACATCGACATCCGACGAAGCCAAGGCATAATTGCCCTAGTTGATTTTTTTAAAGCTCCCCTGCTGCTTATCCTGGTGGCAGGGGCGTTTTTATAGCTTTGTGGTTTATTCGCAAAGCAAAACACCGGATGCTCATAATGACGCATCCGGTGTTTTAAAGTACAGGGGATTTTGTTTATTTGGGAGATGTTATTTTTCGATGGCGCTTTCGGTTGCTCCTTCCAGTCCGTTTTTAAAACGTTCAAAAACGCCTCTCGGGTCTTCCGGGGTTTGTTTTAACGCGTCAAAAATACGGTCACGCATCTCAATGGCTGCCTTGAAGGCGGCCTCTTCGCTACCGTACTGCCGGTCAGAGAAGTATTTGGTGAATTGATTCCACTTACGGCAGATACTCAGGCGCCAGCCTTGGAAGGAGGTCGTCTCGTATGTGTAGCGGGTGATATTACGTTGTGTCATGGCTTTAGCTCTGTTGTTTTATTTTTCGTTGTTGCGAAAGGCAATTGCACCCCTCGCTTGCGCCTATAGAATGCCAGATATATCCCCATATCATCAATCTAATTTTCTAAGAATTAGGCTGCAAAAGGATAACAAAAAGCCACCGCTCAGCGAGCTGAGCGGTGGCTTTAATTTATGAGAAATAAATCAATTAAATAATGAAAGAACAGCGTTTGCCGCTTTTGTTGCAGCTCCTCCGTGTCCAAGTTTATCCATGGATTCTTTCATGCCATTCAGAACTTCTTCTCTTGTGGCGGGGGTCGTGAGTTTCTCCAGTTCGGCAATGCAGCTATCCACATTGAAATCCTGCTGAATGAGTTCTTTCGTTACCGGCTTGTCAATAAGAATATTAACCATGCCGATGTACTTAATAGTAAGTACCATGCGAGCAAAGAAGTAAGTACCCCAGGCTACCTTATAAACCAGCGCAAAAGGCAGCTCGTGAAGGGCAGCTTCTAACGTAGCTGTTCCGGAGGTAACCAGCGCGGCTTCTGCCCTATCCATGAGTCCATGGTAACTGCCGGGGCAGATATTAATGAGTTCGGCCGGAACTCCTGCTTTTTCTGCCATTTTCCTCATTGTATTGGCCAGTCGTTCAGAACTGGCGGAAGTTTCAAATCGCCACTCGGGGTGGACAATCTGAAGTTTTTTCACAAGCTCGAGAAATACAGGGAAGTGGCGCTCGATTTCGCGCATACGACTACCGGGGAACAGTCCGATAAGTCCTTTTTCTCGTATGTTTGTTTGGCGTTGTTCTAAAATATCGTCCACCAATGGATGCCCCACAAACTCAGTACGCAATCCAGCTGCTTCGAAGATGGGCTTTTCGAAGGGGAATGTGCACATCATCAAATCCAGCATGCTGGCCAGCTTGGGTACACGGCTTTTGTGCCAGGCCCATACCATGGGTGCAATAAACCACGCTATTTTGGTTTTGGGGCAGCTTTTGTGTACTCGTTCTGCCAAGCGTTGGTTAAACCCGGGATAGTCAATCAGAATAAGTCCATCGGGCTGTTCTGTCGCAATGCGGTTCGCCATGTCGTTGAGACGACGCATGAAGAAACGTGCATGTTTCAGCACTTCTACAATGCCGATAACGGCGGCCTGTTCGGCCCAGTCCTCAACACCCGGAGCTAGGGCATGCATGCGGCTACCGCCCAAGCCAACAATTTCAATATCAGGTTGGCGGCGTAACAATTCTTCAATAAGCAGCGCACCCTGTTTGTCGCCACTCTTTTCTCCGGCTATCATGAACAGCTTCATGCATTGCATGCTAGCATATTCTGAGTTGCCTTGCAAGCAGGAACAGATATTCATTGCAACAAATCCGTCCCTTTGGGCTCATGTAAACGATTATCTCAATCTTGTTTTGATGAAATATCGGGGGCGTTTCTTCGTCTCCATGTACATTTTGCCGATGTATTCGCCAACCACAGAGAGGCTAATCATACCCAAGCCTCCTAAAAACCAGAGAGAGCATGTTAGTGTGGCCCAGCCACTAGGGGTGCCGCGCATAAAATAGTCGTAAACAGCCCAGGCTATCATCAGCAAGCTGGCAAGGAAGATGAGGAAGCCCATACCTCCAATCAGGCGCAGAGGCGTGATGGAGAAGGAGGTAATCGCATCCAAACTCAGTCTTAACAGGCTACGGAGCGACATCTTGCTTTCGCCTTCCTCGCGCTCCTTTACCTCAAAGTAGAGCGGGCATTGTCTGAATCCCAACTGCTTTAACAGAGCTCGGAACATCATATTCCGCTCGCCGTAGCCCTCCAGAGCCTCCAGCACTTGCTTGGTCATAAGGCTGTAATCCGCATGCCCCTTCATAACAGGAGACCCCAGCTTGCCCATCAGCCAGTAGAAAAGTTTGGCTGTAATTTTTCTTACGAACGGCTCCTTGCCGCGGGATGCCTTCAGCCCGTAAATAAGCTCATACCCCTCGGCTCTCAAATCGAGGAATCGGGGGATAGCATTAATATCATGCTGCAGGTCGGCATCCATGCAGATAACTATATCGGCAAGCTCCTTTGCCTCCATCAGACCGGCAAACAGGGCGTACTCCTTACCCCTGTTACCGGCCAGTCTCGAGGCCTTCACCTTGGAATTCTCTCGGTGCAGTTGCTCGATGAGGCTCCACGTTCCGTCGCTACTGCCATCATCGGTAAACAACATGGCGCTGTCTGCCGATATTCGCCCCTCCTCAATCAGTTGATTGAGCACTTTTGTAACAGTCTGTACAGTAGTCGTCAGCCCTGCTTCCTCATTGTAGCAGGGCATAACGATGTAGAGGGTTTCGGCAGACATGGCAAAAAAGTTATTTGGAAACGTTGAAGCGGAATTCCACTACATCGCCGTCCTGCATCACATAGTCTTTACCTTCGATGCGCAGCTTGGCTTGTTCTTTGGCTTTTGCCATTGAACCGCAGGCAACCAAGTCATCGTAGGCAACCACCTGTGCGGCAATAAATCCGCGTTCAAAGTCGGTATGAATAACACCGGCAGCCTGAGGTGCCTTATCGCCGGCATGAATCGTCCATGCGCGGGTTTCCTTTACACCTGTGGTCAGGTAAGTGCGCAGACCCAGCAGATGATAGACGGCGCGAATGAGATCGCTTACGCCGGAATCTTCTACCCCGAGGTCATTGAGGAACATCACGGCTTCGTCCTTGGGCAGCTCGGAAAGCTCTTCTTCAATTCGAGCGGAAATAACAATAGCCTCGGCGTTGTGGTGCTCTGCTACATAGCGACGCACGGCGGATACATACGGGTGAGCATCCGGATTCTTCACCGCCTCGGCCAGTTCGTCTTCGCCAACGTTGCAGGCAAAGATGCTCTTTTTGTTCGACAGCAGGAAGAACTCTTTCATCAGCTTGAGCTCGTCATCGCTCAGCTCCAGCGTAATAGCCGGCTTGCCGGCATCGAGGTGCGGCAGCAGCTTTTCAATGAGTTCTACCTCAGCTTTGGCTTCTTTATCACCACCGCGTGCCTTTTTAATGCGACTTTCCTTGCGCTTTTCCATGGCAGCAAGGTCAGCAAGAATCAGCTCGGAGTTGATAATCTCGATGTCGCGCACCGGGTCTACATTACCCAACTCATGGATAATATCATCATTCTCAAAGCAGCGCACAACCTGCACAATAGCATCCGTCTCGCGAATGTTGGAGAGGAACTTGTTACCAAGACCGGCACCTTCTGCTGCACCCTTTACCAGACCGGCAATATCGACAAACTCGATGGCGGCAGGCACAATCTTTTCAGTCTTGCTCATCTCAGCCAATACCGTGAGACGTTCATCAGGCACTTCCACCACACCCACATTCGGGTCGATGGTGCAGAACGGGTAGTTAGCAGCCTCGGCTTTGCGGGAGCGAGTTACTGCGTTAAAAAGAGTCGATTTACCTACATTCGGAAGTCCTACAATACCTGCCTGTAACATAACGCGGGGGAATATACCATATATTCCCCCGCATGAAAAGCTTAATCTGTGTTACACTAGCAGATAATGCTACCCAACACATCACCTTGCCGTGCGTATGTCTCCACACAGCGCGATGTGTTTTCCTGTAAATCATCTGCCAGTTTTACCTTCCCCGGCTCAAAGAAAGTCATGATTGTAGAACCGCCAAAGGCAAAATAGCCCTGTTCATCACCTTTCTGTACGGCTTTTCCTGCCTCGTAGGTCTGGAAAATCGCCCCCACACCTGTTGCACCTACTGCCAAGTGAAGTACATCTCCCATGTGGGGCGTATGCAGCACGGTAAGCTCACGTTTGTTGGTCCACAGCCAGGCAAGCTTGTGGCGTAGGCAGTAGGGGCTCACACTTGCCAGAGGTCCCGGTATGCGCTGCGGGGCTTCGGGAGTACCATCCGTCACAAAGTGGAATCGATGGTAGTCCACCGGGCAAAGTCGGCTGAGCACCACGGCACCCTCGGCATATTTCTCCGCCAGTTCGGCACTACCCAGTAGGGCAGGCAAGTCAAATTTTTGACCTTTTACGAAGGCTCCTGTCATCTCTGCCGCATTCTGCCAGCCGCTATGGCGGCCATCTGCCGGCAGAGCTACGGTTGCGCCTTCGCATACCGGACGAGCTCCCGGTTTAAGCTTGCGGAAAAAGAAATCGTTGAAGCACTTGTACTCCTCCAGCGGCAGAGCGGCTTCATCCATATTGATGTTGTATTCTTTTACGAAGTCCGCCAGACCTTTTGCCGAGCCGGGGGTGTTTTTCATGGCTCCGAGCAGTTGCGAGAAAATAGCTCGCTTAATGAGAATATGAAGGCTCACCTTACCCAAGGTTGTTCCATACACCCAGCGCAGGGACTTTTCACCCAGCACCTTTTCTTGTTCCATTTGACCGGTGTAACGGTTGTAGAATGTAATACCTTCTGTGCTCATGCGTGTACTATAGCAGTCTTTTTGCATTCCGTCAAGTTTGAGACTAATTCGCCGGGCTTATTTACTTTCAGCTGTGGCTCCCATACGAATGAGTACAGTATCCCCAATCACCCGCACGCTGCCAGCTGCCGGCCAGTCACTCATTTGGTTAATTTCGGCTGCATATTGAGCGTTGTCATCGGTAGTGGAGATGTGCATCAAATCATCGTACGACATATATCGCAGGTAGAAATGCTGCAGGTATCCGGAAATCAATGGTCTGGGAGCTTGCCCTATCAGCAGAATACGCTTTGCTTCAGTCCCGGCTGCTGCGGCTGTTTGCAGCGCTCGGTATCTCATTTGAGTAAGTTCAGATATATTTGTCTGGAAGGCTATCGTGTCTTTCTTTGTCTTGAGAGATGCCGTATAGGTGCTCTTGATGAGCATAAAGGGTATGAGTATAATAAGTGCTCTGTAGATAACAGGCCTCATGTAGCCGCTGGCTGCAAACAGCCCCCATAGGCATGCCACGGCAACGGGTTCTGCTATCATGGTGTGCGGCGGTTGCTGCCTGAGCAGAACAGGCGCCAGACCATACGGAGCAATCCAAAGCAGCAGTAGCAGGACTATGCCGAGCCAATTTTTACGGCATAGAAATGTCAGACCAAGAACTCCAACGGGGATGAGAGCCGTCGCGTACACCCATTGCCCTGTGTACACTCTGCCCATCAAGCTCCAGAAGAGCAGTTGACATTGAGACGATATCATCGCCAATTTTTCCTGCATGGTTCCCTCCAGCATTTCATCCCACCCAGTAATGACCTTGTGGTAGTTCCGAACGTAGTTGAGGTGCTCTTCTGTAACAGCAGCGTTTTGAATAAGAGCATATTTTATCCCCTGCCAAATCAGCGCAGCTCCTAATCCGCTCACAATAAAACATGTCAGGCGTTTGGCAAATCCGGCGCCCCGATCGGTTTGCATATTGCGGATTTCGCAAGCTAACCACAGAGCGGCAAAGTAAAAACAAGTGGCCTGGTAAGTGCCGAAAGCAAAGGCTATACAGGCTATAGACATGAGTAGGCGTCCCCATCCCGCCTTTTGTTGCAGCAGGGCAACGGCCGCCGTTACTGCCAGTATGCCACCGGCCATCGCATCGCATTGAAAGCTATACTCCAACACATATACTTGGTAAATGCAACCCAGATAAAAACAACCGTAAATGGCTCGTTGTACATTGCTTGTCAGTTTTAACAGGCAGGTTTGACATACAATGGTTACAGAGGTGAGAAGGGCAGTTACAATGCCGGCAGCATACAGGCACGACCCTATGCCGAAGATTTCTCTCCACAGAACAAGGCTCCATCTCCCCACAGCAAAATATAACCCCATTTCCTCGCCGTTGAAATCATAAACCTCATCTTGGTGCAATCCCAGTCGAAATATGGAGTATCCATACATCAAGAGATAGAGCATGAGGTAAGTTATACACCATTTCAGGTGCGTTTTTAATTCCGGAGTCAGAGCAAAATCTCCCTCATTTTCATTCTTCTTGCAAAAAAAAGTCATCATGCGTTTGCATTATTTTACATGAAAGCGGCTCAATTGCAATCTAAAAGCCTTGCATCGCCGCGTCTGTACACAGAAAAACCGCCACCGGGGTAGGGTGGCGGTTGGTTAAAGCGAGCGGCTTTACTTGCTTACAGCTCTACGTTGCGCATATCCCCCGTGTTTTTAAAAGCCAGATGGAAGGAGTAGGCTTTTTCGAGGCTGTGCGGGGTGTGACCGTTGGGGGTGAGCTCAATGTAGCGGCGCAGCAGCGGGCGATATTCCGGGTGCACGCAATTTTCGATGATGATTTCGGCGCGTTCCCGGGGGGATTTACCGCGCAGGTCGGCAATGCCTTGCTCCGTAATGAGCACCTGCACGTCGTGCTCCGTGTGGTCCACATGGCTCACCATGGGTACAATGGCCGATATGGCACCACCCTTGGCCACAGAGGGACAGCTGAAGATGGTGATGGCTGCGGCGCGGGCAAAGTCACCGCTGCCGCCAATGCCGTTCATAATCTTGCTACCGAGAATGTGCGTGCTGTTCACATTGCCGAAGATATCGGCCTCCAGCGCGGTGTTCATGCAGATGAGCCCCAGCTGGCGTACAATGGCGGGGTTATTGGTCATTTCCGTGGGGCGCAGCAGCAACTTGTCGCGGTAGAAGTCGAAATTCTCGTATACCTCTTCCATCGCTTCATCGCTTACGGATAAGGAACAACCACTCGCAAAGGTCACGCGGCCGCTGCGTACCAGCTCCAGAGCACTCTCCTGAATCACCTCCGTGTACATTTTAACGGGCGGAATGACCTTAGACTTTCCGAGTGCCTTCAGCACGGCATTGGCCACATTACCCACACCACTCTGAATGGGCAGGAATTCCGGCGGAATGCGACCCGCTGCATACTCCTGCTCCAGGAACTTAATAACGTTCTCGCCAATCTTATCCGTTACGGCGTCATTCGGGCGGTAGTGCGGCAGCCCGTCCTTCTGGTGCGTCATCACCACACCCACAATCTTGGCCGGGTCCACCTGCACATAGGGGGTGCCAATCTTCTCTTCCGGTGCCACCAGCGGAATCGGCGTGCGATTAGGCGGATCTTCGGGTATAAAGATGTCATGAATCTCTGCCAGGCAGGACTTGTGGTAGGTGTTCAGCTCCAGAATAATGCGGTCCGCCATCAGGCAGAAGTCTGCCGATGAGCCCTGACTCATCGTAAAGGTTATCTTGCCGTCATCTGTTACGTCGCATACCTCAACAATTGCAGTCTTTACGCGGGGAATGATGCCGTAGCGCATGTTTTGCGCAAACAGAGAGATGTGGGGCTCCACGTACGGTACCTCAGCATTATTAATCTGGCCGCGCGTGTGGGGGCAGGACATATACGGCATGCGCATGGATACAGCCTCGGCCTGTGCCAACTCACCGTCTACGGCGGAGCTGTTGGAGGCACCGCACATCACCTTCAGCTTGAACGGCCTGCCTGCGGCATGCTCCGCCTTGGCCCGTTCCGCTATCGCTTTGGGCACCACTTTTACGGCTCCGGCCTCGGTAAAGCCACTCAGCCCTATGCATTCGCCGTTTTCTATCAAAGCGGCGGCTTCTTCAGCTGTTAAAATGGGATAACGCATATCTTTCTGAGAGTAGTTTAATACAAAGCTAGAGTCGGGTCAAGCTTTATTTTACAGAAGCTCAAAAATCGTCGCGCTGCATCTTGTCGTCGCGGGCGTTGGACTGCACGACACCCCGCGCCATTTACAACAGATAGCCGGCAATCATGCGGCTCAGAGCGAGGATGTCGCAGTTACCCTTCAGCTCAAAGCGCACTTGGCCGATACCGCCGCTGAAGAATAAATCCAGCTCGCTGTCAAAGTCAAAGGTACCGGCCGTCTCGATGGAGTAAGCCTGCAACTTGCTGTAGGGCAGGGTGGTAAAGTCCACCTTTCTGCCGGTAATGCCTTGCACATTAATTGCAATCACGCGCTTGTTGGTAAAGACAACCGAGTCGCGAATCGCCTTAAAGGCTGCTACAATCACTTCACCCTCTACCAACAGCGGGCCTACACGCGGCATCAGGCTGGCAGGGTCAACGGGGGAAAGCTTAAAGAGACTACCGTTTGTAAAATCAATCATCGTATGGAAAGTTTCGGGTTAGATTGGCATTGTACACATAAGGCGAGCACATAGCAAGCAGAAAAAACGGAGCCCGCCGGGGCTCCGTCTCACAGCTGCATTCTTTATGAATCTCACAGGTGGCAGCAGGTGCGCACCGCTGTGGATTTCAGTTGCGGGAGTATGTATTTGTGTAGCTCTACCTCCGCACGCAACGCACCGAACTCCTGCACACAGCAGGCGGCGAGTCGCTGAGCCAGCGTTTCAATCAGCACCGTCGGTTCAGCTGCTGCCAGGTCGGCCAAGCGGCGGGAGAGCGCATCATAGTCAATCGTGCGGGCAATGTCCTCCTCCATCGCAGCGAAAGAGCAGGGGGGAACCAGCGTCACATTAGCCGTCAGGCGTTGGGGGGTGGCTCGCTCCTCCTCCGGCACACCGATGTGGCAGGAGAGCTCCAACTCATTCAGGCAAATGGCATCAGCCTTGCTCTGCGGGCATTTACGCAGCAACTCCTGTAGTGAGCTCAGGTTCGGCACCGTCAGCTCGGGTTCCGCTTCGGCAAGCTGCGACGGGTTGTTGTAACCGGTCAGCACGCCTATACCCGTTATGCCGGCACAATGAGCGGCGCGGATATCGTGCTGCATATCACCAATGAAAGCCGTTTCGGCGGGCACCAGACCATGTTGCTGCATGAGCGTGGCAATGTAGTGCTCCTTGTTGTGAATTCCTGAGTGAATATGCTCAAAATAGTGGTACATGTCCAGCTCGTGCGCCTGCTCCTCAAAAGCCTTGGGGTCCATGCTGGTCAGGATGAAGCACCGTATGCCGCGAGCCCGGCAGAACTGCACAAACTCACGGGCGTGCGGAATGATAGTTACCCCCAGCGTAGAGGCATCGAAAGCCTTGCGGTAGTAATTTTCGAGGTCCTCCAGCCGAGCCTCCGGAATTTTGACGGCATAGTAATCCGGGTAAGGCAGCTGAAACTCCGCACGGAACGCTTTGCGATCCAGCGGGGCTCGCCCATACTGAGCCAGCACATAATTTGTAGCCTCAATCGTAAGGGCCATATCATCGCACAGAGTGCCCGACCAGTCAAAAATCAGATTGCGGAACATGTGGAGGAGGGGGAAATACCGTAGTTAAAACTCAGGAGCGCTTACCCTTGGTGCTCGAGCTGCCTGTGCCGGCAGCCTTCAGGCGGTTGCGCAGCTGGTACTTACGCACAGCCTGCTTCAGAGCCGGGTTTACGAAGGGATTATCCTTACCGAACTTAGCCCAGGGGCCACCGGGCACCAGAGAGAAATCCACAAAGCGCCAGTGCACGTTCGCCGTGCCGCCTTTAATGCCGAGGTAATCGCGCACCGCGGGCGAAATATCAATGCCGGCGCACTTGTTAGCCGTATTTTTCGGGCGGGCATTGCCAAAGACATACTGCCAGTCATCCGTCACAAAGGGGCCGCAATCCTCCCATTGCGCAAAGCAATAGCGCCCATTGTAGTATATCTGCACCCAGGTGCCACGGCATACCGACTCATACTTGCCGTCCTTGTCGCGGCGGTACCAGGGAATCACCTTGGCTGCCTCCGGCTTAGGGCCGCCCTGCTGAATGTCGTTGTACGGCAGCGCCACATAAAACGGGTTAAGCTTCGGCACAAAAGCCTTGGGCGTATAGGTGCGCGGGCAGCGGTTGGCCGGGTTGGGGTCATCATAACCGCCGTAATTATCATCCCACGCGCTGTCCCAACTGCTGGCCGTGTTGGGCGTAGGGTTGTTTTTCGTAGCCAGCTCGCCTATGTAAAAGTAAGTCGCCGTAATATCAAAGTGCCAGGGGAAAGCACCGGCGCGTTTCACATTCGGCAGCGTCTTCGGGTCGGGAAAATTATTGCGATGGCTCTGGTCAATGCTCGGCTTCAGCGGGCCTGCCTTTACCGAGGCCTTCAGCGCCTTCTGGCGGCTTATCTGGCGGAGTGCCTCCGAGCTTTCCCTTTTCACCAGTTTGCTCTTGTTCTTCGTGGCGGCAGCTCGTTCCACAGCTTTTGATGACGAGCCATAACTACCCAATCCGGCGGCACCGGCACAGGTGGGCAACAGGCAGAGCAGGGCAGACAATATAACAAAAAACGGCATGAGTAAACGTTTGCAGTAGTAGCTTCCGGTGTCGTTAAAGGAAAATGGAGATTCTTTACCAGTTGTGCAGCACGCTGGGGCGAGCCACAGGCAACTTATCAGGCGCGTCAAGGGTGAAGTGCAGTCCTCGGCTCTCCTGGCGGCGAATGGCACAGTCCACAATCAGCGAGGCTGTGAGCGCCAGATTACGCAGGTCAATAATCTCGGGCGTTACACGATAGCCCCAGTAATATTCATTAATCTCGCGGTTAATGTTGCGCAGGCGTGTAGCTGCGCGTTGCAGGCGGTGGTTTGTGCGCACTATGCTCACATAGTCTGTCATTGTGCGGCGCACCTCGTCCCAGCAGTGGAAGAGAATGGCCAAGTCATCGCGCTCTGCCTTTTCACCGTGCACCCATTCCGGTATGGGGTAATCCTCCATCTTGTGAGCCAGCGGCAAGCGCGTCAGCATCGTATTCAGCGCACGTTTGGAAATCACCACGCACTCCAGCAGCGAGTTGCTGGCCAGTCGGTTGGCACCGTGCAGCCCGGTGCAGCCACTCTCGCCGGCCGCAAACAGGCCGCGCAGGCTCGTCTGCCCGTTCGTGTTGGTCTGTATACCACCACATTGGTAGTGGGCGGAGGGCACAACCGGTATCATATCCACCTCGGCATCCACCCCGTAGCTCTTGCACGTCTCGTAAATGTAGGGAAAACGCTCCTTCATGAAGCCCTTTGGCTTGTGCGTCATGTCCAGGTACATGCAGGGGTGCCCCGTGCGCAGAATCTCACTATTGATGGCACGAGCCACAATATCGCGCGGCGCCAGGCTCTTGCGCGAGTCATACTTATGCATGAACTCCTTGCCATCCGGCCCGCGCAGAATGCCGCCCTCACCACGTACTGCCTCCGATATAAGGAATGTAAGCCCCTCTCGGTCAGTTGATTTAGGGTTGTAGAACGTTGTGGGGTGGAACTGCACAAACTCCATGTTTGAGATGTTGGCACCGGCGCGCCAGGCCATTGCCACGCCATCGCCCGTAGCCGTGCTCGGGTTTGTGGTGTACATATACACACGCCCCGTGCCACCGGTTGCCAGCATCACACGGTCACAGCGGTAAATATCCACCTCACCCGTGGCAGGGTTCAGCACATAGGCACCCAGCACACGATCCTCCGTCACGCAGCCCAGCTTGGCCGTCGTAATCAGGTCAATGGCAATGCGGTGGTCCTGCAGCTCAATGTTCGGGTGCTTCTGCACACGCTCCAGCAACTTCGTGCTGATTTCAAGCCCCGTCGTATCCTTGGCATGCAAAATGCGGCGCTTGCCATGGCCACCCTCACGCCCCAGATCAAAAGCCCCATTCGCCTCCTGGTCAAAATCCACACCCCAGTTAAGCAGCTCCGCAATCGCCTCCGGTGCCTCCGTTACAATCGTGCGCACCGCCTCCTCATCGCACAGCCCGGCGCCGGCATCCAGCGTATCGGCCACGTGTTCTTCAAAGGTATCATTCTCATCAATCACGGCGGCAATACCCCCCTGCGCCTTGGCCGAGCTGCTCACCAGAGGGTCACTTTTGCAAAGCACTATTACCTTGCCATGGTCGGCTGCCCGCAGGGCAAAACTCAACCCTGCCACGCCGCTGCCTATCACGAGAAAGTCTGATGTTATCATCTTATTATGTATCGTGTGCGCGGCGATTGTATCACATTTTCACCCGCACGTCACGCAGAATATCCGATTTTCTGCAAAAAAATACACATATCGCACCCCATCCTCCCGCCCCTTCCGAGGGCGCAAGAGCTGCCACCGCTCCCCGTACAAACAAAAACCGCGGGCAATTCCGCCCGCGGCTACATCTCTCGGCAGGGTTGACCCGCCTTGCTAAAAGGCTGTTCTTCGCCGTGTGGTGCCTTACTTCGGCTTTACCACGGCAATCTTGCCCGAGCGAGTGAGCATCGTCACATCGTAATCCTGCATCAGATTCAGAAATCGAGCCAGACGGAACGGACCACCGTAAATCTCAATCGTCAGCAGCTCTCGCGTAGCATCCAGTATGCGAGCGCCGAAGATGTTGCACAGCTCCAAAATCTCCTGCTTCTTCTCGCCGAATCGCACTCGCATCAGCACCACCTCGCGGGTTACCGTAGGCTCATCGCGGTAGTCAATTACCTCTACCACGTTCACCAGCTTGCTCAGCTGCTTAATCACCTGGTCGAGCTTCTCGCTACCCTCGTTCACATCAATCGTCATGCGTGAGAACTTCGGGTCTTCGCACGGTGCCACATTCAGCGAATGAATGTTGTACCCGCGACCGGAGAACAGACCGGCCACGCGCGAAAGCACGCCAAACTTGTTTTCTACAAGAACGGATATCGTGTGGGAATGTTGATTGGTCGGTGTCATGTCGGCTCCAGACTACTCCATTTCCAACAACTCGTCAAGCTATTTCATTAGCGTGAACGTATTTTGTCGCCCCTTTTCTGGCTCTTTTTCAGATTTGCTGATGAATGGGGGCTTCAGTAACAAAGCAAATTTAAACAAAAAACAGTAGTTCAGCCTTGCATTTGCTTGCAACACACGTTACAAGATGTTAATGCTAAATAAAATATTCAAATGCAAA
>JAFZHC010000019.1 GCA_017555025.1 Akkermansia sp.
GAAAAGTAGTAGTCTTTGTTCTGGTGCTTTTCATGTAGAGAGTGTATTTTTGGTTTTGGCGAATTGACTATACCATCTTTCATTCAGAAGAGCACCTTTTTTGTGCTCTCATCGTGTCGCATTTAATTTTGCCACTCTCAGATTCTTGCTTCACGGCAGAAAAAGCTTGGATTTTCGGCAGAGGATGTTATACTGAACAGCGAATTAACGCTATAACCACCAGCCAAACGCATGAATGAGACACCAAGCCTGCCGGGGATGAGCCTGGTAATGACCTGTTACAACACGGGGTCCTACGCCGAAGATGCCATCATCTCCTGTTTGCAACAAAAATACGCAGGGCCGCTGCAATTTGTGCTGGTGAACGATGCCTCTACCGACAACACGGCTGAGGTCATTGCCGCAACGGTGGCAAAACACGGGCAAGGCCATGACATCGAGCTTGTTGACCTGCCGGTAAATATGGGTGTGGCCGGCGCTACGGATGCCGGCTGGGCACGCGCCAAGTATGACTGGATTATCATGATTGACGGCGATGATATTCAGCTGCCCGAGCGCTGCAGCCGTACTGCTGAGCTTATTGCTCGCTACCCGGAGGCTCGCATGATTACCCTCTCGGCTCAGAAATTCTGCAGCGATGGCGACCTCGACATTCAATCCTACTGCACAGGAGATTACAATACCGCACCTGAAGAAATGCTGCTCACTACCCCCGGTGAGCGGGCCGATAATTACCTGCACCGCGGAGTCAGCCACCGCGTGAATGGTTTTGGCTGCTCCATGGCTTTTCACCGCTCGCTATACGAGCAATGGGGGCCCCTGCTCAAGGATGAGGCGGAGGGCGCAAGATTTCTGCAAGATACGGCGTGGGAGATGCGCGCCGCGCTGCTGGCGCCCATGCTGGGCTCGCGCCAACTGGCCTGCCGCTACCGGGTGCACGGACAAAATGCCGTAAGCCGCTGGCTGACCACAACATACCGCGGCGTCATACAAGCTGAGCTCTTTTTCGGCAAAATGATGGCCTTTCGTGTGGGGACAAGCAGGCACCAGCTGCTTGACCTGCAACGAGCCCGCCAGGAGCAACTGACCAACTGGAGAAATGAAGATTTGGACGAGCTGCAAGACTTCGTTGAGCGCAAACTCAACGGCAGTCTGGCCTGCGGCAACTGGTGGCAAGCCTCGCTTGCAGAGAAAATCAAGCGCATATTCCGCTACCGCAAAACAGCTGATCGCCATGTGCTGCGGTGGGGGTTACCGCGCCTGCTGCCCTTGCCCGTCTTTGCAGCCCTGTGCAAGCTCAGACTCATAAAGCGCTGAGGCGAAGCATATTAAGGCGTTACACCCGCGGCGAAGCAACTGTTTTTTGTTGTTTAAAGGCAGGAAGTGTGCCATTGTATGGTTTTATATTAACCATACATGTTTCGCTATGAAATCAGCACCACCGGCCTCCATCCCCACAGCTCTGGATATATGCAATCTGGCTCTTGCCAAACTGGGAGAAGCCCCCATACCGGGTATTGATGCCAACGGCAGCCCGGCCGCAAGGCTCTGCTACAGCCACTATCACCCCGTCAGACGTGAAATACTATGTGCCAACCGCTGGACCTTTGCCACCAAGCAGGCTATACTGCAAGCCGGGCAAGGCAGCGCTGACAACCTGCCCCACAACCTGCCTGATGACTGCCTGAGAGTGCTGGAGGTCAATCGGCGCACGTGGACGCTCCGCGGTCGCTGCATTTACTGCCCCGGCGAACAGGTACACCTGCTCTACATTGCCGATGAAGAAGACACCGGCCTGTTTGAGCCCTTGTTTGTGGAGGCCTTCGCTACCCGCCTGGCCTGTAAATTGTGCATACCGCTCACCAGCAGTACCACAGCCCGTGAAGCCCTCACCCATGAGTACCACCGCATAGCTCTGCCACAAGCTGCCCACAACAACGCCGTGCAGAGCTTCTCAAACGACTCGCACCCACTTTACTCACTCTGGCGCAAGAGTTACCAACAATCTTCCACATCCTCATTGTGAATAACTCTGTTGACAACTCAGGCAATAAATCACTTAACCTCTTTATAACCAAGGCATATTAATACTCGCAAACATTGTGAATAACTTTGTGAACAAATAATCATGAAAGCAATCGATTTTGCATGTAACTTTTTGAGGCAGCTCCATGAATGCCCCCTCAGCGCCATCAGCATACGCATACTCTTCTGCGTGGCTGCGGGGCTGAACTACCGGGACGACATCATATCCTTCCTCGAACCCGGCAACAACAGCAGCATAGTGGCCTGCCTGCACAGGCTGGAAAAACAGAAGCTCGTTCTGCAACAAAACAGAAGTATAGGCTACTACATCCTCACCAGCGAAGGCAAAAGGCATATTACTGCATTGCTGAAATTTCTCCCCCGCCACTCCTCCCACGCATGAGAAAAAAACGCCACCTGACCATAGACGAAAAGCGAGACTGGCTGGCCAGCATTTTTCGTGATGAAAGCGGGGATTTCAGTCAAGCCGACAAGTTTAAGGCGCTGGCTGAAGATACTCGCCTGGCTCAACTGCAGGAAGAAAAGCAAAACACTACGCCGACAACCAACAGCAAGCCTGCCATCAACGAGCAATTCATTGACTGGCTACCCCCTGCCATGCCCGAGCAGAAAACGGAGTGATGACTGAAGCACAGCGTTTGTAATCTTACCGCCAGTCGTCAATATAGCGAAAAGCTCGGCAGGTACTTGCCCGCCGAGCTTTCTTTTTCGTCAATCACAATTTATTGCCCTTACATCAGGACGGGTCAACCCAGCGGCCATGGCTGCGGATGAGCTCGACGAGACGCTCCACGGCCTCCTCTTGCGGGATATTGAATTCCACGGGATTATGCCCAACGTAGAGATTAATCTTGTTAGGAGCACCGCCCACGTAACCGAAGTCGGCATCGCTCATCTCGCCGGGGCCGTTCACAATGCAGCCCATAATGGCAATCTTAACCCCCTTGAGGTGGCCCGTAGCCTTGCGAATGCGGGCGGAAGCCTCCTGAATATTGTAGAGGGTACGCCCGCAGGATGGGCAGGATACATACTCCGTCTTGCTCAGGCGCACACCGGCAGCCTGCAGGACGTTGAAGCCCAGATAAGCGGCCTTTGCCGGGTCGGCCTCGCGGCGAATCAGCACGGCATTGCCAATGCCGTCGCAGAGAAGAGAACCAATGTTCAGGCCGCCGGCCATGGGGGCGCTCAAGTCATCGGCACCGCCCAGCGTATCCTTCAGCAGGATGCTGTGACGGGCGGGAATAAGCGCAGACAACAAGCGGAATGCCTGCGGTACCGGCATCTGCACGCCATCCTTCACCGTGACCAGCGTGGCAGGCGCCTCGGCCAGAGCGGCCACTTCAGACTCATTGCAGGGGTCAACTTCCACCACACCACAGCTCTCGTAAGCGAGCTCGGGCATGAAATCCTTCATCTCGGCGGGGTCGAGTGCCTCGCAAGCGGCCTGAGGCAGTACCACACGCACCGGTTCATTCCAGCCCAGAGAAACACCGTTGACCGTTATCAAATCGGCCTTACGACGGCTGAAAGTGAAGGGGTCGAAGGGGGCTGCGGGCTCGGCGGCAATCGGGCAGACAGAAGGCTCAGCACCGGGCTGGTAGGGAGCAGCCAGCTCAAAGCCGGGAGCGACCTCATACACGGGATCTTCCGTCAGCGAAACGCGCAGCGTATCGCCAATACCATCGGCCAGCAAAGAGCCTATACCCGTAGCGCTCTTAATGCGGGCGTCCTCGCCCTCACCGGCCTCGGTCACACCCAGGTGGATGGGGTAATTCCAATCGGCTCCTTCCTCAGCCAGACGCTTAACCAACAGGCGGTAAGCCTGAATCATCACCTTCACGTTGGAGGACTTCATCGAGAATACCAACTGGTGGTAATTGAGCTCGCGGGCCACGCGGGCAAACTCGAGAGCGCTCTCCACCATGCCATCGGGCGTATCGCCGTAGCGGTTGAGAATGCGGTCGGAAAGCGAGCCATGGTTAGCCCCCAGACGCATGGCACGGCCATGTTCCTTGCAGAACAACACAAGCGGGGTAAAAGCCTTACGCACACGCTCCAGCTCCTCCTCGTACTCAAAATCGGTATAATCGCGCTCCACAAACTTCTTCTTGTCGATGAAGTTGCCGGGATTCACGCGAATTTTCTCCACCCATTTGGCGGCCTCCATGGCCGCATCGGGCTTAAAGTGAATGTCAGCCACCAGGGGCACATTGCAACCGGCAGCTCTCAGCTCGCGAGCCACATGCTCCAGATTGGCGGCGTGAACCTTGGTCTGCGCGGTGAGACGAATAATCTCACACCCGGCCTCAGCCAGAGCCAGAGCCTCCTTCACACAGGCGGCGGTGTCAAGCGTGGCGCTGGTTAACATAGACTGGATGCGAATGGGATTGGCACCACCCACTCCCAGATTACCCACCTGCACCTCACGGGTTACACGGCGAGTATAACGAAAAAGACTCGGACAATGCAGCAATGTGCTCATGGCTTTATACTACTCCCGATAGCTGTTTTTTTCAAGTCCAAAGCTGCATAATACACGATTTACAGTTGACTTTTGAATAAAATAGCCCTAAAATTCACGCATATTCAGGCGTATATTATTTCCATGAAAATCTCCCTTCAGCAGAAACTTTTTACAGTTGTTCTGACCGGGTGCGTGCTCAGCTCATGTGTGTACCGCTCCACCCCCGTGCCGGAAATGCCCTACACTCCCCGTCAACAGCCTGTGGTACAGCCGGTCGTGCAACAGCCCGCCATGCAGCCTGTACCCAATCAGCCCGGTGTATGGGCTCCGGTAACACAGATGCCGACAGCACCGGCTCTGCACCCCATGCCGCAGCAGCCAACAGTCTACACCCCGGCGGTACAGCCCGTTGCCCCGCAACAACCGGTAGCCCCGGTTGCAAGGCCGACCCTCCCGCAGCCTGCCACACCGGCACCGGCCACCTCCTCTCACATCACCCAGACCTACACGCCGCCCGCCCTCACCCCGCAGCCGGCCGCCGTGCAACCTGCCCCGGTGACAACCGTAACTCCCCCGGCCACAACCGGGCAAGCCACCACACCGACTGACCCCAAACTCATCACCAACACGGGTCCCATTCCCGTAGCCATGAGGGTGGAGGGCGACCCCATCCGTGTGTACAACCCGCTCGACCCCACCAAGACCATCCGCATTATCGATCCTAAGACCGGCAAGGTGCACCCCAGCGGCAAGGTACTGAAAGTCAAGGGCACGAACTTCAAGTTCATCGTTCCTTAATACGACATGCAGCAGCTCCCGTTCCACACCGTCACCATCTACGGCCCCGGTCTGCTGGGTGGCTCCGTAGCTCTGGCTATTCGCGACAGAATGCCTGATTGCGAGCTGCGCTTGTGGGCACGACGGGAGCAACCGCTGCAGCTGGCTCGCACGCTGGGTATCAAGCATACCTACACCGATGCCCGCGAGGCTGCGCAGGGTGCCGAGCTCATCATCTTTGCCACCCCCATCGGCGCCTTTGAAGAACTGGCACGACTCATCCTGCCGGCCATCAGCAAAACAGCCCTTGTGACCGATGTAGGCTCAGTCAAGGCCTATGTGCACCGAACCACCGGAGCCCTGCTTACGGAACGAGGAAGGCGCTTCATTGGTTCTCACCCCATGGCCGGCGCAGAAACTCAGGGGCTGGAAAACGCCACCCCCACCCTGCTTCAAGGCGCAACGGTGGCTCTTACCAACCCGCACGGGGTACCGGCTGAGGAAGAGGAGCGACTGGCTCAGTTCTGGCAGATTCTCGGCGGCAGAACATACAGCATGCAACCGGCTCATCATGACCGGGCTGTGGCCAGAATATCGCACATGCCCCACATCATGGCCGGTATGGCAGCCCGCAATGCCATGCCCGGAGATGTGCCGCTGCATGACCTGCAACGACTGGCAGCCAGCGGGTTCCGCGACACTACACGCGTGTGCGCAGGTGCGGCGGGCATGTGGGCTGATATTCTGTGGGAAAACGATGTGGCCATTCGCGAGGTGCTTACAAACTGTGTCAATGACCTGCACCGCCTGATTTTCCTGCTGGAAGATCAGGACAAAGCCGGTGTGCTGCGCTGGCTGACGGGAGCCCGCGAAACCCGCGAGACCATCCTCAACACCTCAGAAGACGAGGCCAACGATTGAAGCTCCGCGCGTGGCCCCCGCCCATGCCGCAGTTTAAAGGGCGAAAGCGTTAGCCCTGCCGCTTCCGGCTATCTTTGGCCGGCAACACAATGCGGAAGGTAGTACAGCGCCCCTCCTCGCTCTCAGCGGAAATAGTACCGCCGTGAACCTCCACGGCATTCTTCACAATGGAAAGCCCCAGACCGGTGCCTTTGATTCTGCCGGTCGCATCTGCCCTGAAGAAGCGGTTAAAAATATAAGGCATGGCCTCGGGAGCGATGCCGACACCATCATCCTGCACCGTCATAACGGCAGAGCCGTCTGTCGCGAGCGCAGCAGTAAGGCTGAGGTGCAGCCCCGGGGCGGGATTGTTCTTCAGCGCATTCTCCAGCAAATTAAACAAAATCTGAGCCCAATAGAATTTATCGCCGTAAATCATAAAAGGCGATGGATGAATCTGCACTGACAAATGAGCCCCCTGCTGGCGCACCATGCTCTCCAAGCGCAACTGTACATCGCTCACGGCATCGGCAAAATCAAACAATTCCATCTTGAGATATCCCTGCCCTGCCCCCTCCAGGCGCGATACGGTCAACATATCCTCCACCAGTCGGGTGATGCGGTCCACGTGCTTCTTCATGATACCGAGCGAGCGCGTGCGGAGTGCCTCATCCTGAGCACTAGCGGGGTCATCCAACAATGTTTCCAGATACCCTCGCAGGATAGTCAGCGGCGTACGCAACTCATGCGAGGCGTTAGCCACAAAATCCCGTCGAATAATCTGGGTGCGATACTCTTCGGTCACATCGTGGAAAACAATACCCACATGCCCTTCGGTATTGCGCAAAGGAGTGGAGCGCACTCGGAAATGCCGCTGCTCCCCCCGCCATTGCAGTGAGAGGGCCCGCTCCCCCGGCTCGCGCGACTGCACCGCCGAGGAAATGGCCGAGCGTAAATCCCCCTCGGGCAACACTCGCAGCAAATTGGCATTGCGGCTCTCATCCATGCCCAACAACTCCCCGGCACAACGATTGGCCATCACTAGGCGACCGGAGGGTTTCACCAGCAGAAACGGTACACCCAACGCCTCCAGAAAGAGGGATTTATCATTCTGCACGTGCGACTCAAGCTCGCGAAGCATGCAGCGCAGATGCTCCATCTCCGACTGAGCGGCTCGATACCTCAACAAGAGAGAGGACAACTGCGAGCGAAGAAAAACAAAGGGCAGCACCAGCGCAATCACCACCAAGCCCAGAGCTATATTCCAACTTACCATATCTGTGCCGTCAGTATAATGAGCTTAAACGCAAAAGTCGAGCCTCTTTTTGGCATGCTGCACGGGCTGCTGCGGATGATGCGCACCTCGCAGCAGCCCGGAGGTCGGGAACATTACCTCAACGAAGCCTGCACCTCCAGCAGCTCCTGCTGTTCCTTAATGAGGGAGAATGACTTACGCACCATCGAACGAGTTTCATTCAACAGATTGAGGTAGAGAATACCATTGCGCATACCGCCTTCATCGGAGCCATCGCACAACAGGTGGCGGGTAATGCAGGCGGCAAACTCATCGTTCAAATCGCCGGCATGCTGCACCACAAGGGAAATATTGCTGTAGTCGCCGGAGCGCAGCATCGTGCTCATCTCAGGGAAGAAACGCCCCACTTTATCGCACATGGTCAGCAAATCCGCCCCTTGTGAATCATTCAAACCGGTGTGGTTATTGTCGATGTGCTTGTAGCCGGCTTTCACGATGGTGAGCAGACTTTCCGCCACCGCCAGACTGCTCTCGTTGATACGGAAGAGAATCTGTGCCTGAGCGGCATTTTGAGGGTTGATACTCTGCATAGTCGGCAAAATACCATCTTCTTTCAGAGCCCGGAGAGTGCGGGAGATTTCCCTAGCCTTACGGCGCATATTCTTCAGCGCGGAGCGGTCCTCTTCAAGCAGAGCCTTTACCGTGGCACGGTAGATATCCATCACCATACCCAGACGCTCAGCAGAGGCCACACCGATGTCGCGCACGGCTTCAGCATCATCCAGATTAATCAGCTGTACCTCACCATTGCTGCGACGGCGGTGAGCCATGGCATTCTTCACCAAAACCGCTATAGTGATTACCAGCATGAGGGCAATACCCCACACACCACCAAACATCATGACCGAAGCCGCCACAAAAGCAACCGTCACAGCCCCGATACCCGTCAGGAACCAGCCACCTATCACCACCATCACACCGGTAATGCGGTATACTGCGCTATCACGCCCCCAGGCACGATCGGCCAGAGAAGACCCCATAGCAACCATAAATGTTACATAGGTGGTGGAGAGGGGCAATTTCATGCTCGTGGCAAGTGAAATCAGCAGAGCAGCCACCGTCAGGTTGACAGAGGCGCGAATGAGGTCAAACGCCAAACCTTCATCCTCAGAAGCCTCCAGCGGACGAAAACGCTCCCCGACAAAACGGGCCACCGGAGCCGGAGTAATGCGAGCCACCAGAGCCACGATATTGCGGGTAAAACGAACCGCAGCACGAGCAGGCAAACATGAGCCGAAACGCTCCTTACCCATCGAGTTGTTACGAGCCAGTTTCACTTCCGTCTCGATGACGGTACGAGCCTTGCGGGAGAAAACCAGCGCCAGCACCATCACGCAACCGGCACCCAACAGCCACAGCACATTAACCTGTACCGGGGCATTCAGAGAACCCATTTTCAATTCTGCCAAGTTACCCCCGGCAGCCACATAATCAACAGCCACAAAATAGGAATCCTTGGCCGCCATGAAAACACCGATGAAGTTCACCAGATCATTACCGGCAAAGGCCAGCGCCAGCGCACCGGTACCCACCAGTACAGCAAGTCGCAGCGTATTTACCTTAAACACATACTGCAATAGTGCACAAAGTATGCACCACATACCGAAGGCACCCAGAGTGGCCCATGTCAGATTGGCATTCAGCCAATTAAGCAGCTCTTTGTTCATGAGCGTGCTACCCTTCAGCCCCTTAAAGACGGCAAAGTAGGTAATGGCCGTCAGCGCAAGGGCGCACCACAGCGCACCGATGTACTTGTATGAACGCTTGTAACGGAAGCTGAAGAGGAGGCGAGCCAGCCACATCACCACGCAACCCACGGTAAAAGCAATCACCACAGAGCAGAAGATAGCCGTAATCATGCGGAAACACTCTGCCGAGTCGATATAATCACTCAATTGCTGCGAGATAGCCGTATCGCGCCCCATTACAAACAGAGAAACAGCCAAAGCGGCACCCAGCAATTCGCATACCAGCGAAACCGTGGTAGAAGTGGGTAACCCGAGCGTGTTGAACAAATCCAGCAAAATCACATCTGCCAACATGACCGCAAGGAAGAGAATCAGGATATCATGAAACCCGAACATCGATGGCTCAAACACCCCGGAGCGGGCTATCTCCATCATCCCTGTTGAAAATGTGCAGCCTATTACCACACCCGTAGCTGCCACCGCCAGCAATACACTGCGTTTGGCAGCCTGACTACCCACGGCGGAATTCAGGAAATTCGCCGCATCGTTCGATACACCCACCACCAGGTCATAAATTGCCAGTAGCAGCAGGATTCCCAATATCACCATATACATAGTGCTCATAGCACGTCCCTTTTACCACAGCTCACGCCGCTTTGCACGTTTTCTACCGTGAGTATATTGCCACATACCATGTGACAAAATTGTCACATGGCGACAGAAGACACAATGGTGACTCCAATTTTAATATTTACGACGCTTTGATATTGCCAGCGGCAGGCGGATATGCTAGTATAATGGGCGTTATGTTAAAAGGAATTTCTCCCGTTATATCTCCCTCGCTGCTGAAGATTCTGGCTGAAATGGGCCATGGTGACGAAATCGTGTTCTCCGATGCTCATTTCCCCGGTCACACCTTCAACAGCACCGTAGTTCGCGCCGATGGTCTGGGGGTAGACACCCTGCTGGCCGGCATCATCCCCCTCTTTGAGCTGGATGCCTATGCCACTCCCGTCATCATGATGGAAGCTGTACCCGGCGATACCCTCGACCCCGCAGTCGAAGCCAAATACCGCGCCGCTCTGGGCTATGAGGGCGAAATTGAGCGTGAAGAACGCTATGCCTTCTACGAACGAGCCAAGAAAGCCTACGCCGTTGTGGTGACGGGTGAGACGGCCAAGTACGGCAACATCATTCTGAAGAAGGGTGTAACCCCCGTTTGCTGATTCTCCTGTGTACCGAATCTGTAAAACCATTGAGCTGGAGAGCGGGCACCTGCTCTCCAAGCACCCCGGCAGCTGCGCGTTCCCGCATGGGCACACGCGCAGCGTAGAGCTGGTATTCACCGCCGAGACGCTGGATGAAAATGACATGGTGCTCGACTTCAAATCCATAAAGGAAATGATGGGCGAGTTCCTCGAGCAGTTCGACCACTCGCTCTGCATGAATACAGCCGACCCGCATTACGATGAGTTCCGCCGCATATACGGCGAGCGCATCATCCCCTTTGAGGGGCAAGACCCGACCAGCGAGGCCATGGCTCATACCGTCTTCAAGTTCGCTCAGGCCGCACTCGCAAAGGCAGCTCAGGGTATCGGCACAGCCTACCCAGTGCGCAGCTGTGTGCGCCTGGAGCGAGTGCGTGTGTGGGAAACCTCATCCAGCTGGGCCGAATACAGCGAGTAACGCCTCACTTCGCCTCCACCCTATGCCAACCCTTTACTTTCTCGGCTGGGCTCGCCCGGCCATTGAGCTCGTCGCCGAAAAGCTCGAGGCTCTTCATGCGGAATCCCCGGCTCGCTTTCGCCGTGCAACAGTCGTAGTCCCCACGGCAGAAAGCGGGCGCCGCCTGCGCGAATACATGGCGGAACGTGCGGGCAAGCCCATCCTCATGCCCCGCATCACACTAGCGGGTCAACTTATACCGAGTGGCGGCAGCAATGTGGCAACGGAAGCTGAAACGCTGGCAGCCTGGCTGGAAGTGCTAGGCAACGGGGATTTCCGCCACCTGCTCCCCCATTCTGAGATACTGGAGAATGAGCGCTGGTTGCTGGATACCATCAACCACCTCCGTAAGCTGAGAACCCGACTGGAGAAGGAAAACTGCCCGCCTGAGCGAGTCGCGGAACAGCTGTGCCACCTGAGCACGCAGGAAGCTAGTAAGGCCACCACACGCGTACTAAAGGAGGAAAATAGCAAGTGGGTTGAATTATGCCGCCTCTTTTCAGCAGTAGATGCTTGCCTGCACCGCTACGGTCTCATACCGCAAGAGGAGGCACGAGCCCAAGCAGTAGCCCATCCCGCCCTTCCCGGCGGCTGCTCGCTCCTCATCATTGCCTGCGTGCCTGAGCTTTCCCGACAGCTGCAACAATTCCTGCATAACCTCCACCACTACGCAGGTACAGAAGTGCAACTCTGGATTAATGCCCCGGAGGCAGAAAAAGCTTCTTTTGATGAATGGGGGCAACCCCGCCCGGAAGAATGGAGTACGCGCCAAATAGACATTCCCCGGGCATTGGTATACGATGAAAACGGCAGGGTGCACAACGAAGCCTCCACCCTACACCTGACAGATGACGGAGATGCCGCAGCGCTCGAATGTGTACGCTTAGTGCACGAAGCCATCACCGCAGCGCAGCAAAGCGCCGGTTCAACTGCCGACCTTAAACTGGAAAACGAAGTCGTCTTATCCTGCTGCGATTCAGCCTTTACCCCTCGCCTACACGCGGCATTCCGCATGGTCGGCGGCGACTCATGGGAGCTTAATCTGCCAGAAGGGCGTTCCCTGCTCACCATGGATGCCGCCCACCTGTTTTCTCGACTGGCTACAGCATGTCGGGCTTTCAGCAACCGGCCGATTTACGACGAAACAACCCATCGGGTTCTGCGCAATGACATGGCTCAGCCGGATGCCTTTTGCGCTCTGCTGAGAAATCGCGCCATGCTGCACATGATGCCTGAGCCGCAAGACAAAGCCCAAGTAACGCGAGGCTTTTTACCTCACTTGGAAGCTCTGTTGCAAAGCTTTCTGCCGGGGTCAGCCTCGCGCCTGCTCGCCCTGCTGAACCCTCAGAATGAATTACCGATTTCACGCAGGGATAACACCTCTCAATACAACGTACTGCAAGAACGACACCCGGCTTATTACCGCTACGCGGTCAACGTGGCGCTGCTGGTACAACATTGCTCCGTTGCCCCTCTCAAAGAAGCGGTTTTACACCGTCTGGAATACGGCCTCACCCATCTCTACAAGGAAAATAACATGGCTGAGGCGCTGAGACAACTCTGTAAGCCCATCAGAGAACTGACCGCCGCCCCCAATCGCGGACCGGAGCTCCTGCACCAGCCGCTCATGGCACTCGAGTACCTCCAATCACGAGTAGAACAAGCGGCCAACGGCATTCTGCCCGAAACCGAGAGAGAAAATACCGAACTGGATATCCCCGGCTGGAAGGAACTCAGCTTTTACCGCGGCAGAAAAATCATTATCAACGCCATGCATGATGGCTGCGTGCCGGAACCCTTCAATCGGGAGGAATTGCTCCCTGAATCTCTGTGCCGTGAGCTGGGGTTGCTGCACTCCGTCAATCGAGAAGCCCGCGATGCCTATTTGCTCACAGCCCTGCTCCACAGTCGCCGACCGGGAGATGTTCATTTCGTTCTTTCCGGTCAATCTGCCGATGGGGCTCCGCTCTCAGCCTCCACACTGCTCCTGCGCTGTGGACAAAGTCCGGAGGGGCTACTGGAGCTCGCCCGACGTGCTCATTATCTCTTTGCCGACAACACGCAGATTAAACTGCCGCCGGAGCCTGAGCTCTGCCCGCTGCGAGCTGCGGCCAATCGCTCAGCTGATAAAGTGGAACCGGGACAAATGGAGCCGCTCTCTCTCATCCTGAAAGAGGGCGAAAGCAATCCCTTTGCCCCCCGGGAATCACCACAACAAGAGCGCCGTTACTCTCCCTCTACCTTGGCTGTATTCTTAGAATGCCCCCTGACATTCTGGATTAAAAATGCCCTGCAAATCGACCCATCGGCCAATCATACGGACGATAAGATGGAGCCCGAGGCTGCCGAATACGGCACCGGTATGCATGCCGTGCTGGATAAACTGGTAGCCGAATTCCCCTCCCTCTATGAGTTGGCTCAGAAATGCCCTTCGGCAGAAACCCCGGAGCAATATATCGAGCACGTCAGCAACAGAGCGGAAGTACTGGCAGACGTTATGCTGAAAACAGCCTATGCAGAAGAAGGCGTCTTTACCCTCCCCCTGATGGCACGCCATGCTACCATGAAGCGCACACTTCAGCAATTTGCAGCCCATCACGTTCAAGAACTCTTTGATGGCTGGTGCAATGTCGCTCGTGAGCTCAAGGTAACACCGACCATGGGCTTGGAAGATGACAATAGCGGCGATAGAGTCGGCTTCGACATGACCATCGACCGAGTGGATTTCAACATCAAGAACGGCCGGTGGCGTGTGCTGGATTACAAAACATCATCCGACCCGAAGGAACCCCGTAAAATCCACTACGAGGAAATATCCGGCGGCAAGAAGTCCATCTTCCACCTCTTCATGAATGCCGGCGATACTGTGGATTTCCCGCTAGTACCTGCCAGAAGCAAAAAGAGCGAGCGTCACTATCGATGGCGTAATGTACAGCTGCCGCTCTACACCTATGCCCTGCAGCAGCTTACTGTCGGCGATTTGTTGCAAGCCCTCGAGGAACAAGGGCAGTTACCGCTCTGCTCGGAAATGGATATATTACTGCACCAGCTGTTCAGAAATGCGGCTCTGCTCCCCGACACGCTGCCGGAAATGGGGTATTGCAGCCTTGCCACTAAAACGCAGCAAGTACAATATCACAGCCTGATGAATGGCGAAACCGCCCGTGAACCGAGAGCCTGGTTCTTCTTTGAAAACGACATGCAGGCACACTACGCCTCTGCCATCAAAACAGTACGCTCTGCTGTCAAACTGATTCGCAACGGTTTATGCCTCTATTCCGCGGCAGCTCTGGAATTGCCTAAAAAACCGTATGCCCAATACGGAGGGTTGGCTCCTTCAGCCGATCCCCGCGAGATATTTGCCCTGCCGGAACTCAACAAACCAGAGACCGTATCGTCATGAAGGAAATGACCCCACCCCTCATTGCCGTCACCAGCAATCTGATTTCAGCCTCAGCCGGCACCGGCAAAACATACCAGCTGGCTTCTCGTTTCGTTGCCCTGCTCGCACTCGGGTACAAAGCGGAAGAGATGATTGCGCTCACCTTCACGCGAAAAGCCGCCGGTGAATTCCGCAACCGTATTCTCAAAGCTCTTTCCGATGGTGCTCTGGATTTGGATGACAAGGGAACGCCACGCTCTCGCGATAAGCACGGGCGCCTACAGGGTCGCAATGCCATCACCGTTCGCGTGTGGGAAACATGGTCCGGCTTGACCATTAAAGACGGTACAGCCATTCCGGCCGGAAATAGTGTGGCACTCTGCCCTCCATCAGCAGAGGTAGTACAGCTTGCCGCGCAGGCTGGGCTCAGCCCTGAAGAACTCTACGCTACTGACGACCGGCTTTACCAACGGCTCAAACTTCCTCGACTGACAGCCGACACGTACCGCCATCTGCTGGCGGATGTCGTCAACGCCATGTCAAGGCTCACCCTCTCCACCTTGGATAGCTTCTTCAACCGAATTGTCAGGAGCAACAGCCTCACCATCGGCATACGCGACATCGTTCCAATGGAGCCCGAGGACACCGAAGCCGAACGCCGCACCGTATTACGTGAGCTGCTGGCCGAGCTTTCATCCACTTCATCAGAAGGCCAATTCTTCCTGAAACAGTTTGAAAAACTGACCGGAGGAGAAGGCAAAAACATGATGAATTATCTGCACGAGCAGATACAGTCTTACCTCACGCTTTACCGCAACATCAACACCCCCGAGGCCTGGGGAAATGCCACGGCATTTAATCTTCCTCCTGCCGAAACTGAAGTCAGCATCTCTCCGGAGCAATGGAAGAGCTACACCGAGGAATTAGAACGCCTCCACCAAGAACAGAAGGAAGCAGCTAGTGCGCTGACCGCTAAAGCAGCAGCGGCTATCCCGGCGCTGCTCAAAGACCTTCAAAACAGTAACTTCTCCTTCCTGCACAAGCACACCAGCCCCACATCGGCCAATGCCGGCAGCAAGTTCAACAAATTTTATGAAGCGGCTAAATGCTGTGCGGCCGACCACAAGCTGGCCGAATGCATGGAACGCATCATTGCACACGCTCGGGAGGCACATCTGCAAAGCATTATCCGCAAGACGCAAGCGTTGTTCTACATACTGAATCGCTACGCCACAGCATACCTCAACCACATGCGCAGCACAGGGCGTGTGGGCTTCGACGACATCGCTATGTTTGCCTACCATCTCATGAAAGAGAATGGCAACAGCTCCGCAGAAGAGCGAGATTACGCCGCAAATCGCATCACTTACAATCTGGATGCCTCCTACAAACATTGGATGCTGGATGAATTTCAAGACACTTCCGAAATGCAATTTGCCACCCTCGCTCCGGTATTGAACGAGATTGCCCAAGGGGAACGCCATGCCGACAGCGGCGCTGCCGAGCGTAGCATCTTCGTAGTAGGTGATGAAAAGCAAAGCATCTACGGTTTCCGAACCGGCGAAACTGAGGTATTCCGCAAACTCCGGACCGAAACACCGTGGAAGGAAACACTTCACCCCTCAAGTCTTGAAAAAAGCTTCCGTTCCTCTCCGGAAATCATGGGGCAAAATGGCTTCATCAACAACATGTTCCTCGCTCTCAATAAGGTAGAGCAGGAAATCACGACCGCCGATAACAACGAACTTCAGAAACTCGACTGCGCTGAGCTACTTGCCTACGATGAACGACTGAGCAAAACTTTCACCCACCACCATTCTGCAACCGCCAAAAGCGGCTATGTACGAATTTCATCAGTCCCCGGTCAATCCAGTAGCGAAGAAACACGTTATGCTTTCTACGATAGCATCGCTGAGTTACTGGATAATGAACTGACCAACGACAACGGGGCGCCGCTTCACGGCATGAGTATCGCTATCCTGACGCGTAATAATAACGAAGCCCGCGAACTTGAAAGCCGACTGTGCGAAAAACTCCCCCGCCTCCCCATCCTCAGACTGGGAGATGAAAAAACAGCAGCCACCTCTCAATTAGGCGAGTTACTGCTCTCCTTCTTCATGTGGTTACACCATCCGGATGATCTTTACCGAGCCGGATTGGTAAAAGCCTCGCCCATGGAAGTGCTGTTCTGTCGTCCTACTTCCGCCGACAAAGAACTTGCCCCCCGCGACTATAACCGGCGCATATACAAGATTACGCATGAATACTGGTGCCACCGCCTTGAGCTGCAAGGCTATGCCGCAGTAGTGCGAGCCATGCTGGATTGTTTCCCGACAGAGCCGCAAAACCTGCGCAACGGAAGAACTGCTCACATTTGGCTTACCGAAGCTCACGCCTTCGATTGCACCGGCGGAGCTATTGATGAATGGATTTCACATATAGGAAAAGCCGGAGCCGCAGCCGCGGCCTCCTCGCGCTATGTGCAGATTATGACGATGCACAAGAGCAAAGGTCTGGAGTTCGATGCCGTCATCCTGCCATATATTGCAGAATCCGCCGAAGATGAACTTGATAACGTCAGCCATTTCAACATGAAGGATGCCTGTGGCGATATCGAAGGGCTACTCCTGAGCCCCGGTAGTGCCGAAAAACGAGATGCCTGGAAAGAAGTATTTGCTCCGCTTTGCGCAGCAAAAAAACAACACGAGCGTAAAGAGGCTTACAACCTCTTGTATGTAGCAGCAACACGCGCCAAACACGCTAACTACATCTTCTGTAATGGCTCGTCCCTGATAGACGAAAACAGCAAAAAAACGCGCGTATGGAAAGGCATTGCCCGCTCTACCGGCGGCATGCTGCGCCGCATGTTACAACATCCCATCTTCAGCGGCACAAGCATGGATGCCGACTCCATTGTCTGCGATATCCCCGAACCACGGATTTTGTGGCAAAGTGGTAATGCCCATTGGTATGAAGACAGCGCCTTCATCCGCGATAATGACCGGCAAAACAGCCCGGCTTCGCTACCCAACTTACCGCAAATCCCCCGACATCGCCGCAGGCATAAATCGCCTTCACAGCTGGCACCGGCTGAAGATAAACGCCATGAAGGAAACTCACCGGCTCCGCAACCACCTACTTACGATGGCAACTACTCCGCCGCGGATTTCGGTACCGCAGTACATGCTTGTTTCGAACAAATTACATGGTTGCATGAGTCTTGCCCCGCCTGGCTGACTGCTCCGACCACCCCCGAACAACAGGTAGTAGCTGCTGCCTTGCGGCAACCGCAGGTACAAGCCCTCTTCACCCGTCAGCCCGGACAGGAGGTGTACAACGAACAGGCTATTGAAGCGATTTCGGCTCACGACGAATGGATTTCCGGTACGATCGACCGCCTAGTGCTCACGCACGATAGCACAGGGAATATTACGGCAGCTCACATCATCGACTACAAAACAAACAAGCCCGAGCAGCGAGAGGGATACGTCGATTTCTATGCTTGGCTCATGGCACACTATCAGCCGCAGATGCGACAGTACCGCGAGCTCATTGCACAGGCATTTGAGCTTCCGCTGGAACGTGTTAGTGTATCACTCATCTCCTGCCCCCAGAATTTCGCCAAGGCTCCGGCGCGTGCACTCTCTTATACGGCGGAACAGTCGGAACGTACCGCGCATTTTTGCCAGCAAGAGCTCCCGGGCTTGCTATAATGAATCGTTTGCGCTAAAATACCCTCATCATGGAACAAGTCTGGCTCAAACAATCCCCGGAGAATCAGGATTTGGTCATTTTTATGCTCGGCTGGGCAGCCACACCGAATGCGGTGTACCACATCGACCCACCCGGGTGTGACGTACTGGCTTGCCACAACCACAACGGCGAGCCGCGGCCTTTTCGGGCAGAGGATTTTGCCCGTTACCGCCGCATTTACCTCTTTGCTTGGTCCTTTGGCGTATGGGTAGCAGAGCAATGTTGCCGCGAACTGCCTCTATACCGGGCGGTAGCACTCAATGGCACTCCGTACCCGGTAGATCCGCGCTGGGGCATGCGACTGCGCGTGGTGCTGCGCAGTATGCAGACCATTGCCCGTAGCGGTGGGGAAAATGCCTTTGCGGCCACAGGTGCCGCGGCCGAGGGGCGCTACATCCCGACCGGGCCTTACCCCGACCGCAGCGCCGATGAGAAGGTGGATGAGTTGATGAACTTATCTGAACGAGCCAAGACCTACTCGGCGGCCCATCTCACCTGGCATCGAGCATACATTGCTGACAAGGATGAAATATTCCCACCAGCCCGTATGTGGGATTACTGGTCAACGGTGGGGCTGGGTACGGAGTTCGACAGCTATCACTACCCCTTTACCGATGCCGGGATTGTGCTGCGAGAACTGCAATAAATCTGCGTTTTTTGAAAGAATACAGCCCTTGGGCTCGTATATATGGTCAGAGACACATATCATCGCACCATGAAAAAGTTACTTTCAACCCTGCTGGGGCTGCTGTTCAGCGTAAATATCGCCCAGGCTGTACCGCATATTTTCAACGGAGACTCCCCCGTTGTGCTGGTACAGGAAACCGAGTTTCATTTTGCACCTTATTACAATGAGCTAGGGGAAACAGGAACTACCTTGGTGGTAGGCAAAGCCCTCGGTGGTATTGGCACAGATATTGCACCGGGCTCCGTTGTTCTGCTGCGCATTCAGGGTAAATCTGATGATGTTGCAAAAAACAACAACGAGCGCAGACTGTTCATAGCCCAGGTCAATTCCATGCTGGCACGCCCATTGCACCCCGACGGCAGCATTTATTATGTGGATGGTTATGACTTCACTTGCTTTTGCGCTCAATGGCTGCTGCAAATGAACCCCGAGGAACTCAAACCCGAATGGTTGCAATTGCAGAAACAAGTGAACAGCATCCTCAACCCATCCCCCGCCAAGGAGAACGCCCCCGGACAAATGCCGCCTGTCAGCAGTCTCGAACGTAAACTATTCACCGCCTGTAGTAAAATGCAGGCCAATGCGGGCGGCTTCGATACACCTGCACAACTTCAGAACCACGAGGTTTATGCCCTGCTCAAAGCCGGCGCTAATGTGAATGCGCGTTGCAATGAACGAGGCATGACGCCGCTCATGCAAGCTGCGCTGCATAACGATTCCTTTTCCTGTACCTTGCTGCTGAAGGCCGGCGCCGACCCCAATATGAGAGATGTTGATGGTATGACAGCTCTGAACTATGCCATCATCGGGTGCAACATCCCCACCAAACAACTCGATGCCCTCCGAGCCATCCTGCCATGGGCAGCCCGTACCGACCAGCACTGCACACCGCCACAAGGTACCCGATACAGCGGAGCCACGGCGTTGCACCATGCCGTATTGAGCAACAGCAGTTTCATTGTATGGGAATTGTTACGATGGGGTGCCGATGCCACCGCAAAAGATGACGCCGGACGCACCCCACTGGAACTCGCCAAAGAACTCGGTAGCGATAGGGGGGTGATGGAACATCTGCTCAATCCGCCGCCTCTGCGCACGCAACAATAGTGCGACCGCCCTGTTTGTTGTCGCACTTGCCGCTTGCCATGGCGGAGATAATATGCTAGCATAGTTCAATAACAGATTATGCTCAAGGGTATTATTTTCGATATGGACGGCACGCTGGGCGACACGTTGCAGCTGTGCATAGAGGCCTACCGCGCTAGCGTGCGGGAGCTGACCGGCCGTACCCCCACAGCTGAAGAAGTTGTCAGTTACTTCGGCTTGAGTGACCGAGGAGTGCTGGGGGGCTTGCTGAACATGAATCCGGATGCCCCGGAGCTGCCTATCGATACCTTTGTACGTATATACTGTGAGCGCCATGATGAATTAGCGCCTGCCCCCTTCCCCGGAGCTGCCGAGCTACTCCGAAAGTTGAAGCAGCAAGGATTAAAAATTGCCTTGCTTACCGGCAAGGAGCATTACACCGCTATTCCGACGGTGAAAAAATACGGCATGGAGGGCGTTTTTGACCTGCAACTTTACGGCGACCCCTACTACAATTGCAAGGCCGACAACCTGAAGCGAGCCATGGATACTTGGCAGCTCTCCCCACAAGAAATCATCTATGTGGGCGATGCCCCTAGCGATATCGCTCTTTGCCACAGCGTGGGAGTACCCATCATCAATGCAGCTTGGTGCAGCAATGCCGCTGAGGAAGAACATGCCTGCTTAGCGCTGCAACCGGAATACCGCCTGAACCATTTTACCGAACTGGAACCCCTTTTAACCAAACTGACATCATGAACACACACACACTGATTGCCAGCCTCATGCTGGGCGGCGCCGCTCTGGCTACCGCCTCTACCCCCGCCATCTTCCCCAAACCGCAGCAAACTAATCTGCAAACGGCCTACACGCAGGTCACTACAGTTACCATCAACCTTCGTAAGGCTGACAGTAAGGGTAGCATGTGGGATACCCTGCCTGCTGATAACCCCAGCGCCTATGCCCTTGAAGTACAACCCGGCAAGCTTACCGTATGGGCCAATGGAGATGAAGGCCTGTTCTACGCCAAGCAGACGCTCAGCCAAATGCTGCGCGGCGTGGAGAATGCACAGAATGCGCAGCGCGACCCCTTCCCCGCCATGCCTTTGCCCGCAGTAGCAGTTCAAGGAGAACTGCCCCTCGGCACGGTGGTTGACTGGCCGGATTTGCCTTTCCGCGGTGCAGTAGAAGGTTACTATGGCGCTCCGTGGAGCTTTGAGGCTCGCAAGTCACAGTTTGACTTCTACGGTCGCAATAAGCTCAATACCTACATCTACGCACCGAAGGACGACCCCTACCACCACGGGCTGGGCTGTTACAAACCCTACCCCGCAGACAAGGCTGAAGAAATCCGCCAGCTTGTTCAACATGCCCACCGCAATCATGTGCGTTTTGTATGGGCCATCCACCCCGCCAACACCGTGAAGTGGGCTGACAACGGCGGCAAGACTCAGCTGGATGCCCTCTGCCACAAGCTGCAACTTATGTACGATCTGGGGGTGCGTGATTTCGGCGTGCTGGTAGATGACTCCAGCGGTGAAATCGGTCGAGCAGACCGTCAGGTTCAGCTCTGCAACTACATTCTCGAGAACTTCATCCGCAAGCACCCGGATGTCAACCAGACTCTCATCATGTGCCCCACCGGCTACAACAAGGCCTGGACAAACGCACAATTCCTGCAGACCCTTGGCAACGGACTTGATAAATCCATACCGGTCATGTGGACAGGTGACACCGTGGTACACGACATCACCCTCAAAGGCCAACAGTGGGTCAACCAGCACGTTAAGCGCCCCACCTTCATTTGGTGGAACTGGCCCTGCAATGACTTCAAGCGCAGCCGCATCTCCATGGGTCGCACCTATGGCTTAGGAACGGAACCGGAAATGAAATCAGCCATGAGCGGCTTTGTAGCCAACCCCATGGAGCATGCCGAGGCCAGCAAGGTAGGGCTCTTCGGCGTGGCTGATTACACATGGAACATTACCGGCTTTGAGTCCGACAAATCATGGAGAGCCGGTATTGCACGCCTTTACCCCGGCTGTGCCGAGGCCATGCAGTGCTTCTGCGAGCACAACTCCTACCTGCTGCCTAACGGCCACGGCTATTTCCGTGAGGAATCCGTACAGATTTCACCAACTGCTGAGACCTACACAAAATCCCTGATAGCCAACACTCCCGACACCTCGGGTGCAGCTATACTGCAAAAGGAGTTTGAACGCATGGAACGTGCCGGCATCACCCTGCAGATTACGCCCGGCATGAAGGAACTGCAGCAGGATATCGCCCCGTGGATTAAGCAGTTCATCCTCGCCGGTCGTGCCGGTACCGCTGCCATGAAAGCCATACAAGCCGACAACAACTCAGAGCGCATGGATCACTTCTTCCGCGCCGTCAAAACCAACTCTGCTATGGAGATGACAGAACGCGATGAGTGGTCTCCCTCCGGCACCAAGTACCTGAAGGATACTGAAGTAGCTATGTACTGCATGACCCCCGCCATGCAAGCTACGCTGCGCTACCTCAACAGCGCCATTTTTGCTGAGCTCGCCGGTCGCCGCACTACACGCCCCACCTTCACCACCAATGGCGGTCCCGCTCTCGCCGACAGCTATCGCATCTCTGACCGCAATTCGCGAACCTTCTGGTCCTCGGACCGCCGTCAATCTGCTGGTGATTGGTATTGCCTCAACTTTGACGAGCCCACCGACATTCGCAACATCGTTATGGTCACCGGCGGTCCGCGCCCCGGCGATATCATGAAGAGCGGTCAGTTTGAAATCTCAAACGACGGCAAGACCTGGACTCCCGTAGGCGAGCCGGTGGGTGGCAATACCATGGTAGTCAACCTCGAGGAAAACCCCGTACAGGCTCGCATGCTGCGCTACCGCATTATTGAGCCGCTGCAGCGCTGGGCTGCTATCTGCGAGTTCACCATCAACCGCACCCTGCCCCCCTACACCACCAACAATCTGGCTCAAGCTCCCGGTATTCGTGCCTATCAGGACGAGAAAACCATCGGCCTGAACCGAATCATGGAGGTATTCACCATGAAACCCGGCGAGTACATTAACCTCGAAATTCCCTCCACCGTCAACCCTGAGTGGCTGGAGATTAATCTCGAGAACGCTGAGCTGACCAACTGGGCAGAAATCATCCTTACCCTTGCTGACGGTACACGCACCACCGTCAAGGGTAAATTCGCCAACAACAGGCTCTACCTCGAGAAGAAAGACCTGCCCTCTGTACCTATAAACAGCGTACGCCTGATGCACACCGGAGGTACCAATAAGGAGGTCAAACTCACCCTCTTCCGCCTTGGGCTTCCCGCAGAACAGTCTGATGTGAACCCGGACACCCTCACCGACTCCGATCTCACAACTTTCTTCAACAACGGCAAAGCCAACATGAAGTTCAGTCTGCCCCTGCCGGCTAACACCAGCCGCATTATTGTCGTAGGTACGGCAGAGTGCGCAGTGAACGGCGCACAGCCCATTGAGCGCGAAGAGTACTATCAGGTATTTACCGCTCCCACAACAGGCAAGCGCGTATACCTCACAGCCCCGCAGCAGGAGGGCAAGTACACCTACGAGGTCATCTTCGAGCACAAGAAATAAGCACCTCCTTCCCCATGTACAACATCTCCTGTACACGGTTACAGCGTATGGCTCTGCAGCTCTGCTGCGGAGCCTCGCTTGCTCTTACCGCCTGCACCACGCCAACACCACGCCCCACCCCCGCCGAAGAACCACCTCTCATGGCCGGCGAGGCGCGCTTTTGCCCGATAAGCCCGAGCACAAAGAAAGAGCTACAGGCAAGCCTTGCCTCGTTTCTGAGAACCGACGCCCCCGTAGACCTTTGGTACCTTGCCAACAAAAACAGGAAAGATGATGGTACCTTCGCCTGGTGCATATCCCCGGCGGAATCCGAGGGCACATGGATAAAGCTCGGAACGATTTCTAACCAAGACCTGCAACAACTCTCCGACCAAAACACCGAGGTGGAGCGCGGCGACACGCTGGACTACTGGCTCAGCTTCGAACTGCGCAGCGGCAAACAAAGCCTTAGCGTGCGCTCCTGCCCGGCAGAGGAATTCGGCGTCGATATCGGTTCTTGCCCCCCTATCCGCGCCCGAGCTTTCCACAAGCTCCTCTGGCAGTTTATGGATCACAAATACGCTATCCAGAAGCGCTTTGATGTTGTAGTCCAGGATTAATCCTTTTTCTTAGGCTCAACAATATAGTACACAGCCTCAAGCCCCAACCGGCGGGCTTGAGCTCTGTTTTTATATACATCCGCATGAACCAATGACTTTAAGGGATTCAGTAGCTGATGTTCTTGTTGGATATTTTCTAAGTTTTGAAGAGTTGCCGCGTGCAAAGGTACAGCAGGGCGTATTTTAGAATTAAAAACGCATTGAGGCAACTTACATTTCGGCATAAGTGGGGAGCGATAAAATTGATGAGGATACACAGTCAATGTATTAAAGCCTCTTTCTTTCGCTGATTTTGTAGCGCACTCAAGAAGCGACCAATTTCGGAATGTATACCACAGACTATACGTACGGGGAATTACTGAAGTAGCCAGCACCAGAAAAATGGTTACAGTAGTAATCGTTGCTGCTGACCAGCGAAACGCAGCACCACTACCACTCACTTTATATACCAACCTGCCGATAATCGTGCAAGCCACCAATTGTAATGGGATATAGCTGCGTGGAGCTCCCCATAAAGGAGTCAACGCAGCAACACCCCACAACATAAATAAAACCAGAATTAAAAAAATAGCACGCTGACCGCCAACCTTTACACCAACACAACGTGCATATACCAACAATAATATAACAATAAATAAAATTCGCCAAAAACAAATCCCCATAAAGATCCAATTCGGCACCACTAACAAAGAATTCTTAATGATGAACAATGGAGACAATTCCCAATGAGTTCCCCCTACACGAACATTTGAAGTCATTAGAGGAACATAGAAGGCTATAAATGCCAGCAACAAACATCCCCCTATGACAACATACCCTATCGATACACAAAATGAGCGTTTTTTCCATATATAATACAGACCACATGCTGCATAACATACCGATGATACAGCAGATGTATTTTCATTACTCATGCCAACAATAATTGCCAACGGCAATAAGGCTAGTAATCGTACTGACGATATTTTAAAATTACCATTGAAGAATCTTTCTATCAGAGAAAAAAATAACAATGCCACAGAAGTTGGATAAAACCAATTCATATTACCCAAAAACCAATCGGTGTCAATTAACGAAAAAGCACACAAAAATAACACCAATAGCACAAACGATGCGCGCCGTCCGTTTTCTATCTCCCACGGCCATTTTCCAATTCCAAGGCGGAACATACTCAAAAGAGAAATAGTTACACATGTTGGATGTATGAGCAACATATATAACTTATATCCCCCCATGCAATCTAACAGAAAATAAATAGATTCCCCTATTCGAGGATTCCAATAACTATACGACTGAACAACAGCAGACAATGATTCATTGAGGCTAAGCGTATTGAATTTAGACAAGCCTTCAGATTCTTCCTGCATCATCCACGCCCATCCAAAAGCCATAAGAAAAATCAAAAGGATAGTTACATACACTCCCCCTTGTTTAGAAGCCTTGAGACTTAAATTTTCACGCATAAACGAAACTGTTGTTTTTCTGCTCGAGAATATATCATATAACTCCACATCTGTACAGACTCAATTTTTATACCTGCACAATATGTACTTTTCGCGCTTGGCAGCCAAACGCCCGCAGCTCCTCACGGAACTGCGGGCGTAAAGTTTTGGCTTTAAAAGCTGGCTCAATTAGCAGCAGGGCTTAGCAAGCACCTTGCGCAGACGAGCGAAGCGGGGCAGAGCCTGAACGGTCTTCATGCCGGTCTCGCCCTGAATGAGGGGCAGAGCATAGTCGATGAAGGCGCGCTCGATGCCGTTACCGGCGGCGTTGATCCACTCGCGGGGAACCTTGCGCTCGAAGTTAGCCACGCTCTCAAGGGGCAGGAGCTTGGTGTTGCACACGTACTGACCGTACAGGTCGTTACGCTCAAAGGCAACCATCTTGTCGGTGTCGCCGTTCACAGCAGCCTGCACAGCGGTCTTACCGGCAAGGTAGGCCTCCATGGCGTCCGTGGTGGAAGCCAGGTGAGTGGCGCAACGCTGCAGCAGGGAGGGCTCGATAGCACGCACCTTGGCGGAGGGGATGCGCTCGCGCACAACCTCAGCAAGCTTGTTGGCAAGGCCGCCCAGCTGAGCGTGACCGAAGCCGTCGTTGCTATTGGTCTTAGCCTGAGAAATGAAGTTACCGTAGGCATCGTGAATACCCTCGGAAACCACTACAAGGCACTTGGAGGTAGCGTTGTAACGCTTCTCAACGTCGGCAAGGAAGGTCTCCATGTCGAAGTCAACCTCGGGGAGGTAGATGAGGTCGGGACCGGCACCGGCGTAGTTAGCCAGAGCACTGGCGGCGGTAAGCCAACCGGCGTGGCGGCCCATCACCTCGATGATGGTGATCATGCCGGTATCGTAGCAGGAAGCGTCGTGCTGAACCTCCATGCAGGAAGTAGCGATGTACTTAGCAGCAGAGGCGAAACCGGGGCAGTGGTCAGTACCGAAAAGGTCGTTGTCGATGGTCTTGGGAATACCCATCACGCGGCACTCGTAACCGGACTTCTGCATGAACTTGGAAATCTTGTTGCAGGTGTCCATGGAGTCGTTACCACCATTGTAGAAGAAGTAGCGCACGTCAAACTTCTTGAAGGTGTCGAGAATCTTCTCGTAATCGGTGGGATCCACATCGGGGTCCTTCATCTTGTAACGGCAGGTACCAAGGGCGGAAGAGGGAGTGAACTTGAGCAGCTCAAGCTCAGCAGGATCTTCCATACCCATGTCGTAAAGCTGCTCGTTGAGCACACCTGTAATACCGTGGGCGGCGCCCAGCACGCGAGTGATCTGGGGAGAGTTGAGAGCGGTCTGCACAGCGCCGAGTACGCTGGCGTTAATCACAGCGGTAGGACCGCCGGACTGGCCGATGATGCATGCACCTTTGAGTTCTTTCATAACTTAATGACGTGATGTACGGATTAATAGGCCACCTACATAAGACAGACATGCCTACAGTAAGGGACGCGAAATTCTACACCCAACAAAGCGATTTGGCAAGCAAAATATCCGCCATCCGAGCATTTATTTATCATTTTTTTACAATTTTATACACTAAACGCTTGCATTATGACACAATATGTGATAGAGTGAACCGCATGAAGAGCTTCCTTTTACTTGCAGCAGGCGGCGCTCTCCTTCTTTCCGCCTGCGCCCCGATGAAGAAACCGGCTTCCAAGCCGACCGCGCAGCCTCAGACCACTCAGCAGGCCAACGCCTACACCGGTCAGTACACTGCACAGCCCGGGCAGCCCGTAGCCGCCCCGCATAACTCTGTAACGGATGCAGCATTCAACCAAGCCGTTACCGGCGCACCCGTCGTGCCCGCACAGCCTCAGACGTATACTCCCCAGGCCTACCTGCCCCAGCAGCCGGCACAGCAGCCTGTATACTCTGTTGATCCCGTCACCGGCCAGTTTGTCCCCGTACAGCCGGCTCAGCAGGCTCTTTACACAGTAGACCCCGTAACAGGTCAGTTCGTGCCCGTACAGGCAGCAGCACCTACTCCTCAGGTACCTGCCGCTCCGACCTATGACCAGATTGGCCAGCAGCAGCCCGGCCTCGGCACCATCGGTGGCGTAAGTGCCACTCCCGGTATGGGACTTCCCGCAGAGCAGCCCATGCAGCCCCAGCAGCCTGTTGCTGCCGGCAGCGCTAATTACGCTGTTCAGATGATTAACGGCACCACCGGTCGCCTTTTCGTTGAGGTATTTGACGATTCCGACAACGTGTTCCCTGTGGGGTACATGTTTGCCGGTCAGAACATCAGTACTCCTCCTTCCGAGCCCCGCGCCATTCAGGGACAGTTGACGGTGGTAATTCGTGACCCCGACACCCCCGATGCCCGCGAGCTGCGTCGCTACAAAGTAACACCGCCCGCCAATTACACCAACAAGACAATCGGCATTACCATTCTGCCCGGCGGTCGCTACCGCGCCAGCCTCGATGGCCAGGTGTACTTCACCTCTCCCGATCCTAAGGCTGCCACTCCTGAGGGCGCTGCTGCCCCCACGGCTACTCCCGCTGCAGCTCCGGCTCCCGCCGCTCCGGCACCGGCTCCTGCTCAGCCTGCTGCACCCGCTCCGGCTCCTGCAGCCGACCCGGCAACAGCCCCCACTCAGATTCTCTAACCTGATTATCAGCACATTGCCACAACTACGGCAATGGTGCACTCGCAGCGAAGCCCCATTTTCCCCTTGCGGAAATGGGGCTTCCGCTATATAAGGGTGGCATGTGCAAACCTTTTCGTGATTATCTCAACCTGCTGCGTGATTATACACGCGAAATCGTCACCTTTGGCGGCTTTTGCCTCATGTGCTTTGTTTATTGTGATTTTCGTCAATTAGCCTGCGAACAATCCACCACAGCCGCTCATACTGTAGATGTACTCCGCAGTATGGATACCCGTCTGAACCACATTGAACACGCCACAACCTCCCGCAGCGGTTATGAAAAATGACATCGCCCGAATTCAGAAGAGAATCGGTGTAAAGGCAGACGGCATAGTAGGGCCCCTCACCATTCAGGCGCTCAATAAAGCTCTCGGCCTCAACAACACCTCATCACCGCAATGGCCTACGCAAACAGAAGTCCGCAGTGGTAACAGCATTTTCGGCGCTCCCGGTTGTGAGTCTGAGCTGGCATCTCTGGTACCACCCTACACCCTTTATTTTGAAGGACAGCCCGTGCGCACCATCCGCGTGCACCGTCTCATTGCACTGCATGTCAAAGAAGCACTCAGCGAAGTGCTTGCTCACTACGGGAAAGAAGAAATCCGGCGCTTGGGGCTCAACATATACGGTGGCTCCTATCATTACCGCCGCAGTACCGGTAGCCATTCCCTCTCCATGCATGCTTGGGGCATCGCTCTGGACTTTGCACCGACTACCAACAGTTACGCTACACGAGCCCCTCGTGCCACCCTCAGTCACCCGGATTGCGAGCGTTGGTGGCAAATATGGGAAAGCCATGGCGCCACATCCCTGGGCCGCACACACGGCTACGACTGGATGCACCTGCAATTTGCCCGCCTATAGCCGGAAGAGGCAAGTAACGCCCCTCCACCATAAGCTGCATTTACATGCGACTGAGAATCTGACGTAATTCAAACTCGAAAGCTTGCAGCTCCACCGGAGTCGGAGTACCGTTCAGCTCGGTCCAACCGAAACGTCCCATCTGGTCAATCTGCCAAGAACCATTGGTACCGCTTGGGAAACTGCATTTGCCGGAAAGCAGAGTGCCAGGCAACTGCAAATCATCCAGAGTGACCACCGGCTTTACAGCCGCAGTAGGACCGGTCTGCTGCGGCGCAGCTTCAGCCGGAGCAGCGGGAGCCGCCTGCTTTACGGGCTCCTCAACAGGCTCAGGCGCCGGTTTCTCCTGAGGACGAGCAATTTCAATGCCATGATCAAGCAACAGGAATCGCACCTCCATATAGGTAAGATGCACACCACACTCAGCGGCCAGCTTCTTCTGAATCCCGTTCAGATCAACGCCATAGCTCGCCCAGCGGCGCACCATTTCCAACTGCTCATTGCTCACTTTTGCACTCATGACGGTATCTTACCCTCTCCCCTGCACCGTTGCAAGCCACAAATGCGGCATAGTACAAGCCTTGCAAGTCTGCGCATGCGCGGGCTCAAAAAGCGCAGGCAACGCCCCAGCAACCTCATTTCACAGGTTCAGAAGTTTGCGCGGAGGCTCCCTCCGGCGCAGTCGCCTCATCCTGCTTCTCAGCGGGAGCGGGCTTTTCCTTCTTCTTCTTTTCTTTCTTCACATTAAATTGATTAGCGGCAGCATCAAAACCGTGAGAAAGCGTCATGAGCGTCGCAGCGGCGGCACGAGTAAGCGCCTCATCAAGCAAGGGGCGCTCATCCGGCGCAAACTTACCCAGCACATGGCTGACCATTTGCTTGCAGCCGGGAGCAGAAATTCCCACACGCAGACGCGGAAATTTCTCCGTCCCCAGATGGGCAATCATGCTCTTCATACCGTTATGCCCGCCCGCAGAGCCACCGGCACGCAGCCGCATGGCTCCCACGGGAAAAGATATATCATCGTACACCACGAACACTTGCTCAGGCTCCCATTTGTAATAACGCATGAGAGGCCCGACACTCTCGCCCGAGGCGTTCATGAAAGTCTGGGGTTTCACCAGCAGCACACCGGGGCCGGCTGCCAGCTCAGCCTTGCGAGCCTTGTCGAATTTCCACTCGGCTCCAAAATGGCGGGCCAGCAAATCCAGCACCATGAAACCCACATTATGACGAGTTTCAGCGTACTCTCTGCCGGGGTTACCCAGACCTACGATGATTTTGACAGGCAACATCAGTTACCGCTGATACCCAGCGTATTGAAAGTGATATTACGGTTTACGGCATTCAGGTAGGCACGGGCAGAGGCCTCAATCACGTCCGTTGCTGCGCCCTTGCCCGAAATGGGCTTGCTGCACTCACAATCGCCGAACTGAACCTTCACACTCACCTCACCCAGAGCATCCTGACCGGTAGAAGTAGCGCGCACATTGTAGTCTACCAGCTCACCATGAGTCTGCGTAATGCGGTCAATAGCCTTAAAGCAGGCATTCACCGGGCCGTTACCAATGGCGCAGTCCGTGAACTCCTCATCGTCCTTAATCAGCGTTACAGTAGCTGTAGGACGAGCTGAATCGCCACCAATAAACTGAATATGAGACATCTTCCACACACCGTTGCTGGTATCGAGCGAGTCGTCCACGAGTGATGACAAGTCATCATCATACACAAACTTCTTGCTGTCACCCACCTTCTTAAAGCGTTCAAAAACGGCAGTCAACTCATCATTGGAAAGCGTATGCCCCAGCTTCTCAAGACGAGCCTTCACCGCAGCTCGACCGGAGTGCTTGGTGAGCGGCAGCTCAGTCTCGCCCCAACCGACTTCCACGGGGTCAATAATTTCGTAAGTCTCGCGCTTAGCAAGAATACCGTGCTGGTGAATGCCGGAGGAGTGGGCAAAGGCATTCTCACCCACAATAGCCTTGGAGCGCTGCACAAGCATACCGCTCATGCGAGATACCACTCGGCTGGTCTTTACAATCTCTCGTGTGTTGAGGTTGTGGGGCTTGCTGCCGGTCTCAAAACCGAAGGGTTCGGGACGAGTGGAAAGCGCCATCGCCACCTCTTCAATAGCGGTGTTGCCGGCACGCTCACCAATACCGTTGATGGTACCCTCCACCTGACGAGCACCGGCCTGTACTGCGGCCAGAGAATTGGCCACCGCCATGCCGATGTCATTATGGCAATGAACGGAGATAATAGCCTTATCGATATTCTTTACATGATCCTTCAGGTACTTGATAATAGTGTAGTACTCAGAGGGTGTGGTAAAGCCCACCGTATCGGGAATGTTCACCGTTGTGGCACCGGCATCAATGACAGCCTCAACCACCTGTGCAAGGTAATCATGCTCCGTACGGCTGGCATCCTCAGCAGAAAACTCCACATCGTTCACGAGGCTCTTGGCAAGCTTCACACCGGCCACGGCCATCTCCAGAATTTCCGCCTTGCTCTTCTTAAGCTTAAACTCACGGTGCAAGGGGCTAGTTGCCAAGAACACATGTATGCGACCTCGCTCACCGGCAGGAGCCACAGCAGCTGCCGCCTGACGAATGTCATTCTCCACACAGCGAGCCAGACCGGCAATGCGGCACTTCTTCACCGTGCGGGCAATCGTGTGTACAGACTCAAAGTCGCCATCGGAAATACAGGGGAAACCGGCCTCAATGATATCAACACCTAGCTTCTCGAGCTGACGTGCTACCTCCAGCTTCTGGCGGAGATTCATGGAAGCTCCCGGACACTGTTCACCATCGCGCAGCGTGGTATCGAAGAATAATACTTTATCGCTCATTGCTAGTATTGTGTTGTTGATTAAGGAAACTGTATTTTACACGGATTCCAGAAAAAAGCAAGCCTCGCGCACGTTATGACACGGGCGCGAGGTTAAAAGGAGAAAGAATGTCTATTATCTCAGTTCATCTGCCAACCGGCGCGTGCCTCATTCTGTTGCAGTCGTGCGTTATCCTGAAGCGCATCGGCATATTTACTACTGGCGCGCAAAGCATTCGCCCGGTAAAAATAATTATCAGAACTGCGGAACTCGCGGTCATTACGAGCAATAAGCCCCAACAGATAATAAGCCTCGGCACAGTTGGGATTCTGCCGCAGAGCATTTTCCACCAGTTGTTTACCGTTTGCCCAATTACCTACGGAACAGGCACGAGCCGCCTGCTCCAGAGCAGGGTTCGTCTCATCGGGAGTCACATATTCATAGTAAGTGACTTGTCTGGGAGTAAGCTCATCCATGATTTCCTCAGCGAAATCCTCACAGGCTTCGCGCAACTGCATGCGGTCCTTACTATCCAACCAAATGGATTCCCTATAATCGCGGCGGTAAATCTGCCGGCCACGCTCCATCACCGTTACAACACCGCAAAGATACGGGGTGGGATGAGACTTCTCCTCATGTTTACGCTCGCCGTGCTTATGCCTATCGCGATGTCCGTGAGGAGGTGCATCTTTTATGTAAACATTGTGCAACTCCAGACGAACATCACCGGGATATTGAGCATAAAATCCATCCTTGGCTATCTGCAGACGGAAGGCATCTGCAAGTGCGCGGCTGGCATGATTAGACACGCAATCGCATACAGTCATTGCAGCTCCGCGCCCCAAATCTATCTCGGCGGGCTTCAAGGTCTGCATCTGTATCTGTACCCCGCAGGCACTCAATAAGGCAGCACCCACACAGCCAACTATGATGTGAATCAATCGCTTCATACTCCGTTCATCGTTATAGCACACACTCCCCCAACTGTAAACAGAGAAAAACAGAAATAATAAAAAAACTACGGTCCGCAAAGTTCTACCCGCCACCTTACCATTAACAAACACCCACAGAGCATACCCCATAACAGCTCATCAAGAAGCACCAAATCTCATTTCTTTACATAAAAGCATCCTCCCTACTCATTGTCAACACTTAATAATAAAATTAACATTTCCCCTAGTAAATATTACTTTATTTCTTTTGCTCTTTTATTGACTATTTTAAGCTAATTTTCGCCTAAAAATACAAAATTTTCCCCACTATCTCTTAACTCATCGATGCTTCAACGAGGAGTTAAGTCGAACAGTTTTTTTCTAATAAAGCCCCTTTACCACCTCTATAGATATGAAAAAAGTCATTTTTTACTCATTCTCTTGTCAAATTAGCTCGAATTTTGAAAAAAATGTCAATCTTTAAGATAAGTCAGAATTCAATATTTACTATCTATTGCACGCATGTTAATAAAAAACGGCAAGAAATCCCTACTTGCAACATGGGTGTATTTTAAAAAAATTGACAACGTCTCTAAGGGCTGTTCCTTCTTGCACGGCATCAGCAAGCTCTTCTTTTCTGAAAATACTCTCGCATATTCCTACCAAATCAATGTATTATTTATTTCAGCTACTCATGTTGGCAACTCTTGTTTATATCGTATATTTACTTATTCTTTTGTTTTAAATTTTATCTCTTATTTGTTGTTATTTTATTGATATTTTGTTTTATTTTTTTATATTCCCTATTTATTTTAGACACGACATATGATTTATCATATATTGTCGTTTTATTCTGGTATAATTTCGAAGCCTCTCGGCCTTCTCAGCAACAGCAAACGCTACGGGCCTATACTTTGGCATTGCAGCGAAGGCATGTTTGTGGTAGAATACGCGCACGCATATGACCTTGGACGAGCTGAGACAGGAGATTGACCGCATCGACGCACAAATCGTGGAGCTGCTGAAGCAGCGTATGCAGTGCGTGCATGCCGTAGGCGAAATCAAAAAGGGAGCCAACAGCCACATATTTGTACCCGAGAGAGAGAGCAAGTTATTCGCCAAACTCATGGCCAACAATGCCGGAGTACTGCCCGAAAAAGGTCTTCAGAGCGTATACCGCCAAATTGTAAGCATGAGCTTTGCCCTCGAAGGCGGCATGAAGGTAGGCTACCTCGGCCCGGAAGGCACTTGGAGCCATCAGGCAGCGCAAGCCCGTTTTGGTGACAGCGTAGAGCTTGTTCCTTTCCCCACCTTCAATCACATCTTCAAAGCCGTTGACCGTAAAGAGATTGACTACGGCATCGTACCAATTGAAAACAGTACCGACGGCAAAGTATCACAAGCCCTTGACCTGCTGGGAGCTCGAGGTCTGCGCATTTGTGCTCAGGTGCATCAACCCGTGCTCAACTGCCTGATGGGCAATGTAGCACCGGCAGATATCCGCCTCATTTACTCCCACCCCCAGGCTCTCGGTCAATGCCGCGAATGGCTCTTGCAGCACTACCCGAATGCCGCACTTATAGCCACTCCCTCCACTGCTGCGGCAGCCCAACGTGCCGCCACGGAAGCAAAGCAAGGTGCAGCAGCCATCGGCAGCAGCATGGCCGGCGAGCTTTACGGGCTGAAGATGATTAGCGCCAATATTCAAGACAAATCTGACAACACTACACGCTTTGCGGTCATCGGTCGACAGAAAAACGCCCCCTGCGGCAAAGATCGCACCACCATCTGCTTCGGCGTACCCCACACCCCCGGCAGCCTCGTTGATGTACTCAACGTCTTTAAACAGCATGGCGTCAACATTTTCTGCATGGATTCCCGCCCCAACCGCGACACAGCATGGGAGTACCTCTTCTACATCGACGTGGATGGCCACGAAGAAGTGGAACCCCTCAAAAGCTGCCTGAGCGTACTGCACGACCTCACCCCCAAATTCAAGATACTAGGTTCCTACCCGGAGAACTAAAGCCCCATGGCATTCACCTACGAACAGGCGCACACCCTGCTGCGCAATGCACGCGCCAACGGCCGCCAGCCGCACGCACTACTCTTTACCGGCGCGGCAGACGCCGGCACCCATCGTCTGGCTCTCGCCCTCGCGGCTGAGCTCAATGGCGCCCGCGCCGATAGCCTCGAAAACCTCCACCACCAGAGCTGCCGCGTGCTGCGCCCCGGCTCCAAAATCCGCACCATTTCCATTGATGCTGTGCGAAGTGTAGAGCCGTTCCTCGCCCTGCGAGCAGCAGAGGGTGAAACCAAACTCGTCATCATTGACGAGGCCGATCGCTTGCTCGATGAAGCCGCCAACGCCTTCCTCAAAACCCTCGAGGAGCCCCCGCCGCAGACCCTCATTATCCTCATTACCGCTCTGCCGCAAAAGTTGCTGCCCACCATCCTCTCCCGCTGCGTGCGCCTCGACCTGCGCGACTCTCGCCGCGGGGTGCGACTCACCACCGCTCAGCAGGCCTTCCTGCCCACCGTGCGTGCCGCGCTGCCGCGCATCGGCAACGATGTTGCCGCTCTGGCTCTTCGGGCTGACTTCCAGAACCTCCTCACCAAGAGACGAGAAGAAATCACAGAGCGCATCACCTCCGCCCTGAAGGCCGAGGCCAAGGCTGTATCTGAGGGTACCGACATCCGCAACTGGGAGGCCATGCAGAAAGACGTCACCAACGCTCGCATTGAGAGCGAATATCTGGGTGAACGTTCGCAGATGCTCGAATTACTTTCCCTCTGTCTGGGGCAGGCCGTACTACTGGCCTCGCATGCGCCGGATGTAGAGCCCTTGGCCCCCGAGCTTGCCACCGTAGCCACCACCCACAGCGTGCCCGATTTGCTGCGCCGCATGCGTGCGGTGGATGCCCTGCGCACCGACCTCAATTTCAACGTCAATGAAGCTCTGGCGCTCGATTCGCGCCTGCTCGACATCATCGGTAAATCCCCCTTATGAACAGCATGACCGGATTCGGGGCCGCCACAGCCCCCCTCAACAACGCCACCCTCCGCGTGGAGATTGGCGGCGTAAACCGCAAACAAACAGAAATCGCTATCTCCCTGCCCCGCGCCTGGGCCGAGCTCGAAACCCGCGTGCGTGAACTTGTAGCCGGTTGCGTCTCGCGTGGTCGCGTGAATGTCACCATCTCCCTGCAGGCAGGTACAGCCAGCGCCGGTAACCTCGCCGTCAATCAAGCTAAGCTCGATGCCCTGATGGCCTGTACTGCACAGGTTGCAGCCACCACCGGCATTAAGCCTGAACTGACGTTGGACTCCCTGCTGCGCCTCGGCATCATTGGCGAAGAAACGGAAGCCGACATCACCCCCGATACCGCCTGGAGCGCAGCAGAGCCCGCCATACGCGAAGCACTCACCGCCTTCCTTACCCTGCGTGCTCAGGAAGGGAGCAACATGCGAGCAGACCTCCTGCGCCGCATCAACACCCTGCGTCAATACCGCGAGCAGCTCATTGAGCGCGCAGCCGGTGTTCCCGCCCGCTACCGCGAGCAACTTCTCAAGCGTCTGGAGGAAAGCGGCTTACCCATTCCCGCAGATGACGAACGTATTATTCGTGAAATCGCCCTCTTTGCCGACCGCTGCGACGTAAGTGAAGAGACCACCCGCCTGGCCTCCCACCTCGACCAATTTGAACTCATTTGCGATAAACCTGAGGCTGTGGGGCGTACCCTCGATTTCCTCTGTCAGGAGATTTTCCGCGAACTCAACACCACCGGCTCCAAAGCAAACGATGCCGCGCTCGCTCAGCTGGTTGTCACCGCTAAAACCGAGCTAGAAAAGATTCGCGAACAGGTTCAGAACATCGAATAATACTCCCCCCGTCAACCTGCAAAGTAAAGAGATAGGTCGCTTTGACGTTAATATGCAAAACCACCCATCAACTTAATCCTTTGTAACATTCACCTAATCTTTAACTCCTAACAGACATGCTTGGTACCCTCCTTATCGTTTCCGGTCCGTCCGGCTCCGGCAAGACCACCCTGTGCCGCCGCGCCGAGGCTGACGGCCTCACCGCCTACTCCATTTCCTGCACCACCCGCCCGCCCCGCCCCGGCGAGCAGGATGGCGTAGATTACCATTTCCTCACTCCTGAAGTTTTCGCTGTCAAGGTGAAAGCCGGCGAATTCCTCGAATACGCTACTGTACACGGCAACTCCTACGGCACCCTCAAGGCCGATATCATCGACCTGTTACAGCAGGGAAAAAACGTCGTCATGGATATCGATGTGCAAGGGGCAGCCTCCATCCGCTCCTGCGATGATGCCATCATCCGCCGCGCATACGCCGATGTCTACATCCATGTACCCGCCGCTGAGCTGGAGGCTCGCCTGCGGGGGCGCCAAACCGACAGCGAGGAGGTCATACAACTGCGCCTGCGTAACGCCGCAGCCGAAGACGCCCGACAAGGCGAGTATCAGTTCGCCCTCGTCTCCGCCGACCGCGAGCACGACTACTCCCGCTTCCTCGCTCTGCTCACCACACTCTCCATGCGCACCTCGCTGCAATAAAACAACCATACCATTTTTACCATTCAGGTTCAATGTGATTGTTCACATTGAACCTTTTTTCATGCCGCCATATTACGAAATAGCTCTCTTCATGGGCAGGTAACAATACTCTTCATACATAAGATTTATATTAATATATACTATCATAGCATTCATATTATTTATCAATAAAAGCAAAAACTGCGGTTTTCAAGAATGTCACCTATCAGAAATCGCCCATCATTATGATATAATGAGCCAAACATGCACTTTATCCGCCCGGTTACACACCTCGTTCCCTACCTTAACACCGGCAAAATAAAAAAACTCGTACGTGCTCACGCGTGCGAGAATAATCTTGACGGCAAAGGGTATGAGGTGTAGAGTATTGCTGCAACCTCGTCACTAGTAGTTATGATTCGCTTTGCTTCTACCGATTGCCGCAGAGAGACGGGCAACATCAAATGGGACCTGCAAGGCCCCCTGCCCTTTGGTATTGCCGATATGGACATCGAGAGCCCGCCCTGCGTGGTGGATGCCCTGCAGGCTCGCCTGAACCACCGCTTTTACGGCTATGCCTTCATGACGGATGAGCTGCGCTCCGCCATTACTACTTACCTTATCAACAAACACGGCGTAACTAACGCAGCCCCCGAGTGGCTGCATGAGCTGCCGGGCTGCGTGCCGGCCTTCACCCTGGTAGCTCGTACCGTGTGCCCGGAGCCTCAGCACGAGGTGATGGTGTGCTCCCCCACTTACCCGCCCATGCTGCACTGCCATGAAGACGCTCGTTGCAGCCTGCTCTCCGTTCCCTTTAAGTATACCGGTGAGCGCTGGGAGTTTGACTGGGAGGCCATGGAAGCAGCCGTAACGCCAAACACCAAACTCTTCCTGCTCTGTAACCCGCACAACCCGCTCGGCCGTGCTTGGAGTCGCGAAGAGATGGAGCGCTTAGCTGACTTCTGCGAGCGCCACGACCTCATCCTCTGCTCAGACGAAATTCATTGCGACCTCGTGCTCGATGAAGACAAGCAGCACGTCTGCGCCCTTACCCTGTCTGAGCGCATGCAGCAGCGCACCGTCATGCTCAGCGCCCCCAGCAAGACTTTCAATATCGCCGGCATCTGCTTTACCTACATGGCCGTGCCGAATGCCGAGCTGCGTGCCGCCATCCGCAAAACTCAGGGGCACAGCCTGCCCACCCTGAACGTCTTTGCCTATGCCGCCTCACTGGCTGCCTATACCAGCGGCTGGGAGTGGCATGAGCAGCTGCTCAAAACCCTGCGCAGCAATCGCAGCTTCGTTATCGACTATATTGCCCGAGAGCTCCCCATGCTCCGCACTCGCCACCAAGAGGCCACCTACCTGGCTTGGATTGACTGCTCTGCCCTTGGGGTGGAGAGCCCTCACACATTCTTCCGCGAAAATGCCGGTGTATACCTCGACAACGGCGCCAATTTCGGCGATCCTCAGTGCGTACGCCTGAACTTTGCAACCTCCCCCGAAATGCTGCGCACCGGTCTGGACGCTATGCGCGATGCCGTCCGTGCCCATCTGGGGCTGTAAGTTGATTCTCAGCCATCTCTTTCTGCACCTGCCGACAACGCAGGTGCAGTTTTTTTATTCGGCCACGCTCTCCTTCCGACTGTATTACTGATAAAAAAATACACATTTTTCACAAAAAAAGCTTGCAATGCGGCCCGAAACGCGCTAGAATCCCGTCGCACTCCTTGCGAGAGCAATTAAAGCGCAGTTAGCTCAGTGGTAGAGCACATCCTTCACACGGATGGGGTCATAAGTTCGAATCTTATACTGCGTATCAGAAAGCCCCTCACCTGAGGGGCTTTTTTATATCCCCGCATCGCCAGCAGCAGCCCTTGTGCGACCTGCCCCTATTTTTTTTGGGTCAACTCCAAAAAGTGTGGAAACGCTGTTATTTGAGTCATCGGCCATGTGAGCACTCTACTAATACCCTTAATTTGTAGTTTTGGAAGTTTCTGTAGCCATAACCTCGGCGTTGAATTCCTTTTATCTTACGATGAAA
>JAFZHC010000020.1 GCA_017555025.1 Akkermansia sp.
GTAGAACTTCATCTCGGCGTAGGCCACGGCACGCGTCACGACCTTTTCCTTCCCTCTCTTTATCCTCTCCGGCACCCCTCCCGGAAGGTTGTATCCGGTGGTCTGAGCTTCTCAGCTCGACCGTGGTGCCACGGAAAGTCCGTAAATGAAAAACTGCCTCGCCCGGCTGATTTTCAGCGTCGCATGTTTCAGCGTTTCGCTTGCTCTTTCGGGCTTCACCGTGTCGGTGTGCCGAGGAGTATACACGAATCATCATCGAACGTCAAGCTCATTTTTTAAAAATTTTGCATTTTTTGTGAGAAAAATTCAAAAACATTGAAAAATCAATGTTTTTAAAATCCACTTTTTTGGCACTTTTGGCCATTTTTCGAAATTTTCGTTTAATTTATCCGAATAACCAACATTCAAAATAACAAAACTTGCACAAACAGCCATCGACATAAAATGCAGCTCGCGCACGCGCGTGAGTGACAATGAAAATGTTGACAAACCGAAGCTATGTGCTACCATGGTGCAGAGATATGACAACGGCAGAAATGGTTATCAGTTACCTGCACACCCTGCAAGCCCAGGGTGTGGAGCGTCTGCCTGTTGATGACCAAGCACGCGCTATACTGCGTGAATGGATGCTTGCGGCACGCAGAGGAACACGCGTTACCCCGATTAGCCCCCACATTCCTGCTCAAGCGCCCGCTGTTACAGCCTCGCAACCGACCGAAGAGGCCCCCAAAGAGGCAAATGCTACTCATATTGCCGATTATCTCCGCTCTGCCTTCAAGGAAGAAAGCATGCCCGCCCCGGAGGTGAGTCAGTTTACCGAAGACGATGTGCCGTTCTTCCGCCCCGGAGGTAGCACCCCCGAAGAAGTATGGAGTAATTTTGACCGCATGTTACCCGGCTGGCCCCCCTTGCGCAACCTAAACACGCTGCGTAGCACCTATATACCCCCGACCGGTAACCGAAATGCAGATATCATGTTCGTGGGAGATGCTCCCACCTACCCTGATGAAACAGAGCGTCGCCCCTTTGCCGGCGCCGCCGGCGAAAAACTTGACGGCATGCTGAAGGCTATGGGGCTCTCCCGCGAGCAGGTGTATATTACTCATCTGGTAAAGTTCCGCCCGGCTATGCCCCGGCAAACAACCAACAATCGCCCTCCCAGCGAAAAAGAACTTCTCTACTCATCGTCCATCATCGAACTGGAAACCAGACTGGTGCAGCCCAAGGTCATCGTTGCCTTGGGAGTTATCGCCGCACGAGGTCTTTTGCGTATGGGTGAATTACCCCTTGCCGCCTACCAGCAGCAAGGCGGCATCTTCTGCGGTGTACCGGTTGTCGTTACCCATCACCCCAGCTACCTGCTGCGCACTAACGACATCACCGAACGCCGTAAATTATGGGAAGAAATGCTGCATGTGATGGAAATGTGCGCTCTCCCCATTAGCGACAAGCAACGTGGCTACTTCCTCAAAAAATAACAGATTGATAAACGAAGCAATATCTGCTAAAGAGTAGCAGATATGTATACCATCTTCTCTTCCCGCACCTGCCACAACCGAAGGCATGCCGCTGCCCGCCAGTACACCCCTGAGCACAAACGCTCAGCGAGATTCTGTGGATGGCATGGAATGTAAACTTTTTCGGCACACGTACCATCCCTACCACATGCATAAACAAAACATGGGGCTCTACGTCCTCACCCGCGAGTTAGCCCCCCCCGCCGATGAGCAGGTCGTTATTGCCCACCAAACTGTAGGCTACGCAACTAAGCCCCACTCACTACGCAAGAAAAGCCATCCGATACCGGATGGCTTTTCTTTTTTCAGGCTAATACGGCAAACAATTTATTTCCCCATGTGGGTGGCATAATAATCCAGATTCTTCTTCAGAATCTTACCCGTGCGGCTCTCCGGAGCAGCATCGTAGGCAGCCTTGTAAGCTTCCAGCATCTTGTCAAGCTGGCGCATAAAGGCATAAGTATCGCCCTTGGAACGCAAGGCATCCTGACGCACTTCAGGCACCAAACCATCCTGAGCCAAGAACTCATCAATCTTCACGATATTCTCAGCGAGCTCGGCAGGCGAGAACTTACCCTGGAAAGAATTCAGCAAATTACGCAAAGCCTCCTGCTGAGCAATACGCTGGCGGGTCGTATCCCCATAGCCTTTATAACCGAGCGTATTCTCAGGGTCGAGCGAATTAATCTCCGCAATCAGGGCAGCATACTTATCACGACATACTTCCGGCAGAGTTTTCAGCGCTGCATCAAGCGCACAGGCACGCTCCAGCCCGGACTTCCCGTCAGCGAGAGCCAATGCGGCATCACGAGCAGCCAACTTATCCAACCCGGCCTGCACCAAGGGCATGTAGTCAGCAGGCGTGCGACGAGTACCATGAATCACCTCAAAGGGAAGCCCCTCTGCATCCATAAGCACGACCCCCGGCAGACCTTCAATCTTGTAGGAAACAAGCAGAGCTTCACGCTCCTTCTTCTCCTCATCCGAAATCTTAGCCACCAACTCAGGCGTACGGGGGAAATCCACCGGCACCAGCACAAACTTATCGCCGAAGGCTGCCTCGAACTCAGCTGAGTTCACAATCTTGTTGCGCAGATGAATACAGGCAGTACACCAATCCGTACCGGTAAAATCAACAAAAATGTTACATTTTTTATCCTTAGCAGCGGCAATAGCCTCCACCATCGTTTCCACCTCCGGCAAAGCCAAAGCCGAGCCGGCCAAAGCCAGCAGAGCGGCAATCTTAGTTATCGCTTTCATAATCTGTTGTTCGGGTTGTGATGATATCATTACGAGCAAGCAGCCCGGTTGCCTTCAGCCAGAAACAGCCGCACCCTATCGCGACACCTTCCACAAATCAGCAAAAAGCAACGGATTTCGCGCCCATATGTACCGTTTATCACAAAGCGCCCGACATAGCAACAAAAAAAGTTGGACAGAGGCGAACTTTTAAGTCAACTGCCACATTGCAGACTTGACGTCCGGGGATAACGTGGCAGAATAGGGCAGTTAAACTCTAAGCACTCAAAAACATGCCCCAGTTTCTCACATCTATAACCGGGTCACCGTTGTTCTACTTCGCAACGGGTATCCTGCTGTTGGTACTATTCTTCTGGTACCTGGCAGCAGAGAATGACAAGACAAAGCGCAATGCCGGCACCTTCTTCATCGTAGGTCTGGCCGGATTCTCGTTGCTCTCCCTGTTTGTGAACGGTATGCAGTACGGTATCGACATCAAGGGCGGCGTGGAGCTCACGCTCGAAGTACAGCCCAAGATGGACGACCATGGTAACACCGTTCCTCCCACCGAGCAAGATATGGAGCAGGCCTGCGCCATCCTCGAAGAGCGACTCAACTCCACCGGCACCAGCGAAGTTCAGATTCTTCACTCCAACAATAAGATTCTCATTCAGATTCCCCAGCAGGACAGCAAAGATGAGGCCAAAAACAAGGAGAAGATTGACGCCATGGTCAAGATGCTCACCAAAATGGCCAAGCTGGAGCTCCTCGCTGTGTACCCCGAGACCAGCAGCGTGCTGGCCGACCCTGAGATTCAGGAGGGGCTGGTGAAATATGAAGAGAAACTGGCAGCTTACAAGAGTGAACTAGCCACTGGCAACACCTCTCTGCGTGCACCGATGCTGCCCCGCATCCCCTCCCGCATGGGTCTGAACAACTACATGATTCTGCCCCAGCCGCTGGTGGATGACAAAACCGGCCAGCCCGTCCTGGACAAGCAGGGCAACCAAGAGATTCGCTACTATGTAGTGCAGAAACCTTACGCAGCCATGCAGCAGGGTGTATACATCACCGGCGAAAACGTAGCTGCCGCACACCCCGACTATACCCGTAAGGGCTATGTAAACGTAACCCTCAACCGCGAAGGTGCCGGCCGCATGGGCAAGCTCACCGGCAGCATGACCCGCGGTCGTGACCTGCTGGCTGTTGTGCTTAACAGCCAGATTAAGTGCGCCCCCGTTGTAAACGATGTGCTCAGCAAAGACTTCACCATCTCCGGCCTGAACGGCAAGGGTGAACCTGAAGACATCTCCAAGGCTCTGGCAAACCCGCTTGCCAGCGATCTGAAGGTGGAGGGCCGCAAGGATGTATCGGCTCAGCTGGGTCAGAGCGCTCTCGAACAGGGTATCTTCTCCGGCCTCATCGGCATGCTGGGCATTTTCGCTTTCTGCTTCTGGTACTACCGCACCTCCGGCATTGTAGCCATGGTAGGTCTTTCTTTCAATGCTCTGGCCCTCATTGGCCTGATGAGCCTTTTCGGCTTTGTGCTCACGCTGCCGGGTATCGCCGGTATTGTGCTGACTATGGGTATGGCTGTAGACGCCAACGTGCTCATCAACGAACGTATGCGCGAGGAGAAAGCTCTGGGCAAACCTTTCATCATCTGCCTGCGCTCTGCATACGAGAAAGCCTTCTCCGCCATTTGGGACTCCAACATCACCTCTCTGATTACGGCCGTTATTCTCTTCTGGCTGGCCAGCGGCTCCATTAAGGGCTTTGCCGTTACCACCAGCGTGGGTATCATCACCTCCCTGATTGGCGCCGTTACCGTCACCCGCGTGCTCTACTTCTGGATGGAGCGTCTGGGACTGCTGAAAGACAACAGCCAATTCGCCAAAGCTCCGCTTGAGGGCAAGGTATTCGACTTCATGAAGCACCGCAAGGCATGCGCCTGGGGTTCTGTCATCATCATTCTGCTGGCTACAGCCTACGGTGTATTCGTACGCGGCGATAAGGCTCTGGGTATCGACTTCACCGGTGGTTCCACCATCACCTACGTCATCCCCGGCGATGCAGAGGTTGATTACATGAAGGCCGAAGAAGCCATCTACAAGATGCAGCTCTCCAAACAGCCCACCGTGCAGCAGTTCGGTAACGCCACAGACCGCAATATCAAGATTCGCGTAGCCACCAAGGAAGAAGCTCAGCAGGTTGATGCCATGCTGCGCAAGGATATCCCCGGTATGGCTGCCCTGCCCGAAGCCTCAGTGGAAGATGTAAGCTCCTCGCTGGGCAGCACCTTCTTCCGCACCGCCTGCTGGGCACTTCTGGCCGGTATGCTGGGCATCACGCTGTACCTGGCCATCCGCTTCGAATGGAGCTTCGCCATGGGCGCCCTCATCTCCACCTTCCATGACGTTGCAGCCGTTATCGCGCTGGTTGTTCTCATGGGTACTGAGCTGAGCATCATCCACATCGGCGCCTTCCTCACGGTGGCCGGTTACTCCATTAACGATACCATCGTTATTTTCGACCGTATCCGTGAGCGCCTCCGCCTGGCCGAACCGAGCGAGAAGCTGGTGGACATCATGAACGAAGCCATCAATACCACGCTGTCCCGTACGCTGCTGACCTCCGGCTCCACCATTGCCGTGCTGATTTCCCTCATTGCGCTGGGTGGCCCTGCCATGAAGGACTTCTCCGTAGCCATGTTGCTGGGTATCTTCGTGGGTACCTATTCCTCCATCTTCATTGCCTCCCCCGTTGTGCTTGCCTTCGACAAGAAGCACAGTCTGCGCGACGAACTGCAGAAGGCTGAGGAAACCACCGTCTGATTTAACTCAGCGTTCATAAGAAACATCTGATTATTCACACGGGCGCGGCATCAGCCGCGCCCGTATTACAACAAGAGCATGCGCCGTCACCTCATCACCATTCTTCTCAGCCTCTGTGCTCTGCTTTTCTGCACAGCGCTGGTGGGTTCCATATACTGCGGCAACGAGCTGACAGCCCCCGACATGACGGCTGAGAAAGCCCATCACCTGCGGCACCTCATCTACTTCCATTTTGCCGTGGCTCAGCTGGCCGTCATCGGTACCGGCATCATTCTGTACCTGCGCCACCGCCGCTGGCGCCGCTACTACCTGCTGGTGAGCTACAATGAAAAAGGGCTCAGCCTGAACCCTCCCGGCATTCGCATGCCTTCAGCCCGGGTATACCGCTGCCACTTAGGCGACCTCCACAGCTGCGAACTTCCTCCGGCCGGAGCTCCCGTCATTGTATACCCGATGTTCATGCTCAGCGGCCACTCCAGCGGAGCTAAGCTGGAGTCATCACTTACCGCCGCCTATGCAGCCAAAGGCATAGCAGAACCCAACTTGTACTACCAACCGGTACTGGGAGCCAGCCCCTGGCTTGCCAAGACCGCCGCAAAGCACATACGCCCTTTACTGACGCCCGACAGCGGCATTCTGGTTGTCGCCCATGGCTCAACACTGAGCACCCCTCCGCCGGAACCCTCACTATTCTGTCGCCGCCTGCGTGAACTACTCCCCGGCACCGAAGTTGCTCTGGGGTATTTTTCGCAGCACCCCGAAGCCGGGGCAGAGCTCACCCGCATGCAGGCCAGCCATGTATTGCTGCTTCCGTTCCTGCTCACCGATGGCATTCACACCACACGAGATCTTCCGACAGAAGCCGAGGCTGCAAGCTGCGGCAAAAGCCTCACACGCCTGCCGGTAGCAGCCGCCCTTCTTACTACAGCCGCACCACTTCTATATGAAACTAGCCCTCAAAGTTACCCCGGGAGCCCGAAAAAATGAAATATTGGGCTGGGAAGACGATTACCCACAGGTTGGCAAAGTACTCAAGCTCAAAATAGCAGCGCCCCCCATCGATGGAAAAGCTAATAAGGAGATTGAGGCCTTTCTGGCCAAAACTCTGAGGTTGCCCAAATCTGCCGTCCATATTGCACATGGTGCCTCAGGACGCATTAAACTGGCAGAACTCCCCGATGGCACCGACCTCTCAGCCCTTTAATTTTTGCTTGCAATATCATTCTATATATGATAAATAGGGGCTATGTTTAAACACACGATACTCAGCTTGGCGCTGTGTGGTCTGGTAACAGCCACCGAAAGCTTTGATAACCTCAACAACGGAGGCATTACCAATGCTAACCTTTCCATCGGTACCCTGACAGCTCAGAATGGCCATGCCGCTATCTACGGCAAAGGTCGCACAGGTGCCCGCTCCCTGCACATTACAGGTGGCGAGAAAAAGAGTGCTACTATCACCTTCGAAACCCCGCTCACCAAAGATACAGCTTGCGACTTCTGGGCTGAGCGCTGGACCCGACGCACCCCCTTCACTTTCGCCGTCGTTGCCATTACCGATAACGGAGAGAAGAAAGTTTGCGATGCCAATGGTGTTTCCGTCGGCGGTTTTAACACACAAATTAAGACCACCCTGCCCGTCGGCACCAAAGCTGTTCGCTTCGATGTAAGCTCCGACACACGCGGTGGTGTGCTCATCGATGATGTCAATATTCATATCGGCCCCATGGTCGTCCGCGAAGTTCGCATGGTCAACCCCGGCACCTTCCCCATCATGAAGCGCGCCGCTTTCAATCCTGTATTTGCCTACAAGGTACAGACCAGCGGCTCGGAAGGCAGCAAGAAGCTGGGCAAGCTTACTTTTAAGGTCGACAATCCGGACAGCATTGCGCATGTTACCCTTCGCACCGGCAGCCCCAATGGCCTGGACTTCTCCAACAGCACCGTTTTCGGCAGCGCTATTCCTGCGGCAGATGGCAGCGTAACCATCAATTGCAACAAGGCTCTGCCCGGTGGCACCAGCTGGCTGTGGGTCGACGTTACCCCCTCCGACAAAGCACTTGTTGGCAGCACCGTTACCTTCGATAACGTATCTGCAACAATTGACGGTAAGCCCTACCAGGGTGCCAACGGCGTAACCCAGCGCATCGGTTACATGCTTGGCCTGCCCGGTGAGACCGTATGCAACCAGCCTGACGGCGGCACACGCGGTTGTGTATCCTTCCGCATTCCCGGTATGATTCAGACAGCCGACGGCGCACTCGTAGGCTGCTTTGATGCCCGCTACAACCACGAAGGCGACCTCTGCGCCGACATCGATGTAGCAGTTGTTCGCTCGACGGACGGAGGCCAGACCTGGACCACCCCCACCGTTGCCATGGATGCCGGTCCCGGTGTAAACAACGGCTGCGGCGACCCCTGTATCCTGCAGGATAAGAACGGCCGCATCTGGTTGCAGTCGCTCGTCTGCCATTGGAGCGGCGGCGCCTCCCTCTGGACCTCCAAGACCGGCTTCGATGAAAAGAGCACCGGTCAATGGGAAATGACCTATAGCGATGACGGCGGTAAGACCTGGGCTAAGAAGTTCGTTAACCCCACCCGCCAGATTAAGAAGCACGAGTGGACCACTATTCTGGCCGGCCCCGGTAACGGTATCGTACTGCGCAACGGCGCCATCGTATTCCCCGCTCAGATTTGGGAGCGCGGAGCCAGCCCCCAGTGCATGAGCACCATCTGCTACTCTGAAGACGGAGGCAAGAACTGGACATACGGCGCAGGCGTACCGCACAGCACTTCCGAATGCCAGATTGTGGAGCTCGAGGACGGTTCCATCATGATTAACGCCCGCAACGAGGCACGTCAGGGCAAGCGCATCGTTTATGTCACCAAGGACATGGGTAAGACCTGGCAGCCGCACAGCACCAACCTGAAGTCCCTGCAGGAGCCCACCTGCCAGGCCTCTCTGGTGAAGGTAGATACCAAGCCCTACGGCAAGCTGCTGTTGTTCTCCAACCCCAAGAGCGGCGGCCGCAACAACATGACCATCCGCACTTCTCATGATGACGGTCAGACTTGGAATGAGGGCTACCTCTACGATTCTCGCCAGTGCATGGGTTACTCCTGCATTGCCATGACCGACGACAAGCACGTCGGCATCATCTACGAAACCTGCCACAACAACGGCAAGAATGGTAACCGCGGCATCGGCTTTATCCGCATCCCGCTGGAGACCGTTGTTACCGGCAAGGAGGTTCCCGCCACGCCCGCTCAGATTGGCGGCAGCAATAAGTAACCTCATCCCGCAGATTAACGGAACAGGCACCTCTCAGCAGAGCGGTGCCTGTTTTGTCTTTACATTACTGCATAGTGTGGTATAGTTCTTTCACAGTCAATCGAGTAATTATGGTACGATATTTCATACTCATGCTGCTGATGATTCTCGTCAGCATAATTCTGATAGTACTGCACAGAAAGTACCTGCGCAGAACCGCTCCTGCCATACTACCCGATTCAACCAATACACCGGTTAACAAAAAATGGATGATTGCGGTATGTTGTCTCAGCGCCATCATCTATACAGGGCTGGCTTTCCTGCTGTCGATGTCATGGCTGCAGGGGGACGACTTCCTTTTCCCGCCGCTCAGCGAGCATTTCCCCATCAATGCCAAGATTGGTGCCATCTGTTACCGTTACAGTCAATGGGTAAGTCGACTGGGTGAACAGCTCATTGTCATTTTCGGCGTGTCTGATAACCGCTGGCAGCAATTCATTATCACCCCGGCTGCAATAACAGTCATCCCATATGCTCTGCACCGCCTGCTCCGGCCGGAGGGTGAAAGCATCTTCAGCTCAAAGGGGTTCCTCTTCATCCTTCTGAGCACCTCTCTTCTGTTGCTTTGCGGCATTTTCTGGGGTGGCGAATGGCGTAACTTCCGCTGTGCCGCAGCCAGCGCCAATTACCTCTGGCCGCTTGCACCCATAGCCTTCTTTCTGGCCTGCTACCGCGGCGACTTCATACGCAAGGCTCACAACAGCAAATGGGCTGTCCCGGGGCTGTTCATCCTCGGCCTGTGCTGTGGTTGGTTTATTGAATGCATTACCATTTTACTCGTTCCCGGACTGATTATCTGGGCAGCCATCCGCCTTTACAAGAAACTGTATATCCCAACTCAGTGCTACAGCGGCATATTGGGTGCCATGTGGGGCATGTTCATGCTTTTTGGTTCGCCGGCATTAAGCAAACGGGCAGAGGGAGTACGTGCAGCCTTGGAGTCAGATTTCTCGGCAATGAGTTTTGCCGATGCTTTTGAATTTGTCTCGCATTTAACACCGGAAAAAATGCAAATGTTGCAGGGAGGAGCCATCCGAGCCGTCATCGGAGTCTTCCCCCTGCCGTTAAGAGCCTTTTTCCTGCCTGAGCTCATGAAGTATTACCTTCCCTACTGCGCAGCAGCTCTGGTTACTTGCGCCCTCCTGATGCTTCTGACATCGTTCACGGCGGAACGTCGCAAACTCCTCACAATGGCAAGCGTTGGCGTCTTACTCTCGCTGTTGAGTGCGGCTTCATATCTGGGTGGCGGCATTCCCTTTGATATGAGCTTTCTGCCACCGGCTTTCATCCTGATTGCCACAACCGGCTTCCTCTTTCTTCACGGCCGGCTTCACAGCATTATCAAAATTACTCTGCCTCTCGTTGCCGGCATCATCGTGCTAAGCTACCTCGTGCCGGCCGGCATAGAGGCTTGGGAATACCTCCCGGCCAGAGAGGCACGCACCCAACTTATTTACCAAAAAATAGCCGCAGGCGAAAAAAACATTTCGTTGCCGCCGCCCTACTGCAAAGCCCCCAAAGACCGACTCGGCCTACTCAATAGAGGCAGCCTGGGCACTAACCCGGATGTATACCCTAACAGCCCGGCTCGAGCCTACTTCAACGTAGAGAACATCACTCAAGAGGCCGTTCCTGAAATAAATGATTAATCCACTAACAGGCACCGTTTCTGCCAATGGTGCCTGTCGGATTTATAGGCCTCGAAAAAAAGTTACATCAAGCTGACATTCAGCTTGCCAAATGCGGTTATGTTGTGATACAATCCGCGCGCGGGTAATCCCCCGCATGGTGAACAATGAAGAAACGTACTCTCCTCATAGCAGCCATACTGGCCATACCTTCGCTCGTGTGGGGCTCTGCCGAACAGGCAGCCACCGCCGCGCCTGCTGTCGTTGCGGCAGTAACGGGCCAGTCCGAGGCCGCGGGCAATTCCGTGGTCACTACCTCTGCCGAAGCAGAGGTGACTACTACTGACGCAGAGGTACCCGCCGTGGGCACCATTGCCGTGAAAGATCTGGTGGGTAAAAAACTGGGTGTGCCCCAAGGGACCGTGCAGGACATTTACCTGATGGAGACGTACCCGCAGCTCGAGCTGCAGCGCCATAACTTCGAGGCCGATATGATGCTGGCTCTCGAAAAGGGCATTTGCGATGCCGCCATCATGGATGACGTCATCTGTTACGCACTCGCTCGCAAAAAGCCCAACATCCTTTTGTTCGAAGACCCCAGCCTACCCAAAAACTTCATGGGCATGGCTTTCAACCATACTGACAAAGGGCGCGAGCTCTGCAAGCAGTTCAACGAGTTCCTCTCCGCCCTGCGTGAGAGCGGTGAGCTGGAGCAAATCTGCAACAAGTGGATTGTGAACACTGAAACGGCTGAAATGCCCAAGTTCAATATCCCCACCGAAGGCGAGCCCATCATCGTTGGTATGGAGCCTTGCACCGAGCCCATTGTTTTCATGCGTGGTGAGGAGATTGTGGGTATGGATGCCGAACTCATTTACCGCTTTGCCGAGAAAATCGGGCGTCCGGTTGAAATTAAGAACATCGACTACTATGGTCTGCTGACCGCTGTGGCCGCCGGTCAGGTTGATATCGCCTCCTCCGGTTTCCTCATTACGGCAGAGCGTGCTGACAGCGTACTCTTCTCCGACCCGTACTACACCAGTCGCTCCATCATTGCCACCCGCAACGAGGGTGCTGCTCCCGGCACAGATGAATCTGTACCCCAGCTGGGCACCATTGCCGTGAAAGATCTGGTGGGTAAAAAACTGGGTGTGCCCCAAGGGACCGTGCAGGATATTTACCTGATGGAGACGTACCCGCAGCTCGAGCTGCAGCGCCATAACTTCGAGGCCGATATGATGCTGGCTCTCGAAAAGGGCATTTGCGATGCCGCCATCATGGATGACGTCATCTGCTACGCACTCGCTCGCAAAAAGCCCAACATCCTTTTGTTCGAAGACCCCAGCCTGCCCAAAAACTTCATGGGCATGGCTTTCAACCATACCGACAAAGGGCGCGAGCTCTGCAAGCAGTTCAACGAGTTCCTCTCCGCCCTGCGTGAGAGCGGTGAGCTGGAGCAAATCTGCGACAAGTGGATTGTGAACACAGAGTCGGCTGAAATGCCCAAGTTCAATATCCCCACCGAGGGCGAGCCTATCATCGTTGGTATGGAGCCTTGCACCGAGCCCATTGTCTTCATGCGTGGTGAGGAGATTGTGGGTATGGACGCCGAACTCATTTACCGCTTTGCCGAGAAAATCGGGCGTCCTGTTGAAATTAAGAACATCGACTACTATGGTCTGCTGACCGCTGTGGCCGCCGGTCAGGTTGATATCGCCTCCTCGGGCTTCCTCATTACGGCAGAGCGTGCTGACAGCGTGCTCTTCTCCGACCCGTACTACACCAGCATTTCCGTAATCGCCACCCGCAAGGACAGCGATATCACCAAAGAACCCTCAGCCGTTACCAAAGCAGCTCAGGGCATTATCGGCGGCATTACCGACAGCTTCTACCGCAACATCATTGCCGAGAAGCGTTACCTGCTTATCTGGGATGGTCTGAAGGCCACTTTTGCCATCGCTTTCTTCTCCACCCTCTTCGGCACCCTCGTCGGTGCAGCCGTCTGCTACCTGCGCATGAGTCGCAGCAAGTTCTGGCAGTGGGTAGCTCGCGTGTACATTGACATTATGCGCGGCACTCCCATCCTGATTCTGCTCATGCTCATGTATTATGTAGCCTTTGCCGGCACGCAGGTGGAGGCGCTGTATGTGGCCATCATCACCTTCAGTCTGAACTTCGGTGCTTACGTCAGCGAGATGTTCCGCAGCTCCATCACCAGTATTGATAAGGGTCAGAGCGAAGCCGGCATAGCCATGGGCTTCTCCCCCTTCCATTCCTTCTACTACATCGTGTTGCCGCAGGCCATCAAGCGCGTACTGCCTGTGTTCAAGGGTGAGGTTATCTCGCTTATTAAGAACACCTCCGTGGTGGGTTACATCGCTATTGCCGACCTCACTAAGATGACGGATATCATTCGAGCCCGTACATTCGATCCCTTCTTCCCCCTGTTGATGGTAGCCATCCTCTACTTCCTCATTGCCTGGTTGTTTACCTTCACTCTGGATCGCCTCAGCCGTAACGTCAAATAACCCCAGCCGCAACCTACAGTCATGATTCAGATCCGCAATCTCAAGAAAACTTTCGGTAACCTGACCGTGCTGCATGATGTCAACATCGACATCAAACGCGGCGAAGTCATCTCCGTTATCGGGCCGTCCGGCACCGGCAAGAGCACATTCCTGCGCTGCCTCAACCTGCTGGAGGAACCGACCAGCGGCAGCATAGTGGTGGATGGCGAGGAGCTCCTCTCTGATGAGAAGGTCAACGTACCCAAGCTGCGCCGCAAAATGGGTATGGTCTTCCAATCCTTCAACCTGTTCGACCACATGAGTGTGCTCGAGAATGTTTGCATTGGCCCCATCAAATTGCTGGGCAAGAGCAAAATCGAAGCCGCCCAGAGAGGCCTCAAGTTACTTAAGATGGTGGGCATGAAGGAGAAAGCCCGTTCTATGCCCTCGGAGCTTTCCGGTGGTCAGAAGCAGCGTGCAGCCATCGCCCGCTGTCTCTCCATGAACCCGGAAATCATCCTCTTTGATGAGCCAACCTCCGCGCTCGACCCCACCATGGTGAGTGAAGTGCTCTCCGTTATCCGCGCTCTTGCCAAGCAGGGCATGACCATGGTTATCGTCACCCACGAAATGTCTTTCGCCCGCAATGTGAGCACCCGTGTGCTGTACATGGATCAGGGCGTCATTTACGAACAGGGTACCCCTGAGGAGATTTTCGATAACCCGCAGCGTGAGCGCACCCGCGTATTCGTCAACCGCATCCGCGACTTCCATTATGTCGTACAGAGTGAGGACTTCGATATTTATGCCCTCGAGGCGGAGTTTCAGCAGTTCTGCAACAAATACTTCCTCTCTGAACAGACTGTTCAGCACGCTATGACTCTGGCAGAAGAAATGCTGCAGCATATCCCCCTGGGCCATGGCGATGTACACCTCTACTATCGTTACTCCGAAAAGAACGGTACGCTCGACATGGAAATCCTCATGCCCACCTCTACCGGTCCGGTTCTCGAAAAAATGCCTGCGGAAGTCAAGGCCAAGATTTACTCCTTCTGCACCTGCGTGGAGGAGTACGAAGACGTAGACATCCGCGACGGTGTGCACGTCAATCGCATTTGTCTGGAGCTGAACAGCGCTCAGACATTATAAACATCGCTTTACCAAGCTATACTCATGCGCAGGCTGCATCACCGGCAGCCTGCGCATGAGTTTTTATTATATATCACTTCTTCCCATCCGGCTGATGGCAATGACAGTGACCATATCGCGCCTTGCGCAATTCTAAGAGGCACAGCATAGCCATGCCTGCGGTGAGGCCCATAAGCATTACCCCGTTGGCAATGCCCATCGCCAGTTTACAACACCTGCGGTGGTGGCGATCCGCCAGCCAATTCCGCACACTTTCCTCTACTTCCTGAATCCTTTCCTGGTCCATGCAGCTATGACTCACCATTTCTCCTCAACGCTCAAAAACTTTTATTCTTGCAATGAGCGCAAAATATGATTAAATAAGTGCCAACTATTCCCGTCTCCTCTATGCTACGATTCATCAAAGCATCCATCCTGCTCTTGCTTTTCATCCCTTTATCCTTGGGGAATGAACAGCAAGATACAGAACTCAACTTCAACGAAAGCTGGAGTAATGAAGAACGAGCAGCCCTCACCGAATTCCACCGTTACCTCCTGCATGATTTTTGTAACGATATGTGGAAGCGACACCTCGAAACACAGGAAGCGTTCCACAGACATGCACCGGAGTACGGTATGGTCATAAGCCATCTAATCAGTCTCAGCCCCGATGCATTCCGCAGCAGAATTCATCAGGAGATAGCTCCGGTACTCCGTCAACTTGTAACTACAGCGACCAACGGCACCGTCGACGAACCGACCGACTCGACAATTCGCGCGACGATATTAGCTGCACAGACAGGTTATCTGGCGGCAGTACAGGCTCTCGTTGCTCATGGGGCAGACGTGAATGGAAGCCGGGAAAGCGACGACATTCACGCCACCCCCTTTACAGAATTGCTCAGCGGTTGCTGTATCAATAATCGTAAACTTCCATGGAGCGAGCGTAAAGCCACCGTTGAATTCCTGCACAGTCAGGGTGCTGAGCTTAACTCCGAGGGAGAAGCCGTGCTCATTGCGCTTCAACTCTCCCTGATAGTCGGGCACGAAACCGAGCCTTGGCACTGGGCGCTCGACCATGGACGACAAGTTACCCCCGTCTGCCTGGATACCATGCTCACCACCCCCAACGGCTATAGCCTGGCAGAACGAGTACTCCGAGAGAATCGGGTAGATGTGAACGCCGACAACGGATTCCGCACACCCCTGCAAGCGCTGATAGAAGCTACCGCAAGTTGTGAGGATGCCGAGGAACTGGAAGAGCTGCAAGCCGAGCGCAAACTCGAACTTCTCCTCTCAGCAGGGGCAAAGCCCGATTCCCAAAACACCCTCACCTTGCGTCGCTACTTAAAAAACGCCGAACTCCCAGCAGATGCAACTGAAATACTCGACCGCATGTTAAACAAACTCCAATCCACAACCTACCATGACTGATACCTCAAAATCACGCCACCGCTGGTGGCGCATCGCTGCTTGGCTGATGAGCAGCCTCTTTGCCATCTTACTGCTCACCCTTATAGCTGCCGCCTGGTGGCTGTGGGGCTGGAAGTGGAACAGCGAACTGAGCTACCACGAAAGTTGGAGCTCCGAGGAACGTGCAGCTCTTACTGAGTTCGACGCCTACATTCGCAACGAATGCGCAAACGATATTGCTACTCAATTAGAACTTGAAGTATTAGGCGAGGAGGGCTTGCACCGAGATATTACACTAGACGTCCTGGCTCGTCTGTACTGCGCACCGATTCGAGAGCAAGTAGTACAGATTGCCGAATGCGGCGACGCCAAGCAAGCTCCCTTCGAGTTTCTGAAAAAACAGGGCTGTACTCCGGCCATCATCGCCTCGATAACAGGTCATCTAGACGCCGTAAAAGCGTTTATTACACACGGAGCCGATCCGAACGCCTGTTTAAACGTCGGTGATGAAGAGGAGTTTATAGAAGGTGATACTCCTATCACCTGTATCCTCTCCGGTGATTTTATCAGCGAAAAGCGCAAACTGCCCTGGAGCGGTCGCAAAGAAACAGCTGAGTTTCTCATTGCTAAAGGTGCGGATTTAAATGCCCACAGCTACATTATCGGCCTCTGTTGCTCCCTGGAACTCATGCGAGGCAAAACAGAACCTTGGCTCTGGGCGCTGGAACATGGTAAAAAAGTAAATGGCTTCGAGTTAGTTCAGAGCCTGACGATGGACAAGCTCTCCCTCCCGCTCTTCGAAGCCATGCTTCGAAGCACCCCCGGTGTAGCAAACGCTACCGACTACGGCAAAACACCTCTGCAGGCTCTTGCTCTGAGAATATGCGAAGCGGAAGCGGAAGAAATGCCGGAACTCGAGCAAGCACTCGACTTGCTGCTGGCTCACGGAGCTTTACCAACGCAGCGCCCCGAACCGGTAGATACTTATTTCACTATCGAACGTCGCCTGCCGCTCAACATCCTTCTCGAAAAACAGAACTTTGCCCGCTGCGACATGAGTGGTGAGGACTGTGAAGGCGAAGGTGATACCGCACGCATCATCTGGCAGCGCATGTGTAATAAACTTCAACAATAACCCACCAGCAACATGACCACTAACCGAATTTCTTCAGCTCGCCATAAATTCCTGCGCACAGCTGCCTGGATAATGGGTAGCCTCTTCACACTCCTCCTTCTCACCCTTGCAGGAGCTGCCTGGTGGCTCTGGAGCTGGAAGTGGAATGACGCCCTCAACTTCCACGAAAGCTGGTCAGCAGAAGAACAGGCGGCCCTCACGGAATTCAATATCTATATGCAAAATAAGCTGGCAGAGGATATGGGGATGGCGGCTGTATTGGATGAAAATGAAAATAGCCTTATCACCCGCATCTTGGCCGATATCGCCCTGCGAATAGCTGTAGCTCCCATTAACTCAGCTCTGCATGAAGTTGCAGAAAGCGGAAAAGGTGATCCCGAGACCATGGTTAGCACCCCCCTCGGCAGCACAACCCCGGCCATCCTGGCAACTCAGATTGGGCACATTTCTGCATTAAAAGCCCTCATTAACCACGGTGCCAACCCTAATGCTGTTGTAAGAAACCCAAAGGAGGATGAAGCCGAATCCATGTTTTCGCCCCTCCTCAGCGGGCGTTTTATCAATAATCAAAAAATGGCATGGGAGGAGCGCAGGGTTGCTCTCGACTTCCTCGTTCAGCGAGGGGGAGACATCAATAACGGAAATAAAATAAACAGCCTCTCCCTGCAGATAGCACTCATACTGGAGGAAGACGAGCGCCCCTGGCATTGGGCTCTTGATAACGGAAAAAAAGTCAACATCAAAGATTTTTGCAGCATGTTGGATCATGCGCTGCCCTCAGGCGCAAATATTATTGAGCGAATTCTGAAGGAGAAACGTGTGGATGTTAATGATGTCGGAGACAAGCGGACAGCACTACAAACTCTGGCGCAAGCTATGTGCTATGCTGAGGTGGAAGAGCTCGAACAAGGATATTACGAGAACGTGTTGGAGCTCCTTCTTGCCGCCGGTGCAAACCCCAACCTTACTACAGACAACTCCGCCAGCACTCCGATTCAAATATTGGAGAGGCGTACCAACTTTGAGCGAGCCGACGGTATGCCCGAAAACTCCTGTTGCCTGACCGGTCCTGATATCCGCACACGCTGGCGGAATATATGCGACAAGCTCCGTGCCGCAAGCGCCTATTCGGCAACAGTAGCCCCGACTGATTCAGAAGAGGATGAGACAGAATACACGGATGAAGAAGATGAGGAAGAATACTCTAACGAAGAAGAGGAGGAGGAGCCCGAAATCGAAATCAACTGACTACAACAACATATTTCCCGCCACTAACCACCCGCAATGCCTCATTGCGGGTGGCTGTTTTTACGGTTACTCACTTCCGCCGAGATAACTCAGAGGAATATCTCCGCCCCAATTCATCGGCATGCTGCTGCAGCCATTGCTTAAGAGAGCGCTTACCAACACCACTACCGGGCACGGTCAGTCGGTTTTGTGCAAGCCCGGCGATTTCCTCACGAGTCAGTACAACATCATCCAACAGCCGGCCTAATACCTGCGCTGCCCGATACCCCATACCGTGCGGTACGGGTAAAATGAGCCTCCACACCCCCATGCTGCGGGAAAGGAGTTTCCAGAACTCGCGAAAGCTATATGTTTCCACCCCTGTCGCATTGATGATGCGCCGAGGCTCTTCACGCTCTGCTTCATCCATGGCAAGCTCAGCAAAATCCTGCACATGGATAGGTTGCAGTCGATAATCACCCCAGCCAAAAGTAGCAACGGCAGGCAGATGGCGCAGGCACCAAGCCATATTATTAATCAGGATACTCTCCTGCGGTGAATCCCCGAAAAGAATGGCCGGGCGCAGTATACTATGCGGCACCCCCAAAACCGCAAGAGATGACTCCAATTCAGCTTTACCCCGAAAATAAGACAGATTGCTTGCGGCGTCCGGGCAGGTAATGCTGGTATGAACCACGCGTTTCACCCCCGCCCTCTGAGCCGCAGCAAACAACAGGTGGGTATTCCTCACAGCTTCCTCATGACTGAAAGCTGCGTGGCCACCCTGCTTCCCCTCATAACTGAAGCGCACCCAGTAGGTATTCACCAACACATCTACACCGGCCAATACATCACCCCCGCTACTCCAGGGCATGGGGCGTAATTCATACCCACACGGATTAGACAACCTGTCCGCAGAATTGGTAAGCCCGATTACTTTCCAGCCGCGTTTCGCCGCTTCAGCCGCAATGTAGCGCCCACTATACCCCAATACTCCGGTTATAGCTATTGTTTTCATATTTCTGTAATTTGAGAAATTTAAGATTAAATTTTTCAGAGTTTGTTAATAAAAGCGAGCACTTTGCTACCCATCAGCGCAGCACGGCGAAATACCGAGGTTGGATATCGCTGAGCGGTTACTGCTACCGCCTCAGCAGCATGCAACAGTTCATCCATAGCCTGCATACGCTCTGCTGTATGAACATCCCCCTCCTGCTGAGCTGCCAACAAGCACTCTTGCACAGCCAACACAGCCCCGGCAGTTTCACGGCGACGGCGCTCTTCCAATATGCGGCGAGCCATCTCCCAGACATCGCACTCAGCTCGGTAAAAACTGCGCCGATCCCCCAGCTTCGACTCGCGATATATCAGATTATAGCTCTCCAGTTCCTTCAGACTGGTACTTACGTTCGAGCGTGCCAGTTGCAGGAGTTCGCACATCTCCTCCGCAGTCAGCGGCACCGGAGCCAGGTACAACAAGCCATGCAGCATGGCCGTGGAACGCGGAATTCCCCAACGAGAGCCCATATCACCCCAGCGGCGTATAAAGTTCATCTGTGTAGGAGAAATCTGCATGCGTGTATTTTCTGAAATTTCAGAAACAAAGTCAAGAGAAAATAGGCATTTAAACATGTTTTATCTTGACAGGAAGACATAAGCAGCGTAGCATAAGTGCGTATGAAATTTTATTATACTGATGGAGAAAATCTGGAAGGCCCCAAAACACAAGAAGAACTAGCCACAGAATATTTTAATGGCACCCTTTCTGCCGAGACTCAGATATGTCAGGAAGGCACAGACTATTGGATTCCCATCACGTGCCTGCTGCAACCGGCCAAAAAGTTACCGAAGCCCCCGGTGAGCAGTACCCACCCAACAGCTGCACACACACCCGTGACAACAGATGTGGCATCGCACATAGATATTGACCCGGAAATTGTGCCGATGGCCAGCCCGAACATCGCACAGATTTTCACCTGCCTACTGCTGGCTTTCATCAGCATATTGCTTGTAGTGCAACTGAGCAAACTGGAGCCGCCGGCACCTCCCGCACAATACGAATACGCCTCCATGCGTATTACAACGGAAGATTTGCTCAACTGCGATATGGTACGCGGCTTCCATGACCTCGGTTTGGTACATTGCGAAAAAGTGATGGGCATACCCAGCGGCTGGGAATATGTAAGCACACTCTGCCCCGATGGTGACAAAGCTGCCTACATACTGATGCGCCGCCTCAAAATTGAGAAGAAAAAATCAAAAATAAATTCTTGACAATCAGAGGAAATTGGTGTACAAGAGCCGCTCAACCAAACCAAAAATACTGAGTTATGGCTAACATGCAAGTTATTCTCGCTACAAAAATCGACGGTCTGGGCTGTGAAGCCGACCTCGTTACCGTGAAGGCTGGTTACGGCCGCAACTACCTGATTCCTCAGGGTCTTGCGTTCGAGGCTACTCCCGCCAACCAGCGTTTCATCAACATGCTCCAGAAGAAGCGCGCAGAGCGCGAGGCCGCTGAGCTGGCCAACTTCCAGGAGATCGCTGCCAAGATTGCTGCCGTCACGGTGAACCTCACCCTCGAGGCCGGCGAGAATGGCAAGGTATTCGGCGCCATCACCAACCAGCAGATTACTGATGGTCTGGCCGCTCTCGGCATCGAGATCGACCGCCACAGCATCGAGCTGGAGAAGCCCCTCAAGAAGTCCGGCACCTACGAGGTTGCTGCCAAGCTTCACGCTCAGGTCACGGCCACCGTAAAGGTTGTGCTCGTGGTGAAGGGCGAGAAGGTCGAGGAGGTTGCCGCTACCGAGGAGGCCTAATCTACCATTTTCCTCATCTTTTCAAAAAACCGCTCCGCCACGGAGCGGTTTTTTTGTGCTTACTTCGCGCTATTTAAAGAAAAATTAGAACTTTTTAGCACTTTTTTCACTTTTTTGCAAAAAAAAGCTTGCAATACAGCTCCGGATTATGTATAATTCCCTCGCACCCCTTCGAAAGAAGGACGCAACCAAAGGCAAGGAGCGGTAGCTCAGTTTGGTTAGAGCGCAGCCCTGTCACGGCTGAGGTCGCGGGTTCGAGCCCCGTCCGCTTCGTTCCTTGTAAAAAGCAACTTCCGAAAGGAAGTTGCTTTTTTATTGTATAATTCCAACAGGATACGGGCATACTTTGGGCTTGTAAAGAGATGGGCAACATGGTAGTATGCGAGGCATGAAATCGATTTACGCTCTGATGATGGCTGCTGGCGCTACGGTAGTAATGACTGCTGAAGCAGCTCCGGTGAGTGCCGCCGCCCGCGAAGCTCAGGCTGAAGCCAATGCCTACAAGGGAGCTGTTGTGAATTGTGATATGGGATGGGCTGTAGACTCCATGTATCCCCCGCTCAAATGGACTCTTGCTGACCGATTGGCCAGCCGCAATCCCCGCGAGGAGAGAAACAACGCCCTGCGCATCATGGGCGCCGGCAGCCATAAAGAAAGCGATGAGGTAGCTCGCCAGCGCATGGAGCGTAACATTCGAGCCCTGCGTAACGAATATGTACGCATCGGCCAGAATATGAAAGATGCCGGTTTTCGCGTGGAACGCTACGCCGTAGGTACCCCAATGGCAGAATATGTACTGCCGCACTCCGCCTCAGCCATGCGTGCCGTACGAGCGGATTCCACCCGCAAAGGCAACAAACTCAGCAGCGCTGAAACCATCAAGTGGGAAGGAGGCCGAAGCCGTCTGGTAGTGCTTCCTACCACACTTTGGTACAGCGTTCCCACCGAAACCGGCCGTCGTCTTCGTATTGAGCGCAAAGGCTTCATCTACGCTGTTCGAGATGAGGTTGTGCAGAGCACCAACAACCGCAACTACCGAGGTACAGAAATCAACAAGTGGTATTTCATTGACGGCAATACGGATGTGAATACTCTTCGCTCCTACTTCCCCACCCTGCCGCTCAATATTGATCGGCCCGACACCGGCGAGCGCCCCCTGCAATAACCCTCTGCCAACAACTGTGGGGCTGCTCATTGAACAGACAGAGCTCGATTTCTCAACCAACGGCATTCTGTCCGGTGGGCGTGGTTTCGAGTACCGACCGCAGCAGCAATTGATGGCTACCGCTGTAGCCGCAGCCCTCGAAAATCGCGGTGCGCTACTGGTCGAAGCCGGCACCGGTGTAGGTAAATCCCTGGCCTATCTCATACCGGCCATACGTCATGCACTGGAGCATGGGCGCAAAGCCGTCATCTCCACCCACACCATCAACCTGCAAGAGCAGCTCTTCCACAAAGATATACCCACGGTTGCAAAAGCGCTGGGAGCAGACTTCCGCGCTGCCTTGCTCAAAGGGCGTGCTAATTACTTGTGCCGCACTCGTCTGAGCCGTGCGCTGGAGCAGGCCACCGACTTGTTTAACCAGGCAGAAACCAAACAACTCCATGATTTATTAGCCTGGTCCCGGGACTGCGGCGAAGGCTCCCTGGCTGATTTGCCGGCCGATATGGATATATCTCCCAAGGTATGGGCACAGGTCTGTAGCGAAAACCATGTTTGCACCCCTCGGAATTGCGGCCCGGAGTGCCCCTATCAAGCAGCCCGTCGTCGCGTGGATGAAGCACAAGTTGTCGTACTCAACCACACACTCTTTTTCGGGCTGCTTTCCTTGGCTGACGTACTGAAGCAGGAGGCACCCCTTCTCGACGAAGAAGAACTCGTTCCGAGCTTCATTTTCCCCAATGATTTCATTATACTCGATGAGGCACACACCATCGAGACTGTCGCCGCTCACCAGTTCGGTACCAGCCTGCCCGAAGCCGAACTGAAATATGATTTGTTACGCCTCTATAATCCTCACACTCGCAAAGGGCGACTGAGACAACTCGCCACCCCCAAACTCATACAATATATCGAGGATGCCCAGACGGCAACAGATGAATTCTTCCGCTGCGCCCGCATGGATTGCCGTGTGGATGAACACCAAGGCACCGTACGGCTTCGCCAACCGGAATGGACGGAGGACATCCTCTCCCCTGCTCTGGCCATTCTGGAAAACGAGGTAAAGCAGATGGCCGCTGTGCAGGAAAACGACCTGACACGTGCCGAACTGCAAGACGTGCAGGCCCGCCTGTGCGCCTACCGGGAATCAGCCAAAGAACTCATCCAACTCAGCAATGCCGATACCGCAGTCTATTGGGCTGAGACCGGAGGCCAGGAAAGACAATTCACCACGCTGCGCTCTGCCCTCATCAATGTAGCCGACCTGCTGCGGGAAAAACTCTTCGAAACAGGTAACACCTGTATCTGCACAAGTGCCACCCTCTCCACCGGAGAACAGGGCATGGGCTACTTTGCCGGTCGTGTGGGAGCAGAGAATGCTGAAACCCTGCAAATTGGCAGCCCCTTCAACTTTGCAGAACAAATGCGAGTCATTGTAGCTCGCAGCATGCCCCCGCCACCTCCTGCAACGGAAGACGAAGTTTATACCCCGGCTCTCTTCGATTGGATAACCCGCTCACTGAATGAAAGCGACGGTCGAGCCTTCGTTCTCTTCACCAGCTATAACCTCATGCGTCGCATGGCCGGCCTGTTGCGCCCCTATTGCACAGAGCGAGGCTGGCCCCTACTGGTACAGGGAGAGGGACAAGACCGCAGCCGCATGCTAAAAGATTTCCGGCAAAATATCGGTAGTGTGCTGCTGGGTACCGATAGCTTCTGGACCGGCGTGGATGTCCCCGGAGAAGCTCTCTCCAATGTCATCGTGACCAAGATTCCCTTCGAGTCACCTACTAATCCGCTGACAGAAGCCCGCATGGAAGACATTACCGCCCGCGGCGGCAACTCCTTCCGCGACTACTCCCTGCCCGAAGCTCTGCTCAAGTTCCGCCAGGGCATCGGCCGTCTCATCCGCAGCAAAACAGACTACGGCATCATCACCCTGCTCGACTCGCGCGTCACCGCCAAATACTACGGCGCCCGCTTTATGTACGCCATCCCCCCCGACGCCCCGAGGGAGTTTTGCTAACGATCGAATCGTTGAGCTCCTTCGACTTCTCTAGAATTATTGAAATACTGGTTCTTATCGTAACCCGGAGGTAAACAAATTTCGTAATGAGGGGTTCGTATAACTTTATAATTCTTTAACTCCACAATATCTCGAATCACTTTTGCTTTATCTTCAGGTAGCTTTAGTCCTGGAATATATGTAAGAATGGCAGGCAATTCTTCCGCCTTCAACAACTGTTCACGTATACTCTGAGCAGGAGTGGTATAGTATATTTGACCTCCTCTCCACTTTAGTGCAGGAGGAGCAGAAAGCAACGAATGTTCCGCTGTACTATTCATACTAATGAGCGGTTTACCCTTAATGATATACGGAGAACATTCTAGAATACATGCCTCGTAATGCTCCTTTTGATTTGGAAAAAGATTAAATGGCTCCAACAAAGATGTAACGGAAGTACGAAAACACACTTTACTCTTGTCCAGAATGCACACCAACGGAATAATTTTCCCACCAAACGAATAAGAAAAAGCAATTATACAAGAATGCACAAAACTTAACAAAATCGCAAAAACTATTGTTATCCGTAAAGACTTTTTCCATTTTATATCTTTAACTACATCTGAAAAAAGGTCTGAAAAAACACCTTGCTTTAATGATTGAAATAAAATGGGAAGTATGAAAAAAGAAGAATAAAGTTCTGGCATTGGCACAGTATTAGAGCCTACAGGTCCTAATACTGCCACTAATAAAGCTGCTAACAAATATCTGATTTCATCTAAGGGGCGCTTCAGATAACAGAAAAGCGACAAAAGAAGAACATTAAGCCAATTCATGCACTGCAATACACAAGAAATAACGAACCCCCAATACAATGCCCCATCAGTCTTACCAGGAATAAAATAACTACCTAATGACATATATGCCATCAATCCCGCTGCAAGACTGAACAAAACAAAACATTGCCAAACATTCCTCAAGATTACTGATGAAAATTGATAGGAAGTTCTCAAAACAATTAAAAGAAACAGCAATATTATACAAAAAAACAAGAAGTCTTTAGTTATAAAGCCAGTTAAAGCATACCTTAATAACAACAAAGGCGTATGCCCATCAGTCGTAGTATACTTGATAACCTCAGGTAATTCCAAAATCCTCTCCCAACCAACACAAATATGGAAAAAGAGGATTAGAACAATACTCGCTAATAATGCACCAACAACACCAGAAAAATAAAACTTCCATTGAGATTTTGAAAATGCATTTTTTCGTACTAACAACAAAATAAAAATAAAGAGATAAACAGCATTTGAAATCCTTAAAAACACAGATAACACAGCAAAAAAAGCACTTATTCCCAACAAAAGGCGATTTTCCTTCTCTAAACTTTTGAGTAGTAAAATTGTCACAAAACACAAGGCCATTTGACTAACCAACGTATAGTAAAATGTGTAAAGTGTAATCTTTGATAGAACAGCACCAACCGCAAACCCCACAAGCATGGTTGTACGTCCAATTTTTCCTTCAAATCCCCAATACGCACACAAACAAATCGCCCAAAAAAGAATGACTACGGCACAACGAAGCCACAACAAAGGAGATATTTGAAAATAATCTGCAATATCAACCATCAAATGCCCCAAATATGCAGTTAAAATAACAGGCGTACAGACTGATCTCGGAGCACTATCAAAAAAAGTAAACTCATTTAATGCTAGAAACGTATCTGCAAATTCCACTCCTGTACATATATTACACCAAGGAATCACTATAATTGCTACTAGCGCAATATAACAAACTATTTTACGAATACGATCTTTAAAACACTCTACTAATGAATTCATTGCATTGAAACGATTTATAAACTAATAAGTAAAATCAGAATGAAGTATATATAATTAAAAAGGTTCAGATTTCCTTTTTTGACTTTAATCTTATATAGGGACATTGATTATTATCACACATCAATGGCGGGAGCGGCCGTCGTTCCAGCCGCTTTGCTGGTGGCGGCGCTCGGCTTCCTGACGGCGGCGGGCGGTCTCGGCGGCGTGAGCAGCTGCTTCGGCCTCGGCGGCAAAGCGTTCTTCCTCGCTCATTTCGCTTTCGATGGGTGTATTGGTTTGACCGGGACGAGCGACCTTAAGCTCCTGCTGCATATCTTCCTTGATGTTTTCGAAGAAGCTCTTTACTATCGTGGCGGCCATACGGCCACCCGAAATTTTCTGGTGCGGCTTGCCCTCATACAGAGCGGCATAAGCATAGCGCGGCTCATCTGCCGGGAGGAAGCCGGCAAACCAGGCCAGACGGCAATCATCTGACGGGCGCCCCCATTGAGCCGTACCGGTCTTACCGGCATTGTCAGTATAGCTCAGGGCAGCACGTCGACCGGAACCTTTGTACACTACGGCACGCATACCTTTACGAACTGTAGCCAACGATGCCGACATGTCCTTCAGGCTTGTCTGAGCAGAGGGATTAAACTGGTAAACCACATTGCCGTCGATATCAAGCATCTGCCGAACCAGGTGCAGTTTGGGCAAATAATTTCCGTTGGCAATACCGGCCATGGCATGGGCAACCTGCAGCGGAGTCGCCAGCAGCGGCCCCTGACCGATGGACATGTTAGCCTCGTCACCCTGCATGAAACTACGACCGTAATGGCGGTGCATCCAATCCTCGTCAGGCACATTGCCGGCCTTATCATCAATGGGGAGCCCGGTCGTTGTTCCATAACCCAGGCGGCGAGCCATATTCACCAGTCGCTCAGCGCCGATGCGAGGCTCACGCGTAGCCGCTATCTGGTACATGAAGGGGTTGTTGGACACCGAAAGCGCCGTAATACAGTTGATAGTACCCGCAAACTTGCTGTGGTTCTTGAACAGGTGATTACCGATACGAATGGCATACGGGCAGTTGATGTATGTATCCTCCCGAATGATGCCATGGTGAAGGCCGGCTGCTACCGTTACTGTTTTGAACGTGGAGGCCGGGGGGTATACACCGGCAAATGCGCGCGATACCAGCGGGTTGTTGTCATCAAAGCGCAAGGCATCGTAATCTTTTTGTGAAATAGACGGAATGAATGTATTGGGGTCAAAATTAGGCACCGAAGCCATCACCACCACCTCACCGGTATGCACATCAACCATCACAAAGGCACCACGACCCAAGGTATTGCGGCGCAGAGAATCCTCTGCGGCCTTCTGCCATTTAAGGTTGAGGGTTGTCACAAGCGTACCACCCGGGCGTGGTTTGACCTGGTGTTCATCCAGTATTTTTCTTCCGCTTTCATCATACATGAGGCGCCACAAACCGGGGCGCCCGGTAAGTTGCTTGTTGAACTTCTGCTCCAGCCCGGAGCGTCCCTCCTGACGTTCAAAAATAGGGTCATTGTGGTTAATGGGACCCACAGGCAATTTAGCTTTCACACCTGTGTACCCGATGATGTGCGCGGCCGACTCCTTCTCCGGATATTTACGGATATATACTGACATGAGTCCCCCATGTTCAATAGCCTCCAACTTCTTCTGAATCTTCTTCACCTCAGAAGCCCTCACCACCGGACCTACAGCCAGCGGGGTCCAGCGACGGTGGCGATAGTGAGAAAGCAGCTGCTCATCCGTCTTATTACTCACCTTCAACCCGGCGGCTTCATAGTCAGCAATCACCTTACGAGCCAAAGCGAGAACGGAAGCATCATCCTCCTTTTCCAACTGCCCGAAACGAATCGTAGGCTGATATGCCACCTCAGATGTCGCCAACACCTCGCCATTGCGGTCAGTAATCATGCCGCGAGGCCCGGGAATGGTCAGAGAAAGAGTACGCGCATTTTTGCGAGTGCGCGCGTACGCGACGCGGGAGGGGTCATGCTCGGCTACTTCATCAGCCGTCACTACAGGCTTTACCTCAGTTGTACCGACAGGTGTTTCATCAGCACCGTCATGATTAATGTTGACATTCAGGGGAGATTCCGGGTCAGCGGTCTGCTCATACGCATCGGCCTGCTGCACACCGCCCTGCATGACTGCGGCATTATCCTCCCCACCCAATTTTACCGTCTCCACCACTTCTTCCTGCTCATCCACAGTCTCGGCATAATCATCCTGCACCATTTCAGGCACCACAGCAGACTGAGCTTCAGCTGTCGGCATGACAACCAGCCCTATCAGTACAAATGCATAGTAAAGCTTCATTCTGAGCATCGCAACCGTATTCTAACCTATTTACTGTGCTCTTGCAATCTTTCTTTTTCACCCTCACCTAACTTACCCCGTACACTTGCCGCAAAAAATCAGATTCCATCACCGCAAATAAACGAGGCGAACACACTTTTTTTGCAAATTTGCAAAAATTGGATTGACTTTTGAGGTGTATTGGAGTGTACTAGGTGGAGCGGTAAGTGTACCAAGATGACCGAGTCTGTACCACAAGTTATGTTCATGGGCAATTTTGCCCACAAGCTGGATCCCAAGAGCAGAGTGGCGATCCCGGCGAACTGGCGTGTCGTTTACGGGCAAGAACTGGTCATGCTGGCCAGCACTTACCATGACTATAACATCTTGAAATGCTACACTCAGCAGAGTTTTGCCGCCAAGCTGAGTGAAATCCGCACCCGCGCTCTGGCCGATGGATTTGACATGGGCGAAGTTGATGAATATATCGGCGTAATTGCCGGTAACAGCTTCGTGGCAGAAATCAACGCTCAGGGCAAACTACTCATTCCCAAGCAACAACGAGACCGTCTTCAGCTCAAAGAGATGGCTCAGCTTGTAGGGCGAACCTGCCATTTTGAGGTCTGGTTGCCGGAGGACTTCGCTGCTGATAACGCACCCAAGCTCCGCAAAGACAGCTTGCTCGACAAGAAATTCCGCATGCTCTGATGAACACCGCCGACGCCATAACCTATGCTGCTGCCACAGCACCTCAAGGCACCTGCTATCGGGTGCTTATGTGGGAAGCCTCGGCCCTGTCACAAGAAAATCGGGAAGCCTGGAGCGAAGCCAGACGCGAGCTGCTTAGTCGCATGCGAGATGCCGGCATCAAGGGTTCACGCGGTCTGCTCGGGCAGCTCGAAATCGAGCTTAAAGCCCTTACTGTCAAAATGATTGAAGAGCCTTTGACTAAGGCCTCCCGCGCGGGTTTTTCTTTCGCGCGCGTAGAGGCGCTGGGCGAAGCCCTGCGGGCGCACGATGCCGTGCTGGCCTACCGACTGGGTACAGCCGCTGCCGAAGTACTCGTGCAGTTGAACGGAGAGGAAAGCCTCGATGACATGCTGACACGCTGGCAGGCGGCCACACCCGGCATGCTTTGGTGCACCCAGCCCCACATTCAGGCTCTGACCGCTGCAGAGGGTGCCGCCTGGCAGAACGAAAGCCGCAGCGATGACAACGAGATTGGTACACTCGAATACACCCCGGCAGAGTTTCACCACGTCACCGTACTGCTCAACGAAGCTGTAGAAGCTTTACAGCCCGCTGAGGGTAAGGTACTGGTGGATGCCACACTCGGCGGCGGCGGCCACACCGAGCAGCTGCTGCGTGCCGGGGCTGAGGTCTGGGGCATCGACCAAGACCCCACCGCCCGAGCCGCCGCTCAAGCACGTTTGGCTGAGTTCGGCGACAAACTTCACGTCATTGCCGGCAACTTCCGCAACGCGGCTGAAATGCTCCGCAAGCGCGGCGTGGAGCAGGTAGACGGTCTGCTGGCCGACATCGGCATCTCCTCCCCCCAAGTGGACTGCGCCGAGCGCGGCTTCTCCTTCCTGCACGAAGGGCCGCTGGACATGCGCATGAACCCCGCAGCCCCCCGCAGCGCAGCAGACATCATCAACACAGCTGCCGAAAGTGAGATTGCCGACATCCTCTGGCAGTACGGTGAAGAACGCGCCAGCCGCGCCATTGCCCGCCGCATAGTTCAGGAGCGCAGCAAAGCCCCCATCACCACCACCACCCGCCTGGCAGACATCATTGCCTCCGTTCTGCCGCGCAAAGGTAAGCAGCACCCCGCCACCCGCAGTTTTCAGGCTCTGCGCATAGCCGTTAATGATGAACTGGGGGCATTGGAAGCCCTACTTCAGAGCGGTCTGAGCTTGCTCAAGAGCGGTGGGCGCTTTGCCGTCATTACTTTCCACAGCCTCGAGGACCGCGCGGTCAAACGCTATTTTGAGCTTGTCTGCAAGCCCGAGATTGACCGCCCCGAGTGGCCTGCACCCCGTCCCAACCCGGCCTATGCCGCGCGTCTGGTCTATCGCAAACCTATCACCCCGGCGGAGGCTGAGCTCACCGCCAACCCCCGCTCCCGCAGTGCCAAGTTGCGGGTTATCGAAAAACTCTGATTCTCATCTCTCACCTCTTTCTTCTCATGTTCCGCACTCGCAAACCTTCTTCCCGTTACGCAAGCCGCATCAGCATCTCCTTCCTGCTGTGGATGGTGACTTTTGCCATCATCGCCTCCACCTGCGGCGTTACCATTGCCTACTTCAAAAACCAGCAGGTAGCGGTAAAAACCGAAATCAACAAGCTGCAGCGCGAAATCGCCGTTTGCCGCATGAACGCCAACCAGTACCGAGCCAAAGCCAATGCCCAGACCAACCGCTGGGCCATGCGCAGCCGTCTGCAGAGCGATAACTCCGAGCTGCGTGAAATCACCCGAGGCCAGATTGAGTTTGCCCGCACGCAGCGCGATCTGGATCGCCTGAGCGCTACGGCCTCCCGCTGAATCTGAAAACTGCAATTCATTTTCCGACGACGATTAAACGAAGCTGATGAAAACCAAGGTACCATTCGCCGGCCGCTGTTTGGGGCTGTGTGTAATCGTGATGAGTATATCCGTCACGATTGCTTCGCGTTTGGTAGAGCTTCAGGTGGTGGACTCCGGCAACCGCAAGCAACAGGCCGCCGAAGAGCTCATCGAGCGAGTATCCATCCCCGCTGAACGAGGTATCATCATGGATCGTAATGAGGAAATCCTCACCAACAATGTTCAGGCAGCCGAGCTCATCGCAGACCGCTACCACCTGCGCGAGATTACAGCCGTCGTGTACGGTCTCGCCTACAATCAGGTCAGCAACGATGAGGAATGGCGCAATGAGAGCGACCCGGCCCGCCGCCGCAAACTCTTTCATCGCGCACGCGCCCGCCTGCTCTCTCTCGTCAAGCGCGAACTGAGCAAGGAGCAGCGAGCCGAGCTGCGCCGCGAGCTCAGCTCGGGAGATGCGAATGCCAATCGCTTGCTCGAATACGACCCCGAAAAGTGCGAATTACTCTTCAAAGCTCACGATGAGCTTGTGGCAGAGATTATTCACCCCTTCATCAAGCACATTGAAATCAAGGAGACCGTAGAGGTCGAGCCGGAGAAATCCATCACGCGCAAGGGGCAGAAAATTACCATTCCTGCACGCATGGAAGAGCGCGTGCGCTACATCACCAAGCAGGATATCATCGACCAGATTTCCCAGCCTCATATTACTGAATTCAATAAGAAGGCCGAGGCTAACAAGGAAAAGAAGAAAGGCTACCGCCAGAACATTCAGCTGGCACGCGGTCTTACCATTGAGCTGGCCGACCAGATTGAAGCAGCTCTCCAAAAAGCCAATATCCGTGGCGTCACCGTACAGACTGAGCTGCGTCGCAGTTACATCGTACCGGAAATGCTCAGCCACGTTGTTGGTTATGTAGACTCAGAGAATGTAGGTGCCGGTGGCGTAGAAGCCGTCTTCAACAGCTATCTGGCAGGCACCGACGGCTTGCGCGAATACCGCCGTAACGGGCGTGGACAAATCCTCCCCAATGAGGATGACCGTTACCTGCCGCCTAAGCATGGCCTCAACCTCAAGTTGACTATTGACATGCGCCTGCAGACCATCCTGGAACAGGAGCTGGATAAAGGCATGAAGCACTTCCGTGCCCGCAAGGGCTGCATGATTGCCGTCGACCCCAAAAACGGCGACATCCTCGCCATGGTCAGCCGCCCGGCCATCAACCTCAATACCAAAGAGCTCATCACCCACGAGGGTACATTCAAACGCGGCAGCGTAAAAGATGAAAAGGGGGAGCCCGTCACCGGTGACTTCAACTTCGCCTGCCAAGCTCGTTATGAGCCGGGTTCTACCTTTAAGGTCGTTGCCGTAACTACTGCGGTGGATAAAGGCATCATGGGTATCAACTCCTATGTAAGCTGCCAGCCCTTCTCCGTAGGTGGCGGCAGTAAGGCCATCAACGACGGTCGCTTCAATTACGGCGTACTCACCGTCGGTCAGATGCTTAAGAAATCAAGTAATCCCGGTGCTGCCCGTGTAGCCATGGCCTGCAAGTGGCCGCTCTACAAGGATTATGTGGAGCGCTACGGACTGACCCAACCGGCCGATGTTGACCTTCCCAGCGGTGGTGCCTGCCTACTGGCTAATGGTAACCACATTGTGAACTTCTCGCGTATTGCCTACGGTTATTCCGTCTCCGTATCCCCCCTTCACATGGCAATGGTCTATGCCACTATTGCCAATAACGGCGTACGCATGAAACCCCGCCTCATCGACAGCATTATCGCCGCCGACGGCTCCGTCTACGATGACCGCAAACCGCAGGAGGTATGCCGCGTGATGTCCGAAAACACAGCCAAAGCCATTCGCGGCGCCCTGGAAAGCGTAACGGAAAAGAGCGGTCCCGCCGGCCGAGGCACTGCCACTCAGGCCGCCATACCGGGATTCCGCATCGGCGGCAAAACCGGCACAGCTAAGAAAGTTAAGAGCGGCGGCGGCTACTACGAAGGGCTCTATACCGTATCATTTGCGGGTGTATTGCCGATTGATGACCCCCGCTTAGTCATCATGACCGTGATTGATGAGCCCCACCCGCGCGACTGCAACGCCGGTGGCGGCACCGTGGCAGCTCCCATTTTCCGTGCTGCGGCCGAGCGTATCATCAACGTACTCAACCTTCAACCGAGCGACCCGGCTGCTTACGAAAAATATCTGGCCGAGAAGGCAGCCGAAACTGAAAAGAAATAACGTAAACCATTTAACCCAGTAATATACCGACATGAACAACAAACAACTCTTCTCCGTGCTCCCCGGAGCCGTGGTGACCGGCAAGCTCAAGAAACCGCTCACCGCGCTTACCGATGACAGTCGCAACGTCATCCCCGGCAGCTGTTTTGTTGCCGTGAAGGGCACACAATTCGATGGCCACAGCGCCATAGACAACGCCATCTCTGCCGGAGCCGTAGCCATTGTGGCCGAGACCCCCTGCCCTGCAACTGCCGAGCAGGCCGATATCTGCTGGGTACAGGTGGAAGACACCCATCTGGCCAATGGTTTGCTCATGAGTGCCTGGCATAACTACCCCTCCGGTCAGCTGGTCATGCTCGGTGTAACCGGCACCAACGGCAAAACCACCATCAGTTACCTCACCAACTCCATCTTCCGCGCCACTTGGCAGAAGGCCGGCCTTATCGGTTCCATTCTGTACGATGATGGTGCCCGGCGTCAGCCGTCTCACAACACCACCCCCGGTTGTGCCGAGTTGCAGAGCATGCTGGCCGACATGGTTAAGAACGGCTGCCGAGCCTGCGCCATGGAGGTATCTTCCCACGCCCTGCACCAGCAGCGCACCGCCGGTTGCGAGTTCCGAGTAGGTATTTTCACCAACCTCACGCAGGACCATCTCGACTACCACGGTGATATGGAGGAATACTACCAGTCCAAGAAACTCCTCTTCACCGGCATGGCCACCGGCGGAGCCCCCAAAGCTACTGCCGTTATCAACGTGGATGACGAATATGGCCGCCGCCTGGCTGAAGAACTGCGCCCCATCATGCGCGTGCGCACGTTCGGTACCGCCAAGGATGCCGACTTCCGTGCCGAGCCTCGCATTATTTCCATGAAGGGCAGCCAGTACGAATTGACCTATGGTCAGAAGACCTACCTCGTGCGCACGCCTCTCATCGGTGAGTTCAACCTCAGCAACAGCTTGGCCGCTCTGGCAGGTGCAGTAGCTGCCGGTATCAACATTCGCGATGCCATCTCCTGCCTGGCTCAGTCCCCGCAGGTACCGGGTCGCATGGAACTGGTCAGCAGCGTCAACAACGTACAATGCTTTGTAGACTACGCCCACACACCCGATGCCGTGGAAAACGTGTGCCGCACCATGAAGCAGCTCTGCCGCCAAGGGCGCGTCTTCACCGTCTTCGGCTGCGGTGGCGACCGCGACACAGGCAAACGCCCGCTTATGGGCGAAGCCGCTGCCCGCTACAGCGATGTCTGCATCGTTACCAGCGACAATCCCCGCTCCGAAGATCCCGAGAAGATTATCGATGACATCATGCCCGGTATTCCCAAGGAGAAGCAGCACCGCATCACCGACCGCGAGGAAGCCATTCGCGCAGCCCTTCAGAGCGCACGCCCCGGCGACTGCATTCTGATTGCCGGTAAGGGGCACGAGAATTACCAGATTTTCGCCAACGAGACAGTCGCCTTCTCCGACGCCGCAGTCGTAGTCAAATACTACGAAGAGAAAAACCCTGAGGGGCGTAGCGTACCCTCTCGCAAACCGGAAGGCAACAGATAACCCACCGCCGTTACCATGCAGACGATTTCCATCAATGACCTCATCTCCGCGACCTCCGGCTGCGCTGTAGCCATGGGTAGTCGTACCGTCACCACCGGTCTGACAACCGACAGCCGAGCCGTAACACCCGGTTGCATCTTTCTGGCTCTGAGTGGTGAGCGTTTTGATGGCAACAACTTTGCCGCCGCAGCCTCCACAGAGGCCGCCGCAGTTATCGTCAGCAAAATAACAGGTGAATACGACCCGGCCTGCACCGTCATACAGGTACCCGATACCCTGCAGGCGCTGCAAGAACTCGCCTTGTGGTGGCGAGGGCAGCTGGCACCGTTGCATGTTATCGGCCTTACCGGCTCCAGCGGCAAGACCAGCACCAAGGACATGTGCCTCTCCGTGCTCAGTCAGCACTTCAACGCCATTGCTACCAAGGGAAATCTTAACAACCATATCGGCACCCCGCTGAGCATACTCAGCGCTGAAAAAGGTACTGAGGTCGCCATCTGGGAAATGGGCATGAACCACGCCGGTGAATTGGCACCGCTCTGCCGCATGACCCAACCGCAAATCGGTATCATCACCACCATCGGCTCCGCCCACCTCGAGTACCTCGGCACACGAGAGGCCATCGCCGAGGAAAAATGCACAGTAGCCCGCGCTCTGCCGGCAGAGGGTTACATGATTTACCCGGCAACAGATGACTTTGCTGCCACCATTGCTGCCGGCACACAGGCCACACCGCTGCCTGTAGGCGGCTGCAACAGCTTAGTGCGTGCACTCAACGTACGCTCCACCGCCTCGGGCAGCAGCTATGACCTGCACATCGAGGGTGTGGGGGAAGTACGTGTCAACCTTCCTGTTCCCGGTGCCCACATGGTAAGCAACAGCCTGCTGGCTGCCGCCGCCGGCTGGAAACTCGGCTGCACCCTGCAACAGATAGCCGACGGTCTTTCCGCTGCCGCCCTTACCAAAGGCCGCCTCGGTTGTAAGGAGGTCGATGGCTTTACCGTAGTGGATGACACCTACAACGCCAACCCTGAGAGCATGAAAGCCGCTCTGCATACTGTGGCTGCCCTGCGCGGTCCCAAGCGCTGCTTTGCCGTACTCGGCAAGATGGGAGAGCTGGGTGAAGGCGGTATAGCCGCTCATGCGGAAATCGGCATGTGCGCCGCCGGGCTCGGCTACACCGCAGTCGTGGTAGTCGGTCAGGAATGTGCCGAAACGCTTGCTCTGTGCGAGGCAGCAGCCGAAACCATACCGGCTATACTGGTCAGCACTCCTGATGAAGCAGCAACCGCTCTGCGCCGCATGATAGAACCGGGAGATGCCATCCTCTTCAAAGGTTCCCGTTCTGCCGGAATGGAACACACTATGTACGAACTTTTCCCCACCCTTAACCCCACCAAATAAATTATGCTGCGACTTTGCGATACTAACCCGATGATTCTGGCCATGCTTGCACTGGTCATCCCCTTCGTAGGCTCATTGCTTATCGGCCCCCGGCTCATTGCCATGCTGCGTGCCATGAAGGCCGGGCAACCCATCCGCGAAGCCCGCAAAGGCGTACTTGCCCCTGAGCACAGCAGCAAGGTAGGCACCCCCACCATGGGTGGGCTCATGCTCATCGGTCTGGTACTGCTCACAGCTCTGCTGGTGTGCAACCTGACCGACCCGCGCGTACAATGCTGCCTGATTGTCACCAGCATCACCGCCTTCCTCGGCTTCCTCGATGACTACGCAAAAATCACCAAGAAGAGCACCGACGGCGTGAGCGGTTGGTTCAAGATTGCCCTGCAATTCATCGCCGCTATCGGTTGCAGCCTCTACCTCTACTTCGCCTGCCCCGAGGTGTGCAACATCCTCATTCCCTTCTACGGTCCGCTGAATATCGGCTGGCTCTTCATCCCTCTGGCTATTCTGGTTATCATCGGTACCTCCAACGCAGTAAACCTGACAGACGGTCTGGACGGTCTGGCTAGTGGCTGCATGATTATCGCAGCTATCTCTTTCATCACCATAATCTCTCACATGACGGAGCTCATCTCGCTCATGCCCGCCTTCCTCTGGACCATCGTGGCCGCCTGTGCCGGCTTCCTGTGGTTCAACTGCAACCCGGCCCGCGTCTTTATGGGCGATACCGGCTCGCTGGCTCTGGGCGGCGCATTGGGTACCGTAGCTGTATGCAGCGGTCTGGAGATTATTCTGGTTGTCATCGGCGGTGTATTTGTAGCCGAGGCACTTTCCGTCATGATTCAGGTAGGCTGGTTTAAGTTTACCCGCATCAAGTTTGGTGAGGGGCGCCGCTTCTTCCGCATGGCTCCTATCCACCACCATTTCGAGAAGGGAGGCCTGAGCGAGACTCAGGTTTGCATCCGTTTCTGGATTGTTGCCGGCATCCTGGCAATCGTCGGCATTGTCTTATTTTTCTCTTGCATGGGGCACTAAAATGTAGTACAATTCCCACCCCCCACCGTCATGAATCTTACCGGTAAAAAAGTAGCAGTTCTCGGTTGCGGCCGTAGTGGTGTGGCCGCCGCACGCTTGGCACTTGCCCAAGGTGCCGGCGAGGTATGCATTTTTGACAGCAATCCGAAGGCCACCTGTTCCGACGCCTCCCTCTGCTTTGTACCGGGAGCCGGCGAACAGGCAGCACAAGCCTTTGCTGCTGACTTAATTATCCTTTCACCGGGCATTGAAGCCGACATTCCGTGGACGCTGGCTTTCACCTGCGCCGGCGCCCCCATCATCGGTGAAATTGAACTGGGGTACCACTTCTTCAACGGCCGAATCATTGCCATTACCGGCACTAACGGCAAAACCACCACCACGGCGCTGCTGGAACATGTGCTGTTGCAAGCAGGTCATACAGCCAAGGCCTGTGGTAACTACGGCTATCCCCTCTGCGAACTCGCCCTGCTGCCTGAGCAGCCCGAGTTCGCCGTACTGGAGGTATCTTCTTTTCAGATGGAAACCATCGTCAACTTCCGCCCGGAGGTTGCCATCTGGCTCAACTTCGCGCCCGACCACATGGACCGCTACACCAAGGTGGAAGACTACTTCAACGCCAAGCTGCGCGTGTTTGAAAACATGAGCGCCGACCAGCTTGCCATCGTACGTGTAGGTGAGAACCTGCCCGGCCTCAAGCCCCGTGTGGCGGAATTCTCCTCCGTGTCCGACGCCGGTCAGCTCTACTACAAATCAGGCTACATCATGCAGGGCGATATCGCACTCACTCAGTTGCGCGGCACCACCCTGGAGCAGGCTCATAATGCCGAAAATGCCATGGCTGCCACCCTCGCCTGCCGTGCCGTAGGCCTGAGCGATGAGTCCATTTCTGCCGGTCTGCGCACGTTCAGCCCCCCCGGCCATCGCTGCGAAACTGTAGCCGAGATAGATGGTGTGCTCTGGCTCAATGACTCCAAGAGTACCAATCTGCACTCCACCGAGGCGGCCGTACGCTCCCAAACCCGCCCCATCATCCTACTGGCAGGCGGCAAGGATAAAGGGCTGGACTATACTGCCATCAACCCCATGTTGGCAGAGAAAGCTCGCTGCTGCATCGTGTTCGGCCAGATTGCCGAACAGCTCGAGATGACCTTTGCGCCGGTCTGCAAAACCATTAAGGTAGAGACCGTACAGGAAGCCGTAGCCGCCGCTGCGGCAGAGGCGCAAGCCGGAGATGTTGTTCTCTTCTCGCCCGGCACCTCTTCCTTCGACCAGTTTACCGGTTATGTGCAACGCGGGGAATGCTTCCGCAATGCCGTACTCAAAACTCTTAATCTTTAACCCCGTTCCCCCCCTCCTCCTTGCATTATGAAGCGACGTTCCTACACATCCTATCGCGATTCTGACATGGCGCGTGCCAAGCCCAGAAAGCACGTCTTCCGCACCATTCTCAACAGCAAGCTGAAGCAACCTCGCAACCGTTTCAATACAGATACCGGTCTGGTGGAAGACCGCACCAACAGCACAACCGTTGTGCGCGTGATTGTCGGTTTGCTGCTCATTCACCTTATCGTCATTGGTGGTCTGATTCTTCGTGGTAAGATTAAGTCTGCCGATGCCGGTAGCATTGCAGCCCCCACCATTACAGCTCCGCCCACCCCGGTCGAGGCAGAACCGGCCCCGGTGTTGCCCCAGCCCAAGGAGGGTCCTGTAGCCAATCCCGTGCGTAACGATGTACCTCACATCACGATGGCACCTACTGAGCCGACTCAGGCAGCACAACCTGCTGTCAATGAGCCTGAGATTATCACACCGCCCACCATTGCTGCGACAGATGACATCGCCGAGCCGGCAGATGAGCCCGAGGCAACACCGGCTCCCGCTGCTCCGGCAACTCCTGCCGAGCCCACCTATGCCAAGCATCTGGTCTCCTCCGGCGAGACGCTTTACGGCATCGCCGCCAAGAACAATGTTACCGTTGAGGCCATTCGTCAGGCTAACCCGCAGATTCGCAACAACAACATCATCTCCGGCACTTACCTGAACATCCCTGTTAAGGCTGATTCCGCCGCCGGGCGAGCCATCGCTGCTCAGCAGGCTGCCGAAGCTGCGTCTGAAGCCGCCAAGACCTACACCGTCAAGCGCGGCGATACCCTCGGTCGCATTGCCCGCAAGAATAAGACCACCGTAGCGAAACTCATGCAGATTAACAACATTCCCAAAGGCAAGGAAGGTTCCATCCGCGTGGGCGACACCATCCGCATCTCTGAGTAATCTGCCCCGGTCGGAACATGTCCACACGACTGAGCATCATCTGCATCTGGGTCTGTTTCATCACCCTGTTGATACTGGGTATCATGATGGTGGCCAGTACCGGGCTCTGTGCTCCGGTACCCGATGGAGATGACCCGGCCGATTTCCTACGCAAGCAAAGCCTGTTTGCCCTTCTGGGGCTCACAGGCGCACTTGTAGTCAGCACCATTGATTACCACATTCTGCGAAAATTTATTGTCCCCCTCTGGGTGGGGCTCACAATCCTTCTCATCTGCTGTTTCTTGCCGTTCATCGGCATGAACATCAATGGTGAAAACCGTTGGATTAATCTGGGGTTCATGAGCTTTCAGCCAAGTGAATTGGCTAAGAGCGTGCTCATGATTTGCCTGGCTCACTGGTACACTACCCACCGAGAAATGGCCGGCACCTTCTGGAAGGGCTTCATCAAGCCCGGTATCATTTTCGGCATACCTCTGCTGCTCATTCTGGTGGAAAAAGACATGGGTACGGCAGCTGCACTCGCGGTATCGGGTTTCTGCGTGATGTACGTTGCCGGTGTGCGCGGCTGGTTGTTGCTGTTGGCAGTCCTGCTGGGCGCGATTGTGCTGTACGACCAAGCCACGGGCAGTCCCAACCGAATGGAACGTATTTACGCTTGGCTGGACCCCGAGGCATATAGTCAGGGTGCAGGTCGTCAGCAATGGATTTCCATTCTGGCCTTTGCCCGCGGTGGTCTGAGCGGCGTGGGACTGGGTGACGGCATCGACAAGTTCGGCAACCTGCCCTTCGCCCATACGGACTTTATCTTTGCCGAAATCGGCGAGGAGCTGGGGTTGATTGGTACTGCCGGCGTGCTCATGCTCTTCACCCTCATGACGCTGGCAGGCATCGTACTGGCGCTACAGACGAACGATACCTTCGGGCGTCTGCTGGCAACCGGTCTGGTGTGCACCATTTTCTGGCCGGCCATGCTCAACATGATGGTGGTAACATCGCTGCTGCCGAACTCCGGTCTGCCCTTACCCTTCATCAGCTATGGCGGTACCAACCTGGTCTTCACCATATTTGCCATCGGGCTTCTCACCAGTATACAACGCCACACCCCCAACAAGCGCGAGATTTACTGGCCCACACGCAGACTACAGGACAACCACAAATTATGAGCAAACCTCTTAACGTCATCATTGCATGTGGCGGCACAGGCGGCCACCTCTTCCCCGGTATTGCCGTGGCTCAACAATTACGCAGCATGGGGCACCACCCTGTACTGCTTATTTCCCGTAAGGAGGTGGATGCCGAGGCCTCACGCAAGTACGGCGACCTCGAATTCCACACCATGCAGGCAATTGCCAAACCGCCGACCCTCTCGCTGCGCATGCCCGGGTTCCTCTGGAAAATGTGGTGCTCCTACCGTTCCGCCAAAAATATCATCCGCCGGGAAAAAGCAGACGTTGTTATGGGCATGGGCGGCTTTACCTCGCTGGCTCCCATCATGGCGGCACGCCATCTGGGCCTGCGCACCTATGTGCACGACAGTAATGCCCTTCCCGGCAAGGCCAACCGCTTAACCTCACGCTGGTGCACCGCCGTCATGCTGGGGCTTAAGGAGGCCGCAAGCTATTTCTCCGGTCGCCCGTGCATTGTAACAGGTACGCCGGTGCGTGAGGAACTGCTGCAGCTGCCCACTCAGGCAGAAGCCCGTGAGCGCCTCGGCCTGCCGAAAGACAAAACCGTCATTCTTGTAACCGGTGGTTCTCAGGGTGCCCGCAATCTTAATTCCATGTTAATCGAGGCTGCTAAGGCCGACCCGGAAGTGCACTACTTCGTCATTGCCGGCAAGCTGGACCATGAGCGTGTGCAGGAGCTGGCCGCCGGCTGCTCCAACATCACCGTCATCGGCTTCTGCTCCGACATGCCGGCCGCCTATGCTGCGGCAGATGGCGTCATTGCCCGCTCCGGTGCTTCTACCCTGACCGAGCTCACCATCATCGGCAAGGCAGCGTTCCTCGTACCCTTCCCCTTTGCCGCTGACGACCACCAAACTGCCAATGCACGCGTCTTTACCGAGGCCGGTGCTGCAATCATGTGCCGCCAGTCGGAGCTCACCTCTGACAAGGTGCATGACTTCGTGCACAACACCATCATGAAGCCTGAGGCTCGCGAGCTCATGGAAACTGCCATGAAAAACCAAGCCCGTACGGATGCGGCCTCGGCTATCGCAGCCGCCATCATCGCCAACTGAACGCTCCCCCCATGAGAACCCTGGCCTCCATCTACACGCGCCGTATAAGTGTCATCTGCGTCGGCACGGCGTTGTTGGCCGGGGTTGCTTATGTATGCTTTGAGCCCCCGCCTGCCGATAATAATATCGAGCAGAACAAGAGCAAATCACAAACAGGCTTTACTTTTTCCTACGCCCGCCCGCAAGAAGAAGGCGAGGAACACCCCGACCCGGTAAAGGAAGCAACAACGGTGCACAAGCTGCTGCAGGCGGCAGAGAACGGCGATACCGCCATTCTGCTGCAAGAGCTGGCGGCCGGTGCTGACATCAACCTCGAAAGCCGTACGCACGATACCCCCCTGCTGCTGGCAACTCGAAACAGCCATGTTGAGTGCCTGAAAATTCTGCTCGAGCGCGGGGCCGATACCGAAGCCCGCGACAACCGGGGTGAGACAGCCCTTCATCTGGCTGCCCGCGAGGGCAAAGCCGAGCTTCTGGAGCTCCTGCTGCAACACAAGGCCGACATTCAGGCTCGCGCAGACCACAAAACAGCCCTTCATCTGGCTGCGCAGGGTAACCACCTCGCATGTATCCGCAGCCTGCTCAAAGCAGGCTCGGCACACAATGCCACCACCCAACAGGGCGAAACTCCGCTTTTTATTACTGCCGATAAAGGCTATTCCGACTGCCTGCAAGAGTTGATAAAAGCCGGGGCTGACGTCAATCAGGCCAACGGAAAGGGAACAGCCCCGCTTATCGCAGCGCTCAAGTCTGACCATCGCGACTGCGTGCAGAAACTCCTGACAGCAGGTGCCTCGCCCGACACGACTACCCCCGAGCAATGTCCGGCGCTGTTGTGGGCTGTCAATGCGAACCAGTCGTACTGTGCAGACCTGCTTCTGCAGGCAGGTGCAAGCCCCGATATTACCCGAGAAGATGGCAGCACGGCCCTCCACATTGCGGCGAAGCAAGAATATACGGAGTGCTTGCAGGTGCTACTGGCTCATGGCGCAGATTGCACGCTGAAAGACAAAAACGGCAACACACCCATTGACCTGCTGCCGCCCAACGGTGAGCAGACTAACCACCAACTGCTGGCAACTGCCGGCTTGAAGAAAATGGGGATTACCCCGGGAGATGATAAGCTCATGGCACAAGCCGCAGCAGAGGGCAACCGTTCCCTGCTTGCTCTCATGCTGGCCGCAAATGAATCTCCGACCTCGCGACAGGCAGCACTTGCACAGGCCGTCATCGCCGGCCAGACGGAATGTCTGGCACTCTTGCTGGCACACGGCACTAACCCGAATTTCCACCACAGCGACGGAGCCACCCCATTGCACTTGGCAGCCACCAACGGGCACATCGCCTGTGTGCAGGCGCTGTTGCATGCCAATGCGGCCATACTGGCAACAAATGCCGATAAAAAAACAGCCGGAGAAGTTGCCGCCGCCAACGGGCAAAAAGAATGTGCCGATGTGCTGACCGCAGCCGAAGATCTGGCCGTCAATAAAAAGATTCAACCCCACAACTATGGCAGCCAGCTTGTCAAAGCTGCACGAGATAACAACATCTCTCTGCTCCGTCAACTGTTGAAAGTAGGTACCGATTTGAAGGATAACCCGGCTCTGGCTGAGGCAGCCCGCAAAAAACGCGAAGGTAGTGTGCACATGCTCCTGCTGGCCGGAGCCGACCCCAACACCTGCGGCGAAGACGGTAAGCCAGCTATTGAACTGGCAGCCATGGCCGGCTCCGCCCGTTGCCTTCGTTCACTCATCGAGGCCGGCGCTGAACTGCACAGCAAAAACAGCCCCACAAGCACCCTCTATACAGCTACGCTCCACGGGCATCTCGAATGCGTGCTTCTCTTGCTCGACAAGGGACTTTCCCCCAACGAGACTGACGAGCGAGGGCGCAGCCTCATGCAGGTCGCCATTGAAAAAAATCAGCCTAAAATCATGATGGCACTCATTCAGAAGGGAGCCGATATTGAGCCATCGCTGCTCCACGCAGCAGCTCAGAGTGGCAACGCCTCCTGCCTGAAAATCATCATCGACTCCGGCGTGCGAGTCGATACCCTCAATGAGGAAAACGAAACGGCATTGGCCATCGCGGCAGAACATGGTCAGGCAGCCTGCATTACCATGCTGCTTAAATCGGGTGCTTTCGTCAACGCCAAAAACAAGTCCGGTCGCACCGCCCTGCACATTGCAGCCCGCCACGGACATACCGATGCCGTCAGCGCCCTTCTGAAAGGCTATGCCAACATCAACGCCCGAGATGTTGCCAACAATACCCCCCTGAACTACGCACAGCAGCACGGCCACAAGGAGTGCGTTAAACTTCTGCTCAACGAAGAGAAATCCCGCAACACCGGTTATTAACAGCACCCCCTCACCATGCCCCAACAGTTTGATATAGCAGTCATCGGCGGCGGTCACGCAGGCATCGAAGCAGCTCTCGCAGCCGCTCGACTCGGCGGTAGCGTAGCCTTCATCACGCACGACCTCGATAGCATCGGCCAAATGAGCTGCAACCCTGCTATCGGCGGTCTGGCCAAAGGGCATATCGTGCGCGAAATCGATGCTCTGGGCGGTGCCATGGGGCTCAATACCGATGCCACGGCCATTCAGTTCCGCATGCTCAACGCCAGTAAAGGCCCCAGCGTGCGAGCACCGCGTGCACAATGCGATAAGTTAGCCTACCGTGCCCGCATGAAGTGGGTCATGGAAACCGCTCCCGGTGTACAATTGGTGCAGGGAGATGTTGATGAGATTGTCACAGAAGGTGGCCGGGTAACCGGCGTAACGACAACTTGGGGACAAAAGATTGCAGCTCGCGCAGTTGTGCTGTGCAGCGGCACATTTATGCGTGGTCTGTTGCATGTGGGTATGGACCACTTACCGGGCGGGCGCCTGGGTGCTGCCCCTACCGGCATTTCCGCATGTCTGGCACGTCTGGGCTTTCCTCTGGCACGGTTCAAAACCGGTACATCCCCGCGCATTAAAGGCAGCACGATTGACTTCTCGGCTCTGGAAATGCAACCGGGTGACGAGCCGCCGCCTCTCTTCAGTAACATCTCCCGAGAAGTTCTGCACCGGGCAACGGAGCCGCATTGCACTCTCAATTATCTGGCTGACGAGGACTTCACCTTGCAGCAACTCTCCTGCGGTGCCACCTACACCAACGAGCGCACGCACGACATCATCCGCGCCAACCTGCAGTACAGCCCGCTCTTCGGCGGTGTCATCGAGGGTACCGGGCCACGTTATTGCCCCAGCATCGAAGATAAAGTTGTTCGTTTTGCCGAGAAGGAACGTCACCAGATTTTCATCGAACCGGAAGGCCGGAGCACCGATGAGTATTACCTCAACGGCCTCTCCTCCAGCCTGCCTTTCTTCGTACAACAAGATATCGTGCACAGTATTCCCGGGCTGGAAAAGGCTGAACTCATACGCCCAGGCTACGCCGTGGAGTATGACTACGTTCCCCCGACCGAACTACAGCCCACGCTGGAAACCAAGCGTGTGCGCGGGCTCTACTTTGCCGGGCAGATTAACGGCACCAGCGGTTATGAAGAAGCCGCCGGTCAGGGGCTTTTGGCCGGGGCCAATGCCATGCTTGCCTTACAAGGGCGCCAGGCACTCATCCTGCGCCGCGATCAGGCATACTTGGGCGTCATGATTGATGACCTCGTCACCCGTGGCACAGACGAGCCCTACCGCATGTTCACCAGCCGCGCAGAAATGCGCCTGCTGCTGCGCCAGGACAATGCCGACCTGCGCCTCTCCCCCTTGGCAAGCGAGCTGGGGCTGCTCTCTGCCGAGCGAGGCAAAGCAGCGGCTGACCGACTGCGAGCAATTGAGGAAGGCGTAGCTCTCACCTCACGCGTTAAGGTCGAGCCCGGCGTCAACCTTAACCTCTGGTTGCGCCGCCCTGAAAATGACTGGCACAAACTGCCCGCAGAACTGCGCAGCGTGCTCCCCGATGAGCTGTGGGAGCCCGTAGCTATCGAAGTTGTCTACGCCGGTCACATCGACCGCATGCGCGTAACGGCAGAGCGCATTCAGCGCCAGGAGGACAAGCGCATACCGGCCGACATCGACTACGATGCCATTCCCGCCATGAAGACAGAGGCACGCCAGCGCCTCAGCCGCATACGCCCCACCACCATCGGGCAGGCCTCGCGCATACCCGGTATCACCCCGGCCGATATTGCCCTTCTGCTCGTCTGGCTCAAGAAATAAAGCCAGTACGTCGTCTCAGCTTAATTTATTATCCAGCGCCTGAAACAGCGCGGAAGGGCACACCGGAATCAGGCTCAACAACAGCGCCAGAACAAACAGCAACCCCTGCCCCAGCAGAGAGGCCAGCAACAAGGCCCCACAAAGGGGCACGCCCACCTCTGCCTGCACCCACTCGCCAATCCATGGGCTCAGCATGTAGAGTACGGCATAAAGTAAAGCAGGTACCAGCACCAGAACAGGAGATATCATCTTCATGGCACGCAGAGCCGAGCGTTCCTGCGTTGTCTCTTTCCGGTGAAGAAATGTAACTATCAAAACCGGCACAGTTGAGCTGTACAACCACAGTTCATTCATCAGCATCTGTACCACAAGCTGAAACCAGAACACAGCCATCTGTTCTTCCGCCGGCACGCCCAACACACGGCTCCCACCCACCACAGCACTCAGCACAATGGCATTTACCACCAAAGATCGTTTAACCGCATTCTTCATATCCTGCCCCTCGTTATAACGCCCTATCCTGATAAAACAAGTATTTTATCCACGCTTCGCGAGTGCTTTTTCCTTTTTTAAAAACTCATACAACTTCGGGCTTGCCATGCGAGGGTAATTGTGCTACCTTGAAGGGTTATGAATGAAGCAACGATTCAAGATGAATTCTTCGCCGCCATCTGTCACAATGAGGCCGAGGTTGTGAAAAAACTGCTGGTTGCAGGGGAGGATGTGGATAAAAGATTCCGAAATCGTCTCACGCCGCTCATGGTGGCAGCGAGAGCGGGGGCACACGCCGTCATTCCCGTGCTGTTGACTCACGGAGCCCATGTGAATAAAAAGGATGGAGTATGGGGGCGTAGTGCCTTCCACTGGCTCTGTTGCCAGGGCTTAACCAGCCATTACCATGTAGAGTCACAGACAGAGAGTGCCCGAGCCCTGCTGGCAGCCGGAGCAAATGCCTACCTGGACGACGATTCAGGCGATACACCGTTGATACTGGCTCTGCGCCACAGGCTCGCAAACGTCATTAAACTCATCCATGCCTATAGTCCCATACCTAATGGCTCAGGGGATAAGCTCATTATCCCCTGGCTCGATGTAGCACACCTACGAGTGACCCACCCGTACCTGAGCCGATACACGGATGAAGAAATACATGCTCACTACATCGCCCCGCCGGAACCACCACGCCCCGGCACAACCCTTCGTAACCCTAATCCGCCGCTCTATGATGCAGAATGGGCCATTCATGCAGACCTGCATCTTAAAGATAAACGAGGGTTTACAGCCCTTCACCATGCAGCAGCCCTCGGGTTATATGAAGTAGCCGCCATTCTCATTGACCGCGGAGCAGTTGTAGACGCCCCTGCACGCTCGGGAGCCACGCCACTCATGATTGCCGCTCGCAGCGGAAGATGGAAAGTAGGCCACCTGCTACTGGCTCACGGTGCCGACCCGCTGAAGCAGGACTGCAATAAGCGCAACGCTTTTGACTTTGCCCGAAGAGCCAATAATTATCGCCTTTTCGGGATGCTATAAAAAAATCAAAACTCCCCCAAAAACTTCACCCCCGGGCTACCAAGCGGCAGCCCGGGGGTGTGGTATAAAAGCGATAGCAACACAAGCTTTACCAGCCGCCGCCGAGAGCGGTGCAAAGGCGGGCAAGAGCCATGCGAATCTGCTGACGAGTGGAGATGAGATTGAGCTCAGCAGACAACCAGGCACGCTCAGAGGCGGCTACGTTCAGGAAATCACTCTCACCGGAATTGAAACGGCGCAGCGAAATCTCAGCGGCCTCCTTATTGGCAGCTGCAGCAGCCTGGAACTGCGGCATCTGGTTGGTCAGGCGAGCGTAGGCAATCAGGCAATCCTCAACTTCAGCAAAGGCTGCCAGCACCGTCTTGCGATAGGCCTGAGCCGAGGAATCGCGCTCGAGCTCGGCGATGTTCACGTTTTCCTTAAGAGCGGTGCGGTTGAATATCGTCTGACTGGCGCTGGCACCCAAGCTCCAGGTGGAGGTGCGGAAGAAATCCTCAAAATTACTGCCGGAAGATGCGCTGGCGCGACCGGTCAGGCTGATGCTCGGGAAGAGGTCTGCCACGCGAGCACCGATGTTGGCGGTGGCGCGGTGCAGGTTTTTCTCTGCCTGAATCACATCAGGGCGGCGGCGCAGCAGCTCAGAAGGCAGGCCTGTGGGCACGCGCGGTATCTTGTTATACGTAGCGGCCGTGGGCATGCTCAGCGAGATTTTGTCAACCGTTGTCCCCAGAAGCGTGGCGAGGGAGTTCTCACAGCTGCGGATGTTAGCCTCGTAGGTGGGAATCTGAGCGCGGGTGGAAGCGATGGTGGCGCGAGCCTCTGCCAGTTCGAGATTGGCAACCATACCCACAGCCTCCTTCTTCTTCACCACGTTGTAGGTACGCTCCTGGTACTCCAGCTGCTCGCGGGCAATGCGCAGACTCTCCTTAGCGGAAATCCACTCAAAGTACGTGGCAGCAATGCTGGCTGCTAAGGCCGTACGGGTAGCATTGGCTGCAGCCTGAGTTGAGCCCAGAGAGGCGTAGGCGGCCTCCACCTCACGACGGGTACCGCCCCAGATATCGGGCGTCCAGGAGGCGGAAAGAGCACCGCTCCAGCTGCCGTGGGAATTAGTGTCGAGGAAATCACCGCCGTTGTTACCACCGAAAGAGGCCGACCCCGTGGGGAACAGGCCGGAACGTGTGGAGCGCAGGGAGGCCTCGGACTTGGCAATAGCCAAAGCAGCGCTCACCATATCAGGGCTGCTCTGAAAGCCGCGGTTAATGAGGTCGGTGAGCTGAGCATCGCCGAAGCTCTGCCACCAAGCGGCAAGAGATTCCTCACCGCTGGAGGGCGGCAGGGCATTCACCCAAGTGGAGGGCAACTCCTGGTCGGGAGCACCGGTGAAATCAGGCCCCAGCTGGCATGAGCTCAGCAGAAGCGCTGTTGCAAGTACGGAAGTGTAACGAATCTTCATGATATAGTGAAAAAATAGTCTGTATTATTCATGACGCAAGGCGTCGATGGGGTCGAGCTTAGAGCCCTTCCAGGCGGGGTACCAGCCGAACACGATACCGATAATCGCGGCAACCGATACGGAAAGTGCCATGGCCGACATTGAGGGCGAGACGGGCCACCCCATCTTGCTGCTCACAATGTAAGAAGCCACGCGCCCCACGGCAATGCCGATGATACCGCCGATGGTGCACAGCAGCACAGCCTCCAGCAGGAACTGCCACATGATGTCGCGCGGGCGGGCACCTACAGCCATGCGCAGACCGATTTCGCGCGTACGCTCGGTGACGGACACCATCATGATGTTCATAATGCCCACACCACCCACAACGAGGGAAATCATGGCCACAGAAATCAGCAGGCTGCTGATTGTGGAGGTGGTATCAGTCATCATCTTAACGAACTGAGAGCGATCGCGCAGGGTGAAGTCATCCAGCACGCCGGGCTCCAGCTCATGCTGGCGGCGCAGCACGGGCGTCATGGCGTCCATAGCGGCATCCGGAGCTTTGCCATCGTGCACCTGCACGGCAATACTGTCCACCGTACGGGTACGCAGCGGGTGGGGGGCATTGGTGTAGGGCTGCAAGTCGCAACCGGGGTAGAAATTCACAGTTGTGGTCGAGAAGGTATCGGTGGACGAAACCTTAGCACTGTTGGCGGCACCGCCCTTGGAGATAGCAGCCGAGCCGCTGGCACCCATGAGTCGGGTACGAATGCTCGTCCACGGCAGCATGATGCAGTCGTCCTGGTCATTACCCATACCATCAGCGCCCTTAGCCTCGAGCACACCGATAACGGTGAATACCACATCTTTAATGCGGATATCCTGACCAATGGGCTCAGAATCCGCGTAGAGCTCCTTGGCAATCGTCTGACCAATCAGGCAAACGCGCTGAGCCTCATCCACCTGCTGACGGGTAAAGGCACGCCCACGAGCCACCTTCCAACCTTCAATAGAGAGGTAATGCTCATTGCCACCCATGATGGAACGGGGGCTCCAGTTCTGATTGCCCACAATCACCTGACCGCTGGCACGAACCACCGGCGAGGCCGCCTTCACAAACTCAGGGCAATCCTTCATTAGCGCATCTGCATCGGCCGCGTACAGCGAAGCTCGGCCACCCATACCGGAGTTCACACCGGCGGTGCTCACAGAGGCACCGGAGACTGTGATTACGTTTGTACCCATGGAGGAGAATTTGTCGGCCACCTGCTTTTTGGAGCCTTCACCAATCTCCATAATAGCCACCACAGCAGCAATACCGATAACAATACCCAGCACCGTGAGCGCTGCACGCATAGGATTGCGCACCAGAGCCTTAAGGCAGGTTATGAGAAGAGTTCCGAATTTCATTTCTGCAATGTGGCTGAGAGTTCGTCAGATACGCCTTCGAGGATAAGACCATCGCTCATATTGATAGCGCGGTCGGTAAAGGCAGCGGTCTTGGGATCGTGCGTTACGATGATAACGGTGATACCCTGCTTGCGGTTGAGCTCGCGGAACATGTTCATCACTTCCACGGAGGTGGTGGAGTCCAGGTTACCGGTAGGCTCGTCTGCCAGCAGAATGCCGGGGTTATTGATGAGTGAACGGGCAATAGCCACGCGCTGCTGCTGACCACCGGAAAGCTGCGCCGGCGTGTGGTGCATGCGATCCGTCAACCCCACCAAATCAATGAGCTCCAAGGCACGAGCACGAATCTCAGCCGTACTCTTGGCCGGGTGGTAGTAGTAGGCAGGCATCATCACATTCTCAAGCGCTGAGGTACGAGCCAGAAGGTTGAAGTTCTGGAACACGAAACCAATGCGCTTGTTGCGCAGACGGGCTCGCTCGTTGGCATTGAGACCGGCCACATTGTGACCATCAATCCAGAACTCGCCACCCGAGGGGCGATCCAGACAGCCCAATATATTCATGAGCGTAGACTTACCCGAGCCCGAAGCACCTGTAAGCGACACAAATTCGCCGTCGTCAATGCGCAGGGAAATTCCCTTCAGCACCGGCAAATCAATTTCGCCCAGGTGGTAAACCTTCGTTATGTTTTTCAGCTCAATCATGGCCTGAAAACAGTTAAAACATGCGCAGACTTACATGGGAGGGCCGGGGCGGCCGCTGGCGCCACCACCCTGACCGGGCTTAATCTCCACACCACCGGCCCCACGCTGACGACGCTTAGGACCATTCATGCCGAAGAGGCCGCCCTCGCTCTTGACAGCCTTTGCAGAAGCAGAAACCATGCGAATACCCGTCACCAACTTGTCGCCGACCTCAAGAGTCTCGCCCGGCAGCGGGGTTACTATGCTGCGCGTACCATCGCTCTCGCCACGCACCACGCGCACCGGAACGACCTTATCACCCTTTTGCACCCACACCATAGCGGGCTCACCCTCAGCGGAGGGCTCGGGGCGCTCAGCGGCAAGCTCCTCATCCTCAGCAGGGCGAGGGCCGGGGCGGCGCATCTTGTCAGCAAAGGCGGGGTCAACCTGTTCCTTGGTCGGGTGGAAGTCAAAGGCGGCTTCGGGTACCATGAGGCAATCCTTCACCTCTTTTACAATAAAGTTGGCGTTGGCGCTCATGTAAGGCAGCAACTTGCGGTCGGGATTCTCAATATCCACCTCCACAATGTACGTTACCACGTTGGAAGACATGGTAGCGTTGGGGCGAATCTTGTTCACCACACCGGTAAAGTTCTCGTTCGGCAGGGCATCGACCGTATAGCGCACCTCCTGACCGGCGTGCACCTTGGCAATATCGGCCTCATTCACACTTGCCCAAATCTGCATCTTGGTAAGGTCGCGAGCCACGAGGAAGAGTGTAGTAGCACTCATGTTGCTCACCACCGTCTGACCGACGTTCACCTGACGCACCACAATGGTACCATCCACCGGCGTGGTAATACGCGTATAATCACGATTGCGCAGCTCACTTTCCAGCATGGCATTAGCGCTTTGCAGCTGAGCTTCGGCATTGGCCAGCTGAGCCTGAGCACTCTCCAGAGAGGCGGCTGCATTTTCTGCCTGAGTCAGGTATTGATCGTAGTCCATCTGGGAGAGGGCATCACCCACACCGAGCTTTTTGGCACGCTCCAAATCGCGGTCAGCCTTCTTCTTATTCACCTCAGCTTGAGAGATATTGGCCTTTGCCGTAAGAATCTGGGCATTAGCCTGAGCCACGCTGGCCTCAGCGCGTTTAATATCAAGCTCCACAATGGTGTCATCAATACGGGCGAGCAACTGCCCGGCCTTCACCTCGCTACCGTAGTCTACACGGTTGCCAGCAAGGTCCACACCGAACTCCTTAATCTCGCCCGTCACCTGAGCACCTACGTCCACCAGTTCCTGAGGTTCCAGCGTACCGGTAGCCTGCACCTTGTTCACGAAATTATCGCGCACCACCTCCACAGTGCTGAACGTGGTCACGCTATTGCCGTTATTTCCCGGCCAGAAATACCAAGCTGCCGCCCCGCCACCGAGTACGACAACACCTAATCCGCATTTTACTATTGAATTCACAGCTGAAATCTTACTCCTTCCTGATATGATGTCAAGTCACTTTTGATACTCACGGTCTGCTCTACAGCTAAGACCGCATAGCATAGAACGCATTTTATACAGATTTTCTACACAATCAGGCAAAGACAATTGTCATTTTTTAACTAAATGAATTTTATCAGTATCCCGGCACATCTTCGAAAAGTCTCACCGGGAAATGGGCGTTGGTTCGACGATGCAGACGGAGCAGCTCTCGTGCGTATTCCGCCTCATCTTCCGGAGCGCTTTCCAACAAGGCCCGAGCCGCCCCCCAATACTCGCTATGGAGTGCATACCAGAGAGCACTTTTTCCCGCCTTATCACGGGCGCCCCAGGGTACACCGGCCGCCAGCAGTGCCTGTACAGCTTCGCCGGTTCCGGCATACATAAGGGTTGTTTTCCCCTCCGAGCTTATCACCATGGGGTCTGCGCCGAACCCCAGCAGAATGTCCATGTGCTCCTTCCAACAACGCCAGCACTGCAAGGGGACACGACCATCCACATTCGGCTTGTTCGGGTCAGCACCGCCCAGCAGCAGCACCCGAGCTGTACCTAAGCTGTCGCCATAATGGCACTCGCCACCAAAAACAGCACGATACAGGTAGGTATAGCCCTCCCGCTGCGGGTCTGATTCTCCGGTGCAGTAGCCATTCGGGTCAGCCCCACACTCCAGCGCCATCTTTGCCCAGACAGGCGCCCCGATATCCACGGCTTGTTCCATCATGGCAGCGGCCTGTGCCGCGGTGACCTTTTCGCCACGTTTCAGCGAAAAATAGGGGGCATACACGCTGCGTTCCCAATATGAGGCCTCTTCCAGCCCCTCCGGCACAGCCCCGGCCTGCAACAAGGCATATACCATGCCGGGCTTCGCGCTATGGCAATCATCGCCCAACAATCTTGCCAGCACAGACTTGTTGCCTACACGGGCATTCGGATTGGCACCGGCGGCCAGTGACGTCTCCACAGCAGAGAGGTCTCTGGCCTCCACAGCCTGCAGCAACGCGGTGGTGGCGGACTCGTCTGCCGGCAGGGCGGGAGCTACCAGAGCAGTTGCACATAAGAAAGGAATCTGGATGATTTTCATGCAAATATGGTGGTGTTACACCAATAATACGCCGGAGAAAGGCTGTATCTTTCACAAACAGGCAAAAATATGAGCTCACCGGATACGCGGCGGAACAATTACCATCTTTCGTTTTCAGAATGCTAAATTGGTGTTCCGGGCGTCTCCCCATTCCGCCCGATAAATTGGAACTTGGCTAGGGAGGCGCGAGCCAACTTTCAATTTGCAGAGCGAATGGATTTCTTAGGGCTCATTATTCCAACGCGTCTTCGGCCGATATAGCCATCGAGCAAGCTCTGCATAGCGGGAGACTTAGCCCACCCGATAGGGGTTCCGTTGGCAATGTCGCGGTGCAGCGGGTCTGCACCGGCCGCCAGCAGAATGCGGGCGCATTCCAAAGCATTCGAGCGAGCTGCGTAGAAAAGCGGGCTCCAGTCATCATACTCCTCCTCCAGGGCGGCGCCACACTCCTCCAGCAAATAGCGTACAACCTCCGGCTGATTCGCATCACAAGCCCTGCAAAGAGTACGTCCCTCATTTGCCAACATATCCGCCCCGGCGGCACGCAGCACACGCAGACAATCCACACGACCGGCTTCTGCCGCATAGTCTGCCAAGTTGTAACCGGTACCCTCGTCATAATCCGGGGAAACACCGGGCAGCTGCAACACGCGTTGCAACAAATCGGCCGGCCCGTGCTCGCACAATATCATGAGCAACAGGTAGTCTTCCGCCGCAGGGTCAGCGCCGGCCTCCAACAGAATATCTGCGGCCTGTACCCATCCGCATTGCACGGCATCCACAACGAGGGGTTCTCCAAACCAGATGAGGCGCAGATTCGGATTCGCACCATTGGCCAGCGCCTCCCTCATACCATCGGCATCATGATTATGGTAGGCAATCAGCAGACAGCCATCGGCGGCTTCCAGACTATCGAGGTAGCCCATCATCTCAGCCTCATCCAATCGGCGTGCCTGCTCCTCGTCCACCTGTGCGGCCGGAATACCACAATTCCTGAGATTTTCCTCGCACCTGCGCTCCAGCTCGCATTCCACATGATTTCTGATGGCGGCCAGACTCTGCCGCTGCTGCTCCACTTCACGCATCAGTGCTTCATTATCCCCGGCATTCATAACTTTTTTCTTCACAATTTTCTTCCCGAGACCGAGCCTCGCCCGGCTAGAACAGAATTTCTGATATTCATTTTCTGTTGTTTTTCTTTTCCAGTTCGGCCAATGCCTCCCGGGCAGCCTCGTGCCCGGCGGCAGCAGCTTTTTCGTACCATTCGCGTGCCATCGAAAGATTTTTATGCAGGCCCAGCCCCTCAGCATACAGATAGCCCAGGAAATACTGTGCCTGCAGCATACCTCCCTTCGCGGCACGCGTACACCACTCGGCAGCCATCTGTGGGTCGGCCTCTACCGCCTCCCCCTGCACATACAACACGCACAGTGCATATTCGGCCTCGTGGAGTTCCTGCTCTGCAGCAAGAGTGTACAGTCGGAATGCCTCATCTGTGTCTTTGGACAAGCCCAGTTCACCTTCTGCGTATGCTGCCCCCAATCGGAACTGAGCATCGGCATTCTCCAACTCCACACCTCGGCGATAGCAATTGAGGGCTTCGGCCACATCCGCCTCCACACCGACGCCGAGTTCATACATCTTCCCCAAATTATACCACGCCACCGGCTTACCGCCCTCGGCCGCAGACTGCATCCAGGTAAAAGCCTCGTACTCATCTTGCTCCACGCCATCTCCCCGAACTAAAGCAAGAGCCAAGTTCAGCTGCGCACTCGGGTCACCCTTTTCCGCGGCTTTTCTAAAACAGGCAGCTGCCTTAGCCCCATCCACCGGCATGCCCTCGCCTTCGCTATACATAATTCCCAAATGGTAATAGGCAAGGGCATCGCCCAGCTCTGCTGCACGGGAGAACCAACGAAAAGCCTGAGAGTAATCTTGCGCCACCCCTTCGCCTACAGCATAAGAACGCCCCAAGTTACAGCAGGCATACATATCATCCTGTTCGGCAGCGATTCGGTACCAACGGACAGCCTCAGCGGCATCGGCCACTACCCCGCGCCCATTATCGTACATAAAGCCCAGATTACAAGCAGCAGTGGCAAGCCCCTGTTCGGCTGCCGCCCGGTACAGACGAGCAGCTTCCTCCGCATCCTCCTTCACGCCACGCCCACAGTCATACATAAATCCGAGGCAACTCTGAGCAAGGGCATAGCCCTGCTCTGCCGCCTTGGCATACCATTCTGCCGCCTGAGAATAGCTCTGCTCCACCCCCTGCCCATGGTAATAATGAAATCCCACTTCATACTGAGCAGAGGCGTCGCCCAACTCAGCAGCACGACGGTACCAATAAACAGCCAGTTCATCATCCTGCTGCACATTGTGACCCAAGTCGTACCAATTCGCCAGCAGAATCTGAGCCTTTACGTAGTCGGCTTCCGCAGCTCGGCGGTACCATTCCACAGCCAACTGTTCATTTTGTTCCACGCCTTCACCATGTTCGTACGCACAGCCCATGTTGTACAGGGCAACGAAGTTTCCCAGCTCTGCGGCTTTACGTGTCCACAAGACAGCTTGGCTATCATCCTGCTCCACACCATCACCGCTCGCATACGAGCACCCCAGATTGCAGCAAGCCTGTGCATTGCCTTGCTCCGCGGCCAGGCGATAAAGCCTCACCGCCTCAGCCTTATCCTTCTCTATCCCCAAGCCGTAGTCATACATAACCCCCAAATTGCACTGTGCCTGTGCATGCCCCTGTTCTGCTGCGCGGCGGTACCAATTGGCTGCAAAAGCCTTATCTTCTTCCACGCCATATCCATACTGATAATGACGCCCCAGTTCGTACTGAGATTCCATGCAGCCCCGCTCCGCAGCTTGGTGGTACCAATAAACGGCCTTGGTATAGTCTTGCTCCACGCCTTCGGCACTATCGTAGCACTTGGCCACATTGTACTGAGCATCGGCATCGCCTCCCTCTGCTGCACGCAACCACCACGCAAATGCCTCCTGGGCATTCTGCTCTACCCCTTCACCACTCGCATAGGCACACCCCAGATTAAACTGAGCCGGCACATACCCCTGCTCCGCAGACAGACGCCACCAATAGACAGACTGCACAAAATCCTGCTCTACCCCCTCGCCATTATCATAACAGCAAGCCAGCGCACACTGAGCCTCGGCGTCTCCGGCTTCAGCTTGCAGACGGAGTTTTTCCATTTCATCAGGGGAGCTTTGTTGTTGCATGCCTGCATCTTACAACAGGCATCCCCCCATTGCAAGGGGAAAAACAGAGTCTATCTCACATTTACCTTCTCGGCAGTCCTTTAGACTTACTTTTACCATACGCTTTTATCCTGCTTTTCTGTCTTGACATTCACTCCCTCGATTGTTAGCATGCAAAGCATGAAAATCTGCCCTCAGTTACTTGTTGGCACGCTCCTGTTCCTTACCGGTTGCACTCGGTACTCCGCCTACCTGGCTGATATGGGGAGCCGATGCGATGGTGTGATGGTGGATGATAGCACCATTTACCGGGCAGGCAGCAAGATGTACATTAAGGGGCAGAAAGTAGAATACCGCAACCTGACCATCCCCATCTGGGCACCTAAAGGACCGAATTCAAGAATTTCCAAGATTAAAGGGTCGGAAGGCGAAATCGTCTACCGCGAAATCAAAAAAGCTCCACGGGATTACCCGGGTAGCCATACCCTCGCCAAAAATACCTCATGGATAAGCGCGCCGCCTCCCCTTACAGCCTCTAAAAAACAACATAGGCTCAATTACATACACTACACAGGAGAATGTCACACAGACCTCAATACCCTGTGGGCCTACCCCACTGCCACTCTGGCTTTTGTCGTTGTAGATGTCCCCTGCACCATCGGCATATGGTGCTTTGCGGCAGCCTCCATCCCGGTACTGTTCATCCATGAGCAGTTGAAAGACTGATGAGGTAAAAGTCGCTCTCGGAGGGCACATTACCGCAGTCATGCCGAACCATTACCAACCGTAAACGTAAAAAAGGCCGCGTAAAGCGGCCTTTTTTGCGGGAGTGGTGATTTACCCCCTCCGGGGTGGTCTTAAATTACTCAATCCTGCTTGTCTGCGGGGGAGATGAAGCCTGCGAATATCTTGCAGGTAGCCGGCATGACGAGCAGGTTAAGAATGGTAGCACTCACCAGACCGCCGAACTGCACGATGGCCAGCGGGGCGAGTAGTTCACCACCGGGCTGATCCTTAGCCCAGATGAGGGGCAGAAGGCCCAGAATGGTGGTAAGAGAGGTCATGATGATGGGAATCACACGCTCGCCTGAGCCGGCACGAATAGCCTCCTCAGCGCTCATACCACTCATCTCAAGAGCTCGATAACGATTAAGGAGAATAAGGCCGGAGCGAATGGCAAAACCAATTACCGTGACAAAGCCTACAATCGAACTTACCGAGAGAATGGGGTGGATGTAACCACCGGACAGCACGCTGCTCACCGTATCGGGAGAAGCCAAGAATACGGCAATAATACCACCCACCAGACAAAGCGGGATGTTGATGAGCGTGACCATGGCACGGCGCACGCTGCCCAGCGAACTGGCCAGCAACAGCACAATGAGCACGCACACAATACCACCCATCAGGTACAGGCGCCGCCCGGCCTCCTCTCGGCTCTTAATGGTGCCGGCGTACTCCACCGAGCACCCCAGCTCATTCATGGCGGGGTCGAGCTTCTCACGGCAGGCTTTGGCCAGGTCGCCCAGGTTACTGTCGGGTGAAGGGTTGCAGGAAATCATGGCCTTGCGGCGGGAGTTGTCGCGCAGAATGAGGTTGGTGGTTTCGGCCCGGTAGACATGAGCCACCTCACCGAGGGGCACCTTCTTGCCGCCGGGAGCAACCAGCTGCAAGTGGCGCACATCATCCATACTGCGGCGCAGGTCAGCATCCAGACGCAGCATGATGTTCCAATGGTCGAGGTTGCGGATGATTTCCCCCACCTGCATACCATTAAGGGCGGCGGACACCTGGTCAGCGGCATCGGCCATGGTCAGACCGTAGGCTGCCAGCACCTCGCGATTATAATCCACGTGAATGGTATCAACCATCACTTCGCGGTTAGCGCGGGCATCTGCCACCTCGGGCATGTCGGCCAGAATGTCAGCTGCCTTTTTGGCAGCCTCGCGGATTTGCGGCAAGTCGTCACCGAAGATGTTAATGGCGATTTCTGAGTTGGAGTTGGAGAGTGCTGAGCTAATGCGGTGGGCAATCGGGAAGCCCACCATACCGCTCACACCGGGTATGCCGCGCATGGCCTCCTTAAATTGCTCGCGCATGCGGCGCTGGTCTTTGGCCAAATCCACACGCACCACCAGCTCACTTGCACTTACAGGCTCAGCGTGCTCATCGTTCTCGGCGCGACCGGTACGCTGCGTTACGGTCTTCACGCCGTCTATTTGCTGAATCTTCTTCATCACCTGACGCGATATGCGTTCGGTTTCCTCCAGCGAAGTGCCGGGCACACAGTTGACAAATAGGGTGTAGCAGTCCTCATTAAAGGGAGGCAGGAAACTCGTACCGTAAGTACTACCCAGCCACAGCGTAGCCCCCGTCAGAGCCAGCAGCGCACCGAAAATACTCTTAGACCAGCGCAGACAGATATTCAGCACAGGGGCATACAGACGTTTGATGAAACGAGCGGAAGCCGAATCGCCGTCGTCACTCTGCTTGCGGCCGACTTTGTACCACACAATGCAAAGTGTGGGAATAACCGTGATGGCCACAAGCAGCGAGGCGGCCAAAGCCAGCATATACGATATACCTAAGGGGCGGTAGAATTGGCCTTCAATACCACTCAGGAAAAGAAGCGGCGCAAATACCAGCAGAATGATGACCGAGGAGTAACTGATGGAGCCCACTATCTCATCCTTGGCAGCCATGAGCACGCGATATCGGCTCTTTTGCTGCTCCGGCGGCAAAGCAGCGTTGCGGCTCAGATTTCGCCAGGCAATTTCGACAAACACGATGGCGTTGTCCACCACATCACCTACCGCTACAGCCAGACCGCCCAAGGTCATAATATTGACGCCCAGCCCGAAGAGAGGGAAAAGCGCCATACCGAAGATGACCGAAAGCGGCATGCTGATGAGAGTGATGAGCGCCGTACGCACATTGAGCAGCGTAAGCACAATAACCAGCACCACCACAACAGCCGCAATTAATAAAGTCTCTTTACCATTCTCAAGAGACAATTCAATGAAGTCCGCCTGACGATAACCATCGGCATGCAACTTCATATTGGCAGGCAAACGGCTTTGGGCAAATTCCTTCACGGCTGCATCCACCGCATAGGTCAGCTCAAGCGTGTTGGCTCCGGGCACTTTCTGCACGGACAGCACCACAGCCTCACTACCGGCATAACCGGCATTACCACGGCGGGGAGCACCGTCAATTTTGACTTCTGCCACATCCTCCAAACGTACCACACCATCGGTGGGATGGTCGGTCACAATGGCGCGGCGCAAGTGCTCAGGGGTAAAGGCGCGGGTATTCTGCTGCACAGGCAGCTCCACACCGGCCACATCCTCCAGATATCCGGCGGGGATGCTGCTCTGAGCAGCCTCCACCGTGTTTTTCAGGTCAGCAAAGCTCACCCCGGCTTGGCGCATCTTCTCGGGGTCGTAGGCAACTTGGTACTCAGGCAGGCGCCCGCCCAGCACCGTAACCTGCCCCACACCGGGAATAGCCAGCAAACGATTGCGCAGCTCGAACTCCCCCACACGGCGCACCTCCAACGGGTCAGCGGTTTCATCCCCCTGAATGGCTATCACCATAATCTCGCCGGTTACGGAAACGATAGGGGCCATCTCACACTCCACCTGCTCCGGCAACCGCTCACGCACGGTCGCCATGCGCTCGGACACAATCTGGCGGGCGAGGTAAATGTCGACATCCCAATCAAAATCCACCCAGACAAAGGACAGGCCATTACCCGATGAGGAGCTCACCTTACGCACACCGGGGGTACCCTGCATGGCCGACTCGAGCGGAATGGAGACGTACTGCTCCACCTCTTCAGCTGAGAGGCCGCCGGCTTCGGTCTGAATGGTAACGCGCGGCTGCTTCAACTCGGGGAATACGTCCACCGGCAGCGTACTCACCATATAGGCGCTCACGGCAGCGAGCACCAAAGTGATGAGCACCACCGTAATGCGGTTTTTAAGACAGAATGATATCAACGCATTCATGAGCGAAAAATTGTAAATCGTACTCCGTCATTCGTACTTCTCAATGGTCTTCACCTTCGTGGAATACGCCATCGGCGTGGAAGTGGCCGGCCTTCTTCTTCTCACCATCACCGGGTATGATGTACTTCAGCTCGTAGCCACCCTTCACCACAATCTTCTGGCCGGGCGTCAGCCCGCTCACAGGGGTCATGCCCCGGCGGCTGGTGTCGGCATGAACCTTCACCATGGCAAACTTGCCCTCACCAATCTCCACAAACACCACGTCATCCACGCCCACTTTCACCACGGCAGAGTCGGGTATGGAAATCTTGCCGTGATTATCGCAGGCATCGTACAAATCCAGGCGGCAGAGCTGCCCGGGCTGCACATTGGCCGGAATGGTGGCAGGGTTGAAATACAATTCACGCGTGCGGGTAGCGGCATCCACCTCTTCAGCCAAGCGCCAGCTGCCCTCTACGGCAACCTGCTCGCGCCCTGCGGGTATCGTGGCACGCACCGCGCTGAAATGCGGTACATCCGAGCCGTAAATACTCGTAGCAATTTCCATTTCGGCCACATTGCTCATCGTGACTACAGGCTTACCCTGCTCGCCCCAGCTGCCCTGCGTTACGCCGATATTGCGCACCGTTCCATCAGCTGCGGCTCGCACTTCCAGCACCGTCATACCATCCTTTTGCTGCATGGTGCCACCCAGCGTCAGCATGCTCAGGCGAGCTTCGACAGCCGAAAGCTCAGCCTTCTGGCGAGTCAGTTCTGCCTTTTTGGTGGCAAGCGTCACCTCCAGGTCTTTGTTGCGGGTACCGGCAGTAGCCAACTCAGTACGGCGCTCTTCCAGAATGCCGATTTCAGCCTGACAACGCTCCATCTCGGCATTGATTTTGATGACCTCGGCCTGCTGCTCCATAATGTCCGGGCTCTGCAGCGAATAGAGCAAATCGCCCTTCTTCACCGATTGGGCCGATTTCACATGCAGGGTGATACGCCCGCCGCAGGGCAAAGCGTAGGTTTGCATGGCGTGATCCGGGGTAATAAGGAAACCGTACAGAGAATGTACCAGCACCTCCGCCAGCTCCGGCACCGTCTCCACCCGCATGTTCATCAGGTCGCGGGCGCGAGCATCGGCCTCCACAATGACAACCTCGCCTCCGCAGCTTTCGCCGGGAGCGTGTTGATGACCGGCGTGGTCATGTGTGCAGCCCGGGCCGTGTACATGCTCAACGGCGGTATGGTCATGCGTGCAGCTCTCGCCGTGCTCGTGCTTATGTTCGGCGGCAGCATGGTCGTGCGTGCAGCTCTCGCCGTGCTCGTGCTTATGCTCGGCGGCGGCGTGGTCATGCGTGCAGCTCTCGCCGTGCTCGTGCTTGTGCTCGGTAGCAGCGTGGTCATGCGTGCAGCTCTCGCCGTGCTCGTGCTTGTGCTCGGCGGCGGCGTGGTCATGCGTGCAGCTCTCGCCGTGCTCGTGCTCGGCAGCAGCGTGGTCATGCGTGCAACCGGGACCGTGTACATGCTCCTCAGCCTTGCTCACCATAGCGGCAGAGCAGAGAGTAAAAGCGATTCCGAAAAGATGTGTCAATTTCATTGCTGATGATAAGAAGGGTTAAGATATTGAAGGGAAGTCTGAGTCTCCAGCAGGTTCACCAGACAATCCAGATAAGCGAGTTTACGTTCATAAGCCAGGTGGCGAGCCTCCGCCAGCTCCAGCAACTTTGTTTCACCCATCGCGAACAGCTTTTCCTGTTGCTCGGTGGCAGCTTCCAGCTCAATCAAACGGGTATATTCAGAGCGGCAATGGGTGAGCAGTAACTTTTGCTGAGCTTCAAGCGCCACAGACTGCTGCTGCAAGGCTCGCCAGCTCTGTATGGTTTCTGCCTGTTTAATATCGCGCTCACCGGTGGCAGCGGCAATGGCCTCGCGATTGCGGTTCCAGAGCGGTAGCGAGAACTCCACCCCCAGCACCATCTTATCGTTACCATCTTCTATGCCATAAGCACCGCTGAGCCCCAGCTCCGGGAATTGCTTACGAATCTCCGCCCGCAGTTCATCCTCTGTGGCACCATATGCAGCCAGCTGAGATTTGATGGAGGGAGCATCGAGCATCTGCTCTACCGTGGGTACAGCCACCGCAGCCGGTACGCCTCGGGGCAGACGGCCGGCCGGTTTGACACCGGTCATGGAGGGGTGCAACCCGAGAGCCGCCACCAACTCCTGGCGCAGCGTGAGCGACTCGCGCTCCTGCTCCTGCAGCTCCTTAATGGTAGCATTCAGGCGCTCCGTGCTCGTCTGGTAATCGGCAAAAGCCACTTCGCCCAGCTCCAGCAGGCGGGTTACGCGCTGATGTTCATCGCGCAGAGCAGCCAAGCGCTTCTGCATGAGCCCCAGCTTAGCCTCTGCTGCCTGCATTTTATAGCACAGCGTGTCGAGAGAAGCCATAAACTCGCGCTCCTGAGCACGCAGGTTCCAGTAATCTGCCTCGGTGTATTGCTCTGCAATCTTCTTGCGCAAGGCGGGCAGACCGGTTACCGGCAATGCCAGCGAGGGCGCCAGAGAACGATTGGTAATATTCTCGGCAAACACACGCTCGAGCTCTAACTCCATACCGGGGTCATCCCACAGGCCGGCAAATTCCGCCGCAGATTTGCTGCGGGCATGGGTCAGGCGAGCCTTCAGCAGCTCCGGATTCATCAGCAGGCCTATGCGGCGCAGTTCCTCACCGTTCAGGCTCTTCTTGCCGGCACAAAGCTCTCCACTCACCTGCAGCCAGCAGGCACCGTCTGCACTCAGGTCAACGGGTTTGGGCGTATATTGCGTGCATCCCACCATAGGCAGCATAGCCAACGCCACAGCATATATCGTTCTTTTCATTATTCTGTTATGTAAAATTGCTTTAAATGGTTTATTTGCTTCCAATATCTATGCCGACAGCCACAACCTCACGCAGCTGCATGGCAACCAACGCAAACAACACTCGCTTCAAATCAACAAGGGCAACGCCATTATATCCGGTGGCACCCACTTACGACTGCGCTCCAGACAGCTGATGACCTGAGCCGACTCTCGGCCGACCGAGCCAATCAGCAATCGGCGCTCCTCCGCGGACACCTCCGCCGGAGGGCAGGAAGGTACGCTCACCTGCGTACTGACCGACTGCAAGGTATAGTCCTCATGCGGGCAATTGTGCTCTACCGGCACCTCATGCTCATGCTCACAATGCGCACAAAATGCCACCGTGGTATGAGTCACCCTCTCACAGTCGCATTGCTGCATAAAAAAACCGCAAGCCACTGCCGGCAACACCAGCAATGCAAGCAGTACACACAGCATGGACTTCACATATGCCATCTGCTGTTATTCTACTATATCTACTCCCATTGTCAATCTTCAGCACATCATTTTTTCACGATTTTTGCTTGCTTTAGAGTAAACTCTAGTCTAGAATAATGACGTTATGAACAGACTCGCAGGAAAAACTGCTATAGTGACAGGCGCCGGTCGCGGTATCGGCAATGCGGTTGCCCGCCGATTTGCCAAGGAGGGTGCCAAGGTTGTGCTCATCTCCCGCAACCCCGCCTCATGCGGAGCTGCTGCAGATGCCATCAATGCTGAGTTCCCCGACAGCTGCAAGGCCTTCCCGTGTGATGTGGCCGACGCCGCTGCCGTAGAAGCCTGCGTGAAGGAAATTCTGGCTGAGTACCCCAATGTAGACATTCTGGTGAACAACGCCGGCATCACCAAAGACGGCCTGCTCATGCGCATGAAGGAGAGCGATTGGGATGCCGTCATCTCCACCAACCTCAAGAGCGTTTACCTCTTTGTAAAGGCCCTGCAGCGCACGCTCATGAAGAGCCCTGCCGGCCGCATCATCAACATGGCCTCTGTGGTAGGTCTTACCGGCAACCTTGGCCAAGCCAACTACGCAGCCTCCAAGGCCGGCGTTATCGGCTTCACCAAGTCCGTAGCTCAGGAGCTGGCCAGCCGCAAGGTAACCTGCAACGCCATCGCCCCCGGCTTCATCGCCACCGACATGACGGATGCTATTCCCGAGGCTGCTAAGGAGGCCATTATCTCCCGCATTCCCATGAAGGACCTCGGCAAGCCTGAGGACATTGCCAACTGCGCACTCTTCCTGGCCAGCGATGAGTCCCGCTACATGACCGGTCAGGTGCTGGTATGTGACGGCGGCATGGTAATGTAAGCCTACAGCGTCACAGCATACGCAAAGCTTTCAGCGGTTCCCGCACGGGAACCGCTTTTTCTTTTTTATCTGTAGCTGAGCTGATAAAGAGCAGCTCTTGCTCGGGAGCGGATGATATGCAAAGAGCCGGGTTGCTCAGCAGAGCAACCCGGCCCGGTTTTAACTTTGTCTGTCGACCTTCGCTTTAGAAGTTGATGCGATAGCCCACCGTACCGTTGTAGTTCGTGTAGCCGGAACGAAGCTCCACAGAACCATCAACGAAGACGGAGCCGTCATCATCGCCCACGGGGATGGTCAGGCCGGCACCGAGCTCTACGCCGAAGGCGCCCAGCTCAGCACTCTCTACCTTAGAGGTAGCACCACCGGCGGCAAAGGCCACATCGGCCTCGCTGCTGCGGTCGCCTACATCGAGCTTAGCCATGGCACGAGCCTCGAAGATGGAGGCGCGGTTGTACAGGCTCTCGCCTACCACAGCCTGCATGCGGGCACCCAGACCGAAGGTCAGCGTGGTCATATCCTGGCTGCCTACGTCCAGAGCGGCATCGCTCCCCTCCTCGGTGTAGCCATCCACAGAGCTGTGGCGCAGCGTCACGTTGAAGATGGGCTGCAGGCAAGCTGTAGCATCTTCATCCAACGGCACGACATAACCAACCTCGTACATCAAACCGAAGGCCACACCTTCAGTATCGGCCTCAGTCTTGTAACCGTTGCCAACGTTCACCGTACGGTTGAAGGTACCCTCCATCGTGCCTACGGTGGCTACGAAGGTGTGCGTCCAGGCGGACTCAGCATAGCGAGCGAACAGAGACACGTAGTAGGTGTCCATATCACCCTCGCCCATGTCGGGAGCATCGGCCTGCAGGTCACCGTACATGGCGGTGATGGCAAGACCCATAGTCAGGTTGTCGTTGAGGTCGACGTCGAAGCCAACGGTACCACCCCAGCTGTCGAGCACATAGCCGGCCTGGCTACCGTCACGATCAAGCTCAGAGCGGTTACCCTCGGCCTGTACCCAAGCGTTGAAGTAGGGCATACCCTCGTTGACCACGCACTCGCTCACGCCCATGGTGGTGGTGCGGTTGCGGATGGTGCGCAGCTGACGATCCACGTCGCCGGAGAGAGCCATACCCACCGTAGCGATGGAGGAACCGGCAACAGCGGCGGCATCCTCATCAGTCAGGGTGCGAGCCTCTACCATATCCATCAACTCGGCCAGTACCGGAGTAGCCTCGCGGTCGGCCTGCGGGTTAATCTCTACCAGCACGCTGTCGAGCAGTTCAACACCGGCAGCGCCGTTAGCGCTGGTAACCTCGATGCGGTCGGAGGCATAGGTCGTGTTGCGGTCAGCAACCACGCTGCCACCTTCAAGGCGCACGTTGGTGTAGTACTTATCGATGGCGGCACCCTGCAGCGTGATGGAACCAAGCTCAGAATCCTCCGTTGCATTCAGGCCGGCAATGACAATGCCCTTACCGGTACCCGGAGTGGTAATCACGGAGTCACCCTTTTGGGTAATAATGACATCGGTGCCATTCAGAGCAAGCTGCTCACCACTGAACACCTGACCCAGCGGAGTGTCGAGATCCAGCGTGAGGCGCAGTTCGCCATCAGTCATCGAAGACGGAGCCGTCAGCTCGATGGTTTCGCTCAGCACGTCGGTACCGAGTTTGACAATGGCATTGGTGGCATCCATGCTCATCAGACCACCGGCGGTCGGGGTCACGGTCAGTTCGTAGATACCCTCTTCATTGTATGCACCCTCAAAGGCCATGCTGGAGGTCATGTTATCAATGAAGGAAGGCTCACCGGGAGTGATAGCACGCAGGCCGAAGGGGCTGATATGCGACGGGCCGCGACCCAGCACTACGTAACCATTGCCCATCACCTTCATGTGATCAATCTTAACCTTGTCCTCGAATACTACCACAGCGCCATCCTCAACAGTCAGCGTTGTAGCAGACATCTCGTCCTTCACGGTCAGGGTACCGATTACTTCGAGAGTATCGTTGCTGTCTTCATAGCTACCTACGGTCATGTTCATGTCCTCGGCAACCTCATCCAGCTCGCTGGTAAGAGCACCGCTCACGGTCACGAAGCCCTTCTCGCAAACCACGCCGCTCAGTGCGGAGTCGCCCTGCAGGAGCAGCTCACCGCCGTCCAGCACCACGGAACCGCCATTGCTGTTGGTCAGGCCGGTCACATCGAGCAAACCACCCTCCTTCAGAGTGATGGTACCCATGTTGTTCAGAGCCTCTGTTACCGTCATACCGGCAACATCATCGGAGCCGGCAAGGTCGATGGTGCCTTCGTTGTTCAGAACAGCCATCTCCACCGTAGCGCCTTCGCTCACGACCATGTTACCGAGAGCGCCCACGGCGGATTCGCCCTCGAAGGAGGCCTGAATGTCGCTGAAGGTAGCAGAACCCTCAATGATGTTAAGACCATCGGTAGAGGCAATGGAACCACCCTCCTCGCTGCTGCTGAAGATATAGTCGGAAGTCTCACCGCTGATGCTTACACCGTTGGGAGTTACCTCACCGGTAATCGTTACGTCGGGAGTACCGTTACCGTTGAAGAGAGCAATCTCGTTGCCATCAGGAGAAACGCCGGTAGCCCAGCCATCACCATACCCTGCTTTCCAGGAGCCATCCTCGGAATCCCAGCCGTTGCCGGCCAGAGCCTTGGAAATAGTCAGGCTGGAGCCGTCGGCAGATGTCGTAATCTGGTAGCTGAAGCCGCCCTTATTGGTGGTACCCCAAGCGTTGCCATCTTCGCTCTGCTTAAAGCCGTCGGTAGTCACATTGGTGATAGTACCGCTGATGCCGTTGCCGGCCATCACGAGAGTCTTGGTCTCACCGTCCACCATGCTCTCCAGCAGGGCATCGGTCAGGCTCAGCGTGAAGCCCTCGCCCAGAGTCAGAGCACCGGCTACATTGAAGGTATCCAGCGTCTCGGTGAAGCTCAGCGTACCGCTCATCTGCAGAGTGGAGTCATTCAGGCAGAGGCTGTCTGTGCTGTCCGTATTGGCAAAGTCGGCACCGGTGAGCACCGTACCGGCCCAAGCGCTACCCAGGCTTACGCCCGTGTCCGGAGAACCGGAGGTACCGAGGTCATAAGAACCGCTGCCAATCAGAGATACAGCAGCACCGCTCTCTACACTCAGTACAGAACCGGCACCGGCAGTAAGCACAGCCTCATCACCCAGCTTAATTACGTTACCTGTAGCACCCTGCACGGTAATGCCAAGGGTCGGAGTAGCAGCCAACTGCAGAGTGGCAGAACCACCATTTACAGCCGACAGGCAGATGCCGGCAGCCTCCTTGCCGGAGGTAGCAATGGTAGCATCGCTTACCTCACCGTTGCGCACATAGTATACACTACCCTGCTCGCCGGTTACGGTCAGCTTGCCGTTATTGAACTCAGCCTTGCTGCTGTCAACAGCGCTGCCATCAACAACCCAGGTCACACCGTCAGCATTGGTGGTACCACCGCTGGCCAGCACATAATCACCGGAAGTGGTCTTGTAGCCATTGTCGTCGGCAGTATAGACGGTATTTTCGTTTTCCACGGTAATACCGCTACCCAAAGTCACCTCACCGCTCAGGTTCAGCGTGCCGTTGTTGGTTACACCGGAGTTGATGTTAGCGTTGCTCAGGGTAATTTCAGCACCGGTAGCAACAGAGTTGCCCTGACCCAGCGTCAGCGAATCGGAGGTCCAGGTACCGGCCAGAGTAGCACCGGAAATGCTGGTACCACCGGCATTCTCAAAGGCCTCGGTCGTGTCCGTCAGCGTCACGGTACCACCGGTAATGGCTACGGAACCCTCGCCGGTAATCTTCTGAGCGGTCACATCAGCAGATGTTGTCAGAGAAGAACCCACGGAGATTGTACCGGTTGCCGCCACAGCATCCGTCAAAGTCTGACTGCCGAGAGCGATATCCGTGGCAGACATAGCGCCGCTCACCGCAGCACCATCGGTCACGGTCAGCGTGCCGTTAATGGCAGCACCACCGGTAATCAGACCACCATTCACGGTCACGTCGCCGGTCACGGTCTGACCGTTCAGGTCGAGCGTGCCGTCTACCGTTACACCGTAATCGAAGGAGGAGGCAGCGCCCATCTTCAGCGTACCATCACCCATGACGGTGATAGCCTCTGTGCAGGTCAGTGCACCCACAGTAGCAGTCTTACCTTCGGTCTCTACGCCAATCTTGTTGAAGTCCTTCAGCACCACACCGCTGCGATCCTGATCATCACCCGTGAAGAGGATGGTACGGTCGCCGGCAATGGTGGAGTTGGTCTGAGTAGTGTTGTAGCCGGCGGAAACGGTCTTGCCATCCGTCAGCGTTACACCGCTGCCAATCTTCACGGTAGTGGACTCTGTGGTGAGGTAAGATCTGTTCACCTGCTTACCACCGGCATAAACGTCACCGGCTACGGTGCCGCCCTGCAGGTCTACCACAATGTTACCCTGAGCCATGTAATGGCTGTTGTTGCGCTCAATATAGGTACCACCGACCACATCCTGCCAGGAACCACCGGTAATGGTCAGCGAGATGTCACCCATGGCAAGGTTACCATTGTTACCCAGAGACTGTGAACCGGTACCGCTCAACCAGGAACCACCCAGCAGGGTAGAACCGGCAGTCATGGTACCACCGCTCACATTCATCGTCACGCTACCTACCTTAATGACCTGATCGCCACCACCGTTGGAACCCTTGTAGGAACCACCGAATACGTTAGCGTTGAAGGTACCGCCGGAGATGGTCATGGTGACAGCCCCCACGGTGCTCTTCATCTGACCATCGGCTGTGAGGGAGTCGCCGCCCATCACCTTCTCATAGAAGGTACCGCCGGAGATGGTCACATTGGTAGCACCGATGTTGGAGACGGGGAAACCGGACTCCCAGGCGATGAAGTTCGTACCACCGGAAATAACACCGTTGAACTCAGAAGCGCCACTGATATTGATATTGGTGGAACCGGAAATCGTGGAGCTATTGGGCGATTCGATGAGAGAACCACCGGCAACAGCACCATTGAAGCTCACGCCGGCCTTGCCTACGATGGTAACATGCGTATCGCCATTGATAGCAGTAGCGGGAGAACCGCCCCAGTTCGGATCATTGTTCAGGTAAGAAGCACCGGCAACATTCTTAGCAAAGGTCGTACCGGAGCCCTCGTAAGCACTCAAATCAATGGTCACATTGGTGTTACCATCGAGCGTCATGGTGCCATTGGAATTGGCCATGTACATGTGGCCACCCAGTACATGCCCATTACCGGTCAACGGAGTGTAGATGAATACATTGGTGTTGCCCGTCAGAGACATACCGGCGTTGTGGGACATGGTGCTACCACCCACTACTGAGTTGCTGACAGTAGCTCCATCAAAGATGGACACGTAGGTATCACCGATAAAGCGTGCACTCTTAGCATCATTAAAGTTACCACCGATGACGTAAGCAGTCGTGCCGCCGGTCATCATGATGTGGGAATCACCTTCAAAGTTAGAGGCACTGGAGTTACCCCAGTTGTTGCAGATGTTACCACCGATTACTTTATCGAAGGTACCACCGGAAATGCTAATCCAGGATTCACCGGCAATCGTCTCAGCGGCAGCATCCTTATCAGCAAAAATCTTACCACCGGCAAGAACCGTGCTGCTGTCACCACCACCGATAACCTTGGTCGGTGCCAATGCAAGGGAGATATTGCCTGTCTCGGCTGTCATCTCAGCCACTTCGGCAGGAGCTCCGGCCAGACCGGCGCCACCCCAGTTGATATCCCAATCGGTGGAAACGGTAAGAGAAGCGCCGTCCTTACCCTGCAGCTTGATGTAGCCATCTGCATCCACCAGCTCCCAGGTACCGGCTTCTACAGCCACCACGTTAATCAGAGCCAGGTTCTCCTCAGAGTACTTAATACCGAGGTTCACGCCGTCGGACAGCTGGTCAACCATACCGATGATGTCAATCACCGTGTTACCGGCCAGAGTCTCAATGGTAGCAATGGAGCTTGCAGCGGTGTAGCTCAGAGTCGTACCGGCACCCAGCGTGCTGATACCGAGAGTACCCTCAACAGCCATATTCACCACATTGGCAGTAAGAGTGCCCACCGTCAGAGCACCGGCACCGGTCTTGGTCAGCACATCAGCAGTAGCTGCACCGGCAATAGCAAAGGTCTTACCCTCAGCCACACCGATGGTGGAGAGCGTAATGGCACCCTGCTCCACGGTAGCGGTGATGTCATCGGCAATCACCATACCGGCGTTGAGAGCCAGAGAACCCGTACCCTGCTTGGTGAAGGAGCTACCGGTCAGGCTGTTGAGCACTGTTACCACGCGGCTGGCGTCCACATTCACATTACCACCCTCTGCTACCAGTGAAGCGATGGCACCGACGGAGCGACCTTCCGAGCCAAACTGAAGCGTACCCTTCACAGAGCCGTCTTCATTGCTGCATACCACAAAGGTGGTGGCATCGGTCGTGGTCTTGGCAGGGCCATTGTACTCCAGCCAGAGAACCTTACCTTCCTCGATGCGGATGGTACCGGCATCAGTCGTGCAGTTATTGATGTGGAATACACCGCTGCCGGTCTTGGTCAGCGTGTTACCGTTCAGGTGCATCTGAGCGGCATTATAGCCGCTGAATACTACACCCAGTTGGCTATCGGTATCCACAGTAGCATCACCGGTAAGCTCTACAAGAGCCAGGTTGCGACCGCCTGTACCCACAGCACCGCCGTAGTTGGCAAGGGTTGCACCCTCCTCAAGTACAACGTGATAGTAAGCCTCATGACCATTGATATCAAAGGTACCGCCATCGGCCACCGTAATCACACGGCCGGCAGCGGCATCATAGCCCTCACCGGCGGTATCATTACCGGTCTGCTTAACCGTAGCGCCACTCAAAATGGTGAAGTCAGCAGTATAAGCACCGGCAGAGCATACAACATCATTGCCCTCAATGGTGATATTGGGTTTCCAGTTAGCGGACAGATTTGTAATCTTGAGCAAATCCTTGCCCTCCTCGTTCTGCAGGTAGACAGCAGCGGTGCTGTCGGCCACATCGACGATGGCGCCCAAATCATCCACCACATTGGTGTGGTAGGAAGATCCGGCAGCCAGACTGAAGGTTGTACCCTCCTTCACCTCATCAATAAGGGAGCGGGTAACATCGGTGTTGACATAGAAAGAGGTCGAATCAGCACTCTCCAGCGTCAGCACACCGCCAATGAGGTCGTACTCAGCCTCAGTAGTGGTGGTTACGCCACCTTCATCGGTTGTAGAGGTGAGCACCGTTACCTTATCGAGCGTAGAGCCGGCACCGGCAATTACATAGCTCTCACCGGAGGCATAGCCATCGGTCGTGCTGTCGCCATAGCCGGAGAGCGCACCGGCTGCGCTGGCCTCAAAGCCACTCAGGCCATTCACGGCCAGCGTAGCGCCGGCACCTTCGGCCAGGCTCACATCGTTACCCAGAGCAGAGCTGATAACCAAGCGACCGTCGCCGGCCAGCGTCAGAGCGCCGGTACCGGTATGAGTGCCGCTCAGCGTGATGGTGGAGGCACCGCTGTACTCACCGCTGGTGAGGTCATACACACCCAGCTGAATGGTAGCACCGTTGCCGATGTTGGTCGTAGCGGAGCTGCTCCAACCTTCGGTAGCGAGTGCACCCAGCGTACCGCCATCCACGTTAATAACACCGCCGTTGGTAGAAATACCATTCACACCGATGTTCAGCTTACCGCCGGCATTTACCTGCAGCTGATTGCCGTTAACCAGACGGCTGATACCCTTCAGGTTAGCCACACCGGCAGAACCAATCACAAGGTTGCCTTGGCCGTCATCGCTCATGCTGATGGTAGCACCGGCTACACGGAACTCGCCGTCTGCCACATTCACCAAACCGGCTGTACCGGACCAGTGACCCAAGCGCACGCAGCCGGACTTGTAAGCAGAATCAGCCGTACCGGTAATCTCGAGAATACCGCCATCCGTAATGTTAATGGCGGAGTTCTTATTACCGCCATAGTTCTGCATAATCAGCGAGTCTGCCGTCACAGAACCACCGGCAATATTCAGCGTACCATTGCCCATGCAAAGGGCAAAGTTACCGGCATTATCGTGAGAGCCGGAGAAGGTCAGAGATACACCCTCACCTACGGTCAACGCACGGCCGGTGTTATCGATAACAAACTGACCCAGGTTAGAACCTACCAGAGATACACCTTCAGATGTGGTAAGGCGGGTATCAGCATTGGCAGTAAGAGCCAGATCTGTCAGGGTAACAGTAGAACCGGCGGTTGCATTCACCACCAGCGTACCACCGGTAGATGAAATGCCGATTCGGGCACCATCAGAAGCGGTCACGTCCGTCACACCATCTGCAAGGGCATTGATGGATACATCACCCAGCTTGTTGGTAACGGAAATACCATTCACCGTGCTGGTAGAATCCTTAGACAGAGAGATATTAAGAGCAGAGCCCTCACCACCGACTACTGTACCGGAGAAAGAATAATCGTTCACCATTACCTTTACACCATCAGCAATGGAAAGCGTGGCACCGGAGCCTGCAATACCGGCAAGAGTCTGCGACTCAGAAATCAGCACCGTACCGGTACCCCCAATCTTAAGAGTATCGCTATCAGCCAGCACATCACCCACGCTCAGGGTGCTGCCCTCCAATGCACTAAACTCACCTACAGAAATTTCGCCGGCAGATGCAATGCTGAGCACGTTGCCACCTTTAGCCTCAAGAATAGCAATGTCTGCACCTGCTGCAAAGGTAAGGGTAGAGTTACCGGAGCTCACATCAGCACGCAGATAACGCTCAGCAGCAGCAATATCGGTATACTTGGCAGAAGTACTGTTCGGGCCTTCCCATGTAATATCTTCGGCCGCCTGATTACCCGTCAGAAGAGCCGTATAGATGTCCGTCACCTTTATCTGCATACCGGCAAGGGTAGCACGCATACTGGAACTATTGACGGGCACATTCGTAATCGTCAGGTCAGATGCAACACCTGTTACCGTAATAGTATTGTGGTCGCCCTGAGTGGCAGAAGCAGCACCGGAACGATCACCCCAAGAGGTCGTGCTGCCGGCCTCTACATTTGTACCGCCAATGTAGCTGGTACCGCCAACAGAAACGGGAGAATAATAGCTACCGTCACCGGAGAGATAGATTGTCACATCCAGACGGGAGTGCTCAGCATCGGCAACAGCGCCCAAATTCAGCGTAATCGTCCAAGTGTTATTGGCACTCAAATCCATGTAGGTGGACTGCACATCGGAAAGTACGGTACCGGCATCGGCAATACCGCTTTGCCAAGCGAAGTTACTCTGAGTAGTGGCTACTGTCAGCACGTTGTCATATGTAGTGCCGCTGGAGCCCTTTACTGCCAGATTAGAGCCGACGCCCGTCACATTTGTCCAGTATGCAGCGGTCACGCCCCCGACATCGCCGGTAGAATCGCTATCTACCTGCTTCGAACCGAAGTTGATGCTGATTACATCAGCGCCAATGGTTGTGCTCACGTTCATCGCGAACACTGCCATGAGAGCTGCGAACAGTTTCGTAGGTAAGTGTAATTTCATAATAGTGTGGTGTAAAAAATCAGATAACGGACTGCACAGGGGTACAGTCCCCCATTAATTTACCCTCCTATGCTAGCAAATAGCCCCTCCAAGTCAAGTAAAAAACAGCTGACAAAGAGCAAAAAAACTTTTTTTTCCTACATTTTATATCAACTTTTCCATCCGTGATGAACGATATCATGCAAGGAGCCGGGTTGCTCCTCAGAACAACCCGGCCCGGTTTTAACTTTGTCTGTCGACCTTCGCTTTAGAAGTTGATGCGATAGCCCACCGTACCGTTGTAGTTCGTGTAGCCGGAACGAAGCTCCACAGAACCATCAACGAAGATGGAGCCGTCATCATCGCCCACGGGGATGGTCAGGCCGGCACCGAGCTCTACGCCGAAGGCGCCCAGCTCAGCGCTCTCTACCTTAGAGGTAGCACCACCGGCGGCAAAGGCCACATCGGCCTCGCTGCTGCGGTCGCCTACATCGAGCTTAGCCATGGCGCGAGCCTCGAAGATGGAGGCGCGGTTGTAAACCGACTCACCCACCACAGCCTGCATGCGGGCACCCAGACCGAAGGTCAGCGTGGTCATATCCTGGCTGCCTACGTCCAGAGCGGCATCGCTGCCCTCCTCGGTGTAGCCATCCACAGAGCTGTGGCGCAGCGTCACGTTGAAGATGGGCTGCAGACAAGCTGTAGCATCTTCATCGAGCGGCATCACATAACCCACCTCGTACATCAAACCAAAGCTCATACCCTCGGTATCGGCCTCGGTCTTGTAACCGTTGCCAACGTTCACCGTACGGTTGAAGGTACCCTCCATCGTGCCTACGGTGGCTACGAAGGTGTGCGTCCACGCAGCCTCAGCGTAGCGGGCGAACAGAGACACATAGTAGGTGTCCATATCACCCTCGCCCATGTCGGGAGCATCGGCCTGCAGGTCACCGTACATGGCGGTGATGGCAAGACCCATAGTCAGGTTGTCGTTGAGGTCGACGTCGAAGCCAAC
>JAFZHC010000021.1 GCA_017555025.1 Akkermansia sp.
AGCAACAATCTAAAAGATTTACTTTGGTCTATGCTTGTTATGCCTAATGTTGACCTCGAGATACTGGATTCTAATGGCAACACTCCTCTTTTTGTTGCGGCTCAAAGCGGCAATTCTGATTGCTTGTATTACATTTTGAATACACCATCCGGTTGCCCTGATGTTAATAGACCTAATAAGGCCGGTATGACTCCTCTTCATATTGCCGCGAGCATGGGGTACCATGAGTGTGTCTCATATTTGCTGAATTGTGATGGGATTGATCCCAATTGCAAAAATAATGACGGAAATACGCCTTTGGCTCTCACCAAAAACTTTAGCTTTAAACGCAAGCTTTTCGGTGATTCTTCAAAAATGAACATACAGGCGTGTGTCGACTTACTACAGGCTTATGGTGGTAAGTATTGATGCTGTTAATCTTTAGCGTGAGGGAAAAAAAGACCGGAGGAGAGCTTCCTCCGGTCTTTTGAATGTTTGCTTCAGAAATGATTGGTGGATTTTGTGAAAATTGCGCACTTTCACATATATGCCGTTCCTGTCACTACAGCAATGGTTTGCAGGGCCAGAGTGATGGCGAGCCTGTAAAGAAGAGGAAAGCTGAATGTGCGGTGGCAAAGGACACTTACACCGAATTTCAGAATGCTGAGGCCTGAAAGGATGACGCCAAAGTTGATGCAGGTCAGTAGCAGGAGCATACCACAAGAGATGCAGGAACCAATGAAGGATGTAAACTCTTCGTACGCGGGAGGCAGCGGAATATCGTCGGCGGCAAAAGCGCTTGTCGACGTGTAGGCTGTGAGGTAGAGCTCTCCCATTTTCCCTCGTAGAGAAACGGGGAACTCTGCGGGCAGGTATGAGAAGCGTAGCTCGATATCGCCGGGTTGTGCGTCGCCGGTGGGTTCCTCCGGGTTACGATAGCGCTCAGCCAGGCGCAGAATGGTGCAGTCCGGCTTGTCGAGTCGCTTTGTTTCGGGGAGTACGCGTGCCATGCTTTGCAGGGGCTCCGGCAGGTGGATGTACTCAACCGGCAGGGGACGTATGCTGCGCATGCAGACGTAACCATCTCGTGTGCCTCTGCTCAGAATGGTGGGGATGAAGTCCGGGGCGATGAGGTATTGCCCGCAGCGTATGTCTTTAGCCCACTCCTGCCTGTTCGGGCAGGCCAGCTGTGCCTGTTTTTCTGCGGAAAGGGGGATGAGGACGGTCTGATTGCCGTGCGTCTCTGTACTCACCTCGCGAGCCTCTGTCAGCAGGCAGGTGGCCGGCAGACGTATGCCGTACTCGGGCTGTTGCAGCTCATCATTGCTATGTAGCGAGCCTCGCAGCTCCAGTATATTTCCCTGATGTTCAATTGTTGGCGCCTCTTGCGGATTTACTTGTTGAGGAACGTATGGATTACGGAGTAAGCTCTCCATGCTGCTACCCATCCACATAGAGACTATCAGACCACCTACCAGCAATGTTGCGCCTAGTATGCTCACGATGGCGGCGACGAGACCGCAGATAAAACGTCTTATCATTTTCATAAGGGTGGGGAAGTAGAGCGGGTTCCGTTGACTGCAACGGAACCCGCTTTTCAAAGTTTAGGCCATTCGGGCGCGGGCATCGGCCTCTACAGCCGCCCACAGACTGTTGATGCCGGCCTCTACCGCCGCTTTGGCAGAGCTGAGTTCAGTACCCTTTTCGCCATGAGCGAAGAGATAGTACTTAATCTTGGGCTCGGTGCCGCTGGGGCGAACGGCAAAGCTGCGACCATTGGCCAGATCGATGAAGAGCATCTTCTCGGCGGGGATGGCATCGCCCTCGGCATCCACCAGCGTACCGGTGGAGAAATCGCGCACGCCGATTACGGCTGCACCATCCATCTCAGCGGGGGGATTTTGCATGTAGCTCTGGGTGAGGGCTGCAATCTTGGCGGCGCCGTCGGCACCTTCCATCACGAGGCTCTTACCCAGCTCCATGTAGTAACCCAGCTCGCTGTAAATGTTGTTGAGGCATTCCAGCAGACCAATACCCTTGGAGGCGAGGTAGGCGTTCATTTCTGCCAGACAAAGGGCGGCGGCATTGGCATCCTTGTCGCGTACAAAGTCCTGAGCCAGATAGCCGTAGCTTTCCTCTCCGCCGAAGATAAAGTACTTGCTGTACTTCAGGCGCAGCTCGCGGGTTTGAGCCTCCGTCATAGCGCGGTAGCCTTCACGCTCAGCGGCGGGAATAGCCTGCTCGTATTTACCCAGCTTGGCGGCGATATATTTGAAGCCGGTGAGCACATTGACGGTGGAAATGCCGAATGAGGCAGCAATGGCATCCTGCAGCGGGCTGGTCACGAATGTCTTTACCATGACGGCTCGGTCAATGTTCTCCGGGGTGATGATACCCAACTCTATGGCGCTCATGCAGCGGTACCAGGCCATCAGGCAGCCTGTCTGGTTGCCGGTGAGCAGCTGCATTTTACCCGTAGCGGTGTCGCGCACGGCAATACCCATGCGGTCGCTGTCGGGGTCGGTAGCAATAACGAGGTCGGCGTTCTCAGCATCTGCCTGAGCAATGGCCATATCAAGAGCAGGGGCATTCTCTGGGTTGGGGCTGGCAACGGTCGGGAATCGACCGTCGAGCACGTCCTGCTCGGCTACTGTGCTTACATTGCAGCCAATCTGCTTGAGAATCGGTACAATGCAGCGGCCGCCCGTGCCGTGCAGGTTGGTGTAAACAACTTTAGCGCTGGCTTTGGCAAATACCTCGGGACGAAGAATAATGCCCTTAAGCTTCTCAATGTAAATGGCGTCGAAATCAGCACCGAGAATGGTCAGCTTGCCCTGTTGTTCGGCAGGCAACGGCTCATAGGTATCGCCGATCAGAGCATTTACTTCGGCGATTACGGCTTTGTCGTGCGGGGCAATAAGCTGAGCGCCGTCATTGAAATAGGCTTTGAAACCGTTGTCGTGGGCCGGGTTGTGAGAGGCGGTCAACACAACGCCGGTGTCGGCATTCAGCTCGCGGATGGCAAAGGATACCTCCGGGGTGGAGCAGGGGCCGTCAAAGAGTGCGCAATCGCAGCCCAAATCTGTAGCAATCTTAGCGCAATATTCAGCAAAGTCGCGGGAGAAGTGGCGGGTGTCGTGCCCTACTACGATACGGGGCTTACGGCCTGTTCCCTCAGCCTGTACAAAGCGGTTGACGTAGGTGATAAGCCCTCGCATGGCGCGACCTACGTTGAAATAGTTCATGGAAGCTGTACCCACGCAGGGGAACTCAGGACGCCCGTTGATGCCGCCCTTACCCTGTTCGGAGGGGGCTACCACCATGCCGATGGTACGGCCACGAAGGCCACCGGTACCGAATGCTAGTGTTTTGTAGAATCGGTTGTTCAGTTCGGCCCATTCGCCTGCGGCTGCGAGTTCTGCAATGGCTGCAGGTGCTACGGGATCTTGCGTGCCGGCCAGCAGTAGCTGAATGTTGGTCAGGGAATCTGCCAGCAGGTTGCCCTCGGCAACTGCCTGCTCGAGCGTGGAAAGAAGTGTGCTATCCATCATACGTGCGCACATTATACTTCACCTTCGCCCTCATGGCAAGACTTTTCGCGGGCCTCTGTTAACGACAAGGCGCCCCTGCAAGTCATTATGCAGGGGCGCGAAAAAACAGTTTTTTAGCGTTTAGTGTTGCTTTGCCTTACGTCGGGCTCGCACACCTTCGGCCAGCGTGTCGAGAATCGCAAGGGTGCCTTCCCAATCGACACAGGCGTCTGTAATGCTCACACCATATTGCAGCGGGGTGGTGCCATCGCACTTCTGATTGCCGCTGTTGATGTTACTTTCAATCATCACAGCGCCGATGTGGTCATCGCCTGCCGCAAGTTGGGCGGCAACGTCTTCAGCTACAATGTGCTGATTCTGCCAGTTCTTGCGGCTGTTGCCGTGCGAACAATCAATCATGATGCGGTTGCTGATGCCGGCCTTTTGCTGAATAGCCCAAGCAGCAGCAACGTTCTCGGCGTAATAGTTGGGGCCATCTGTTGAGCCTCGCAGGATGATGTGGCAGCTGTCGTTACCGCTGGTGGAGACAATGGCGCTGACGCCTTGCTTGGTTACAGAAAGGAAGCAATGGGGGTGAGCTGAGGAGACAATGCCGTCCACGGCAATCTGAACACAGCCGGTTGTCCCGTTCTTGAAACCAATAGGCATGGAAAGACCGCTGGCGAGCTCTCGGTGCACCTGGCTCTCCGTTGTACGGGCACCGATGGCTCCCCAGGCGATAAGGTCGCTGATGTACTGGGGGGTGATTACATCCAGAAATTCCGTAGCGGCGGGCACACCCATCTCGGCAAGGCGCAACAACAACCCACGCGACATTCTCAGGCCGCTGTTGATGTTGTAGCTTTCATCCATGAAAGGGTCATTGATAAGCCCTTTCCAGCCAACTGTTGTACGAGGTTTCTCGAAATACACGCGCATGATAAGCAGCAGCTCATTGCTGTACTTTTTGCGAGCCTCTGCCAGACGGGCAGCATAGTCAATAGCTGCCACGGTATCGTGAATCGAGCAGGGGCCTACCATGACGGCGAGGCGGTCGTCTTCCTTTTTCAGGATGCGACGAAACTCTTCGCGTGCGTGGTAAACAACTTCATTGGCCTCATGGCTGGCAGGAAAATCCTGCATGAGGATGGCCGGAGATATTAACGGACGAATGTCCGTTACGCGTACGTCATCTGTGATGTATCGATTCATTCTTAACGAGATACTTTCTTCCAAGAGTAGATGTTGTCGGCAATTGCCTCAGCAGCTTCCTCTTCTTCGATAGACATTTCTGCCTCTTTCTTATTCTTTTTGTTGCTCTTCTTACGGGTGGGAGTGACCTCGGGTGCTACACCTGTCTGGTTGGAGCCCAGACTGTAGGCGATGCAGTTTTTGCCACGCAGCTTCTTGCCGGTGAAGGGATCGGTGCAGCCGTCATTCTCCTCACACATGAGTACATAATAGGGCTTGCCCCAGGGGTCATACAGACCCAGATTGCCGGTATTGGGGTCTACATAGAGGCCATCGGCCTTTTTCTCCTGCTCATCGGAGCGCAGGTAGTAGTCCTTGTTTTCATTCATGCGCTCGGAGTCATCAACGTCTTCACTGTTGGTCAGAATGGCCAGCATGTCGGCATCCTGGTCGTCAGCGGTAACGAGAGAAACCTGATAGTTGTTTTCCTCGGTGGGCTCAGCCTTGGAGGCGCGATAGGGCATGATGCCATAGTCAGAGCGGAAGCGAGTGGCACCTTCCACAATGTCCATGCAGGTCTTGCGGGCGGAAGATTCCTTAGCGGCCTCCATCTGGCTCATAATAACGGGAGTGGAGATGCCGGCGAGTGTTGCCAGAATAGCAATTACGACGAGGAGTTCGATGAGAGTGAAACCCTTCTTGAGTTGAGTGGTGAAAGTTGTTTTCATACGTGGAGCATTCTAGCATACAGAGCCCTCGGAGCGCAAGCAAAATCAGCGCCTGTGGCGTAACAATCCATATTTTGGAGAGAAAACCCAAGCCAGAAGAAAGATGATACCCAGTACGAGAATGATGGTAGCACCCAAGTGCCAACCCAGCGGGTAGGAGAGGAAGAATGCCAGCACAGAGCCAAGAGCTCCGATGAGTCCGCCACCCCAGAACATGAGCGAGGCTCTGTCGGTGAGAAGATACATGGTAGCAGCCGGAGCAACCAGTAATCCGAGGGTCAGGAAAGCACCTACTGCCTGCAAGGAGGATACCAGTACGAGAATGATGAGGGCGAAAATGCCGTAACTGAAAGCGCGAGCCGGTATGCCCATGGCAGCTGCGGCACGTGGGTCGAAAAGGTAGATGAGCAGGGGGCGTTGCAGTACGGTAATGCTCAATACGGCAATGGCTCCAATGCTCCATGCTATCCACAAATCAGCATTACCCATACTCATGATGTTGCCGAAAAGCCAGTCGTCGACTTTTTGCTGTAAGCCTAAGCGTATGAGGATAATGTAGCCCAGCGCAAAGGCTGTGGTGTGAAGAATGGAAAGCGCCGTATCATGGTCAGCCTTGCCGGTACGGGAGATAAAGAGAGACCCCAGACCAACCATAAGGCCTGCCAGTACAGCTCCGATGATGATGCTCATTTGTACTAGGCCGAAAAGCAGGATGGCGAGTGCAATACCGGGGAGCAGAGCGCAGGAGATGGTGCCAATCTGCAGAGAAGAGCGCCGCAGAACTACCAGCGCACTCACAAAACCATTGGCAAAACCTATAACGGCACAGGCCCAGAGGCTGCGCTGAGCAATCGGCTCGCCGAGGAATTGAAGAAACTCGTTCATGCTGTGGTTGTAATGTTGCGTTTGCCGAATGCTGTAAGCAGGTTTTCTTCCGTCAGTACCCGGGCCGTGGGACCGTAGGCAATGCTTTGGCGGTTGAGCAGCAAGGTGTAATCAAAAATGTGGGCCGCCGTGCTCAGGTCGTGGTGGGAGGCTATAACAAGACGCCCTTCTGCTGCTAGTGCCCGGAGGAGCTCAGCCAACGATTCGGTGCCGGGTACATCAAGGCCGGTGAATGGCTCATCCAAGAGGAGAATATGTGCCTCCTGCGCAAGGGCTCGCGCCAGAAAAGCCCGTTGCTGCTGACCGCCGGAGAGGGCTCCTATCTGCCGATCTTGTAGCTCGGTGAGGTTGAGCGCATGAAGCGCTTTGTCCACGATGTCGCGGTCGTGATGTCGCAGACTTTTCCAGAGTCCGACGGCGGGGTAACGCCCCATTTCCACAAGTTCGCGCACCGTAATGGGAAATTGCCAGTCTACCTCGCTGCGCTGCGGCATGAATGCAATTTCGTGGCGCGTGAGGTGCAAGGGCGCATTGTTCCAGAGTATTTGGCCGGAAGAAGGGCGGATGAGACCGGCCAGCAGATTGAGAAGCGTGGATTTACCGGCACCGTTGGGGCCAATGAGAGCAAGCGTCCGGCCGCAGGCCGCCGAAAAGCTCAGTTCTCGTAGAGCTTCAATATCTCCGTAGCTGGCACTAAGACCGTGCACGGCAAGTGTATGCCCGCCGTGGTGATGGTGGCCTCCGCCCCAGCAGATATGGTCGTGTTCGTCTACCATGTGAAGGTGAAAATGTCATGCAGAAGTGAATCCCCCCAGCGGGTTACACTACAGGCTTGTTGTCCCTCGGGCTCGAGTGTAATGGTAAGTGCGTTGTTGCCGGCAATGTTATCGGCCCAGCTTGCTTCGGCCTCCAAGTCGATGGCCTTGCCGCTCGGTAGTTCCAAGGTGATATCCTGCGGCGCATACTGCGGGGTACGCAGTTCAGCAATGAGCATCCCATTGTGGCGCAGTATGATGTATTCGGGTTGTCCGCTGAAATGCAGGGTCGCATACAGTCGGCGTGGGGCGGCTTCCTCCGGCATTGTTTCTGTTACCTGCTGTTGTGCGGGTGTGGCAGTAAGCCACAACAGCGGCAGGCCGGTAAGAAGGATACCGGCCAGAGTTAGGGTTACTTTAAGAGCGGGGCTCATTTGCCAAGATGCTCGCAGATAGTGTTGATGTTATAGAGGAACATGGCTTTGTAGCCGGGGGCTGCTGAATAAATGCCATCCATCACCAGCGGCGCTGTGGGAATGCCGAGTTGCTCTGCTATGACCTGTAACATGCGAGGACTGGCGTTTACCTCAGTAAAGATGCAGCGTGCATTGCGGCTGCGCAAGTCTGCCAGCAGTTTAGCCAGCGAAGCCGGGTCGCCTTCGCTCTCGCGGGCAATGCCTTGTATGGCAATGGGTGTGAAATTGTATGCTTTGCAGAAGTGGCACATGGCTGCATGACCGGTGACGAGGGCTCTGTTGGCATGGGGAATGCGGCTGAGCTTCATACGTGCGGTGCGGTTAAGTTCGTCCATTTCTGCGGCATAAGCTGCTCTATTGGCGCTGAAATCTTTCTCCCGCTCCGGAGCAAGCTGAACGAGTGCCGACAGCAGCATGCGAGAGGCTCGTTTCATGTTGTCCGGGGTATTCCACCAATGCGGGTCGGCGAATTTTGTGCCCGGTACCCGTACGTCGGCTACCATTGTGCCTAACTCCAAAACGCCGGTGGTGGCGGGTATCGCATCGTACAAATCAGCAAGGTAGGGTTCTACGCCTTTGCCGCAGGCCAGCAGTAATTGTGCACCGGCTGCTTTGGCTACATCGCCACCTGTGGGCGCAAATGAATGCAAATCTCCGTTGGCCGGAAAAAGATTGACAACCTCAACATGTTCCCCGCCGATTCGCTCTGCCATTTCGCTGAGCAGCGGGTGGAGACTGGCAATTTTAAGCGGGGGTTCCCCGGCTGTCACCATTCCCAATATCATCAGTAACATGCAGAGTACGTTCTTCATGCGCAGCATTATAGCTCTTGGCAGATGTCGCGTCAATCCCCTATGAAGTCAATGGGGGAATTAGTTGTGTCTTACTTAGCACACAACGGTCTTAGTTTTTATCTTCTGCGGAGGTTGGCCGGTAGTATTTTAAGTTGCTCTCTGTATTTGGCCACGGTGCGTCGGGCTATCTCGATGCCGGAGTCTTGCAGGAGCCTGGCGATGTCGGTGTCGCTGAGCGGTTTGTCGGGGGCTTCCTGTTCTATCAATCGACGTATAGCGGCCTGTACGCTGCCGGAGGAAAGGGCCGAGCCATCGTCTTGATTGATGGCCGTTGTAAAGAAGCTGCGCAATTCGTAAAGCCCATGGCGGCACTTGAGGTATTTTCCTCGGGTAGCCCGAGAGATGGTAGATATGCTGACTCCTGAGAGGTTAGCAATGTCTTCCATCTTGAGCGGGGCGATGTGAGAGGGCCCTTTGATGAAAAAGTTTTTCTGGCGCTCTACGATGTTCTGCGCTACTTTCAGGATGGTTTGCTGGCGGTCGTCCAGCGCCCTGATGAACTCACGCCCCTCGCGGAAGCAGCGGGAAAGGTAACTGCGGACTTCCACGTTGTCTGCCCGCTCAGCCATCATCTCCCGATAATCGGCGGAAAGTGCCAGTCGGGGAATTCCGGTATTGGTGAGCGTAACGGTTAATTCTTCGCCGTTCTGATGTACCAGTACATCAGGTGGTACAATGTTCAAATCTGCTCTGGCAAATCCGCTGCCGGGGTCCGGATTTAATCTGGCAATGTGCCTGGCGGCAAGTACTACTGCTTCCTCCTCTACGTTTAATGCGTTGGCAGCCTCATCGTAGCGGTGGCGAACCAGCGCCTCCCAATGGTGTTGCAATAATTGCATGGGGAGCCCTCCGTATTCACCCTTGCGCTTTAATTGCAGAATGAGACTTTCTCTTAAATCCTCTGCGCCTACTCCCGCCGGTTCTAAATCCTGAATGGCTTGTAGAGCCATGTGGTAGTGGCGCTTGTCAATACCCAGTTCGCGGGCAACTGCCGCGGGTTTTTCTGTAAAAAAACCGTGATGATTCAGGTAGGGAATAAGGGCAAGCGCGGCTGCTTCCGTAGCCTGAGGCAGCGCACTACGTCGTATCTGCTCTTCCAAGTGTTCACCCAGCGTTTGTGCTTCGGTCAGACTTTCCAGAAAACGAGCATGGCGCAATGTCCCTTCGCGATTCAACGGTGTGGATTCCTGCTCATCCGGCAGAGGGGGCAATTCTTCGAGCGCGGGATTGGAGGCCAGCGCCTGAGTGATGATTTCAGCCAGTTCAGTACCGGTAGCCTGAAGCGTACGCATGAACATCTGCATGGCAGCTGTTGCTGCCATGTTCTGCCGCATGCCTTGTTCCATTCCTGTGCCGCTCACCGGGTTTTGTCATAGCAGAATTGGCGCTGTTTGACAAGTGCAAAGCGTGTATGCGCTGCGCCTTAGGAGGTGGGGTGCTCATAAAAAAGCCCCCTGCCGGCAGAGGTCTGCGGGCAGGGGGCTGAAAGGGAATGGAATCAATCAGAGCGAAAGGGTAAAAGCCTGCTTAGCAGCAATGGCTTTGGCGATGAGATCCTTTTGCTCCTCGCTAACGGGTTTGTCGGTCTTGATGACGGCAAGGGATTCGCCTTTGACGGCATCTCGCGGGGCTACCATGTTCTCAATGTTAATACCGGCCTGAGAGATAATCTGACCGATAACGGCAATTACACCGGGGCGGTCATCGTAGCGCAGTACAAGTGTATTGCCGCTGAGGCTGGCGTAAAGGTGGTCAAAGCTGTTGATGCGGGAGACTACCGGTTCACCGTCAACAACCATACCGCGAACGCTGGTAATCTTCTGCTCACCGTTTTCTTCCATGTAAAGATCGAGTGTCAGGGCATCATCGTAAAGCTTGTCATCCATGGGTTCGCGCGCTTTGAATACAATGCCGTGCTCACGCATGCTGGCCTCGGCTGCGGCGGGCATCAGTCCTTGCTCCGCTCCGGGAACAGCTCCCTGCAGAATCCACGGCGTGAACCACTTGCGGTACGAGCGCAGGTTGTTATAGAAGGTGCATTCAATCTTGCGGATGGGTTTGCCGCCGCCTGCCTGATAGCAGAGTTTGCCCAACATGGCTGCCAGTTGCAGATGGGCGGTGTTGAGGTTGGCCGGTTTTTCTGCATTGATGACGCAGGAGGTGTCGCCGCTGGTGAAATAGGCCTCCATTTGCGAGGCTGCACGCATGGCTGCCAGTTTATTAGCTTCGCGTGTGTTGGCACCCAAGTGGGGCAGCATGACGTTGGCCACATCGGCGCTGGGTTGCTGTGCCGCTGTGTCTTTGGGGTGTACATCAGTGCAGTAGATGATGTTCTTACCGGCTGCTCGTGCGCGACGAATCGCATCTTCATCCACCACGCCATAGCGAGAGCAGTTCACCAGCATGGCGCCATCCTTCATCATGCCAATCAGGCGGTCATCAATCAACCCCTTGGTGGCAGGACCACCCGGAACGTGCAGGGAGATGATATCGGAGGTGGAGAAAATCTCATCCAGCTCGGCGGGCGTAGCGCCGATGTTGAGGGCGCGCTGCTTAGAGAGGAAGTGGTCATAACCCAGTACCGTGCATTCAAACCCCTGCAAACGCTTGACCAACAGTCGGCCAATGTTGCCAAGGCCGAGAATGCCCACCGTCTTGCGAGTCAGCTCACGTCCCATGTATTTCTTTTTGTTCCACTCTCCGGCACGGGTGGTTACATCGGCCGGTATCACATAGCGATAGGCTGCCAGAATCATGGCAATAACCTCTTCCGCTACTGCGTTGGAGTTGGCTCCCGGGGTGTTCATGACGTCAATGCCTTTACTGCGGGCATAAACGTAGTCAATATTGTCGTAACCGGCACCGGCGCGGATAACGCATTTAAGGTTCGGCAAGCTGTCGATGATAGCCGGAGTAACCTTCTCTGAGCGTACGATGAGGCCTACTGCATCGGGATGAGCGGTTGCCTGTACATCTATCGGGTCGCTGTCATTCTGTACAACGTCATATCCGGCAGCCATCAGCGAGGCAGATGCTGCTTTGTCGAGTTTGGTGGGAATGAGAATTTTCATGGATTGGTGTAGTGTTAAAAATTATTGTTCAATTTCATGCAGGAAAAGACCGGAGCGAAGTTTCGGCTCAAACCAGGTGGACTTGGGCGGCATTATCTCACCGCTGTCGGCCACGTGGAAGAGATCGGCCATGGTGACGGGGTAGAGGGAGAAAGCTACACCCTCACCGGTGCGGTCTTCGAGTTCCTGCAAGCCGCGTATGCCGCCTACAAAGTCAATGCGTTCGCTGGTACGTGGGTCATCAATACCCAGAACGGGAGCCAGAAGATTAGCTTGCAGAATGGCGCAGTCGAGGCTTTCAATGGGGTGAGCGGCATCGAAGCTGCCTTCCTTGGCGGTGATGCTGTACCAGGTGCCGCCCAGGCACATACCGAACTCATGCTTATGGCGAGGTGCATAGGGAGCACCGGCTGGAACGGGACTGACCGTGAACTTATCAGCAATAGCAGTCATGTATTGTTCCGGGGTCATGCCGTTGAGGTCACTTACCACGCGGTTGTAGTCCATGATGAAGAGGTCTTCATCGCAGAAGGTTACAGCCATCAGGTAATTAAACTCCTCCTCACCGCTGTAGTCCGGATGTTCAGCGCGGCGTTTGGCGCTGACGGCTGCACTACTCGCGGTTCGGTGGTGCCCGTCAGCAATGTAGAGCGTAGGAACTTCTTCAAAGCCTTGACGAATTGTCTCAATAACCTCCGAATCGGTTACAGGCCAGAGAAGATGGGTTACGCCGTCATCGCTTGTGAACTCATACTCAGGTTTGTGGAACTTAATCCACTCGCGAATGGCGGTGGAAATTCCCTCATGTTTACGGTAAGCCAAGAAAACCGGTTCAGTCTGGCAGGAGCAGGTGTCGAAGTGATTAATGCGGTCGAGCTCTTTTTCCTTGCGGGTAAGTTCGTGTTTCAGAATGGTGTTGTTCAGGTATTCATCTACACTGGCACAGCCGACAATGCCGGTCTGTACGCGCCCCCACATCATCTGACGGTAGATGTAGTAATAGGGTTCCGGGTCGCGTTTCAGAAAACCTTTGGCAAGAAAATCCTTCAGATTGTCGCGGCTCTTCTCGTAGGTCACGGTATCGTGAATAGCTGCCTCACTTGTATCGATGTCGGCTCGGCAGATGTGAAGGAAGGAAGATGCATTGCCGGCAGCCATAGCGCAGGCTTCCTCATGGTTCATAACATCGTAAGGCAGGCTGGATACCTGCTCTGCATATTGCTTGGGCGGTCGCACTGCGGCGAAGGGGCGAATCGTGGCCATGATGTGAGAGAATAGATAAGAGTATGTTCTTTCTTATACTATTGACGGCACTTCTCGTCAAGCTAAATCATCGACAGTCTGTTATTCTGCCGGTTATTTGAGAAGAATAATCTTCTTCCTGCCGAAGTAAAGTGCGGGAGGTATGTGTGCGGGGCGATAGTCCCCCGGGTTAATGCCTTGTCAGTTCAGTTATATTTCCTGTTTCCGGTGCTGAATGAAATCGAGTCGCGCATGCCGGATGATGTCATCGGGCGTGAGGGCGTCCAGTTCATCGAGGAGTGCAGCCGCAAAACTACCGGGACGCGGGGCCCGTGCTGCCGCCCGTTCTCCGGCAATACCCAATATGGCTGCGGTTGCTATAGCGGCCTTCAGCGGTGTGGGTGCTATGCTCAGACAGGCTGCGGCCAGAGCTCCCATAGCACACCCCACACCGGTTACACGCGTCATGATTTCGTGGCCGTTGTAGCAGGCTATAATGGTGTGACCGTCTGTTGCATAATCCGTTTCTCCGGTAACCAGTACAGCTGCTCCGGTGGTGCGGGCTAGTGCTTGCGCTGCCGATATTGCGGCTTTACTATCCGCCCCGCTTTCTACGCCACGGCAGAGCGCCCCTTCTGCACCGGCAAGCGCGATGATTTCAGAGGCGTTACCCCGAATCATGCCCGGGGGCGTTTGCAGTAATTCCCCGCATACCCGGGTGCGGTATTGTAACAAGCCAATCGCCACGGGGTCGAGTACCCAGGGAATGCGGGCGCGTGCAGCCTCCTTTACCGCGTGCAACATTGTCTGTGCCTGTGCTTCGGAAAGGGTGCCTACATTGACCAGCATGCCGTTGGCACAACTGTGCAGCAGGTCGTGAATTTCATCGCTATGCGTGAGCATAACCGGCACTCCGCCCGTAGCCAGCAGCATGTTAGCGGTAATGTCCTGTACCACATTGTTGGTCAGGCAGAGGATGAGGGGACGATTGCGGCGTAACTCGGCCAGTACCTCAGCGGCAATATTTTGCGGATGGTTCATCATGTGAGCTCTCGGGCAGCTTGTGTGGGATTTACAGCGGCGCAGATGGCAGATACAACGGCAACGCCGGCCGCCAGACCGGTTGCACGTATGGCTGCCGTACGTTCTTTGTTTAAGCCTCCTATTGCTACAACCGGCAGGGAACTCAGGCGAGCAAGCTTAGCCCATCCTTCCACTCCCATGGGAGGTGGGGCATCGTCTTTGGTGATGGTGGGAAAAACGGGGCCGCAGCCTACGTAGTCCACCAACGTGGTATCCACCGCAGCCATTTGTTCGGGCGTTGTAACGGTGAGGCCCAGGATTTTATGCGGGCCGATAAGTTCTCTTGCCTGGGGGACGGGCATGTCGTCCTGACCAATATGAATGCCGTCGGCATCAATCTCTACGGCAAGTTGCACGTTATCATTGATGATAAGGGGTACGCCCACGCTGCGCAGGTACGTTTGCAGGGGGAGTACCTGTTCGCGCTGTTCTTCGTGACTGAGGCGTTCACTACGGTATTGGACGATGGTAACACCGCCTTCAACGGCCTGTCGCACGGTTTCCGTCAGGCTGTAGCGGCATCGTTCTATTTCATCTGTCACCAGATAAAGATGATAATTGGCGGTATTCATCAGTTGAAGAGCGGTGTGGAGTAATAACGATCAGCACTATCGGGAAGGATGACAACAATGGTTTTGCCTTCCATGTCGCAGCGTTTGGCCAGTTCCGTGGCGGCATACAGCGCTGCGCCGGAGGAGATGCCCGTTAATATGCCATCGGTCCGGGCCAGTTCGCCGGCGGTGCGAAAGGGTGCCTCGTTGTCGACTGTGATGATTTCATCGCATATTTCGGTATCCAGTACCGGCGGAATGAAGTTTGCCCCTATTCCCTGAATGGCGTGCGGGCCGGCTTGTCCTCCGCTGAGCAGGGGCGAGGCTGCGGGCTCCACTCCAATGACTTTCAGGCTGTGCTTTTTCTCTTTCAGGTACTTGCCGGTACCGGTAATGGTACCGCCGGTGCCAATACCGGCTACGAGGGCATCTACCTGTCCTTTGGTGTCAGACCAGATTTCGGGGCCGGTGGAGTGGTAGTGTGCCGCTGCGTTGGCGGGATTTTCGAACTGGCCGGCAATGATGGACCCGGGGAGTGTTGCATGCAATTCTTCCGCTTTGCGAAGAGACCCGGCCATGCCTTCGGCGGCCGGGGTAAGAACAATTTCTGCCCCGTATGCTCGCAAAATGTTGCGGCGCTCCCGGCTCATGCTTTCCGGCATAACCATGATGGCGCGGTAGCCTCGGGCAGCTGCCAGAGCAGCCAGCCCAATACCGGTATTGCCGCTGGTCGGTTCAATGATGGTACCTCCTTTCTGCAGACGCCCGCTTGCTTCGGCATCCTCAATAATGGCGCGAGCCGCACGGTCTTTTACTGAGCCTGTCGGGTTGAGGTATTCGAGCTTAACAAGCAGCCTTGCTTTCAGCCCATGGCGGCGGTTGTAGTTAATCGGTTCCAGCAGCGGTGTGGAGCCAATGAGTTCATTGATGGAGGTGGCTATGTTCATATCGTCTGATTGATGATAACCCGATTGCCGGATTTTGTTGAAAAATTGATGTTTGTTATATGTTTATTGCGTGCGGAGTTAAGAGCAGGCAGACGGATTGGAGTGGTCGATTCCAGCAAATGGGAAGTCCGCGGCTCATGAGTTCTGCCCCGTTGACGACGCAACCGTCTTGTGGGCACAAGGGGCGAGGCGTGTCAGGCATTTGCTCATCAAGGCGGTAACTGACATCCGGGCGCAGTCCTTGCAGGCGGATATGAGTATGCTGGTTGGTGAAGGCGTGTTCTGTTGTATAGGCCAGCAGTAATGCTTTGTCTCCGTCCGTATAGAGTAGCGCACAATCCGGCCCCTCATACGGGCTCACCAATCGATAGAGCTCACCTAACTGTACCAGCGGGCGCAGTTCTTTGACCAGCTGCAGACGTTTGCGAATTTCATCTTCTTCTGCCTCGTTGAGACGGCGTGGGTCGAGCTCAAAACCGGTGCGCCCGGCCAGCGCTACATCAAATCGGAATTTGAGTGAAGTGAGGCGTCCCGTATAAAGATTCGGGCTTGCCGTGACGTGTGCCCCTATGGCATTGGCCGGGAAGAAGTGGCTCGCGCTCCATTGCATGCGCAGGCGGTCATGTGCATCGGTGTTGTCGCTCAGCCAGAACTCTTCGTGATAAGCGGCTGCGCCTAAATCCATGCGCCCGCCACCTGCTGAACAACATTGGAAGATAACGTGAGGGTGTTGCTGTCGCAACTCATGCATGATGCGGTAGTAAGCCGCGATGTAATCAAAATAAATGTTGGGGTGCGGGGTATCTGTCATCATGCGATTACAGTCCCACTTTACATAACTGATACCCGGGGTACTGCTCAGCAATTGATGGATGGTATGCAACACGAAGTCTTCCACTTCGGGCATGGCCAGATTAAGAACCAATTGATGCCGCTGTGTAGTCGGCTCAATACCGGGCATGTGCAGCGCCCAATCGGGGTGCGCCCGGTAAAGCTCGCTGTCAGGGCATATCATTTCCGGCTCAACCCAGAGCCCGAACTTCAGACCTTGATGATGAGCATAGTCGGTGAGAGCTGACAGCCCATTCGGCAGTTTATCCGGGGCGGCTACCCAGTCGCCAAGGGAGGATGTGTCGTCACGCCTGCGACCAAACCAGCCATCATCCAGAACAAACATCTCGATGCCCAGTGCGGCGGTTTTCTGCATCATGGCATGTAGTGTAGGTTCGTGGACGTCGAAATGCACACCTTCCCAGCTGTTGAGCAGGCAGGCTCTTGTCTCTTCCCCTCGGGGAATGACGCAGCGGCGCAGGTAGCGGTGCAGGCGGCGTGAGGCTTCTCCTTTGCCTTGTTGGCTGTTAAGGAGGATGGCTCGCGGAAGTTGCAGCGTTTGTCCGGCGGCCAGGGTGTAGGGCGACTGTGCAAAGTCATGCCCCAGCCCGAGAAATCCCATACCCTGAGCATTGTGGGTGAATTCAATGGCGTAGTTGCCACTCCATGCAAGTGCGGCCAGTAAGCAATGCCCGTATTCTTCCTGCACAGGCGCATGGGGGGAAATAATGACCCCGGGAGTGCCTTCCTGTGCGGCCTTAATGCCGGTGGAGGCACGGGCGCAGAGGGTGTTGCCGCGCTTTACCTCTTCCTCTTGTAAGGTGTGCTCACCGGCCCATACTCCCCTGAACGTGGTAACGTGGTAGCTCTGCGCTTGCAGACTTGCGCATGCGGAGTAGCCTCTCAGTAATTGGAGTGAGCCATGAGTGCCGTTATGCAGACTGACTTGTTGAGTGAAAACGCCTTCCTTGTGTAATTGCAGGCGCAACGTCAGTTCGATGTCGGGATGTCGGCTGTCAATGAGCGTAAGCTCCAATATGCCATCTTCCTGCCTGCTGCTGATTAATTGCGGCGCAAAGCCCATACTTCCGTCCGCAAAAAGGAGTTGAAGTGCATATTCACCCGAAAGATGTTGCTGCGGGTACCCCACCCGTGCCTGATAATCGGTCAGGAAATCACAGGTCATGCTACCTGTTTCGCAATGGCAAATGGTAGCTCTGCCGAGCTGCCATTCGATGCTACCGAAAGGGTACTCAATGCGGGCACTTGTACTCATGGGATGTATGCTGTCCGGGCTGTGCGTGGGAAAGGGGGGATACAGCGCTCGGTGTATGCTGCTGCTGCCTCAGCCGGCATAGGCTGCCGGCTGTTGATGATATGTTGCAGGTGAGCGCAGAAGGTACGGTCGGCTTCCGTGGCTCGGCGGGAATAGACTCTGGTCCAGTCGTATCCCGGGCGGTTATAGCAGAATATGGTATTGATTTCGTTAAAGACGACGAACAGACGTGGGTGCAGGGCGAAAATGATGCCCCTGGTTGCTCTGGGCCAGAAATCCATTGTGCCGAAGTCTTCCGTAGCCGCCCACCACTTGTTAAGTGCAGCAGTATTTTCCGGTGTTGGGTGCCATTGCCAACAGGTTTTGTCGATGGGCCAGGTGGCGGCATCTCGCACAATGCAATGGGGCTTATCTTTCCATTGCAATTCAGGGCGTGAGTAGCTGATAACATGATAGTAATTGCACGCCGTCATCAGGCTGCAGACGAGCAGAATCAGCGATAAAAGGCAGCGTTTATTCATATTTGCGGGCTTCGCGGCGTGCCATGCGCAGGCGATGGCGTTCATCGTGAGCCCGCTTGCCGAGAGCTGTATTCGGGGCGAGGTCGCGAGCGGCTTCAAGGGCTGCGATGGCCTCAAGCAGCTTTGCTTCAGAGGCCGGCGTATGCGCTCCTTTATAAGCGTTAGTGTATTGCTGCATGAGCAGGGGATAGAGGCAGCGCAAGCCCAGCAGCTGTTGCTGTTCATCGGTGCAGTGCTCATGTTCCATCAGGCTTCGGCATTCCTGTACCAGTTCAGCGAGCTCTTCTTCGGCTTTTTCAAACTGGCAACGGGCAAAAAGCAGGTAAAGTCGTGCATCATAGCTCCTCTTTTCTGCCAGTTGCTCGCGATTTGGGGCAACTGCCAGAGCGGCTGTTTCCTCAATGTCTTTACGCTTGAGCCCACGCAGTAACAGCGTGGCGTATGCTCCCTCGGCATCGGCCACTACCAGGCAGGGTAAGTGGGTTACTCCTGCTTCGATAGCTGCTGCTTGTGCCTCAGCATCGGCGGGTTGTGCACAAGTGCTCTTCAACTCAACGTAGCGGCATTCTGCCGGGGCCTCGGCTGTGCCGGGCAGGAGCTTCTGCACTTGTTTGCGTAAATCCGGATTGTCTGTACCTTCTGCCAGATAAACGGTATAAAGCTCAGCAGCCGCATGCGGGGTAAACGCGGCGGCTGCGAGCAGAAGAATTGTTCTGAGGTGGCGGAGCATGGATAACATCAGGCTCGGCAAATGGTGATGCGCTTAAAGCGCGAGTCCGAATCTTCAGATACGGTACGGATGCCCTCCATCTTGGAAAGCTCATTGTGAACCAAGCGGCGTTGGTAAGCGTTAAGACGTTCCATCTGCAACGGGCGGCCGGATTGCAACACTCGCTCAGCGCGGGAGCGAGCGCGGCGCAGTAATTTAGCCTCCGCTCGCTCGCGGTAGTGGTCGCAGTCTATACGGATGCGCGGCGCTTCCTCCCACTCCGCCTGAACCAGACGATTGACGAGGTATTGCAAATCATCCAGCTTGTCGCCCTCATCGCCAATGATATAGCGGGCGTCGGGACTGGAAATCATGAGCGTTACGCCATTCTCCTCACCCTCTGTCGGGGTGGCGGTTAGTTCAAAGGTGTAACCGAGCGGCCGGAGGATGGATTGAGTCACCCTCTCGGCCATAGCTGTGATTTTCTGCAGAGTTTCCATGGCGTTTTACTCTCGGTCGCCGAGGAAGCGCAGCAGGTAGAGGAAGAGGTTGAGGAAGTTCAGGTAAAGGTTTACGGCTCCCATGATGGCACCTTTGGTACGCTGGTCTTCATCGGTAAGCCAGGCGCCTTCAGCCAGAAGTCGCTGGGTATCGTAAGCCGTGTAAAGGGCAAAGATGATGACGCCGGCACCGGAGATGATGAGGTCTGCCGTGTTGCTGCCGAAGAAGATATTGGCTATACCGGCGATGATGAGGCCGAAAAGAAGCATCATCAGCGTGCGGCCCATGCCGCTGAGGTTACGCTTGGTAACGGCTCCGTACAGAGCCATGGCTCCGAACATGCCTGCCGTACAGGCAAAGGTAAGCCCCAGAGATTGCGTGGTGTATACACTCAAAACGGGTCCAAGCAGCACCCCCTCCAGCGCAGAGAAGGTGATGAAAAGTACTGTCAGCGCACCCGCTGTGAGGGCGTTGCGGAAAAAGGCCATAATCAGGATGATGCCCAAAGTGCCCAGAGCAAGCCACAACATGTTGTTGAAGCTCCATGTGAGCATTTTATCAGAGCCCATGGCGTAAATAGCCATGCCGGCCGTCACGAGCATAGAAACGGCCATCCAAGTGTAAACTTTATTAATGTAAGCTTTGGCAAGAGTGGCATACTGCTCCTGCGTCAGTTGAATCGGCTGAGGGTATTCTTGTTCCATGCCGCTATCATAGCATTTCGGTGTGAGTTGTCAAGCGGAAAACGTGGCCTCGCCGCGTGAAATTGGCGGCTGATATAAGGCCTTGCTTGTACGTCAGCGAATGCCGCAGCGTTGCTGTACTTCGCTGAACGTGAAAGTTCGCTGTTGCATGGCCTCAAGCCATCGGTCATGGGGCGGTAAACCTGCAGCCCTGCCAAACTGTTGCGGCGCGATAATCCGGGTAAAGATGAGGTTATGCATGCGGGAGAGCGGTGCACTCTTTACTCCATAACCTCCCGGTTTGTTAGCTGACCAGTACTTCAGGCAGATGGCTCCGTTTTTCTTTTCAAGGCCGAGGTAAACCACTAAGTGGCCTCGTTCTGCCGCACCGATGTCATCTGACCAGAAAATTTTGAGGAAATCACCTTGTTGAGCTTGCCGGATGTCGCGGAAATTGATGCCGGCCCCTAAGTCATGAACCAATTTTGCCAATCCCGGTCCGTTGGCATTGACCCGCCCCCATACACCGGTGCCATCGGGTTGATTGGATTTCATATCCAGAAGTTCCCACGCTGTTGGCGATAAGCGTTGAGCCGCGTGCGATTCCCAGCGTTGCAGGCTGCGTAGCAATACCATATATACCGCAGCAGAACAGAAAGTAGGTGCCGCTTTTTGCGGAGAAAGTTTCAGCCGTTGTTCCTGATTGCTCCAGACGACGGCTTCCTCGGCTGCACGGGCGACATCTTCCGGGGTTGCTGCATAGCCACCACCTGTCGGCATTTCGCGTATACTTTGCAGCACATAGGTGTTGAAGTTGACTACTGGGGCAGGGTGGGTACGTGAGGTGGCGCTGTGCCGCTTCAGCTCAGCGGCACCGGCCGTCGGCAGAAGAAGTAGTGATAATAAAATGGCAAACCACCCATAGCGCATGGCGATATTTTAGCAAACCTTTTACCCGCTTGTAAAGTATTCTTTTATCCTTGCTCATCAGTCATTGAATATGCTATAGTTCATCTGTGATGAAGAGTAAAGATGAGCTACATCCCTTGTTGGGTAATTTTGACCGCGCGGCTCTCCAGGAAGCTCAGGATTTCCTGCACGAGGTTGAGGAACGCCGTAAGCAATGGGAAAAGGAGTTGGCGGCAGAGGCTCCGCATGAGATTTCGGCCGCAGCGCAGCGTTTGATTGAGCGTACTCAAAAGGCCTTTGAGGGGGTGACCTGTTATAGGGAAGTGCGAGTATTACTGGGCGGCGAGGCTGAAGATGAGTACATGAGCCCGGCGGCTCAAGCCTTGCTTGCGCCGCTGGAGGAGCGCGATGATTGGCGTGATATACCGGATTCCATGTTACTGGCCTGCGAGTGTTCCTTGAGCTATGCAGGGGCGCACGCCTACCGCTTTCTGATTCCGGCTTTCTTATGCGGTGAGTTGCGAGGCCTGCCTTTCAATGGATTTTTCCCGGGCGGAAGTAAGATTGATGACTCTTTGTGGGATTTTAGGCGAGGCCGGGCACTTGAGTTGAACGACGAGCAGCGTGCCTGTCTTTCAGATTACCTCAGCTACGAAGTTTTGCAATGTGAATGGCCTGCTCGGCGCCGGTTCATGCCTTGGGAAATAGATGAATACAGACTCTGCTATGCTGATCGTATGAGCCTGAAGGAATACGGTGACATGCTCGTGAACCGATATCGGGTGAAAGAGTCGTAAGTTTTTTTGATTGCTGTTTGTGTAAACGAAAAACCTCAGTTCTGTAGAACTGAGGTTTTTGAGTTGCGGGAGTAGGATTTGAACCTACGGCCTTCAGGTTATGAGCCTGACGAGCTACCAGACTGCTCCATCCCGCGATTTTTTTACTTGTGGCACCCAGCGGGTGCGCCGCGATTTTAGCAGGTGTTTTTAGGGAAGTCAAGCAATTTTCTTTAAAAAGTTTGTTTTTTATTCCTTTTTTGCAGAATTTGGGGTGCCGGCACTTGCTTCTTGGACATCTTTGAGTATGGTGAGGGCCGTTTCGTGGCCGAGTTCGGCGGCATTGACGAGCCAGCCCATAGCCAGACGCGGGTGAGTCGGTACTCCGTACCCTTCGGCAAAACAGAGTGACATCAGAAAAGCCGCATCGGGCGAGCCCTGCATGGCTGCGTAGCGTATGTACTGCACGGCCAGTCGGGGATTGGTGGGTTGCTTCTGCATGTAGTGAGCCGCCAGAGCCAGTTCTGCGTAGGGGTGTCCGGCATCGGCTGCTATGCCGTACCAGTAGCGAGCCAAGCGAACATCGGGTTTGGTGCCGAGGCCGTGAGTGTAGCAAGCGCCGAGTGCCGCGGCTGCGCGTATGCTGCCTTTATCTGCCGCAGAAAGAAACCATTTGACGGCGAGCTCCTGATTTTGACTGACGTGGCGCCCGGTCAGAAGGCGGCGCCCATATTCATAGCCGGCTGCGGGGTCGCCGCTTGCTGCCTTGGCTGCAATCTGCGGGGTGTTGTTCACGCAGCTGCACAGGAGCAGGGCTACAGCGATAAGAAGTGTGTGGAGTGCGTTCACCGGAAATAATTCTGTTGTTTTTCAGTTATGGTCATGCCGAGTTTGTGCATGACTGCGAGCATATCTTCCCATACGGCTCGGCGAGCGGAGATGGTGTCGTTGCGCAGTAGGTAACTAGGGTGATAAGTTACGCGCGTGGGAATGCCTTGAGTCTCGAACCATTTGCCGCGCTGGCTGGCTACGCTGGCCGCGTGCCCCAGCAGCCCTCTGGCTGCGGTGCCGCCCAGACAAATGATACAGGTCGGGCGGATGGCTCGAATCTCAGCCTGAATGATGGGCAGACATGCGGCGATTTCCTCATCACTCGGGGCGCGGTTAGCAGTATGTTGCTGAGGCCCCATGGAGGGACGGAATTTGCAGATGTTGGATATATACACCTGTGCGCGTTGCAGCCCCATGGCGGCAAGAATTTGCGTGAGTTTTTGGCCGGCCGGGCCAACGAATGGCTCTTGCTGCAGTTCTTCTTCATAGCCGGGGGCTTCCCCTACCAGCATGAGCTGTGCATGGGGTGAGCCCGTGGCAAATACCATGCTGTCTCGCAGGGTGCCGAGCGCTCTGGCTGCCTTCCAGCCCTGTGCTTTTTCGCGCAGCCATGCCAGCTTTTCTTCTACCGTCTGAGGAACATCTGCATGAGTGGGTGTGGCGGTTGCTGCAGCCGCCTGCGGCTCCTTCGGGGTGGAATGTTGAACTGCTTTGCCTCCGTTGCGTGCGGTCAACATCCATTCCCGCAGAATGGCTCGCGCCTCAGCATCGATTCCCACGCTGGTAATTCCCTGCATGGGGAGGTTGCTGAGAGCCTCTACGGTAAGCTGTTTAAGTGTGGGCACGAGCGGTGGTGGTTGACGTTGTTCAGGGATTGCAGAGTTTCTTGACCATGCCCTCTATGCCGATGACGACTTCTGCAAACTCGCGGTAATCGAGTTTTTCGGGCGTGTCGCTCGTCTCGTGGTAATCATCACAGCGCATGTAGGCGGTATCTGTAATAGCGAAAGAGGGAATGCCTTCCTTCATGTACGACCAATCATCCGACCAAGCTATGCCGCGTGTAAGATAACTGAAAGCGAGAGCGCGGACGGGGAAGCGACTTACGGAGGCGAACGTCTCGGCACAACGGCGTGAGAAACTGCGACCTCCTTTGAACCGCATGAAGCGGTTCGTGCTCATGAAGGCAATATAATCGCAGCGGTCATGTAATCCCACCAATGAACCGGCTACAGCACTACGTCGTTTTTTGTTGACGCGGGGGGAATATACCCCCAGCGTTTCAAGCGACATCATGCCCATAACTTTGTCGGCATTGCCCAATTCTTTCACCAGCTGTCGGGCATGTACGCGGGAGCCCATCTCATCCGTCTGAAAGAATGGGGCTTCTTCGTTAGCGTAGGCTACAAAGATAATGCCGTTCTTGGTGGGGACGTCTTTGAGTTTTTTTGCGAGCGAGAGCAGGGCTGCTATACCGGAGGCATTATCATTGGCTCCGGGGGTGCCGGTTTTGCCTTCGATGACTGGCCCATGCACATTCCACTTTTCCATGCCTACGCGGGTGTCGTAGTGTGCACCCAGCACCAGCCACGGAGCTTCCGGATCGCTGCCCGGTTTACGAACTTCAATGTTGACGGCTTGCTTACCGGCCGCTGATTTGTACTCCTCTTCGGAGGGGATGGTATAGCTCTGGCGGTTAACGGTATAACCCATCTTTTTAAACTCTTCGGTTATGTAGGCCGCTGCTTGCTCATACGCTTTCTGGTGGTAGTGGTTACGCTCTCCGATATCCCCGGCCAGCGCCGTGACATGGCTTCGCAGCTCGACCTCCGTAGCTCCGGTGTCGGGTATGCTGCCATCCCCCGTGGGCTGGTAGAGTTTTGTGCATGCGCTCAGTACCAGCAGGGTGGTGGTAAGGATGGGGAGGAGGCGTTTCATGGTCAGCTATGAGTATAGCTTTGTTTGGACTTTATCTCAAGCGCATACTGTGACAGTCGTCCCGATTAGAAGATAAAGATGTGTTCTGATGGTCGGAGTGAGCGTGAGTTGCTTATACGAAGTTAAATTTTGATTCAAATGTATGTATGAATATAATGGTGCGCTTAAGCGGATTGTTGTTCAGTGTGATTTTTTTTCATAAGAGATATGATTTTGTAATTGTTATTAATTATATAGGAAAAATGAATTATTAAAGCTTTGTAAACTGATGTCGGATTAACGGTTTGACTTGGTGTAAATATTTGATATACTGAAAGCCGTTCTGTTATTATCGCTTCCTCATATAGTTAGGTATGAAATTACATCTTCCGGTTACGTTAAGAATGGCACTAATGGCAGCCATGGTTGCGGCCTCCACTTCGCTGTCGTACACTCTGGCAGCAGATACGGTAACAAAGTCTGCTCATACGGAGAGTTGGCCAAGTGGAAGTGAAGTCCTCTTGGAGACGTCTGATGGTACCGTGTCTATAACCACCACGACGTCGGAAGTGAGTGGTGCTGAGGTAATAACCGTAGCTCCCGGAGCTAATTATACCATTACTGTGAATGAGGGGGCGAATTCCGGTTATGGCGTGTTGGGTAATGGTGAGACTGTAATCAATGTAGATGGTACAGGAGTGGATGGCACGGTGCAGGAGATTTCGGATACTTCGCTCAATATTCACTCATTCCTTCATGCCAAATCTCTCAACATTGATGGTAATGCTGTGGTGACATTGGCTCCGGGAATGTTCATGAATGGTGACATGACGCACGACGTAGCCGGTAAAGAAGGTCTGGAACGGAGTCTTGGAGTACTTGTTATCGATAGCATTAATTTGGGAAATGGCTCTCTCATCCTTAATAACGGGGATGGCTATTTGTTTGATAATGGCTGGTACAATGAGAAAACCGGTAAAGTCGAGGGCGGTGAAGGTTATACCCTCAATGTGTCGGATAATAATGCCTATATTCAGGTGGGGAGCAACATGCGCACCAAGTGGGCTCTCATTGATGGAGAGTTTCATAGCCTGACTATCAGCGGTAACGCCCGAGAGTTTGACGTTACTTCTATTCGTGGAATGCGTGATTTGATACTCGATGGTGGTCAATTTTTCATATCTGATGCGTCAGAGGCTGTTCATGGAAATCTGACGATTGGTCGTGGTGCTACTGTTGTTTTGGGGAGCGGGAGTAATAATATTATGGCTCGTGGTTCTGATACGTTCGAGGTGGATGGTCAGCTTGATATCGGAACAACTAGTCAGATGCTGGCAACAGGAAACACCGTTTATATGAACTCCGGTTTCATTAAAGGTGTGGGCTCTGCCGATGATTTGACTGATGGGCTTCAGCTCATGATAGATTATCAGACTCGGGAGAATAACATCGGGAATAATGCCGACAATGTTGTACAGTTGATTTACTCCGGTATGGAGAACTTTATTTCAGCTGATATCAATGTTGAAGAGAATGTTATTTTTGCTAATTCCAGCGTTCATACTGACGGAACTGTTCGTGATCGTCTTGTTTTAAGTGGTAATTTGAGCGGTGCCGGTTGTATTACGATGTCCGGCTCTGGCATGGTAGAAATTTCCGGAGAGAATGATTCTTTTACCGGAGCTGTATTTGTGGGGCGCGGTAGCTCTCTTTCTTTGAATCACACGAATGCTTTTAAGAATGCGTCTGAATTGCACATGTCTACGGGGGCAAATCTCTATCTCAATACCGGGGCGGAATACCCTGTGTTGCTCCGAAGCCTGATAATGGGTGAGGGCGCCACTTTGGCTATTGAAGATTTGGGCTCATCGCTGGTTGCTGGTGGAACGGCTGCTGCGCTTGAGGCTGAAAGCGTTTCTTTTGAAGGTTCCGGCAAGCTTAATGTTATTTTTAACAATGAACTACGCACCATGGGGGTGTACAATATCTTCGCCTCCGGTAACGACGTGCTGAGTGAAAACTCCGACCTGGGGACGGTGGATTTTTACATGCTGAATTCTCTGGGTGAGTATGTTGCATTTGAAAAAGGACACTATGTAACCGGTTCTGTACAGGTTGATGGAGGTTATGTATATTACGTTGAAACCCGTTTTGGTAATATATGGCATGGTGGGAGTGAGGGTAATTGGTCTTCCGCTTCGTGGAATAGTCAGCAAAATTATGATGCGAGTGATTACAATTATGCCCTTTTCTTCAATCAAGAAGGGGTAAAAAACTCCGTTGTTCATCTGGATGAAGCAGTAACCGCGAATGGCATATACATTCAGAATGTAGGCATGTTGGCCGATGGGAGTGATAGCACGAGCTATACCTTCGTGGGAAGTGGGCGCGAGGGTGCTGTTGATATCGCCGGCGGAACGGAACTGCACATGCGAGACACCGCTGAAGGAGACGGCGCCGGTAACATGGGGAATGGCTCCGAGGTTGTGCTCTGTAATGTAAAAGGTGGTACTCAGGACAATCCCATGGGCTGGCTTTCTGTTTCAGTCGGTAAATTGACTCTGGCCGATGATAGTACGATTTACTACAACGGTGATAAGATGGTGCAGGTGGGCATGATTGGTGATGCCTCGTTTGTTGTAGAGGCCGGTTCTCAGTTGATATCGTCTACAGGGGCTGAGGTGACGGCTCATGAGGGGCGTGAAGCTGCTGCGATTTCCGGTGTAAAAATGACGAATGATGCTATTTTGGGGGGCAATACAATCAGCAATCAGAATATCAGCGCCCTGAGTGATGTATGTCTGACCGGTTTTTCTGTTGAGGCTGTTGAGTTGAGGGGAACCGGCTCAATTATAAACGGCGGGATTGGTGCGGATACCGGACTGAGTACCGACACGAATGGGATTACCAATGTAGCAGCCGGGGCTCACTACACGCTTGGTGGGGCCAGAATCACCTTCCGAGATAAGTTGGTTAATAACGGTACGGTAACTCTTGCTGCCGGTACAGTTATTGATTACACTCGATTGGCTCCTTCTTCGACCTCCGGTACATCCTATACCTACACTTTCATTGATGGAGGAAACGTGGAAGGTTGGAATAGTCTGGGGCTGGAGCGATTCAGCTATTACAACATAAATCTGTCCATGCTTGGCACCGGTATGGTAAGTGTGAATACCTCAACTCCCGGACAGGCTGTTATTACCTTCAATGGTATTCGCCCGATTAGCTGGGATGACGGTTGGGAGATTGATTCTTCGCCTGTATTTGTCAAAACTTTTACCGGTAATCAGAGCGCACATGCCAACAATTTCTCCAACGGTGATTACGCTTATTCCAATATTGTGCCTGTAACTACCGAGGATGCGCGTGCCTCTCATACTACCGTGGTGATGATAGAAGGTGGTGGTAGTACGAGCTGTGATTTATACCTTGCGGGTGGGTTATCATGGGGCGAGTATAATGGCCGGCAGAATTATTGGTTGCTCGACAAGGGGTCTGATTACTTCACCAAGATAGGAGGTATGATGCGTAGTGATGGGGACGGTAATATTGTGTCAACTCCGGGTTCAACTATTATCGGGCATACTCATCTGCAAATTGATGGTGCAGGAAATCGTACGAATGTAGAAGTATATGGTGGTAGCTGGGGACTGCGACAGTCTGGTAATGCGTACTTGAGCATTAATGCCGGTGGCTATATGAATATCTATGGTGGCTCTCGTAGTGCTGAATTGAACGGTAATGTCCACATGCAGCTTAACAGCGGTATTATTAATACATACTTTGCCGGTAAGACTTACAGTACTCCGCAGGGGCAGACCGGACAGTTTGATTTTGCCTCGGTTAGTGCGGCAAAGAATGCGATGGAATCGCTTTATCACGCTTCTACTGATATGGTAGCTCATTGGGGTGGTATTTACGCAACAGGTTCAACTTGGGAGAATGGTGGTAGCGGCGAGGCAACCAAGGTGTTGGGCAATGCTGATATTTACCTGAGTAGTGATTTTGATTTTTCATCGAACTTAGCAGTTATTGATGGTGGAGCTGCTTATGTAGATGGTGTAAGTTCATTGCATTTGACTGATGGTGAGGAGTATGTCAACCTGAACAAGGAGGCATGCTATGCCTGGATTCAAGCGGTAAACGGTTATTGTTATTGGGATCAAAATAGTGTATCGGATGTACAAGGATGTCAGCCTTTTGTGGGTAAATTTACGAGTGTGGAGATTCGTGGATTTGACCGCATTGAGATGGCCGATGGGGCAAGGATGACTCTTCAGGCTAGTCGTTTCAATGTATATTCCGATGTGGTGGTTAGCGGTGCCGGCGTTATTGAATTGCTGCGTCCGGAGGTGTGCCAGAATAACTATTACGGTATCTTGCAGGCTCCGTTTGACGAGAAGGATTCTGAGCAGGGGCGTTCCATTTATATTCCCCGTCGCAATATCTCGCTTGAGAATGGTGCTCGTCTGAAAGTTTCAACGGATTATCTTACCGCTTGGAATGCCGACTCCGGGTTCTCTGCTCTTACTTCGGGGATGACTGCTGCTAACCGTTTGAATGTAAGTAAGAGTTGGAGCTCGTACTATAATCCGTCACAGAATGGACGTTCCGATATTATCGTGGCGAATGGTACAAGCCTTGATATTTCAGATTGGCAGCGGGAGTCTGCCGGTGGTAACATGTTGGTAGATCTTTTTATTGCCGGACATGGTACTGATGGCTTGGGGGCGCTGTACAAGGGGATATCTGAGTACGATAAGAATACAGGGTCTTTCTTCCAGTTCCCATACATTGAAGTGACAGGTAATACTTCTTTTGGTATTGCTGCCGGCGCTTCGCCTATATATATGTATGGTGCTGATAATGTGTATGATAATAAGTTGTCTGGGGGTGCCTATGTTGAAAGTGATTATCTTGGTGACTACAATCAGACTACTCTTAAGCTCAATAATCATACGCTTAGTATTACAGGTGGAGGTTCTTTCGTCATGGTGAATACAACGGTACCCGATGAAGTGGGTGGTACCTTGTATGTGGATGAAGGTACTTTGCGTGCGGTTAATACTCCGGATCACCGTCTGCAGGATTGGGAACGCTACGACTTGAACTCGGCCAATGATGCTCGCCATGTAACTATTGCTAAGACCAGTGACATCGTGCTTAGTGAAGTGGGATTATTGCATACTGACCTCAATAACGGTTCTGATAACCTTAGTGTTGCTTTGGGGAGCGGTTTGCAGTCTTTCAAGTTTGCCTCTCTTTCCGGTCAGGGGGAGACTTATCTTGGTGATTTCGGTCTCAATGGTATTGAGATTATCGTGAACCGAGATCAGTATTACTCTGAGTATCTGGATGAAACACAGGCATACTGGAATGAAAATGGTTATGCTTATGCTGTGTACAGCGGTACTATTATTGGTGACAGCGATTCTTCGGTTTCCAAATCCGGTGATGGTGTAGAGTATTTCTCCGGCTCGGAGAGTACCTATGGCTCATTCATGACGGAAGGTAAGTTGGGTGGTACCTATGTGTCCGGTGGTATTCTGTATGCAATAGGAACCTCATCGTTTGGCAAGACCGCGCCTGATTCATTCTCGGCCGGTATGACCCGGGTTGATGTAGGCGTTTTTGGTTCGGGTGATGTGTACTGGACCAGTTATAAGGATGCTGCCGGAAACATGCATGAAGGTCGCATATACTTGAGTGATGGTGTCTGTATTGCCAACCCGGGTGCTTATTACCTTAATCCTCAGTTGCCGGATAATATGCAGCCGGATGCTCACAATATGATAATTGGTGTGGAGGCTGCTCCCAACGGTACTGCGCTTAATCACCAGGTTGATGGAAAGTATTCCTTCCTGATAGACCAGGCCGATGGCTCGAACTCCACTAATACAAATAATCAGGGTGAACATGTTGGCTATATCTCTCTGGGCGGTGTGGATTATGTGCGTATTGATACCCATAACCTCAGCGCTATTACCGGAGTGGATGGTATTTATCTGGATGGAACGCAATACAAGGCCGGTGATGAGATAGACCGTAATAAAATGCTATTGATTTCGGCCTCGGATTGGGAGCTGGTTAAGAGTGGTGAGATTGAAGCAACAGTTCTTGGCTTGGGAACTGCCGGTTTCAATGAAGCTACGTGGAGTGGTTTGTTGCTCGATCTTAATGGCGTGAGCAGCTCTCTCGTTAAAGAAGGTGCCGGTACCTTGGTGCTGGATCAGGAAACCGCCTATAGCGGAACTACAGAGGTGCTGGGGGGAACTCTGCGTTTGAGAGGATGGACAGATCTGAATTCTCTTGCCGCTGCAGCTTCCGGAGAGGAAAGCTCTCGTTTAACAATGTCTGCCGGAACGTCCCTTATGCTTTCATACGATGGGACGTATACGGATGGTGGTATGGATGTAGAGCATTACGCTGCAACGGGTGAAGTGAAGATGAATGCCGGTATCGTGAATGAAGTGCATGAGCTGAAAGAAAGCTTAGTACTGACTGGTATGGGTGATGTTCGCTGGTCTCTGGAGGAGGCGAGCGATACCTTTACTGACGGTGAGACAGCTGCTCTTATTTCTGATATTGCAGAAGGGGTCAGGTATGTAATATCCGGCAGTCTCAGTGGTGATGGTAATGTGTTGCATAGCGGGGGCGGTACAACTGTGCTGGCTTGCAGTAATACCTATACGCTGGGAACTACGGTGACACGAGGAGTTGTTGAGGTTCAGACCGGCGAAGGTTTGGGGGCTACTGCTCTGGGAGGGGATGCTAATCTTGAGACTCGTAGTGGCTCTTTGGTTTGGTTCAATGCTAAGGCTCCGACTGCAGAAGAACAGAATGCCGGAAAAGTGGTGACAACGTTGGCCGCTTATAATGACGGAAATCATGAGGGTAACCTTATCTATGGAGACATCCTTATTTCTTCGTCTGATTCGCTTGCTCGAGAACTGCATGTGACAGGTAGCGGGTACTGGGCAGAGAAAACAACTCTTGATGGATGGAACTCTGTTCTTCTCTTTGGTGGTGAGATAGCTACAACTGAAGGTAATTGTAATAATGATGATCCTAAACATAAGCATTCCTACGCAGGATTGCTTACCGGTAATGGCTCAGTAGTGATTACTGATATTGATACAAACGCGAAGGAAGACGGTAGTGTGAGCGATTGTTTGCACGACCTGTTTACGGAGATGCACGATTATACCGGCTCCGTTATAGTGGAAGGTCATGCCGCCTATATGGGCTGTGGAACAGTAACGTCATCTTCAGGCTCCGGGCGAGAGTACAGAGTAAAGAGTGGTGTTACTGCCAATAGTGGTATTCTCTCTGTTTCCGGACAGGGGGCTCACTTCTCGGCTGACGGGGCTGATATTATCGTGGAAAGTGGTAGCAGGATGGAACTTGTTTCTACCGGCAATGCTGCATATCCGCAGGTAGGCGGCGATGACAGGTTTGATACAACAACCTCTGCAACGGTTACTGCCGGCTCTGTGACTATTAATTCAGGGGCTTCTTTAAATGTTACTCGCGGTGATATCAATTATCATTACAACCTCGGAGAGGTTGAGCAGGGGGCTATTCTGAAGCCTGAAGATGTTGTCGCTGTGCTCAACGGTTATGAACGTCATCAGGCCGACGATTCATACTCTCATGTGGCTTTGGATGGTGCAAGCGGATATGATTACCACTATGATCAGACCATTGCTCTCAATCAGATTGCCGCCGGTGCTGTTGAAGCTGCAAATCTTACGTTGACAGGTGGTTCTACTTATGAAGCTATTATGGCTAATACTAACTTGTGTGGTGGTACGCTTACTCTGGATGTAACCGCTGAGACAGGTAAGATTAATCTTGATATCATGCTTGATGGAATGCCGGATTCTTCTCATCCTCACAGCAGAGGGCAGATTGTGCTTTTCTCGGGGGTGGATGGTATAAAGTGGGGAACAAATGAAATGTATACGCTTGATGACAACAAGGTGTATTACACAATGGCTGAGAACTATTTTACCGGTTCCATGATTGATAATCAGGTTTATCTGGTATATGATGCCACGGCCGGCGTGGTATACCTCGATGTGCCGGAACCTGCGACAACGACTCTGAGTATTTTGGCGCTCGCAGCCCTGGCTGCCCGTCGTAGGCGTAAGTGACTATACGTTACGCGGGGCGAATAGAAAATCTCGAATAAGCGAAAAAACGCCGCTGTCTGCCTTTCGTCTTGAGCAGACAGCGGTTTTGCTTTAAGATGAGCGCGATATTATGTCTGAGCCTATTTTGAAAGTGACGGACCTTGTGCGGCATTTCAGTGCGGTGAAGGCCGTTGATGGAATTTCGTTTGAACTGAAAGCCGGGCAGTCCGTGGGGCTTATCGGAGCTAACGGTTCGGGGAAAACTACGACCATGCGCCTGTTGACGACTCTGGATTTGCCGGATAGTGGCTCTATTGAGTTTGAAGGAATTGATGCCTTGGCATATCCCGAGAAGGTTCGAGCCCGCATTGGCTGGATGCCCGATGAGCTTGTGCCGGTCGAGCATACAACGGTTTCGGATTATATTGACTTTTTTGCACGTGCGTATGGCCTGACCGGCAGTAAGCGCGTGGCTGAGGTTAAGCGAGTGTTGGTTTTCTGTGGTATAGAGGAACTGAGCAAGCGTTATATCAACAAATTATCCAAGGGGCAAACGCAGCGTTTATCTCTTGCCAGAACTTTAATTGGTAACCCGGATTTTCTGGTGATGGATGAACCCGCTGCCGGGTTGGACCCTCAGGCTCGACTTGAGTTTAAGCAATTGGTTCGAGCCTTGCAACAACAGGGAAAAACGCTGCTTATCAGCTCTCACATTTTGTCTGAACTGGCAGAGATGTGTGATTCTATGATTTTCATGGACAAGGGGCATGTTATTCGTCGTGGCTCCCAAGAGGAACTGGTGGCCGGAGATGAGCCCGGCACTCTTTACAGTTTGCGTTGTGTGGGGGATTCTGCTCCGTTACTGGCATATCTGGCGATGAGTAAAGATTGGCGGGGGGCTGTATGCCAAGCGGACGGTTCGGTGTTGGTTACTTGCCTGGCACCTGATGATGAGGCTCGAGCCGGAGCTCTGCGTGCTTTGTGTGCAGAGAATCTGATATGGGAGGCAAGTTGTCGCCGCCGCAACCTTGAGGAAACGTTTGTGAACATTTTACAGGAACAGAGATGAATAAGTATTTTTCTGATTATCTGCCGCCCGCTCTGGTACGGGATTTTCGTCGCAGCCTGCGCTCTCGCGGGTATGTGCTGATGCTGTTGATTGCTGTGCTGGTAGCGGTTTGGGTTCAGTATGATGCCATAGCGCAGCTCCCTGAGTCCAAAAGCATGGGTGGCGGGACAACGCTCACGATGATTGGAGTGTTCCTTTTTTGGTGTATTATTCCTCATCGCGCCGGTCGTGCAGTGCTGGCTGATTGCCGGGTGAAGAGTGCCAATTACATGATGTTGACACCGCTGAGCTCGCGTCATATTGTGTGGAGCACTTGGTTCTCGGCAGTTGTTCAGCTGTTGATTGTCGGTGGTATCGGGGCTCTCATTCTCTGGTGGAGACAGGTCGCTACACCTGATATGCCGCTGACGGAGGCTTCTCTTTTTTCGTTGACGGGCTCGTTGTTCCCGGGGGTGCCGTTTTTCTCATGGCAACCGGTGACTTTCACTCAGGTATGGGTGATTTATGCGTTGATGTTGGGGGTGGGCGCTCTTCTCTGTGCTGTTTTTATGAGCCTTGCACAAATGAGCACTTTTACCCGCTTGATAGTTATTTGTGCCATGGCAACGGTAGCTCTCAGTTGGGGAATGGCGCAGATTACGACTATATTAGATTCCGGTCGCTCGCCGGCGGATATATTGCTCGCCGGGGTCTCAGGTATTTCTCTCTGGTGCCGTCTGGCCGATGCTGCTTTGGTGCTGTGGGTGTTGCTGGAGCTGGCTCGCCGTAGTTATGCCTCGCCCGCAGAAAATTGCTCGTGGGGGCTGCGTTTGTGGGCTCTGGCACCGATGGTTCTTGTAGCAGCTCTTCATTACGCTGCTCCGGAGGAGTCGGAACTGATGACGGAACAACTGGAGTTCTCAGTGGCTATGGGCTTGGTTATCTGCTTGTGCGATGCTCTGCTGCCGACCTATTCTTTGCCGGGGCATGGCAGACGCACCTGGCCCTTGCTGCCTTCCTATCTGCAAACGCCCGGTTTGGGGCAGGCTGCATTTTTTCTGGTGCTTGTGCTGGCAGCTAACTGGGGTGTACATGTGTGGCAGATGCAGGAGAGCTCCGTGCCTTATCTGTTGAATAAAGGCCTTTCTGCCGAGTGGATGGATGGGCTGCATTCGCTGCGTCTTCTGTATGCACTGCTTTGCGCGTTGCTGCTGACGGACTTGCTGTGTGGCTCCATGAATGCCAATCGACCGACTGTTTTTGCTGTGCTTTTGCTCGGATTGGATATAGTAGCCGGCTTTGTTGCTCCTGGTGCGACTCAGGATGTGTACCTCAGTTCAGTTATCCCTTGTAGTGAGGTGCTACTTCAGATTAAGACGGCAGAGCAATTGACTGTTTGCTCTGCTGTTTCGGCTGCCTGTTGTCTGCTGATGCTTGCGGGGCTGATATTCCGCGGGCGCCGCAGTTGATTTTATCGATGGCCGATACGATAACAGAAAAGCCGCTCCTCCAGAGATGGAGGAGCGGCTTTTTGGTAACGTACTCAAGTACGCTATTTAGTTCTTTTTAAGGTTTACACGTACGCGAATGGTCTGACTGTCGCCGGTGGTGGTAATGGTGCCGTCCACGCGGTCAATCACAGTAGCAATCGTTTCGAGAACCTGAGCCGCAGTTTCAATTTCATCGTGAGAGTCCTGGAGAGAAGGCTCTTCGTCGCTTTCAGCGATGAATTCCTCTTCTTCTTCAGAATAGTACTCTTCATCATCGGTTTCGATTTCCTCTTCCTCAGCCTCGCCCTCAACGCCCAAGCGTAAAGGCTCGGCAGCGGCTTTTGCGGCTGCATTGAGTTCATTGGCGATACCTCGGACGGTTTTGGCCAGCGGATCAAACTTCAGCGAGAATACCGCACCGGCGAAATCCATATTGCCGGTAGCAGAGGTAACGAGCTCTGCATTGTAAACAGAGGACGAGCCTGCGGCAAGTGCGGTATCGCTCACGGTGAGATTGGGCACCATGTCGGGCGTAAACCAAGGAAGCGCTACGGAGTAGGAGGTGGCATTGCCAACCGGCGTTGGAACGATGGGCAACATCTGAACAACGGTTGGGTCGCTGCCGAGCTTGGTTGCAACACCTGCCGCAAAGTTGAGCAGGCTCTGCCAACCATCACTCAGTTTGGTGCGGTCGGTTACACCGGAGTAGAAGCTGATGCGGGGGATTTTGGTGGTATTGCCGGGGGCTCCGCCGAGGATGGCAGGCATGGAGCCGGCGCTGTCGATGACAATGGCAGAGCTATTGCCAAGTCCGCTGCCGATGGAGCCGAAGATATTGCAAAGTTCTTTGCACTCAGGGAGGAAGGCGAGGGCGGCCTCCTGTTCCTCTAAGCCGACCTTGTATTCATCTTTTATGCTTGCACAATACCCACTGTAAGCGTTGACAACAGCATCGATAATGTCGGTGCAGGTGGGAATGGCGGCAATCGTAGCAGAGGTTTGCTCTGCATAGAAGATGGTGTCGGGTTTGTCTGCCTGAGCGGTAAGGCTCAGTTTGCCGGGAGCGTAGCTAATCCCCTGACTATTGCCGGTATACTGCAACTCAATGCTGTTCTTGCCTTTCCAGATTTGGCAGAGGTCAGGTACATTTCCTGTGGGGATAAGCAGGCTCTTAGCTGCGGTCAGGAGCATGTTGACGCTACCGGCAGCGGCTTCGAATGTGGCCTTCTCTGCATCGGTCGCGGCGGCGGCCATGGCCGTGAATGTATCAGCAACCAGCTGAGCTATCTGAACGTGGGGGGTGTACTGAATTTCTGCGATATTCTGCAGCATGGCCGGAGCCGTGTAACTCAGCATGACGGGAGATTTGTCCAGATTGGCATCGGCTGCCTGTACGCCGGGCGTGTTGAGAATCGATTCTTCTGCCGTGGCGGGCAGTTTGATATCGTCAGGGTTTTCAGCGATGACGCCGATGATTGCATTGCCCTGTTGGCGGAGCACGACATAAACGTCGCTTCGCTTATCGATAGCGGCTGACAGGATTTTTTGCTCTTCACTCAGCTCCTTCAGAACATACGTGTCCTTCTCGTCGTCAAATTCATAGTCGGGATCAATGAACGATTCACCTCTGATATCGAGCTTGATGCCGCTGAACCCGTTGACGTCAACAGGGGTGCGCAGCTCCTCCTTGCTGTCGGGCTCGATGTCGGAGGTAAGTGCCTCCAGAATCATCGGGTAATACTCTGCAAGTGTAGCCTCGCTCTGGGGCTTACCTGTCAATACCACATAGATGGGGGGAAGTTTTGTGTCAGATATGTTCTTGATGGCGGCTTCCTTCGTTGCTTTTACGTAGTTGTCAGCCAATTGACTGATGATGGCAGCCATGGGAGCTTTGGCATAGTGCCCCCAATCGATTTGGGGAAGGGGCTCCATCTTGCCGTCAATGCCTGTCTTACAGGCTATCATCGGGATGGCTGCTTTAATTGCATCTGCGGTGCCTTTGCCTGTGGCAATGGCGAGACTGTCCAGAACCATCAGCTCAGCAGGTGCTTGCTCGCCGCCAAGCTGGGCAGCAGAGTTCACAATGCCGGCAAGATCGTTGATGGTGACGACGCTCTCAACATCGGTCGGGATGAGAGCCAGGGCAGGATAAGCTGCTGCTCGCTGGGTCGGGGTGGCCGTGGCGGTCGTTGCAGGGGTAGCCATATCTGTGTATACCTGAGCGACCGGGGCTGTGCTCTGCTGCGCATAAAGGGGGGCAACAGTCGCAGCCATCAGCATGAGGGTGGTGCGCATATTCATAGTACCCCCATTATAGAAAAATATAGGTTCTTGTAAAGAGAAAAAATCAGACTGACACAGCCTCTGAGACAGCCACCTTAGCGGCGGCGGGATTTTCGACTGTTGACGGGGTGGAGGAAACAAAGAGCTACTGCCAGAGCACCCCAGGTGAGAACTGCATTGCTGATGTGGAACCACTTGCCGCGCAGCTGCATCTCGTAGGCGAACCAGAATATGCCTGCAAGTAAGGCAAGCATGAAGAGCTTGCGCAGAATACCCGGGAGGAAGGGAAGAAGACGCACCGCAAAGAGGGCAGTCAATGCCAATAAGCTGACGTTAAGCCAGCCGGCCCGCGGTACGTAACGCATAAGCGAGAGCCCCGGTGCACCCGGTCGAACATGTTGCTCTACAATTTCTGTACCGCACAATTGAGAAATGGTTGCTGCAATCTGAGCAGGACGTCGGCTCTCCGGGGTGCCATCGATGGGTTGAGTCAGCAGAGCAATCGTCGGAGAGCCGGCTGATGGCGGGGCTGCCTGTCCGTCTACTACGTCGGCCAGTCGGATGGCTGTGGTTTGAGGCGCCTGCAGGCGGGTGCGTCCGTGTTCATCCAAGGGCAATACTTCCTTACCTAGGCGGATTTCTTTACCCGGTTTAACGTGAATGTCTGCTGCACTATAACCTTTTATCAGTAGAGCCAATCGCAACGGCAGAGTGGGGATAACTTCTCCGTTCCACCTCATCAATAGTGGGTAAGATCGTTCGTTAGCTGTTTGCGGTTGGGTGGTCAGACGTTCATCATCCAGCCAGTCGGGAGCCCAGCAGAGTTCCTGTGCTTCGGCGGCTTGCATGAGCTCGTTTTCAATAGCGCGGTTGGCTGCCGGTAAACCGGTGGCATCTCCCTCAATCTGGGTCGACGGGATGACAAAACTGCGCAGCACAGTAGGGGTGAAGTCGGCGTCTGCCGCAGTTCGGCCTCGCAGGCCAACTACGGCGTGGTCAAAATGCTGTAAGCCTAAGCACACCATTTGGCGGGCAATGGCTGACGATTTACCTTCCCACGAAAGGGGGGCGCTCACGCCGAGATGTTTAACCCCTTGCTCGGCCAGTTTTTGCAGCAGAACTGCCATGTCCTGCGGCCCAAGCGGGAGTGCCGCAAAGCAATTGGTGGCGGATTGGGTATCAACTTCGATGGTGCCTACAAGCGGGTATTCCGTTCGGCGGGTTTCAAATTGCTCATCTGCTTCGTTAGGTGCGGTTTGTCCCGGGTGCAGTAGGTGCAGTATGCGCTCCTCCGGTTTTTGGCCGAGCAGTTCAGCGGCTGTATTGTAAAGGTAAACGTCGGCCTGCTCAAAGCGGTCGCGGGTGTAAAAACATACAGCAACAACCACCAGAAGCCAGAAAAAACTGCGCCATTTACTCAGATAACGCTTTCCAGCCATCGGGCAACGTCTGCTACAGGTGAGCCGACAGGTACACGGGCGGCAATCTGCCGCAGTTTGCTCAGCCCCGTCGGTATCAGGCTGAGGTACCACTCTTTGTGTTGATTGTAGCCAATGTTGGCATAGGCCCCGAGAGCCTGCATGAGGCGCTGCATGGCGCAGGCGCAGAAGATGTGTTCATCAGGGGCTGCTCCTTTCATCTCGGCGTAAAGGCCGAAAAGTTCATTGCTCTCTTCCTCCGATAAATTCATGTAGGGATCGTAGATGAGCGAGGCTATGTCGTACTCAGCCAACCCCAAGCGCATGCCCTGAAAATCGATAAGATATGCCAGCCCTCCTTGCAGCATGATATTCTGGCTCTGAAAATCACGGTGTATGGGGACTCCGGGGAGGCTTGCCAAATTATTAGCCATACGTTGCATGGCCGGTTCATTCTTCAGCAAATCAGCGGGATATCCCAGATGGCGTGTCAACAGATGTTCGGCAAAGTATTCCTGCTCCCATCGGTACATGTCGGCATTGAAAGCCGGTTGCAGAGGCCAGTCCGGTCGAAGATTGTGCAGGGGGATAAGAGCGCGAAGGGCTTTTGCATAGGCTGTTTTTCTGATGGGCCATGGGGCGTCTTTAAGGCTGAGCAAATCTTGTGTGCCCAAGTCCTGAACGAGGCATGCACCACATCCTTGGCCTAAATCGATTTCCGCAAGTAGTTGCGGCACTTGAACGCCAGCTGCCGCAAGCCCTTTTGCGGCCGGAACAAATGATGCGTTATCCGCTCGATTAGCAGTCCAGTATATGCCGAGTATACCTTGTGCACAAGGTGATGAGGAGCGCATAATGCTGCGCCCGGAAGCACCGGTTGCTATCAATTGCATACTATCCGGCAACACCTTGCAGCCAAGGTGTTGTTGCATGAGTGCTGCAATAGCCTGTGCGGGGGATGGCATAGCAATGAATGGTCAGTCGACTCGGAAGAAGCTCAAATCTCCTTCGCGCCGTTTGATTACGGGCTCTATTTTTTCAGCCGGTTCGGCAGCCTCTTGTGCGGCCGCTGCAGCTGCGGCGGTGGCGATGCTTGCTGCCTCTTCAATGGAGATTTCTGTTTTTTCCACAGAGGTGGATTTTTGCGGGAGAGTCGGCGTCATCTGCGGCATGGGAGAGGGGGAAGAAACATGGAAATAGCTACCCGTGGGGAGTGGTGCCGGCGGTTGCAATTTGCCGGGGGCTGCAGCAGCTGTTTTGGCGGTCGGGGTGGCCGTTGTTGTAGAAAAATTAGCGGAAATAATACCCTGACGCTCAATTAGAAGACTTATCTGTGTGAGCAGGTAAACCACTGCGGCTACAGCCAGAGGCCAAGCGGCCATGCAGATACCGGTGATGAATTCCATCTTGTCGGAAATCTGGCTCATATCTGATAGAAAGATGACGGTTGCAGCAATGCCACAGAATGCAAAAATGGCAGTAACTGCATAACCCATAATAACCGCTACGAACATGCGCCGATTGTACCAGATGAGGCTGAAGTGTCAATTCAAAACCCTCGGGCATTTCGTCATTTCGTCATTTGTCTGTGAAGTATGCGCAGAAACTTCTCGCCTTTGTCCGTGTATTTGCTATAATGGGCGAGCAGGGGTGGATATAGCGCTCGCTCCGATGTACTGGTATTATTCTCGTTATGGCTGATATGCAATATAGAAGGTGTGGTAAAAGTGGAGTGTTGCTTCCGGAAATATCTCTGGGTCTGTGGCATAATTTCGGGGCTGGAGCAGACGAGTCTGAATGTGGCTCTATGATTGCTCGCGCCATGGAATTGGGTATATGCCATTTTGATTTGGCAGATAATTATGGACCTCCTCCCGGTAGCGCTGAAGAAATGTTCGGGCGGCTGCTTAAAACTCAATTTGCATCTCGTCGTGATGAGATGTTTATTTCCACAAAGGCGGGGCATTTGATGTGGCCGGGCCCCTATGGTGATTGGGGATCCCGTAAGCATCTTCTTGCAGGGCTTGATCAATCATTGAAGCGCTTGCAGCTCGATTATGTGGATGTTTTTTATTCTCACCGTCCGGACCCGCACACTCCTTTGGAAGAAACGGTAGGGGCTCTGGTTCAGGCTGTTCGTAGTGGTAAGGCTCTGTATGTGGGGCTTTCGAAATATTCGCCATCGCAGTTTAATCGAGCATGCGAGATGCTGCGGGAAGAAAAGGTACCGTGCCTGCTCCACCAGTTCCGGTATAATTTGCTCGATCGCAGTTGTGAGGCTGCGGTGTTGCCCGAGCTTACGGAGCAGCAGACCGGTTCCATTGTTTTTTCTCCTCTGGCGCAGGGAATGCTGACCGGTAAATATCTTGCCGGAGTACCTGAAAATAGTCGCGCGGCAGATGTCAGTTCTGTCTTTCTGGATGCCGATAAGGTAGCCGCAGACAGAGCGAGGGTGGAGGCATTGCAGCAAATTGCAGACCGCGCAGGTATGCCTCTTACCCAGTTGGCTCTCCGTTGGCTTCTCCGTCGACCTGAAATAACTTCGGTGCTCATTGGCGCTCGTACTGTTAAACAGCTTGAGGACTGTGCATCGGCCTCCGCTCAGGACCCATTACCGCAGGAAATTCTGGCAGAGATAGATGCTTTGTCTGAGCAAGCGGCTCCGTGATTTGAATATATGGCGGACGTTCAACAAGTAGGCGGTAGAATGCGGGAGTCCAATATGGAGCTCTTACGCATTTTTTGTATGTTTGGGATAGTTTGCCTGCATACTTGTGGTCCGTTTCTGAGGGATGCTTCAGGGATTTCCCTGATATATTTCTCCCTCTTTAACAGCATATTCAATACCGGAGTAACTTTGTTTGTGCTTATTTCCGGTTATTTTGGGATACGCAGCTCGGGGCGAAAAGTTTTTTCGCTCTGGCTGCAGGTGTTCCTTTATTCTCTTTTAGGAGCATTTGTAATGTATTGGGGTGGGGATTCCTCTGCATTGGATGCAAATCATATAAAATCTGTTATTTTGCCGGTTTCCTCTAATAAGTATTGGTTTGTTACGGCCTATGTTGTATTGATGATTTTTTCACCGTGGTTGAATGAATTGGCGTCTTTTTTACACAAAAAAAGTTTGTTTCGCCTAGTGTTAATTTTATTAATCGTTTTTAGTGTTATACCGACATTTTTAAGGACTTCTCTTCCCTGTTGTTCTAAAGGTAAAGATATTCCACAGATTTTAATGGTATATATGATTGGTCGCTATATTGCGATGTATTGCAATTATAATTTTAGCAAAATAAAATTGCTTTCCGTTGCTTTTTGCGGGCTTTTATTTGTGTTTTGTAGTGGAATTGCGCTCTCTTTGTTCATGCATCCTGAAGGCGGATGTTATTTTCCTGCTTCTGACGATTCCTCCCTTTTTTTAGTAAGTGCGAGTATTTGTTTGTTTTTGTTTTTTAGGAAATTTAAATTTTATTCGCGACCAATTAATTTTGTGTCTTCCCACATTCTGGCTGTTTATTTGATGGAATTCCCTATCAGAATGCAGCTCGAGCGGTATATTAATGTTTCATCTTACGTTCAGGATTGGTATTTTCCTGCTGTATTGTTTGGTTATGTTCTCCTTGTGATGACTATAGCCATTCTTATCGATATTGTTCGAACCCCGGTTCAGAGATTGATAGAGAATGGAATTGATAAACTGGGAACTCTGATAGTTCCGGTTGTTAAGAAATGTTTGTCGCGATGGTTTGATTTTGTTCGTTGAGCCTTAATGGAGCAAACGAGAAACCACCTGTGAACCCGAAGTTCACAGGTGGTTCTGCATATTTATCGGTCAGCCGTTTGATTTACTTGGTGGCAAACGTGTCGGCGCAGGGGCAAGTGGATATGGTCCAATTGGCCTTACCGCTTTCTGCGATGTGAACCAGAGCGTGGTAGGTATCTTCGACATCGGCGCCAACCTTCGTTGCGATTTCTTCAGCCGTTGCGGGAGTGGTGCTCAGGGCTGCCTCTGCACTAGCCAGCAGCTTGAGGAATACGTTGGCGGCAAGCTTGCCTGCCTGTACACCCGGCTGATGGTAGGCGTTGATGTGAATGAGGCTGGCGTAGAAGCTCACGGCACGCTCGAAGAGGGCAATCAGCATACCCAGCGTATAGGCATTGACTGTGGGGATGGAGATGGTGATGCTCTGACGGCCGCTCTCACTGAGAGCCTTACGCGTGCCACGCAGGAAGCCCTGCAGATAGTCGCCGGCGGTGAAGGCGTCCTCAACCTTCACGGTGTCGGTCGGTGCCTGACGTACCTCGATGAAGGTGACGAAGAAGTTATTGAGACCATCGCGCAGCTGCTGAACATAGGCGTGTTGGTCGGTAGAACCCTTGTTACCGTAGACAGAGATACCTTGGTTGACAGTCTTGCCGTCTAGGTCGAGCTCCTTGCCCAGAGATTCCATGATGAGCTGCTGCAGGTATTTAGAGAAGAGGACGAGGCTGTCCTTGTAAGGAAGCACCACCATGTCCTTCTTACCTTTGCCCTCGCCGGCGGCATACCAGGCCAGCGCAAGCTTCATGGAGGCGTTGGCTGCGGTATCAGCCACGCGAGTGCGGGCGTCCATGTCGGCAGCACCCTTCAACAGGGCATCAACGTCAACGCCTTGCAGTGCCGCGGGTACAAGACCCACAACGGAGGTTTCGGACGTACGGCCACCCACCCAGTCTTCCATGGGGAAGCGCTTTACCCAACCTTCTGCCACGGCAACCTTGTCGAGCGTAGAGCCTACGCCGGTAACAGCTACAGCCTGAGCGGCAAAGTTGAGCCCCTTGTCGGCAAAGTAGGCCTGTGCGCATACCATGCCGTTGCGTGTCTCGGGGGTGCCGCCGGATTTGGAAATGACTACGGCCAGAGTCTCAGTAAGGGGCAGGGTATCCAGAACCTTGTACATGCCGTCCGGATCGGTGTTGTCGAGGAAAGCCATGTTCAGGCCGTCTGCGGGCAGAGCATCGGCTACGAGCTCGGGGCCGAGAGCCGAGCCACCAATGCCGATAACCAGACAGGTGCTGTACTTTTTGCCGTTGGGGGCGAGAATCTTGCCGTTGAGCACATCGGCGGCAAAAGATTTAAGGTCAGCCAAGGGGCCGTCAATTTTGGCTTTCAGCTCGGCAGTCGGAGCAATAGCGCTGTTGCGCAGCCAGTAGTGCCCCACCATACGGTTCTCATCGGGGTTGGCGATGGTGCCGGCTTCGAGGGCTGCAATATCGCTGTAGGCTCGCTCGATGAGCGGGGTCATTTCCGTCAGGAACTCAGGAGTGAGCGGCAGTTTGGAAAAATCCAGAGAAATCCCCATTTCGGGGTAACGCAGAAGCTGTTGAGCGTACTGTTTCATAACGGGGGCGGATTATACTCCTGACTGGGTTGCTTGGCAAGCTTTTATTCTGTTTGTCAGCAGCTGCAAGCATTTATGAATAACATTGAACAAAAACGAAACCGGCAGGGTGAGGGTGTATACCAGTATGGCCTGCGCATCTCGCAGCTCCGGGAACCAGCGATTGCATCCTATGAGTATCAATATGTGGAAGTAGTATACATTGGCGGAATGAAAACGTCCTACATATCCCAGAAGAGGAAGGGTGAATGAACTGAAGTGATTGCAGAACAGGAGCAGGGCAACTACCAGCGGCCATGTGCTCAGCAGGAAGATGCTGCCTGCCCCGGTTAGGTTGCGCATGGCATATTCGACATAGGCCAGTATGATAATGCAGATAAGGGCGAGCGGTATGCGTCTGAACCTTGATGAAATAAGAGCGGAGTATTGGTGAACTAGATAACCGGTCGTCAGGAAAGGGAGTGCTGTGACAATTGCATTGGCACGCATGATAAAAAGCGTGTCACTATCCAGTTCCGGCAGTAATTGTTTGCCGTAGGCTCTCAGAATGTAGGCAATTATGTAGAGCAGCGGCGCCCATGCAATGAATTTAGGCGCATAGCGTATTAACAGCCGGAACAGCAATAGCCCTTGCCACACCGCCGTAAGATACCACAGATGAGTGCTGATGATGTGGCCGGTAAATAAGTTCAGAAAAAGTACCCCTGCAGAGTAACGACTCAGCGGGGCTCCATCGAACAAATAGAATGTCAGGTACAAAGCATTACAGGCAAGGCTGAGCCCGAATGTTTTTTTCGACCATTTTGCGGCTTTGTACAGCTCTCGCTCCCTATCATCGGAGTAAAGCAGAAAACCGGTAATTGCCAAAAAGCAGGGCGTTGCTATACCCATTAATGGCGTTAATGCGCTTTTGCCCCATAGTTCCGAGTGTACCACTACCACCAGAAAAGAACACAGCGCCTTCAGAACATAAAGGGACTCTATTCGTTGTTTCTGTGTTATACTATTGCTCACGGCCGCGCAGTGTACCCTACGCGGAAAGTTTTGTCAATGTTTGAAATAAAGAAACGGGTCTGTTTCAGATTTGCTGGTAGAAGGTTCGAGACGTTTTATGCTTCCTTTGAAGTCTCAGGAAGTAAACTTGTCGTAGTTTCAGGAACAGATACCGCACATCAAACAATCCGCACGCCTTTGCCTGTATCCGTTTGA
>JAFZHC010000022.1 GCA_017555025.1 Akkermansia sp.
GTGCCGGATTCTCTAGGTTGCAACACCTTAACGGCTGAGGCCTATGTTCTACCATGGTTCGGACGACTGCGCGCTGTTGTGAATGAGGATGGTTATGCCACTGTGAAAATATCCCAATAAGTGCCTTGCAAGCGATGTTTCATTTTAGGTTGACAGTCGATGAAAAAAATGGTGCTTAAACTACTGATTCTGTGTAGCTTACCAGTTCGAGACATCTTTTGCGCCATCGGCAACAAAAATGCAGGAAACGCGCAACAAAATGCCCGCCGCGAGCGTCTATTTATTAGAAAATCTGCACTTTTCGCAATTTTTTGTTGCGGATTCGGTCCCGGGAAGTTAAACTCAAATCCACCACTTATTAGGAGAGCCAGTATGATTCAAAATACACTATTTTCTATCTCTTTTATATTTTACCCAATAGAATACCATCAAATCAATACATACGAACTTCTCGTTAATCCTCATAAAACCAACATCATTCAGCATACAGACCTCACAAAACAATACATAGATTTATACATCAGTCTTTATACATACTTGAAACAGATTAAATCATACAGCGCTGCAGAAAGCTTAGCACCTAAGGTGCGAGAGTTATGGGTTCAGTTTCTTTCCGAAGAAATTCGATTCAACGCAAAAAAACATGAAGCCTTAATAAAGCAAACGCTAGAGCAACGAGGTTATTCTATATATGGCTTAAGTGAAGAATTAAATCGAATAATTATTGAAGAGGATTTTTATGATTCAAAATCTTTAAAGAACGCTTTGAAGGTGCTAAATTACAGGGTTAAACTAGAGGATTGAGTGTTATCCGTTTCTTAATGTACAAAGAACTAATGGGGATGATAAGCATTTTCCCTTATGTATTTTAAGAGAACAATAAATTGTATTCTTATCATTTGTATCGAATAAAAGACACTTTTGGTTCTGTCATAGAATAAGCCCCGTCCTTCATCCATCGCTTGCTAGAGGCTATTTATCCCCTTGCAAGCGATGTTTCATTTTAGGTTGCCACTCGGAGGAAAAGGGGACTTAAGCAACTGATTCTGTGTAGCTTGCCAGTTCGAGACATCTTTGCTTGTCACAGAGTCACCATTCGCTCAAAATCGCCTAAGCTCACAGAATCAACAGATTGTAGATTCGAGACATCTTTAGTGACCCTGAAAAGCATTTGAGCTTAGAAAAAGAGGCTTAGGCGTGCTTAGGCTTTTTGACCTTTTGGAGCCGTTTTGCGCCCGGCGGGGCGGTGGCGGGGCTTGCGAGCGAGCAATGTCTACGCTTGCGTAGCTATTGAAAATCAATGCAAAGCAAAAACCGAACCAGATTGCTTTCTGATTCGGTTTCTGGGATTAAGTGGAATTAACGAGCCATCAGCTTGGAAAAATTGAGCCAGGAATTCGTTTTTTTGTTTTTCCTACGTTCAGCCCAAGCAAATATGGAATCACATTATAATATATTGGATAGAAGCTTTTATGAAATACGCCTCCCAATTCAGAAGCCTGTCACATCGCTTGTAAGAGGTCATGGAAAATGAAATACAGCATTCGCGGAGGTGGATAAAATGAAGAAAGCCCCCTTCGAGAACATTTTCGGAGTCTCAACCAAATCGTAGATAAACCGGATGCTTTCCTTACCATCAGAATCCAGACAGCCAAATTTCAATTCATAGCTCACTGTGTATTTTCTTGTAATATGTCGGTATCGGAGTATACTCTCCGCATGAACAAGGGCATGAACTATCCACATTTCTTCAACTACATAGACTTGCTGGTCACATCTGTACTGGTCATTGTTTCAGTGAGTCTGACTATTGCAGCCATCCGGGCTTTGATAAAAAATAAGTACGGATTCGGCAGCTGGTACCGGCAAAAACCGAACCGAAAGCTTCACATGGGATGGGGACTGCTGATTGCGGGCTTATTATGTTCTTCTCTGAGCATTTCCCGATACTCCGAGAACCTAGCGCAGCTTCAGGAATACGTTGGTAACGGCATCAGAGCGGAGGGCATGGTCAGTCCGGCACATGACAGCCAGACCTATGTCACCATCTGCTACCGGGACCTGCAAAATCGCCCTTATCATCTGCTGTACAAACAGCACAGTGAATTGGACACTACAAAACCCGTTTGCATCTATTACAAAGCGGACAATCCGCAGGATGCCTACGTCATCACATACCACGAGTCCCATTTCAAATGCCTCATTGGCCTCATCCAGGGCGGCTGTTGGGCGTTACAGGTATTTGTTGCGTGCGTCATCTTATGGCTGAACAGGAAAAACGGACTCCTCTCATTATAAAGGGAATGGGTGCATGACACCATTCTGCCCGGCCTCCTTCCAAGGCTTGCAGCTTGTCTCGGCGAAGCCTTGGCGGAGACGGAGTGTCTTTTTGTTGCCTTGTAGGAGCCTCCTCCGCGCTCACTCTACTTTCTTCGGAGCCGGGGGCGGCTGCATGTGGAGCACCACCATCCGGTGCTCGATAGTCTGCAATCGGACAGACATCTCGGACAGCACGCGGATGGTCTTCTCCTGCGCTTCGGCCTGTTAAAGCAGGCTGAAGCGCAGGAAACGAGGATTAGTCATCAATCTTGAAATATTCGAGGACTCTGCGATTGAATAGATTGACACTAATACCAAACTGTGCTATGTTATTCCCGGAACAAGGTATTATGTCACCTTTCGAAAGAAGACAATACAGCGGCAAGCAGATTATCAAAGCTGGTGATATGCTACGCAATGTTGATGAACTCACCTCCGAGGATAGGAAGTGGGCTTTGGGTGTGTTAGATAATTTTCGAGTCCTGCATGCCATGCCGCTGAATACTTTTCAAGCGACCCTCAGAAAAAGAATCGCCCAGCTTGGAATCAACGATTTTATCGTAGCACAGCGAATTAAACGCAAGCCCGCCATTCTGGACAAACTGCACCGCTTTGCGGACATGCAGCTCAAACGCATGCACGACATTGGCGGAATCCGTGCCATTCTACCGACCATCAAGGATCTTGATTTGCTGAAAAAGCAATACACAGACAGCAGCAACAGACTCTCACACAAGCTCGTGCGGGTGGATGACTACATCAGCACCCCCAAGAATTCAGGTTATCGCGGAATACATCTGGTGTTCAGCTACCACACCACACACCCCGAAAAACAGGATTACGAAGGGCTGCGCATCGAAATGCAGTTACGCACCCGACTTCAGCACATCTGGGCCACTGCCGTAGAAATCTTTGAGGCTTTCATGGGCGAAAACTTCAAATCCAGCCGGGGTAGTCAGGAATGGCTCGATTTCTTTACCATGGTTTCCAGTGCCTTTGCGCACAAGGAAAAACAGCCGGTAGCACTAGCTCATACAGGCATGAGCCAGCAGGAATTATGCCTCGCTCTGAAACAGAAAATGGAGGAATTACAGGTTCTCGAAGTCATGCAAAGCTTCACCCTGACCCATATTCTCAAATCCGATGCCAAACGCACCAAAGGGCATGCCCTGCTCATCTTCGACGCAGAAGAAAAAGAAGCCACCGTGCGCCATTACACAGCCAGCGAATACGAAGAAGCATATTCTGCCTATATCCGGGCCGAAGAAGCATCCCGGGACAACCTGAAGCGCCAAGTCGTGCTGGTAAAAATGAATTCTATTCAACAGCTGGAAAAAGCATATCCTAACTACTTTGCTGACCTCAAACAATTCCGCCATCACCTGCTTCAAGTATTGAAGATTCTACCCTCATGACGTTCACCTCCTAGCGGTGAATATCGTTTCCTATTTTACCCTTGAATCCTTCAGCCACGCTCTAATGAGTTGCTGTGAATATCTTGGGCTGATATGACGGCGTAGTCAATATATCTACAGGCACTATACGAAACACCCAGACAGTCAGCATTGGTGGTCAGCCGTTTTAGGGCAAGCTGCGCAAACGCTTGTTACCACCCGCCACCGTGTTCAATTGGGATTAAAATAATCCGAATCGATGCGCTTCACCACATAATGGTTCACCGGAGAAACGCCTACACTATGCTCAATCATGAGTTTAGCCAGCATAGAACCATCCACCAGAACCAGTTTCTTATCATGCGGTAAATCAGCAAGTTTTAAAGCAGGAGCAGAAAACCGCCCGGTAGTAATAAACAAGCCCTTGCTCGCACAATTAGCCGTTAGCGCTCCGAGAAACTGGTGAACATCCGGCGACCCGACCGTACTGTCCAGAGCCCAACACTTTGCCTGTATATATATCTTGTTAAACCCTAGTTTATCTTCAGATACAATACCATCGATACCTCCATCACCGGTAGGCTTTGTCACCACGCCAGCCCCTTCCATATTGCTGCCATACCCCATTGCCATCACTAAATCTACGACTAATCGCTCAAAGAAGACAAAATCACCGGCATCCTTCTTACGCATAATTTCCTCTAGTATTTCAGACTCCAACACCCGACGTAACTCCTCGTATGCGGAGTTCATCCGTTCCACAGGCGTCTCATCCGTCCCGGCTTGCTCAGGTGCCGGCACCACCGCAGAGTGCGAGCCCTGGGGCTTATTCCCTTTCTTGAATCGCACAAATCCATCGTAGCGCATCATATATGCATCGTCCAATACGATAGAGGCATCATTCACGACACGCAGGCCCTCTTCCGTCAGCTGGCAATATCCACGTTTAGGATACACCACCATACCCGCCTGCCGCACATAGGTAATCGACCACTGCACGCGGTCAAAAAGCATAGGCCTACGCCCGCTAGGCAGCATTTTCTGGCAATCCTCAGGTGTCAGCTTCAGCTTCTCAACAATGTAAGGGACACAATCTCTCCAATGGTGTACTGCGCCATCGCGCAACGCCTCAAGAACCAGCCGATACAAATCTGAGTGCCTAGGAACAGCCATACACAACCATGCTACACTAATTTCTTTTGGAGTCAAGGATAAACGGTCCTATTCCAGACCGAATGGCTCTTTTTCAGATTTGCTGATGAATGGGGATTAACTTTAGTCTCAGAAAAGGGTGCCGGAGGAAAAAGGATTGCCTTAATTTGTTAAAAAGATAGGTAGAGTCACCTAGCCCACACGAGCGAGACATGATGCGTTTA
>JAFZHC010000001.1 GCA_017555025.1 Akkermansia sp.
AAACCTCCGCATAACCAGTAAGATTTAGCATTATGATTACAGAATTCAAGAGCGTTGAGCGTCGTATCCGTTTCCGCACCTGCAACAAGACAATGCCCCGTCGTCGCATTGACATCCCCGCCGGTGCTGTCGATATGTGCAACCCCGAGTTCCTTTCCAAGTTCACCTCCGAGACCGGCAAGATTCTGCCCCGTCGTGTGACCGGTGTTTCCGCCAAGATGCACCGCAAGATCACGCGCGAGATTCGTCGTGCTCGTGCCGTGAACCTGCTCCCCTGATTTTCATATCTCCGAACATGGAGGAGTTCTCGACGGCAGATTGTCGTTGATTAAAGGGAGCTTGTAAGCTGCGAAAGCGCCTGCAAGCTCCCTCTATTTTTATTTTATCAGGTTACCGCCAACCATGAAAGAGCTCAAAGATACTCAGAATGAACACGACTCCCGCCAAATTTCCATCGACCGAGTGGGCATCAAAGGGGTACGTTACCCCATCATTGTGAGCGATAAAGAAGAGCGCACCCAATCCACGGTTGCCACGCTCGCCCTCATGGTTGACCTGCCCGAGCAATATAAGGGCACACACATGAGCCGATTTGTCGAGGCTCTGCACGAGCACCGCCGCTACCTCGATGTACACTCGGCCGTGCGCCTCCCCTCACGTCTGCTGCGCAAACTTCCTGCCCAGCGTGCACATGTGGAGATTGAATTCCCCTTCTTCCGTCTCAAAAAAGCCCCCGTCTCCGGCATGGAGGGCATGATGGATTATGACGTGCGCTTCGAGATAGACGCCGAGCGCAACCAGCCGGGTACCTTTACCCTCACGATTAAAGTACCCGTTACTACCCTTTGCCCCTGCTCCAAAGCCATGAGCGACCACGGTGCCCACAACCAGCGCGGCATCGTTACCTATTCCGTACGTTTCTCCGGTGCCGCCGTCTGGATTGAAGACCTCATCGACATGATTGAAGAGTGCGCCAGCTGTCCCGTATACAGCCTCCTCAAACGCCCGGATGAAAAATATGTAACCGACAAAGCCTACGAAAACCCCGTCTTTGTCGAAGACCTCGTCCGCAACGTCGCCGTCGCCACCGAGCGCTACAACGCCTTCTCCTGGTACCGCGTCGAGGCCGAAAACTTTGAGTCCATACACAACCACAGCGCCTACGCCTGCGTGGAACGTACAATTGAGTAAGTTTTAACCTATTTCAATGAAAAAGCCTCGATTCCAAACGGAACCGAGGCTTTTTCGTATTAGCCTTTTAATAATACCACGATTGATTCTATTCAGCCTTCTGCCCGGTATAAATAGTGGCAATACCGCCCATGAGGGGGAGGGCTTGTGGGGCGAGATAACCGCAACGCGCAAGGAGTGCGCAGAAGGCTTCGCCACGGGGGAAGGTCTCAATACTCTCGCCGAGGTAATCATAGGCGCCCATGTTGCCGGTTATCCGGCCGGCGATACGCGGCAGAATGTTATGCAAGTAAAAGCGGTAAGGAATGGCCAGTATGTCCTCAGGCATGCTGAAATCAAGCACAAGCAGGTGCCCACCGGGGCGCAATATACGACGGAACTCACGCAGAGCTTTCTCATAATCAGCCATGTTGCGCAACCCGAAGGCGACGGTGGCGGCATCGAAGCAGGCATCGGGCAGCGGCAGATTCATCGCATCCGCCTCCAGCACGTTCGTGAGTCCGCGCTGCACAGCGACATCGAGCATGGGACGGCAGAAATCCGTCCCCAACACCTCAACCTCGGGCAAGGCTTTTTTGACGGCAAGCGCGAGGTCACCGGTGCCGGTGGCAATATCGAGCAGGTTCTCAGGCTTCCACTCAGCAATTATCTTGAGCGCTCGTTCGCGCCAAAGGATATCAACTCCGAGCGAAAGCACATGATTTGCAGTCACATAACGCTTTGCGATGGACGAAAAAACACTATGTACAAATGTCGGATCCTGCATGAGGATTACTCTTTAATTCAAGCCACGGCTTAGTTCACATTTTGCTCACCAGCACATCACCGAAAGCGCTCGTGCTCAGTGCGGTTGCGCCGACAATCATCTCGGCGAGGTCGGCTGTTACCTTTTTGTCGGTAATGGCGGCTTCGATAGCGACGATGATGTTATCGGCAGCTTCGGTCCAGCCCATGTAACGCAGCATCATCTCGGCTGAGAGGAGGAATGAGCACGGATTTGCCTTGTCGAGATTGGCCAGAGCGGGTGCGGTGCCGTGGGTAGCCTCGAATACGGCGTGACCGGTCTTGTAGTTGATGTTGCCACCGGGAGCAATGCCAATACCACCAACCTGAGCGGCGAGGGCATCGGAACAGTAGTCGCCATTGAGGTTGAGGGTGGCTACCACGGAGTGATCGGTGGGGTGGATGAGGATTTCCTGCAGGAAGGCATCGCAGATACAGTCTTTGATGATAATGCCGTTGGGCAGGCGACACCAAGGGCCTTTACCGATGACTTCGGCACCGAACTCGCGCTTAGCCAGCTCATAGCCCCAATCACGGAAACCACCTTCCGTAAACTTCATGATGTTACCCTTATGCACTAAGGTGACGGAGGGGCGCCCGGTCTCGATGGCATACTGAATGGCGGAGCGAACCAAGCGCTCGGTACCCTCGCGGGAGACGGGCTTAACGCCGAAGCCGGAGGTGGCGGGGAAGCGCACTTTGCCGGCACGCTCGGGGTAATTCTGCGAGAGCCATTCGAAGAAGATGGCGGCCTCGGGGCTGCCTTCCTTAAACTCAATACCGGCGTAGATATCCTCCGTATTTTCGCGGAAGATGACCATATCCACCAGAGAGGGGTCCTTCACCGGGGTTTCAATACCGTTGAAGTAGCGCACGGGGCGCACGCAGCAATAGAGGTCGAGGCCCTGACGCAACGCCACATTGAGCGAGCGGATACCGCCACCGACCGGCGTAGTGAGAGGGCCTTTAATGCCAATGAGGTAATTACGGAAGGCATCTACCGTTTCGTTAGGCAGCCAAGTACCCAGTTCGTCAAAAGCTTTCTGACCGGCGAGCACTTCCTTCCACACAATGGCGCGAGTATCGCCATAGGCGGCACGCACAGCGGCATCAATCACGCGCACGGCGGCACGCCAGATATCGGGGCCGGAGCCATCGCCGATGATATGGGGAATGATGGGGAAGTTCGGCACCTGCAATCCCTGCGGTGTCATGGTAATGGGAGCGGCTTCACTCGTCATGGTCATAATAGGTTATATTTTGATAAAAAGGGAGGTGTAAGTAAATAGCATGGTTATTCGGCTACGGCGGCAGCCGGAGTGGGGGCTTTCTTTTCCGTAGCGTCGGCAGGGGGAGTGGCGCAATGGCAGAAGATGATGACTGCCAGCACCAACGCAGGAGGAAGAATGTAGAAAAGCGGGCCCTCGGGTTCCTGACGTTTTACCTCAGCTGAGGCCACTTTGAGCCGGGCTCCGGTGCGAGTATTCATTTGCATAGCCATAACAGTCGTCGTATAAACGCGGGTATTGTAACAGATTTAAAAATAATTGCAATGAGAAAAAACGCAAAAAACGATTCAAAGAAAAGAAAGGACGAAAGCGAAGGACAAGGCTTTAAGTTTGGCTCGCGGAGCTCCGCGCCTGAAGCGCGGCCGTTAACGGCAGAACAAGCCTCGCTCTTTCCCCCGCGCCGCAGACCCTAGCTTTTACTTAGTCCTTTGTAACTAGTACCTAGTCCTTTGTCTTTAGACCTTTCTAACTCGTGCTTTCCACCCAATCCTTTCGCGTCGATTGAATTTGACATCGGCAGCGACAAAGAGTATGCTCTGGAGCAAGATGGAATGGCTCAATGATACATACAACTGGCTCTCTGCCTATGTGGGCAAGGGGTGGATTTCCTTTGCGGTCTACATTGTTCTGGGATGGCTTGCCACTATCGGCATAGGCAAATTAATGAGGCAGCTGACTCAGCGCACCCCCGCACACACTCAACTGCTGAGTATTATCACCAAAGCCTGCCGGGGTATTATCTGGGCGCTGGTGCTGGTACAGGGGTTGCGAGGTGTGGGGGTAGATGTGGTTGGCATACTGGGAGCAGCCGGTGTGGCCGGTGTGGCAATTGGCTTTGCCTCGCAAACCGCGCTCAGCAATCTCATCAGCGGGGCTTTTCTTGTAGGTGAAAGCAGTTTTAAGATGGGGGATTATATTCAGGTGGGGTCTGAAGAGGGAACGGTGGAAAGCATCAACCTGCTCTCTGTATACCTGCGCCGAGCCGACAACACGCTGGTGCGCATACCCTGTGAAATGCTCATCAAAACCCCCGTGCGCAATCTGACCGGGGCTGCTACGCGACGCATTGATTTTGAGGTGGGCGTGGACTACAGCAGCGACCTTACACTTGTTAAGCAAACCATCAGCGAGGTGATTGCTCAGCAGCCGCAGCTGCTGAACTCCCCTGCCCCCTGCATCATCTTCAAAGGCTTTGGGGAGAGCTCACTCGACCTGCACATCGGCGCTTGGTGCCAGACATCGCATTACCACTCAGTACGCTACGAGTTTGCGACAGCTCTGCTGGCAGCTTTTGCCGCAAAAGGCATCAACATTCCCTTCCCGGTAAGAGAGATAAGGCAAAAGTGATTGGAAGTTACAAAGGACTAAAGACAAAGGATTAGGTACTAGTTACGAAGGACAAGGTTTAAGTTTGGCTCGCAAAGCTCTCAGGGTGGAGCAAAGCTTCGCATAGGCTTGTGCTCCGCGCCTGAAGCACGGGCGTTAACGGTATAACAAGCCTCACTCTTTCCCCGCACCGCAGGCGCCTAGCTCTTACCTCGTCCTTTGTACCTTGTACCTAGTCCTTCACATTGTCTTTCGCACCTCCTCCTTCCCCTCAACCCGTCAATCCAATGGTTCATCTTCGACCTAAAAATTAGTTTCTTGTAGTAGTTGGTACTTTACATCGTATAATCAATCTGGTAAAATCGCGCCGCTATGGATTTAGAGCAACGCGAAATCAGTGCCGCAACCATCAGCCCGTACTTCGAGGAGTACTTCGGCCAGAAACCCACCGTGGTGGCCGCTTCTCCGGGGCGCGTTAACCTGATTGGTGAACACACAGACTACAACAACGGCTTTGTACTGCCGATGGCCCTCAACAACATTAATGTTGTGGCCGTGGCTCCCTCCCCGACCGGCAAGCACCGCTGGATTGGCTCCCTTGGTGACACGATGATTGAAATCGACCCTGCCGATGTAACAACGGTTGGTGACCCCTTCTGGAGCAACTACGTGCGCGGTGTTATCTGCATGTTGGAGCGCCGTGGTGTGAAGGTGCCGGCTGTAGACATGCTCATCGACTCAAATGTACCGCGCGGTGGTGGTCTTTCCTCCAGCGCAGCTTTTGAGGTTTCGGCCTGCACAGCTCTTGCCGCTCTTTGCGGTGTGGACATCACTCCGACGGAGCGTGCGCTCATCGGTCAGGCTACCGAGCACGAGTTTGTGAACGTGCCCTGCGGTATCATGGACCAGTTCATTTCTGCCAACGGCAAGGAGGGTCACGCTCTCATGCTGGACTGCAAAGACCTGAGCTACAAGCACATCCCCATGACTGACCCGAATGTAAGCGTGCTCGTGATTGACTCTGCCGTAAAGCATTCTCTGGCTGATGGCGGCTATGCAGCCCGCCGCAAGAATTGTGAGGACGCCTGTGAAATTCTCGGCGTGCCCTCCCTGCGCGAGGCTACCCTCGAGATGCTCGAGGAGAAAAAAGAAGCCTTGGGGGACCTCTGCTACCGCCGCGCTCGCCACGTCATTGGCGAGAACCTGCGTGTGGAAGCTTTTGCCACCGCGCTGCAAAAGGGCGATTGGGACGCTGCCGGCGTAGCCATGCGCAGCTCTCATGACTCTCTGAAGAATGACTTTGAGGTATCTTGTGCTGAGGTGGACACTCTGGTAAGCTTGGCCGACACGATTCCCTCTGCCGCTTCGGTATACGGCGCCCGCATGACGGGTGGCGGTTTTGGCGGCTGCATTGTGGCTCTGGTAAAGAGCGAGGATGTAGAGAAGGTTGCCGAGGAGATGTTGGAGGCCTATCGCGCCGCTCTGGGCATTGAGACGACCTACCTTGTAACCCGCCCGGGCGAAGGTGCCCGCGTACTCTTCACCGCTTAATCCGTAGAAAAAATCTTATGAAACATATTCTGACGACACTGAGCGCCCTTGCGCTCCTGGCCATGGGCGCCAACGCCCAAGAGGCCACCGCTGCCGCCGGCGAGCCCAATGTACTCCCGCTGTGGGAGATGATTGTGTTCTGCGTGGTAGTCGTAGGCGTAATTGCTCTGGGCATCTGGAAAGCCGGTGACTCCGGCGAGGCTGCCGAGGGTGGTGAGAAGAAAGAGAAAGGTGCTGCCGACTACTTCCTTGCCGGTCGTGGTCTGAGCTGGTGGCTGGTGGGCTTCTCCCTGCTGGCAGCCAACATCTCCACCGAGCAGTTCGTGGGCATGAGCGGTCAGTCTGCCGACTGGCTGGGCCTTGCCATTGCCGGTTACGAGTGGCTTGCCGCCATCGTGCTGGTAATTGTGGCCTTCACCTTCCTGCCCATGCTGCTGAAGCGTGGTGTATTCACCATTCCTCAGTTCTTGGAAGAGCGCTTCAACGGTGTAGCCCGTGTGGCCATGGCTCTGGTGAACCTCATCATTCTGGTGGGTGTGCCGACCGCAGCCGTGATTTATGCCGGTGCCAGCGTGGTTTCGGTATACTTCAATCTGAACCTGACCGTAGGCTGCCTCATTATTGCCGGTGCTGCCACGGTGTACGTGTATGTGGGCGGTCTGAAGGCCTGCGCATGGACTGACCTCATTTGGGGTGCTGCCCTCATAGTAGGTGGCGGCGTGGTAGCCTACTATGCCATTATGGCTCTGGGTGCCTTCACCGAGGTGCCGCAGAATGTGACGGCTACAGCCGTGACAACGGCCAACACCGGCGCAGATGCCCTTGCCTCCACCGGTTCCCAGTTCTGCGACGGTCTGAACCGCATGTGGAACCTGAATGCCGGCGAAGTCAGCGGTGCCACTAACGGTATCGGCGGCAAGCTGCACATGATGCGCGAGGCCTCTGACCCCGTCATGCCCTGGACCGTTTACCTGCTGGGTCTGTGGATTCCCAACTTCTTTTACTGGGGCCTGAACCAGTACATCATGCAGCGTACTCTGGCCTCCAAGAGCTTGGAGGAGGGTCAGCTGGGTATCGTATTTGCAGCTTTCCTGAAGTTGCTCATTCCCTTCGTGGTGATTATCCCCGGCATCCTTGCCTACAACCTGTACCGTGATGATCTGGCAGCCAAGGCCGACAGCAACACGCAGCAGATTATTGCAGCTGCACAGAACACCAACAAGAAGGTGATTTACGACGTCTCCGCCAGCCGATTCGTGCGTGCGGACTCCGCGGCTTCTTCCGTAGACTATGTGAAGCAGAACCTTGCTACCGTAGGTGCCGCCGACAAGATTGCTGAGGTGGATGCCAAGGCAGCCGAGCTGGCCGCCACTCCCGCCGCCGACATTGCCGCCCGCGAGAAAGTGGCCAAGGACATTCTGGCTATTGATTCCGAGGCCACCAAGGCCGCTCGTGTGAGCGCCGACTACACGGTGACCACCACTCTGGCAGCCTACCAGTACGACTATGCCTTTGCCACCCTGCTGCGCAAACTGCTGCCGGGTACCGGTTGGGCCTGGTTTGTGCTCGCAGCTCTCTTCGGTGCCGTGGTAAGCTCTCTGGCCTCCATGCTTAACTCTGCCTCCACCCTGTTCACCATGGATATCTATGGCAAGGCCAAGGAGGTTGCCGGCAAGCCCGCCAGCTCCACTCAGCTGGTAGCAGTGGGTAAGGTTGCCGTGCTGGGTTGCGCCGTTATCGCTACGGTTATCTCCCCCTTCCTCGATAACCCCGCCTTCGGTGGCATCTTCACCTTCATTCAGGAGTTCCAGGGCTTCCTGAGCCCGGGTGTACTGGCCGTATTCATCTTCGGCTTCTTCGTACCTAAGTGCCCCCGCATCTTCGGTTGGCTGGGTATTCTGCTGGGCGTTATCTTCTTTGCCGCCTTTAAGTGGCTGCCCTTCCTCGGCCTCGCCGACCAGAGCTTCCTCAACCGCATGGGCTTCTCGCTCATCGGCGTGTGCATCGTGGGTGCCATCCTGACCATCCGCAACGCTGCCATCGGTGGCGAAGCCGTGGTGCTGGAAGACAAGGGCATTATCGAGATGAAGACATCCGGTCGCGCCAAGGGCTTCGGTCTGGCTGTGATTGTTGCCACTATCGTGCTCTACGTCATCTTCTGGTAAAGACGAGGCGTAATCATCATCCCTTAGCAAACGCGCTTCCTTTGCAGGAAGCGCGTTTTTTCTGCCCTTGCCAAACCCGGCCAGGCGTGTTATACTGGCGCACATGACCATACCACCGGACGCCACGCAGGACGACCTGAAACGTAACCTCAACATGCGCCTGAAAAAAACCGGTAAGCTGATGCTGAAGGCCGGTTTGTTCCTGAGCCTGTTCTGCTACCTGCGCTGTCTGCTCAATCCGCTCTGGGTACTGGGGCTAAAGGCTCCGGGCATATTCGTCACCGCGCTCTTCGGTTGCTATGTGGGCTGGCAGTATGTCAACGGAACTCCGGCGGCAGGAGAACAGGCCTTATTATGGTGGGCCGTCTGGGCCGGCATCATGCTTCTCATTCATTATGCCCTGTATGGGCTGAGCTTCCTGCGGGTATATCGCAACTGCAAAAAGTACCAACAGCCCAAGAGCAATACCCCCGGCATGCGCCGCCCACAAGCGCACCCCCTAACCTGGCAGCGCAACAAGGAAGGCTACTTGCAGGCGGAGATTGTGCTGCAAGCACCACAGCAGGGACTTTATGCGCTGCGTTGGGAACTAACCGGTTACGAGGGGAAAATGGAACCGGCAGAGGGAGAACTTTACACTCAAGCAGCGCTTTCTGAACACAACATAACGAAGCATTGCAACAGCCTGACGGAATTTTACTGCCTTGCGAAAGGCAACCACAAGCTCGGGCTGCGCCTCATGAACCGCGATGCCACCGCCCCCACAACAGGCACACTGACGCAACTGAATGCGTAACAACTATTGGAGTTACGCCTTTTTCTCTTGACGGCGGCCATGTTAATGAGTAAAGTGGAGCCATGAAACGCCTGCTGCTCACGGGGGCCTTGCTCCCACTCGCTCTGAGCCAATGCAACTGCCCTGCCGATTTTCGCGAGGTGCAGGAGCCGCGCGTGTATACTGTAGCAGATGTGGAAGCGTTGAGCGATTGCCAACTCTACCACTACGGTACCACCCTGCTTGCCAACGCCGGCAATCCGGCTGTTGCCCAAGCACTGCTAAACCGTGGAGCCAAGCCGACCGGCAACATTATACACCGGGGCAAAGCTCAGAACGGCAGCGCTTTGCAACATGTGAACGATGAGCGAGTGGCAAGTCTGTTATTGCAAAACGGAGCCCATGCCGACGCGAGCTTCGGAGAAAAGCAGGAGACGCCCCTCTGCAATGCGCTGCGAAGAGGGGCAACACACTTAGTAGCCCCCCTGCTTGCGGCAGGGGCTAATCCCAATCTTATTGATGCGCAGGGAGAGGCGCCCCTGTACCTGGCAGCTACCCACATGAGCGCCACGACCTGTGCTCTATTGCTCTCGCGCGGTGCCGCGCCCGATACAGGGAGGATAAGTGATTCTACAAGCCCGCTGGCAGGAGCCCTGCTCACAGCCGAGGGAACCCTGACGGATAAGCTGGAGGTTGCACGCACGCTGCTTGCAGCAGGAGCTGATGTCAACGCCCGTGATCAGCACGGCCGCACACCGCTCTTCTACTGCACCTCACCGGAGCTGGCAGAAGTACTCCTCCGCGCCGGGGCTGATATCAACGCCCGAGACTATGCCGGCAATACACCGTTCGACTATATTACCAACGCCCGGATAAAGTCTTACCTGCTCATACGGGGAGCCGGTTACGGAAATTCACTCTGATAGTATGCTACGCTCATGAAACACATGCTCCTTACCATCACCTGCCTGTTAACCCTGCCAGCCTGCCAGACAGTACGCACGGTATATGATGACAGCGGTAACGAGGTACAAGATCACACCGGGGTGGAGCGCTCGCTGGAGGACTACATGCAGGAGACATTTGACCGCGAAGTAACCCGCAAAAAAAATGAAGACGGGGTACCGGAGTCCAGCTCCACCAAAGTGAGTCGCTACCAGAAAGATATTGATGCCGCCCGCCGCCAAGACAAGACGTTCAGCACCGGTAACATCAGTTTGAGTAAGGAATTTTCCGGACAAAACCTCCGATTCGGGGAATCTAACAAGAATTTTGACAGCAGTAAGCGCTATACCGGCGGCATGTCCACCTCTGCCTACAGCAAAGATTTGCGACCGGATTTTATGAGCGATACCAAGGGGATATACAGTAGGCAGGATGCCTACGGAGGCTTCTCAGCCAATGACAGAGCAGAGAGCGAGGGCTTTGCCTACGACGCATTTGATACGGCGCACTCATACGGCACCTCCGCCAGCAATATTTCCCGAGATGCTACCAGCGGCTATTACGAAAGCCGTAAAAATAAGTTTGAACAGCCCCGCATTATCAACCACCGAGATTACTACAAAAAATCGCTATTTGAAACCCGGGCATTGCTCGGGCGCGATAATGAACCGACTGAAGAATAACCGTAGGTGCTGCTGAAGCCCTGCTAATTTTATTTTTCTCACTTTGCTCTTGCAATTCAGCCCTGATTAAAGTAACATCAGGGCAACACAGGAGTCGCCCGTTAGGCGGCTTCGAAGATTGTCTGTTCGGATTTTCTTCGGTGTCACGTTTATCCCGAGCGGGTAAACAGGTTAAGACACAAACGCTCCGGCTGTGCGGCAGGGGCGGAAGGAATTCCGCGTTATTCTTTCTCGTGTAACCTGTTTACCCGCAGCATTACACAACACGAGAAAGACTCAACAATGATTACGAGCAAGCATTGCGAAAAAAAAGCGCACAAAGCAATTTCCCGCCTCATCAGAGACGGACAGAGTACCATCTACACCGATTCCTGCTTCAGCCTGAGCTTCATCCTGCGGCATGAAAAAGAGTTTAAAAGTAACAACCAAAAGATTGAAGTAATAAAATCCGTACAAAAGGAATTGAAGCGCAAAACACGCCAGACATGGGCCAGAAAAAAATGGGAATGCATGGAAAAGCGGGATACTATTTTTCACCTCAGGTCAGCCAGCAAAACAGAGCGTGACATGCTCAAAGTGTATGCGGATGAAGCCTTCAGGCGGATTTTCAAAGTAAGGGAGGCGGAATCGCAGGTGTTGCTGACGGCTGATTTTGAATTGGCCGAAACGCTGGCCGACTCAAACAAAGCACCCACCATTATCTTTGAATATCAGGAAGGCCGGACACGCCATATCGCGCTATGGGAAGACTATCGCACCCTACACCGGCGGCAACAAAAGTGATAGCAAAGCAAAAAAACGCACAAACTTTTTACGCCGCCGCGCAGTTCAGGCTTTACGCCGCAGAGCAAGTATGATAGAATGACGCGCGACGGGCGCGAGCAGCCCGGGCAACATTAGTTATGAGTGATCCCACGAAGTTCCGAAATCTGGCCATTATTGCCCACGTAGACCACGGCAAAACAACCCTCGTTGACCAGCTGCTGAAAGCCGGCGGCACCTACCGCGAAAATCAGGAAGTGCAGGAACGTGCCATGGACTCCATGGATTTGGAGCGTGAAAAAGGTATCACCATCAAGGCAAAAAATACATCTATTCATTGGAATGGGTACACCATCAACATTGTAGACACTCCCGGCCACGCTGATTTCGGAGCCGAAGTGGAGCGCGTGATGAAAATGGTTGACGGCGTAATTCTGGTAGTAGACGCTTATGAAGGGCCGCAGGCTCAGACTCGATTTGTGCTGCGCAAAGCTCTGCAGGAAGGTCTGCTACCCATCGTGGTGGTTAACAAGATTGATCGCCCCCACGCTGACCCGATGAAGGTACACGACCAGGTGCTGGAGCTGCTGCTCGATCTGGATGCCACGGAAGAGCAGTTCGAAGCGCCTTTCGTGTATGGTTCTGCCCGCGACGGCTACTTCATGAACAGCCCGGAAAACGAGCCCCCGGTAGATTGTACACCCCTGCTTTTTCAGATTGTCAACCACATTCCCGCGCCCAAGGATGCCGATGCGGACAAACCCTTCAAGATGTTGATTTCCAACATTGATTGGGATGATTATGTGGGACGTGTGGCAGTAGGACGCATTTCCAACGGTCGCGTGCAGAAGGGCGACACTCTCTACCTGCTGCGCCCGGATGGCAGCAAAATACAGGGTAAAGTGACCAAGCTCTTTGAATACAGCGGATTGCAGACAACGGACTCCGCCGTAGGCGAAGCCGGTAACATCATCGGCATTTCCGGCTTTGAAGACGTGGATATCGGTGAAACTCTGGTGGCTACCCCCGAAGAGGAGGCTATGCCCTTTGTGCAGATTGACCCGCCCACGGTGCAGATGGAGTTCAGCATTAACGACGGACCGCTCGGCGGACGCGACGGCAAGAATGTGACCAGCCGCGTTATCCGTGACCGACTGATGCGCGAGATGCGCACGAACATTTCCATTAAGGTGGAAGATACCGATTTGGCAGGTGTATTCATGGTATCCGCTCGCGGCACCATGCAGATTGCTATTCTGGTAGAACAGATGCGCCGAGAAAATTACGAGGTACTGGTATCTCGCCCCAAGGTTATTACCCGCGATATTGATGGGGTACGCTGTGAACCCTTTGAGACGGTATTCATTGAAGTGCCTGATGAATGCGCCAACGGCGTGGTGCGCATACTGGGCAACCGTAAGGGAATTCTGGAGAACATGGAAACCGGCGGCACCGGGCGTACCTACATTCAGGCCACAATTCCCACACGCGGCCTCATCGGCTTTGAGTTCGAACTGGTGAACCTTACTAGTGGCCACGGCATTTTCTCCCACCTTTTCAAGGAGTATGCCCCCTACGCCGGAGAAATCGTCACGCGCCAGAGCAGCACGCTCATCTCCATGGAAAACGGCATTGCACGCCCCTACGCCCTGCAGGCTATGGAAGAGCGAGGCTCGCTCTTCATTGCGCCCGGCGACGAGGTGTATGAAGGCATGATTGTGGGTGAAAATCCCAAGCCCATCGACATTCCCGTGAACCCCACACGTGAAAAGCACCTGACCAACCATCGCTCGGCTACAAAGAACGATTCCATTCAGTTGACACCTCCGCGCGTGTTCTCGCTGGAACGAGCCATTGAGTATATTGAGCCCGATGAGTTGGTGGAAGCCACGCCGCATTTCATCCGCATGCGCAAGCGCCTACTCGACGCAACAGCACGCAAACGCGCTGAGCTGAGAGCCAAAGGGCTCTGAAAATCCGTAGATCTGATACAAGGGCGATGATACAGGACATCACCAACTGGTTTGCCGGGCACGATTATCTGGGCATGAGCATGTACGCCGCTGCGGTGCTCTGCTACATAGCCGGCTTTCTGGGAGCCGTACTGCCCTACCCCGGTTGCTTGGTCGCGCTAGGTGGCAGCGTGTGCTACGCCGTGGCCGAGGGAGCCCCCTACCCCGCATGGTGGTTGTGGGTGGTGCTGACCGCGCTGGCGGTGTTCGGCACGCTGGCGGACAACATCACAACGGCTATGGGGGCAAGGCGTTTCGGCGGCAGCAAACAAGCATTCTGGGGTAGTATGATTGGCCTTTTTGTGGGCACATTCTTCATATTTCCCTTCGGCATTATCATAGGCCCCTTCCTCGGCGCATTCATTGCTGAACTCATGCTGGTACGCAAAACCCCGGTATCTTCCGCCAAATCCGGTTTCGGAGCCATGCTCGGGTTGCTTGCCGGAGTATTGGCCAAGGTAATCATCATTGCCATCATGCTGGTTGTGACGCTGCTCTGATACGGCTCAATTTTGAGCCATCAGACGGAATATAACCTTGACTTTGCCTGCAAAAAATGGTAGAGCTGAAAGGGTCATGACCTTTCCTCGCATAATGGCCGCAGCGGCGGCAATGTTCATGGGGCTGCTCGGTACCGCAGGTGCAGCAGACGAACGCCCGAATATCCTTTTCATTATTTCAGATGACCACGGCACTAATGCTTTGGGCACCTGTGACAAAGATAGCCCCGTCCCTCTGCCCGGCTTCCGTAGACTTGCCAACGAGGGTATGGTATTCGACCGCGCCTATTGTGCTAATTCCCTGTGTGGCCCGTCACGAGCCTGCATGCTCACCGGGCGTCATTCACACAACAATGGATTCCTCTACAATTACGGCGGCCCCGCATTCAATGGCGATCAGCCAACCTACCCCAAAATGCTGCAGAAGGCGGGGTACCAGACGGGTATTGTAGGTAAGTGGCACCTTATCTCCCGCCCCACCGGCTTCGACTCTTGGCAGGTGTTCCCCAGCCAGGGCGATTACCTGAACTCCACCTTCCTCTCCGCTGGCCCCAACAACAGCACCCGCAGCAACCGCATGCGCGGTTACGTGACGGATGTGGTGACCAACATGGCCATCACCTGGATGGAGAGCCGTGACCGCAGCAAGCCCTTCGCCCTCATCGTAGGTCACAAGGCACCGCACCGCAACTGGCTGCCCGCCGTTCGCCACCTCGACATCATCAAGAAGCATGTGGCCAAAATGACGCCCCCTGCCACCCTGCATGATGACTGGAGCGATCGTCCGGAATTCCTCAGTCACAACCGCCAAAGCGTGGGCTGGGATCTCTGCAACTGGAACGACAACCACCTGGTCTACGAGAAGATTCCCTTCGACGTAATGAAGGATATCATACCCAAGAGCCAGCTGCGCATTAAGATTAGGAACGGCGAGTTCAAGGGGCAGATTCCTGCCGACTTCAAACTCGAAAAGCACACCCCGCGCTTTGCTCCCAAGACCAACCTCGGCTGGGGCATGGGCTGGATTGAGCCCGGCCTGCAGGACGTATACCGCAACTTCTACACCACTCGTACGGAAGAGTTCGTGGCCAACTTCCGCGCCGGCAAGTACAAAACTCAAAAGGACATGACCGAACAGCGCTGGCGCTGGTATATGGAGGACTACCTCGGCTGCATCCTTTCACTCGATGAGTCCATCTCCTCGCTGCTGGATTATTTGGACAACGCCGGATTGTCAGAGAACACCCTCGTTGTATATGTGGGTGACCAGAGCTTCTACTTGGGTGAACACGGCCTGTACGACAAGCGCTGGATTTTTGAGGAATCCATGCGTATGCCGCTGATTATGCGCTGGAAAGGCAACATTCCGGCCGGCAAGCGTAGTCAAGCCATGGTGCAAAACATCGACTACGCCCCCACCCTGCTGGAGATAGCCAAGGCAGACACCCCTGAAAATACCCGCACAATGGAAGGTACCTCACTCGTACCGCTCTTTGCCACGGGTGAAGCCCCGCAATTCGTAGATCGCCCCCTCTACTATGCCTTCTACGAGCAACCCGGCGAGCACAATGCACCCCGCCACGATGGTATCCGCACCAACCGCTACACCTTCGCCCGCATCTGGACACCGCTGGATTACGAGCGCAAGAGCGGTCAGCGCACCCCCGCAAACGAGTGGTTGCTCATCGACAACGAGAAAGACCCGCAGCAGCTGCACAATGTCTCCCAAGACCCTGCATATGCCGACGTCATGAAGGAGCTGACGGAGAAATACCACGCCGTTCGCACCCAATACCGAGTCCTCGCCGATTGCCCCGGCAGCGGTAACCGTATCCCCGACTACCTCCCCTCTTGGGGCCCCGGCGATAACGACAGGGTGAAGAAGTAAGGGGAGCTTCGCATTCAAAACATACGGCCTGAAAGCCTATACTGCTTTCAGGCCGTATGTTTTATATACCAACAATTAAGAAAGAACTCTATTTCTCAACCAAGACTTACCCCGCTGAAGGAAGCGAAGGACTTTAAATAATAAACTTCCATAACGTAGCCTGAAAGGACCAATTTTTCCTCTTTTACAAGTCCAATCATGAACATATTTTAGGCTCCTTGTTCGAAGCAATTGCAAAACTTTGCTCCGTTCGGTCGGCACAAGAACATTTTTTCGAATAAAGCCAGCCGACTGCCCCTCTATTATTTTTTTTATATCTTCTGGCCTAAAATCAACAATTGTAGTACAAAGATCAAGAACCGCTTTGCCTTTAGCAGAGTTTACAATTACAGCAGAAATTCCTTTATCTACAGGCCAATCATAGTGATGTTTTTCAGAGCCCCAATAATCCGCAACTGTAATATCTCCCTGACGAGGGAAGGAAGCATATGAACAGTTGTAACAAGCCAAATTAAGAGCTTTATCGCTCAAAAAAATATTCATATATTCATCTTCTTGCTGAGCGGATGAGGTCAATGCTCCGTCATGATAATGGCAGGTAACATGATAGCGTTGCCAACCTTCGGGTTTATCTCGAAAAGAAACATACCCAATTTGTTTACCCATCATGCTCTCCTTGGAAAAAATGTAACTTTTAAGAAGAAGGTGAGAGGGAACACCATGACATACTATATCAATGGTTAACAAATTTCCATACGGCTTTCTTAAATATTTTTTTAATGCATATACCTGGCAAGGAGTTCCCGAAAAAAGGACTAAACGCCCAGCTAGCAATTCGCGACGAACAGCTCTATATACATACAAGGGTAACGCTTGCACATACTTAGAGCCTCGCATTTTTGCTAAATCCTCAATTTTATCAGCAGAGGAAAAAGACGCAGTCAATTTATCTTTCCAGATAACCCCAAATACAATTCCACCTTGCTCAATAACCCTATGAGCCAGTGCAGAAAAAATTCCGCCACTAGAGCTACTTAAAAGAATATCATCGTCTCTATTCCATGCTCCATATGCATCTACGGTCAATTCCTTATTACCTAGCTCCTTATCATTTCTCTCCAGAGCGATACATTGTTTAACACACAACCCGCAATTTACGCAAATACTACTGTTAACCTTTGGTTGCAAAAATCCGTCATGATTCAAAACCATTTCAATAGCACCATGCTTGCAAACATTTGCACAAAGACCACAACCGGTACAAGCTTGTGGTGCTATAATATGTTTCTTTACTAAAATAGAATCTTCATTCATATTTTAAAATTTTCTTTATTGGTTGTATAAACATCCTTTTTTCTTCGGCGTTCAAATACATAACCCAAATCAAGATAACAGCGCACACGGCATAGCTTCCGGCAATCAAGATAAAATCCCCCCAAGTAGAAATACTAAGAGAGCTCTGCATCAATCCACCAAGAAGAACAAGAACAATACCGGGCAACAAAAAAGGTTGATATGTTTTAGCAAAAAAAAGTCGTATATTAAGTCCCGCCTTTCGAGCATAGTATATATTCATCATAACTATCTGGCCTGCCCATAGAGATATCCCTGTGCCTAGAAACATCCCTATAGGGCCCCAATAAAAAGAAAGGATACTTCCTAATACTACACATATAATTGAGGAATAAAACAGAATAATGGCTCGACCTCTATGAATACTAAGCGCCTGTAAAATAGCGATTCCTACATTTTGAGTTAAGGGAACTATCAAAGGGACAACCACCAATAATGCGCCTAACCAGATTGTTGTAATAGAATCCCCTAAGGTATCACCTACCCAAAGGTGTAAAAAATCACATCCAAAGCTAATAAAGCCGCACAGCATAAGAATCATGATACTCAATTGTAATCTTCCCGCTTTAATCATTACCCAAGTTAAATCCTCTCGTTTTGCCCCTAGCGCAACCATGTGCATCAATTTCGGAGCCAAAACCCCAGAAATAGCAGTAGAGGCAGTCATAAAATAACGAGAGAACGAAATACCTACTGTAAATACAGCAACTGCCGCCACTCCAGAAATATTAGCAAGGATGGGAGTTCCAGCCTGCCAATAAAAAAGATCCATAATCTGATTCAGAAATATCCATACAGAGAAGCCAAACATGTCTTTGTACAAAGTCATATCAGGTTTCCTAAAAACAATTTTTACCTTCAAGCAGCAGAAAGTATAAAAAAGCAACCATAATATATTAAGAAGCCCCAAACCCACAGATAAGACAGTAAGCCCAATGGATTTAAAACCGAGAAACAAAAGTAATACCATCAAAGCAACCGTCAATAACGAAGCAACCATATTCACTATACTAGGGATAATGAATTTCTGGTAAGCTCCGGGAATTTCGGCCAAAGGGCGGAGAGGAATAGCCAATATAAAATTTGCAAGTGTTAGCAAATAAAGAATTTGTAACGTAGAATAATGTTCCGGATTTAATTTCGGGAATATTGAATGTAATTTGTAATAACAAACTACACCAACCACAAGGGTCAATAACGCAATTACAAAAAACAGCATTATACATTGTCCTAAAAAATGAGCCTGTTGCACACTCTCCCCCTTCGCTCGATATGTCACAACATATTTGTTAATGGTTGCACCTAATCCAAAATCAGTCAATGACAACCACGCGATAACAGAACCACTTAACATGTATAAACCATACTCCTCCACCCCTAATGAGGAAAGCAAGAAGGGAGTAAATAAGAAAGATGTTGCTAATCTGAGTGAAATTGATATATAGTTCAGAATAGCGCCTGTTTTAATTTCACTTGCCACTATTATGTAAGATTATTTTTTAAAAACTCTATACCCATTTTTCTTTCACTCTCTCGAATGGCATTAACCTTCATCCAATCAATAGGTTCCCTCATAATCCGTAGTATATCATCAAAACACCCAGACGAAACCATACGCGATTCTAACCCATAGATACTTAATAAAGAATCAAACCGAGTATTGCCTCTTAATGTATTTCCTAAACAAACAAAAGGTTTATTGAAAATTATAGCAAATACGCAACCATGAAAGGAATCAGTCACAAAACAAGAGCAATCATGAATTGTTCGTAACCATCGAGAAACACTCATATCCAAACGCTCTCTCATTCTCGAAGCATTTGCCCTGGGCATCATATGAATTAATCGCATATTCATGGAACATGACAACACATCCAAAAGTTTAGCTATCTGCAAACTTTCATCTAATATATATGCTGCCAATCCACCGCCCACTCTCTTTTCATCCTGCATTATTTTCTCATACTCAATACAGGAAAGCAACAGAGTTGGATCCGGCATACGAACAGCATCAACACCGAATTTTTCTCGACATATTTTCACTCCACTATGTTCGCGAACAGAAACCGATTTAAAATCTCTCAATAAAGAAGCAACTATTAAAGTTTCATCTTCAGATGCCTCCCACGTATCCACCCCAAACGACGCTGCATATGCTATACTATTCGAACGCTGTTCTTTTGAAGCAAAATTAAGAAAAAAAAATGGTGTAGATTTTAAATATTTGCAATATTCAGGCCGCCACACCTGATCACTCCCCACAACAAAAGAATCATTTCTCGTAAGTTTTGCAAGTTTTAACTCAGATAAAAAAGTAACTTTTCTAGAAAATTTGCAAGCAATTGATAATTTACTCCAAACCTGATACGAATTCTGACTTATCCCAAACAAATATTTTATATACTGTTTAAAATAGCGAAAACAACTCCTAAAATTTACGGGTAGGTAATTTGCCTCATATTTGATTATTTTCACATTTTCTTTAAACGAAGAGAGAATTTTAAACAATGCATAAGCCTGAAGCATTCCTCCGTAATTTCCAAGAAAGGGATGAGTCAATATTACTTTTAAATTACCTCTCATACGATACCAACATGCAAAAAAAATTAACAAGCTATCAATTAAACCTATAAAATCAGATCCTTCATATTTCAGTTATCTCAAATGATATCGTTTCGCTTAGATGCTAATTAAAACTCCAGAAAATAAAATCAAAAACAACTTTATCCTCAATAAAACGCCTTATATGCATACCTGAAATTAAAAGAGCACGCTCGCCAATTTCATCGCTAGGCAGGCGGGGATATATCGTCCCCAAGAAACGAAACGTCTGAGACGGATATGGGTCTTCCGTATTTCGGGGATGATATACGAAAACTCGTTGATAAAGTTTTCAGCTAATTGACGTTTTTGGGAATACGAATAATTTTTTCTTACTGTAATAATATTGGCGATTTGGTGGAAGAGGTGGGCATAGCGTTTCCTGAAAATAGGGTCTTCATATAATTTTTCATCGAGCATTACCCTATAATGCAATCTAAGAACGGCCAAGCGCCCGTTTAAACGACGCTCAGTTCCCTTATCTTCTGCCATTACAGAATCCGGATGCTGACGATAAAAGTACAGGTTCTCTCCCGGGGCTGTGCAAATTCGAAGATTCGTTCGGGAAAGTTCAAATGACCAATAATCGTCTTCATGGACAATGCCCTCTTTAAAACGAATACCGGTCTTCCGATAAGCATCTAAGTCAATAAGCCGATGCCATGGCATCAATGGCGTATCCTCCTGTAAATGAGCATGGAAAGGATCCATCTCATGCAGATTATCGGCATTTTCTTTCCATATAGGCTTTAAAGAACCATCAGGCATGAGCATCTTACGTCCTTTGCCATATGCAATATGAGCATCAAACTTCTTAATGGCCTCAACCAATGCAGCAATTGCATTTTTCCCTATATAATCATCGCTATCAACGTAATACAGATACTTACCGGTAGCAACATCAGTCCCGGTATTGCGAGCGGCCGATTGGCCACGGTTCTTCTCATGGTACAGAATTTGCCAAGGTCTTGCCGATTTTTTGAGCACAGCCTCAGCCAACTCAATACTTCTATCGCCACCGCAGTCATCAACCAGAATAATCTCTACGTCAGGATATGTCTGTTCGACCACAGATTGAACGCATTGCTCGATGAATCGCTCAACCTTATGTACAGGAATAACAACAGACACCCTATCGACACTACCTCCTATTGGCAGAGTTGATGCTACTGGCAACGAACCGTTCATGCCCCATATTATACACAAAAAAAAGGGGAGGTCAAGCTGCACTCGACCTCCCCGAAAATTAAAAACAAGTCATATCGCCACCATCAATACCCATCGGGGGTAAAGTGGGCGTCGGAGCCGTGGTGGTAGTTACCATGCATGCCGGCAGAGAGGGGGCCAAACTCCGAATAGATGGGCTGTACGAAGGAGTAGGTGGGGCCATTCTTGCCGTCAACTTTCACGGTTACGCGCTGGCAGCGGGTGTTGCCCATAGAGTCCGTAAGGGCGCGACCGGCAAGAGCACCGGCTACACCAAAGCCAGCCGCAGACACGATACGACCGGTACCACCGCCCAGCATCTGACCGAGACCGGCACCGAGTACACCACCGGCAACCGTGCCAACATTCTTGGCCGTAGAGGAGGTTTCACCCTTTACCTCATATGCGGAAACAACGGTAGCAGGCAGAACCTGCTGCGTTACACCAATTTTGGAAGAAGATACAGAACCATAGCTGGACTCCCAAGCGCAGGAGGAAAGCCCCAGAGCAGCAGCCAGAAGAAGAATAGAGGTTTTATACATAGCCTTGTCTCAGATAAATGTTTATATTAAGCATCTCGGGGACACTCGTCCCGAACAGCATCCTTATGCTACAGTTTTTTCAACAGGGCGTCAAGCAGAAAACGCGTATTGTTAAAAAATAATAGTTATTATGTCATCAAATCTAATCAAACACTAAAAAAGCAGAGCTCACTAAGAGCTCTGCTTTTTGCATTAAAAGAGATGTTACTCGCTTGATTACTCAGCGGCGCTCTCGGCTGCAGCCTTCTCAGCTTCAAGCTTCTGGCGCAGCTTCTCAGGCAGCTTCACCTGAATATGGATATCGCGCAGCTGGTTGGGCTCGGCAGGAGCGGGAGATTCGCTCATGAGGTCAGCACCACGGTTGTTCTTCGGGAAGGCAATAACCTCGCGAATGGACTCGCACTTGCCGATGAGCATCACGACGCGATCGAGGCCAAGAGCCAAACCACCATGGGGCGGTGCTCCGAAGGAGAATGCAGCCAACAAGTGGCCGAACTGCTCCTGAATCGTTGCATCATCCAGACCAAGCGCACGGAAGGTAGCATCCTGCAAGTCCTTCTCATGGATACGGATGGAACCGCCACCCAGCTCATTACCGTTGAAGATGATGTCGTAGGCCTCAGCGCACAAATCCGTAGAGATTTCGCCCTTCAGCACCTTCTCCACATCCTCCGGCACGGGGCGGGTGAAGGGATGGTGCACGGCACAGAAGCGCTGCTCCTCGGCGTCCCACCCAAACAGAGGGAAGCGATTTACCCAGAAAAGGTCAATCTCGTCATTGTCCTTCAGCAGCTCCATGAACTCACCACAGGCCAGACGCACACGCCCCAGGATGGTGCAGCTCTCCTCCCACTCGCCGGCAGCAAAGAAGATGCAGTCTCCACTCTCAATGTTGAGGCGCTCCACAAGAGCATCGATTTCGCCCTGAGAGAGACGCTTAGTAATGGGGCTCTTCCACTCCTTGGTGTTGTTCACGTCACGCACCTTGATGTAGGCCAGGCCCTTGGCACCGGCCTCGATAGCGGTCTGCGTCAGCGAGTCAACCTGCCCCACAGAGGGGTTAAAGCCCTTAGCGTTGATAGCCTTCACCACACCGCCATTGGCGATAGCACCGGAGAACACGCGGAACTCGCTATTGGCAAAGATGTCAGAGCAATCCGTAATCTTCATCTCGAAACGGCGCTCAGGCTTATCAGAACCGTACTGGTCCATGGCATCCTTCCAAGTCATGCGGGGGAACGGCGTTACAATATCACGACCCACGGACTCCTTAAACACGCGCTTCAGCATAGCCTCAATCCAAGCATATACATCCTCGGGTGTGATGAAGGAAGCCTCAATATCAATCTGAGTGAACTCCGGCTGACGATCAGCTCGCAGGTCCTCATCGCGGAAGCAACGAGCTACCTGGAAGTACTTCTCCATGCCGGCCACCATCAGCAGCTGCTTGTACTGCTGCGGAGCCTGCGGCAGAGCATAGAAAGTACCGGGGTTCAAGCGGCTCGGCACAAGGAAGTCGCGAGCACCCTCGGGCGTGCTCTTGGAAAGAATCGGCGTCTCAATCTCCAAGAAGCCCTGCTCGTCGAGATAGTCGCGCATGGTCTTGGTGATGCGGTGGCGCAGAATCATATTGCGCTGCATGTTGTTGCGGCGCAGGTCAAGGAAACGGTACTTCAGGCGGATATCCTCGTTAGCAACGTTACGATCCAGCTGGAAGGGCAGTACTGCAGCGCGATTCAGCACAGTCATAGCGGCGGCGTCCACCTCAATTTCACCGGTCGGCAGGTCAGGGTTCGTGGCATCCACCTCGTCGGTCTTCAGACGAGCCACTACTTTACCCGTCACCTGAATCACGGATTCCACGCGAAGATTTTCGGCATTACCGGCAAGCTCTGCATTATTCTCAGGGTGGAACACAACCTGAGTTTTGCCAGCGCGGTCACGAAGGTCGATGAAAATCACACCACCGTGGTCGCGAACGGTATCCACCCAGCCTACAAGCGTTACTTGCTTGTCGACATCAGAGAGGCGGAGCTCATCGCACGTATGGGTACGGTAACTGTTCATGGTATAAAGCTTGATAATAATGACGGTCGGCTCGCGAACGCGCGAGTCGAAGCGGCCAAGATTCTACTCTCTGCCACCTTATTGTCAAGACAAATTTGATTCTCCGGCCTACGGTGTCACAAAAAAAATAAGACAGCTTCCATCACACCTTAACCATTACGTGAGGCAAGTACACAAAGAAGCCGCCCTCATCCGAAAGAAGGGGCGGCTTCGGCTCAATAATTGGCTAATACACGAAAAAGCTTTACTCCGTCACGCACAGAGCAGCAGCCTGCTCCTCCGTAAGCTCGATGCACTGCCAAGGCAGGCCGTACTTATTAAGAGCCTCCATGAAGGGATCGGGGTCATTCTGCTCCATGTTGAACACACCCGCACCGCTCCAGGTACCGGTCATCATCATACGACCGCCGATAGCAGCCGGCACACCCGTGGTGTAGGAGATAGCTTGTGAACCTACTTCGCGGAAGCACTCCTCGTGGTCGCAGATGTTGTAAACATACACAGCCTTGTACTTGCCATCCTTCTTACCCTGAATCACGCAGCCGATGCAGGTACGACCATGCGTTGTCTTACCCAAGTCGCCGGGGTCAGGCAGCACCGCCTTCAGGAACTGCAGCGGCACAATCTCCACGCCATTGTACACCACAGGGTCAATGCGGGTCATGCCCACATTCTTCAGCACCGTCAGGTGGTTAATGTAGTTCGGCGAGAAGCTCATCCAGAACTGAGCACGCTTGATGGTGGGAATATGCTTCACAAGAGATTCCATCTCCTCGTGGTACATACGGTAAATCTCATACGTACCTACGCCATTCGGACAGGTAAACGGCTGGTGCATGCTCATGGCACCGGTCTCCTGAAAATCGCCATTCTCCCAGTGGCGGCAGGGAGCCGTCACCTCACGAATGTTGATTTCCGGGTTGAAGTTCGTGGCAAAAGCCTGACCATGGTCACCGCCATTCACATCGATAATATCCAAATACTCAATCTCATCGAAGTGGTGCTTAAGCGCCCATGCGGTGTACACATTAGTCACGCCGGGGTCAAAGCCGGAGCCCAGCAGAGCAAACAAACCGGCTTTTTGGAAGCGCTCCTGGTAAGCCCACTGCCAGCTGTACTCAAACTTAGCCACGTCGCGAGGCTCGTAGTTAGCCGTATCGAGGTAATTCACCCCGGCCTCCAAGCAGGCATCCATCAGGGGCAAGTCCTGATAAGGCAGCGCCACATTCAGCACGAGGTCGGGTTGCACCTCCTTAATGAGAGCCACCGTAGCGGCCACATTGTCGGCATCCACCGCGTGGGTGGTAATCTGCACACCGCTGCGAGCCAGCACGTCCGCGGCAATTGCGTCGCACTTGCTCTTGGTACGCGAGGCCAGATGGATGTTCTTATAAACATCAGCCATCTGGGCACACTTGTGAGCCACCACATGGCCCACACCACCAGCTCCGATAATGAGTACAGTGTTGTTCATTGCGCCGCAAGAGTGCACTATAACTCAGAGGAAGTCAAGCGAAAATACAAGCCTTGTATTACGATATACGAATTTATTGCGTAATACACAGCTCGCATTCGGCATCTTACACGCATTCTTCCTATCCCTGTTCCATTTTTTGGCCGACCGCCACGGCCTCAACTCGCAAGCAACCCGAACCAGAGAAGTGAGAGCTCTGGGCTCAGCCATGAAAGAAACAAAGCTACCGCGTGGATATATCATTACCGACAATCATAAGGAAATAATCACCCACAAATCAGGCGAGATTCACATTCTCCCCGCCGCCGAATTTATGGCTAATACTACAGACTTGTATTAAAACAGCCCCGCCCTCGTAATTGAGAGAAGCAAAGAAACAAAAAGCTGCATTTCCCTAATTATTAACAGGAAATGCAGCTACATAATATCTATAATCAATTACCTCAGCGCAGGAAGATGCGTAACAACTTCTCAGCAAAAGAGGAGTAGGGATGATAACGCATGGGCAAATCGAGCCAATTCGCCTTTGTCAGCACCGACTTGTAATGCGTGAAGGTATCAAAACCGGCCTTGCCATGGTAAGCCCCCATACCGCTCTCACCTACACCGCCGAAGGGCAGACCGTGCACGGCCAGGTGGATGATGGTATCGTTCACACAACCTCCACCAAAGGAGAGATTGTTAACAAAGCGCTTTTCATTGGCTGAGCTGGTCGTGAAGAGGTAGGAAGCCAGAGGCCGCGGGCGACTGAGTACAAACCTCTCCACATCCTCCCACTTATCCCAGGTCATCATGGGCAGAATAGGTCCAAAAATCTCCTCCTGCATGCAGGGAGACTCCGGCGTCACGCCATCCAACAGTGTAGGTTCAATGCGAAGGGATGCCGGATCACTCTTACCTCCCACCAATGCATTTTCGCCCTCCAGCAGCCCTTGCAGTCGCTTAAAGTGGCGTTCATTGATGATGTGCGTAAAGGTCTCATCTTTCAGCGGCTCCTCACCCAACATGCGCTTTACCTCAGCACGATAGGCCTCCACAAACTCCTGCTTGCGGCTACTGTGAATAAAGAGGTAATCGGGAGCCACACACGTCTGGCCGGCATTAAGAATCTTACCGAAAGCAATGCGGCGGGCAGCCACGGGAATATTGGCCGTCTCATCCACAATACAGGGGCTCTTGCCACCCAGCTCCAGCGTAACAGGCGTCAGATTGCGAGCAGCAGCCTCCATCACCACATGCCCCACCACCGGGCTACCGGTAAAGAACACATAGTCAAACTTCTCCTCCAACAAAGCGCCGATCTTATCGCGCCCCCCCAGCACCGTTGTCACATACTCCGGCTCAAAAATACTGCTGAGCATATCAGCAATCACCTGCGAAGTAGCGGGCGACATAGAAGAAGGCTTCACCACAGCGCAATTACCGGCTGCCAGAGCTGCGGCCAGAGGGTCTAAACACAACAGAATAGGATAATTCCACGGGCTGAGGATGAGAGAAACGCCGTAAGGCTCGGGCTGCACTCGGCAGGTAGAGGGGAACTGAGCCAGCGGCGCCAGCACCTTCTTGGGGCGGCTCCAGCGGCGCAGGTGCTTAATGTTATCAGACAGGCCGGCCAGCACCATGCCGATTTCGGTCATGTAGGTCTCGGTACGGCACTTACCAAGGTCTGCCATCAGCGCCTCGCAAATCTTAGGCTCCCATTCAATGATGGTTTTCTTCAGCTTTTTCAGAGCAGCCAGGCGGAACTTCACATCACGCGTCACATGCGTTAGGAAGTACTGACGTTGCTTCTCTACAATCGTCTTCATATCAGTAAGCAGCGTTAAGGATTTCAATTACCTGAGCCTCATCAGCCGCACGCGGGTTGACAATCAGAGCACCGTCATTCACCGCCACCTCAGCGACCTTAGCAAAGGACTCAGTGCTGACGCCGGCCTCCTTCAGCGTAAGAGGAATATCGCAAATCTTCTTCAGGCTGCGCCCCAGAGCGACAACGGCATCGATAGCAGCCTCCGCACGCTTATTTGCCGGAGTAGCCATAGCAGCATCAGCCCCCACCAACCAAGGCAGCAGCTCAGCATAAGCGGCACCGCAATGGCTCAGGTTATAGCGCATCACATGAGGCAACAAAATCGTCATAGCAACAGCATGCGGCACGTGGCACACACCACCCAGAGCGTGACCAATGGCATGCACCGCCCCCACCATCGAGTTGGAGAACGAAATACCGGCCATCGTGGAAGCCAGAGCCATGGCAAAGCGAGCCTTCTTGTTGCTACCGTTGCGGGTAGCCTCTTCCACATTCTCAGCAATCATGCGAATGGCAGCAGTACCATACGCGGCGCTAAGGGGGTTAGCCTGCTGGCAGGTACAAGCCTCCATAGCATGCACCAGCGCATCCATTCCCGTAGTCGCGGTAGCCTTGGGCGGCAGGCCAGCTGTCATGCGCGGGTCAATCACCGCGGCATCGGGCTCCACGTAGGGGGAGAGAAACTCCATTTTCACGCCGTTTTCATCATTGCGAATAACGGCTACACCGGTACACTCAGAGCCGGTACCGGCCGTGGTGGGTACTACAATGAACGGCACATGCCTGCCACGCACCAGATTATCCAACCCGCTAAGGGAGAGTATATCCTCCTTATTTTGCGACAGCACCAGGCGCACACCCTTGGCTGTATCGATTACAGAACCTCCGCCGACAGCTACGATAGAATCGCACCCCTGCTCACGATAGAAGGCAGCAATCTTGTTAACCACAGCCAGCGAAGAATCCACAGGGATATCTGTAAACGTAGCAGCGGGACTCAGCCCCTCTGATTCCATAGCCTTTACCACGGTCTCCAATGTGCCGATTTTAGCCAGCACGGCATCCGACATCATCAAGGGCTTGCTTGCCCCCATCAGTTCAAGCTCAATGGAAATGCGCTCCAGCGATAATTCACCGCAGAGCAATTTTACTGCATTCTGAAATTCAAAGTAAGGTACCATAATTTATCGGGAAAGTTTGTATTTACAAGTCAGAAAGCCCACAGCTATGCGGGCATAGGCACGCAAGAAGCACACCTCCGTTTCAGGCACATCGGTCATGATGCGGCGCGTCATAATTTTGGGGAAGAGGTAGGCCTCCACCAGATTTACCAATCGGGCAAGACGCATCACATCTGCCACCTCGCCCCCCATGGTAAATGCGTGACGAGCATAAGCCTGCGACAAGCCCATTTGCCCAGTGAACAACCGGAAGGAAAGCGGCATACTCTTAATACGTAGAGCGCAACTTGGAGCCTCGAGCTCTGCAAGGCGCTTCAACTTACCGCCCTCCCACTTCACAAAAAGCGTAGGCCCCCGGTGACCGGTAGCTATAGCATAGCTCAACCCATCAGGCATACGCTCAAACTCCCGGGCAACTCGACTGTCGAGCACCCGCAACTCCACCAGAGCAGCGTGCACCACACGCAGCACGATAGCCACTATCCATGCTTGAAGCGCTCTCATCTTAAAACTCCTCTCGTTTTGCAGCTGCACGGCGCAGACGATCCATCATGGCGCAGCCAAGCCCCGTCTCCGGCAGCTCCTCCGCCACAATCACCTGCACGGCTTCATTTTCATCCATAGCCCGCATGACGGCAAACAGTCGCACCGCAGCCTCGGCCAATCGCCCACTACCGGGCGAGAGCGGCATTACCTCAGCCCAGCAATCCTGCTGAGCCAAATCAGATTCACCCTCGTAGCTGATAAGCCCGTAACTCACCCCCTCCTCAGGGATGAACTCCTCACGAGGATTCCACAACATCAGCGGCTTACCGGGGGCATAGTGGCTCTTCAGCTGACCGGGAGCACAAGGCAGCACCTCCTCCGCAGCCTTCCCCTTGCCGGGTTTCAGCACACGGCATATACCACGCAATTTCTCCCGGGTCACAGGCCCCTCGCGCAGCAAGCGCACCGCAGGCTTACCCTTCTCATCCAGACAAGGCATCAGAATGGTACTTTCCAGCCCCTCCGAGCAAGCTCCGGCATCCAGCACCAGCGGTATGCTGCCACCCAATTCCTTCACCACGGCCTGTGCACTCGTGGGAGAAATATGGCCAAAGCGATTGGCGCTGGGCGCAGCAATGGGGCGCTCCAGCGCACGAGCTACGCCGCGCATTACCTCGTGGCTTGGCACACGACAAGCTACCGTAGGCAGACCACTCGTCACAATATCGGGAATAATGGGTTTGCGCGGCAAAACTAAGGTCATCGGCCCCGGCCAGAATTCCTTAGCGAGCTTGTCGACCAGCTCCTGCAGCTCAGCAGGCACCTCTGTGTATTCCTTTATATCCTTAGCGCGGGCAAAATGGCAAATCAGCGGGTCAAAACTCGGGCGCTCCTTCACGGCAAACACATTAGCCACGGCCTCCGTGTTGAGCGCATCAGCTCCCAAACCATACACCGTCTCGGTGGGAATTGCAACCAACCCGCCCTCCGACAGCACGCCGGCGGCCTCCTTATACACACTACGGCAGTCCTCAAGCGGGTCCACCTCCATCACTCGTGTTTCCATGCGCGCAATAATACCCGTTAGCCGCTGAGTTGTCAATGACAAACACTCATCAGAAAGCAAAAGTTTGATTTTACTCTAGCTTTTGTGACAAAAAAAGCTAAAGCAAGAACGGAATTCGGGATTGACTTTAGGAGGGCAAACAGGCATAATGTCCGCGTTATGAAGAAACCCGTAACCGTGACCGTGACCGGCGCTGCCGGCAATATCGCATACTCTCTGCTGTTCCGCATTGCAGCCGGCGAAATGCTGGGTGCTGATCAGCCCGTTATCCTGAAGCTTCTGGAAATCACCCCCTGCCTCGACAAGCTGAAGGGTGTTGTGATGGAGCTCGAGGACTGCGCCTTCCCGCTGGTGCAGGAGATTGTTCCCACCGATGATCCCGCCGTGGCCTTCAAGAACGCCGACTGGTGCATGCTGGTGGGTTCCGTGCCCCGCAAGGCCGGTATGGAGCGTAAGGATCTTCTTTCCATCAATGGCAAGGTATTCGTGGGTCAGGGCAAGGCTATCGCCGAGAACGCTGCTCCCGGCTGCAAGGTGTTCGTAGTAGGCAACCCCTGCAACACCAACTGCCTCATCGCTATGACCAACGCTACCGGCATGCCCAAGGAGAACTTCTTCGCCATGACCATGCTGGACGAGTACCGCGCTAAGGCTCAGCTCGCCGCCAAGGCCGGCGTGGCTGTGTCCGAGGTGACCAACATGACCATCTGGGGCAACCACTCCGCTACCCAGTACCCGGACTTCACCAACGCCAAGATTGGCGGCAAGCCCGCTACCGAGGTGATTACCGACTCCGAGTGGCTTAAGACCGACTTCATTAAGACTGTTCAGCAGCGTGGCGCCGCCATCATTGCTGCCCGCGGTCTGTCCTCCGCAGCTTCCGCTGCCAACGCTGCTCTCATGACCGTGAAGAACCTCACCACCCCCACTCCCGAGGGTGACTGGTACTCCGTGGCTCGTTACAGCGACGGCACCAAGTACGGCCTGCCTGAGGGCATCATCTGCTCCATGCCCAGCCGCACCGAGGCCGACGGCACCCTTACCATCGTGGAGGGTCTGCCCATCGACGAGTTCTCCCGTGGCAAGATTGACGCTTCCTGCGCCGAGCTGCTCGAGGAGCGCGCCGAAGTTCTTGGCTAAAGCCGACCGGTTCAATCCTTTCATGCAGGCCTGCCCATGTGCAGGCCTGCATTTTTTTACTGCCTTTCCATAGGCATGGTAACAAAGACAAAACATTGAAATACCGTCAGAAAAGATACTGCTTTATATCGTGTCATTCTGCGCCATGATATCTTGACGCTTCACGCGCGTGTTGGTAGACTGGAAAGTACATATCATGGGCAAGACATTATACAGGAAAGTTTGGGATGCTCACACGGTAGGCACATTGCCGGATGGGCGCACGCAGCTCTTTATCGCCACACATTTTGTGCACGAGGTTACCTCTCCGCAGGCATTTGCCATGCTGCGCGAGCTAAACCTACCCGTGCTGCACCCCGAGCGCACCTTTGCCACAGTCGACCACATCATCCCGACCGACAATCAGGCAGAACCCTTTGCCGACCCCCGCGCCCAGACAATGCTTAACGCCCTGCGCAGCAACTGTGCCGCAGCGGGTATTCGCCTCTTCGACCTTCCCACCGGGCAGCAGGGTATCGTGCACTCCATCGGGCCGGAGTTGGGCATTACCCAACCGGGCATGACTATCGTTTGCGGCGACTCCCACACCGCCACCCACGGCGCCGTAGGCTCCATCGCCATGGGTATTGGTACCACTCAGGTTCGTGACGTACTGGCCACCCAGACACTCGCTATGTTGCCCCTCAAAGTGCGCAATGTTCGAGTGGAGGGTACGCTGCGCCCCGGTGTAACGGCTAAAGACATTGCACTCTACATCATCGGTAAGCTCGGCGCCGACGGCGGTCTGGGCTACGCCTACGAGTTCGGCGGCAGCGCCATTGAAAACATGGAGATGGACGGCCGCCTCACCCTCTGCAACCTCGCCATCGAGGGCGCCGCTCGTTGCGGCTATGTCAACCCGGACGAGAAGACCTTCGCTTACCTGAAGGGGCGCCCCTATGCCCCCAAGGGTGCCGCATGGGATGTTGCCGTGGAACGTTGGAAGAGCTTCGCCAGCGATGCAGATGCCGAGTACGACGACGTGGTCATCTTCCAAGCCGAGGATATCGAGCCCACCGTCACCTGGGGTATCTCCCCCGATATGAGCATCGGCATTAACGGTACCGTCCCTTCCCCGGATGATACGGATAATCCTGAAACTCGCAAGGCCCGTCTGACCGCCCTTGAGTACATGAAGATGCAGCCCGGCCAGAAACTGAAGGGCATGCCCATCAATGTCGTCTTCATCGGCTCCTGCACCAATGGCCGCATTTCCGACTTCCGAGCTGTTGCACCTCTGCTGAAGGGGCGCAAGGTAGCCGAGGGTGTAAAGGCTCTGGCTGTACCCGGCTCTCAGGAGACCGCCAATCAATGCGAGGCTGAAGGCATTGCCGACATCTTCCGCGCCGCCGGTTTCGAGTGGCGTCTGGCCGGTTGCTCCATGTGCCTGGCCATGAACCCCGACAAGCTTCAGGGCGACCAGATTTGCGCCAGCACCAGTAACCGAAACTTCAAGGGCCGTCAAGGCAGCCCCACAGGCCGCACGCTGCTGATGAGCCCGCTGATGGCCGCTGCAGCTGCCGTAACCGGTACCGTAGCAGACCCCCGCGAGGTATTCGACATCCGCTAACCATCAACTTTTATACTCACATGCCTCTTAACAAAATCATCTCCATCACCGGCAAGGCCGTTCCCGTACCCGGCGCCGATATGGACACCGACCGCATCATCCCGGCTCGCTTCCTCAAGTGCGTTACCTTCGACGAACTGGCCGGCACCATGTTCTACGATGAGCGCTTCCATGCCGATGGCAGCAGCAAAGGTCACCCCATCGATGCCCCGCAGCACGCCGGTGCCGCTATCATTCTGGGCGGCGAAAACTTCGGCTGCGGCTCCTCCCGCGAGCATGCACCGCAAGCTATCAAGCGCAGCGGTGTGAAGGCAGTTGTTGCCGAAAGCTTTGCTGAAATCTTCTTCGGTAACAGCTCCGGCATCGGCATGCCCTGCGTCTGTGCCACCCACGAAGACCTAGAAAAAGCCATCACCATCACTACTGAGCAGCCGGAAACAGAGTGGACACTCGACCTTGCCGCCATGACCCTCAGCTGCGCGGCAGCTACCCTGCCCGTCACCATGCCGGCCGAGCCTCGTGAGGCGCTTATGCAAGGCCGCTGGGACGCCGTGGTGGAACTGATGAATGCACCCGAGGCCGTTGCAGCGCTGGCAGCCACCCTGCCCGCACCCGCCCTCAGCTGACGCCAAATTCTCCCGCCCCGCCATGCTGGCCACCATTTCACCTCTGATTGTGCGCGGTGTTATCGATAACACCTTGCAGGAGCTTATTGACCTCCGCCTGTGGTTCACAGACGGCAGCGAGCCCCTGCACCTGCGCATGCGAGGTAACTGCCTGCGCGATATTGCGGGGTGCCGGCTGGAGTTCACCAACTGCGCAGCAGGCAGCCCGCCTGCTGCCATGCCGGCGCTTATTGAGGAGCTGCGCGGCTTTGCTGCCTCCGGGCATTTTACTGCGGGAGATATCACCTTCTCACGCCGCGTTCTCGAAAAAGACAATCGCCACGGCATCAGCAACATCCTCTACATTGAGTTCTTCCTCAATGATACGGTGCGCATCCTCATGGAATTCAGCGCCGTCAGCTATGAGCTCTCCCTCCCGCAATGGGAGCAGAGCTGGGAAGGCGATAATTTGCAATCCCTCATGAACATGGAGGCTCTGCGGGCTCATGTGCAGGCCAATATAAGCCAGTACAGAGGCCCGGCCATGGCCGGTCTGGGGGAAGATATGCCACCCTGCGACTGGGATTACCGCCTGAATAAGGCTGAGGCCTGCATGGCCATTTACCCCAGCATACACGAGAAATACGGACCTGTTCCCGGGGGGTATCTTTCTGCCGCCTTTGTGATGAACCGCACGCATTTTCTGGGGCAGGAAGCCGCAGAAGAGGAAGCCAACATGCCACCCGACCCGGAGGTTATTGACCGAGATTGGGAAGTTGTTGACTTCATGGAGCCCTACGAAAAAGAGGTGAGTGCAGCCATGCATCACCCACTTTTTGAAGAAGCCTCACGCATGACAGCCATTGTGCAGGAGCACATCATAAAACGTCAAGGTGAACAACTCCGCCAAAGTACGGAGGGAACCGCGTTCCTCTCGCTCTATGCCAGCATTGTCACCCACTTGCTGGGCACCATTTTGCTCACCGGTGAGCAGAATTACTCTCACACGCTGGCAGCGCAGCGCATGGAGGCGCTCTGCAAACGCCTCTCCGTACTGGCTCAAATGCTCGATGTCTTGCCGAAGGAATGCCGCCCCGCTTTACAGGAGGCTGCGGAGTCATTCATGAAAAACATGCGCCTCTTTATTGCCACGATTCCGGGCTAAGGCTCATCGGCTCCCCACTCTATGTATCTGGCTCAAGAGCGTCGGCAATACATTCTCCGCCTGCTGGAGCAACGCGGCAGCATACGTACCACAGCTCTCGCCCGAGAATTGGGCGTAACGGATGAAACCATCCGCACCGACCTCGTTTCCATGCAGAGCCAGGGACTACTGCAACGAATGCACGGCGGGGCTCGCTACATCATCCCCTCTGTCCCATCTGAGACCAACAGCCCGAGACTGGATGTCCAGCTGGCCCGATTGGTGCTTGCGCACATTCGCCCCGGTATGCGCCTGTACGCAGAGCCCTGCGCCTTCACCAGAGTTCTACTGGCTCAGATGCAGGCACTCCCCTGCACCTTCATTTCGCCATCCCCCACGCAGCTCACAGCCCTGTCCCCGGCGGCTCAACCGCACACAGCCATCTGCACAGGTGGCACACTGGACAAAAAATGCGGTCTGCTCTCTCACCCGGCCCCGGCTGAAGCCCTACAGACCCTGGGAGTGGATATGGCCATTCTCTGCCCCCCTGCGCTCACCCCCGCCCATGCAGCCTATCCCCAGGCCACTAGGGCAGCCTGGGCTTCGGCAGCCGCTCAGGTAGCACAGGCGACTCTGCTCGTGGTGCCATCCGGCGCCCTCAGCGCTCGCGCACGCCATCAGGTCAAGCTGCCGCCTTACATCCTCATTACGGAAGACAACCTACCGCCCGAGTATGCCGGCCTCCCGGTCGAAACAGTGCCCTATATCTCAGAAGCCAGCATCAACGCCTTCGATTTCTGATGGTGTCTGCGTTTGTTGCTAAAACTTCCACCCCAACTCTATGGCTGCCACAGCATCCTCGAAGGGGACAAGAAGGGCGCAGTTTCAGGATTTTTCAACGCCTGCGTCGCAGAAACGCTCGCAGTCAAGGGGTCGGGGCTATATTCCAGCCCGGCCTGAGCTATAAACAGGAGTTCTTTAGCCCATTGGAGCCACTGTGGGCAGCGAGAATCGTGCGGCATACTGCTTATCAGTGGGTTCTGCCCATTATAAGCAGGCCACAAGCGTTTTTCAAGCACGAATTCAGGTGGAAATCATTCAGCATAAAAACGATTTGACCCGGCAGGGAGAACCTGACGGGTCGAAATCGAATGCGAACTCCTTCGCTTTACTTGCCGGGAACCGGAGTGGGGATCGGGTCAACGGGGGGAGGAGGAGTCTGCTGCTGTTGCTGCTGCTGGCAGGATACCAGGGCGGCGGCGGCGATGGCGAGGATGGCGATGGTCTTCATATATGAAATAATGTTTTGGTTGTTTGCAAGCAACCTCACCATGAGGTTGTCTACAATTCATAGAATACTTAACTTTTCCAAAAAATCAAGAAAAAAATTACACTTTTCTTAAAAAATTATGATTTTTCCGCACTTGGAAGCTCCGAATGCCAAGAACCCCACACATAGCGGCGGAAAAGCACCTTAATGGAGGCGGTCAGCGGCACAGCAAGCAACGCACCAATCACCCCACCAAAGACCATACTCCAGAACAAAACAGAGAACATAACGGTCATATCGTGCATTTTCATGGTATTACCAACAACCTTAGGCTGAATGACCCAGCCATCGAGCTGACTAACAGAAAGGAAAGCGGCACCCACAGCTACCACCATCGTTACATCATGCCAGGTAAACCAGGCAATAAGCAAAGCCGGAATGCTGGTGGAAATCATGCCGATATAGGGAATAATCCCCAGCAAAGCAGCTGCCGCGGCAATAGTGATGGCATAAGGAAGCCCCAGGCACATGAGAATAATTCCCAACAGCACGCCATCAATCAGGCTCACCAGCATCTGACCACGTACAAAAGCTACTATATTCTGATTAATCTCCTGCAACGTACCCACCACCTCGTCTTTGAATCGCGAGGCTCTCAAGGGCAACACCTTGTCCCAATGCTTCACAATGGCCTCACTCTCGAGCAGGAAGTAGAAGAGGAATACCGGCACCATGACCACGCCAATCAAAAAGGCTGAGGCACCGTAGATAGCGCGGGTGCCGGCAGTCAGCCATGCCAACCCTTTATCTACCAGGTAATCAGAATTATAATCGATAATGGCGATTACTTTTTCCTCATAGCTGAGAGGTGTAATCTCAGCGGCCTCTTTTTCGCCTACTTCGCTGAGAGTACGCTCATAAAGCGTATCCACGGCATTTTGCAGCATCTTGTTTTCCTGCAGGAACTCACGCCCGGCAGAGACCGAACTCTCCAAAATCTTTTGCCTATTGTTCACCAGCTCGCTTGTCTGCCGCACCAGCGGTGGTACCACCGTCATGGCCAGCCCGCCCACGGCAAGAGCTGCCACCAGCAGCACAATCAGAACCGCCGGTATGCGCTTTTTTACCAAGCGCTGCACCCACCGCACCGAGGGACTCAATAAATATGCCAGAATACCGGCAACGATTACCGGCAGCAACACCGGCTCCAAGGTTACAAACAGCCAGCCAATACCGCACACAAAGCCGCACAAGAGGGCAACCATCACCACCAGGCACACGCTACTGAGGGTCAGCCAGCACACGCTGCGCTGAAATGGGGTCGGAACTTCCTTTTCTTTCACAGACATGCAGTTATTATAACGACATACTTTCACAACGCAAGCTCATTTGCTCAACAGCCTCATAAAAAACACAAATTGCTTGCAATCCGGCTGAGATGGGGTAGCATAAGGTCATGCCGCACAATTCTCTCCGTCCGCAATGGCTCGAATGGGCTAAAGAGCTTCAGTTCATCGCACAGGCCGGCTTGCAATACAGTCCCGACCCATTTGACAGGGAGCGCTTTGCACGACTGCGTGAGATGGCGGCCGAAATGCTTGCTCTCATGACGGAGCTCCCGCTCGAAAAAATCCGCGGGCTCTTCTGCAATGAATCCGGCTTTCAGACACCGAAACTCGACAGTCGAGCGGCCATTATACGCGACGGCAAAATGCTGCTGGTACGCGAGCGAGACGGTCTCTGGGCCATGCCCGGCGGTTGGGTGGACGTCAATCAGACCATCCGCAGCAACGTCATCAAAGAGGTACAGGAGGAGGCCGGACTCGCGGTCGATGTCGGCCGACTTGTTGCGCTGCATGAGTTCCACCGCCGCAATGTAAACCGCCCCTGGCCCTACAACATTATTAAGACCTTCGTGCTCTGCACACCTCTGGGCGAAGCGGAATTGCCCGACAATATCGAAACCTCAGCCCTCGGTTGGTTCACCCCCGAGGCTCTGCCCCCTCTGCACATCGGCAAGCAAACGGAAGAGCAAATCCGCATGTGCTTTGCGGCGCATGCGGATGAAAACTGGCAGGTTCAATTCGATTAAAAATCAGCCTTTTCTAAGTGCATCGAGCGCCTGAAGTGTCTCGCTCACAATAGACCGAGCGGCGGCGATGTCCTGCACATGCTGCGGCTTTTTACTGCGCTCTACAGTAAAGATGGCGGCCAAGCGGGCATTCATGCTTTCCACAATAGCTGCTGCGCCGGCGGATTCCGCCGCCCGAGCCCGCAAGAGGTTAATTTTCTCGAACTCCTCCAGCCCATCACGCAGCCGCTCAAAGCGAACGGAGCTGCGGTTGCCGGGGTACACCACAAAGCAGTCGCCTGAGGGCCAATGAACGAAGTCCGTGCACTCCAGGGGATTGCGATTCCATGAGTTATAGGCCCAGCGCAGAAAGCCGTCCAGATTATTGGCTGCGGCGAAGAAGCCAAGCCACTCAGCCTCGGCCGGTACAGAAGCGGTAAAAGTGTTAGGGGTTGCCGGGTGCAGGCAAACATAGAAAGTCGTAATTTTGCCCGCGGCCTTTCGCTCTCGCAGCAAAGGCCCCAAAGCCGAGCCGGCATGAGTGAGCACAGGAGAGATATTGTACACCTCGCGCGTAAGAGCTGAGGGTTTATCTACGGCCGAAGCAATGCGGAACGACGGAGCATTCTCCTTTACCAGACGCATAGCCTCACGCACCATGCGGTCGGGGCGTTCATCGATGGCAATACAGGTTTTGGCAGCCCAGCCTTTTTCCTCCATGTGGCGGTGAAAATCGCGCAGGAAAGGCGCCCATACCTCCGCAAAAGCCGGTGTGGCAGGGTCGGCCTTCAGGTACAGTTCCTGCCCCGTGGCCTCATCATAATAAAGTACTTTCAGATGCCACGGGAGCATGGAGTAGCAACTTATCTGCTCACGGATGCCGATTTCATCGTGCATGAAGTGAATCCAGGCGTCCAAAGCGCTATAATCATAGCGCATCACACCATCTTTTCCACATACCCAGCGCACCATGGAGGGGAAGGTATCGTAGGTCTGGCCATTCCAGGCTTCATCAATCAGGGTGCAGGTTATGCACTTCTGACCGGCCTCGGCCAGACGCTTCATCAAGGGACGCATCAGCTCAAAATGAGCAGGCGACCAAGGCTCTACATCATGCCAGCGAGCTACTGCCTGCGGGTGTTGCCAGAGGTCGAGGTGAATCTTCCAATCAGAGGGTTCGGGCAGCACAGCATCCTCCACCCATAATTCCACATCCATCGAAACAGGCTCGCAACCGGGAGCCTCAGCAGAAATACAACCTTTGTACAGCCCGGGAGCAGCATTCTGCGGTACATTTACCATGAACCACGCAGCACGGTGCATGCCGGCGGGGGCCTCACAGCGGTTCTCGCTGCCGATAACATCAGCCACCAACATCTTCCCGGCTTGGGTATAGCGCACCATGCTGACTTCGGCCGGCAACTCGTGCGCCCCCTGACGCAAAGTTGTGCAGGTTACTTTTAAGCCGGGAGCCGCCCCATTAACTGCTATGGCCACCTGGCCGCTGCAGCGTTCCCCTCGCCACCCTCGCAATACCAGCGATGCAGCAGAGGGGGGTGCCTCAAAGGGGTAATTCTGCCCGACCACCACGCGCTGCTCAGTTGCCGGGGCTATTTTCAGCGCAGTAGCGCCTGCGGCAGTCTGCACTTTGCGAGGGGTGGCCGCATCGTACAGCGGATGGCGGGCTGCGAGGTCCTGAGCGAATAACGGAGCCATCGTCAGCCATACCCCCCAAAAAGATATTGCAAAAGCAGTTCTGTACATCATGACCACACTATAACATAGCGCGACCCTCCCCGCCAACACAAAAATGCGTTCATCGTAGCAGCCAGCATGTACCCCTTATCCTCCCACATCAGCTCAACAACCGCGCAAGAGCAAGAGCCGCACACCTCTACCGAAAGCACTTGACATAGTACTGAAAATAAATACAATAAAGCCGCTTACCGCAAGATATCCGCACCATGAAAATCCACGTTCTCGCAGAAAACACCGCTACCTCACCGGAGTTACAGGCAGAGCACGGACTGAGCCTGCTTATTGAGGCCTGCGACACACGTATTCTCTTCGACATGGGAGCTACTTCCCGCTTTGCCGCCAATGCCGCACACATGGGACAAATACTTGCCACGGTGGATATAGCCATCATCTCCCACGGACATTACGATCATGGCGGAGGGCTATTACCTTTCCTGACAATTAATGAGCACGCCCCGGTCTGGGTAAGTCCTCACGCCTTTGAGCCGCACTTCAATGCCAATGGTAAAGACATAGGCTTGTTGCCCCGCTTGGCTGAGCACCCACGCCTGCACCGCGCCCCCGGCGAACAATACCGACTCGCCCCCGGGCTGACTCTGTACAGCGGCGCCACCCTGCCCACGCCCTACCGAACAGAGGGAGCAGGCATGAGCACAGAACGCGACGGACATCTCGTGGCGGATGACTTTCGCCATGAACAATATCTCATGGTAGAAGAAAACGGCTTGCGCGTACTCTTCAGCGGTTGCTCACACCGCGGCATTCTCAATATCGCGCAGCATTTTCGCCCCGATGTCCTCATTGGGGGCTTTCACTTCATGAAAGCTGATATGGAGGCCGATGCCCCCTACCTTCGCCGAGCCGCAGAAGTATTGCTGGCGCAGCCGACGCAGTACTACACCGGCCACTGCACAGGCGAAGCAGCCTATTCCTTCCTTAAGCCCCTCATGGGCGAGCGCTTGCAAAGCATCCACACCGGCACAGTACTCACCCTGACCGGCCCATTAGCATGATACTACCACTCCAGCGGTTCAAAACGCTGCAAGCGGCAGCACAGCAGAACCCACCCCAACGCCAGCACCGAAATCATGATGGTCATGGCATAGAGCGTATCATTCGGGCTGATGGCATAGGCCAGCCATAACCCAATAACGCAAAGGTACGACACAGAATTACCGGCGCAGAGGAACTCCCCAAGAACTCTGCGGCGAAAGTGCGCCGGATTAATACAGCAGCGCCCCTGCTCATTGGTGATAAACGATGGCACATCAGGGCATGAACGGCAGAAGTGAGCGCTGAACGTCGTACGTGACTTACCTTGGTACCGGCCACATAAATGCCGCACACTCAGCGCCAGCAGCATCATCTGTTCTTCCGGCGGCAAAGCTAGCCACACATCTTCGTCACTCTCATGGAAAAGCGGTTGATGACTATCGTTGAAGAATCTATACCCAGCCCCGACATCACAGGTAGAGCTCAGGCAATAGTGTGCCCCCATGATGATATTACCCCAACTAGCATATTGCCAGGCTCTGTACCACGGCACCCCCTGACGATAGGCCCAGCAAAACCGCCGCTTCCACGAATCCAGGCAGGAGCGCAGTACCACACGAGCCCCCCGTAAAGTCGCGGTTTTCACCTCCGTTTCGTGCGGCGTTTTTGAGAGAACGGAATATACATGCCTGCCATTATAGAACGCACGTCCCCCGCCACCCCATACGGTACCGGAGCCGTGAAAATTCTCCGTAGAGGAAATAAGCTCAAAGCGGCTCTCCTGGCACTTAATCACAAGCTCCGCGTGCCCGGAACTTTCAGAATAAGACATATCAGCAATAGCCTCGCCATTTTCCCGGCAAACATGCCCCCGCCAGGAGCTAAACCCTAAACCGCCCTCAACATTCAGGTACATGACGTCATGCTACACCCCACTCAACAGAATGTCAAACAAAAACCAGCAAGGGTATGTACCCAAAAGAGCTATTTTAAATTCAACTTAGCTATACACACGATTCAACACAGGTTCCCAGACATACTTTTTCCAAAAAGAACTTAGAAAATTGTACATGAATGAACAAGGGAGGCAAAGCATATATACCACGAACGCAAAAGAAATAGAGCTCCAATCTTTAGCAGTCGCCATTTCCAAAATCGAAATAAACAAGCCGTGAAAATAATATATATTAGGCGAATGATTTTTACCTATATTTCCTAGTACAGGAACAGTAAAGCTACTGTGCTGTACACAAAATAACATCAAAAGAACAACCAGCGGATAGGTACATACTAAAAAAAAGCTCTGCGGAATATTATAAACTTTTCGAACATATACCTCAACCAATGCTAGAACAAGAAAAACAGACAAAGTAAGATTCACATTGATTGCTCTTAACATATATTGTTGATATTTGTGTAGTAAATATCCAGTTGCCAAAAATGGCAATGTTGTCACTATACAAGTATTACGAATAGTCGCTGAATAAAGAGATAAAGACTCAAAATAATAACCATCGCCTATATTTCTTAGTACAAAGGCAAAAACATACAATAGCGGCAATCCATAAATAAGTCTAGGAGCATATCTAATAATACAGTAAAGTATCATTAGAGCTTCACACAAAGCTGTTAAATACCATAACGCATGATGCATCCCGGTACCAAAAAATAAAAGATATATATAGAATCTCTTGCTATGTAAAGGAAAGACGGCACCAAACCCATAGAAGTTTATCACACCATAGAGCAAATTAAAGACTACAGCAAGCCAAAATGTTTTAATAGCCCATGCTTTACATTTCTTCAACTCTCTATCCGTATTTTCAGAGAACAACAAATAACCCGTTATACATAAAAAACAAGGAGTTCCAACACCAGCAATAGACATCATCAATGGAGATGTTACTGGCACATGTATAGAAACTACAAAAAAAGCGCAAATAGCCTTTAGAACGTAGAGAGATTCTATACGTTTCCTATTTTCTATTCCACTCATATATTTCAAAATCTATTAGTTGGATAATAGCAAACAGAGGCCCCCAAAAAAACGAATTGAAAAACAGGCTCTGCACACAACGGATTTCATTGTATCGCATGCCAACAAAATAGTCAAGCAACAACACCTCCATAGTTGTTCAGTGAGAGTGGCAAAATTAAATGCGACACGATGAGAGCACAAAAAAGGTGCTCTTCTGAATGAAAGATGGTATAGTCAATTCGCCAAAATCAAACCTACCATATCATGAAAAGCACCAGAACAAAGACTACTACTTTTCGC
>JAFZHC010000023.1 GCA_017555025.1 Akkermansia sp.
CCGCCGAGCCCGTGCAACCTACCGAGCCCGTGCAGCCCGCCGAGCCTGAGCAACCCGCCGAGCCTGAGCAACCCGCCGAGCCTGAGCAACCCGCCGAGCCTGAGCAACCTACCGAGCCTGAGCACCCCACCGAGCCCGTGCAACCTACCGAGCCCAAGCAGCCCGCAGAGCCCAAGCAGCCCGCAGAGCCCAAGCAGCCCGCCGAGCCTGAGCAACCCACCGAGTCCGAGCAGCCCGCAGAGCCGGAGCGTCCTGTAGCACCGGAGGAATACCCCGAGCAATATCAAACCTTCCTCACCACCCTCAATACATTGGCCAAAGCCAACAGCTCTGATGCCTGCAATGCCATGGCAATTGTGCTCGCAGCCACCGATAATGAGTTTGCCCTGCCCCTGTGGATGGAAAAAGCCGCAGCAGATGGCAATCCCATGGCCATGCATTACCTCGGCCAGAGGGCGGCCATCAAAGATGCATCTCCCGAAATTCGCTACCTCTCCCCGGCTCAGCGTGCAAGTATTGCCCGCCAGCAGCAGAAGACGGCGGCTATCACCGCCGAATGGAATCGCAAGGCTGCCGAACTCAACTATGTACCGGCTATGCTGGACTACAGCATGTTCCTGCGCAAGGGAGTTGGTGTAACCAGAGACGAAGCCGCTGCCAACAAACTTCTGCTTGCTGCAGGGCGCACCGGTGATTTTGAAACGCGTTATCTCTGGCTTCTGCAAAACAACAGGCTCACCGGCTGGGCCGATACCAAACGAGCCGAAGTTACCGGTGAGGTTAAACGCGGCAACCATAAAGTCATCTACCACCTCAGCCAATTTGCACCCAATCTACAGCTTCGCCAAGAGTGGTTGCAAAAAGCAGCCGACGCCGGTAGCGCCATAGCCATTTACTCACAATCGGTTGATTTAAGCAAAAAGGAGCCCACCCGCAGCTTCCGCCTGCTGCAAGAGGCCGTCCGTCTGCATGTTCCCGAGGCCATGTACGCCTGTGGCATGCTGCATCTCTGCGACCCGAATGAATACCATCAACAGACGGGAATGAAGCAGGACGCCGTAGAAGGCCGCCGTCTGCTGCGCCTGGCTGCCATGCTGGGAAGCACCGAAAGTTGCCGTACTCTGGCTCGTGCCTACTACAAGGGCGACATCGGTTTTCCCGTCAATCACAAACGTACCTTCGCCCACCTGCAATGGATTAATGCCATGCAGCGCGACCCGATTTCCCTGGCTGCCCAGGGCTTCATGCAACTGACGGGCAACGGTACTGAGCAAGATACCAAACAAGGGCTCAGTTACATCATCCTGGCCTCCAACGCCAACTACAGCTACGCCCGCGCCCTGCTGGCATACGCCCACTACAAGGGGCTCGGCGTGGAGTTGAACAAAAATACAACGCTCGAAATCCTGCAGGAAGCCGCAGCGACCGGCTATCCCCATGCCTATGTGCATATTGCTTACCTGACGGCCAAAGGGCACCTCGGACAAGCTCCCGATTTAAAAGCAGCCGAGCGCTATGTCAACATTGCAGCCATCAATCTGGGCAGAGAGGCCAGAGCCTTCTTTGAGCATCTGATGAAGAACGACGACTGGCTTCTCACCCCCTTCCCCCTGTAAACTCAGGCAACTCCCGTACCATGCACCGCATTCAACAACTCATTCTCCTGTCGCTGGCCCTCATTACCGGCAGCTTCACCGCAGCACACGCAGCCTACGTATTGCCCGAGCAAAGCCGCCCGGAAGCTCACGAAAAAGAGTTCCGCACCTACTTGGAAAAACTCAATGAACAAGTCAAATCAGACGCCCCTCATAATTTCTGCGTAGCCAATATGGTTATTCTTGGAGCTACCAATGATGAACTCTGCACCGAGGCCTGGCTGAGACGAGCCGCAGAGGCCGGCAACCCTGCGGCCATGTACAAGCTGGCTATGCAACTCACAGAAAGCTCCACCTCGCCGGAGTTCTTCTACCTCAAGGGTGAAGAATCATCCCGCACCATGAGCTCGCACAGTCGCAGCCCGCAGATGCAGGAGGCCATTAAATGGCTCCGCACCTCTGCCGAGAAGAACTTCCCCCCCGCTCTGCTGGCCTACAGCTCCCTGCTCAACGAAGGACGAGCCGGACTGCGCAAAAACGAAAAGGAAGCAAACAAGTTGCTCATGCAGGCCATGAAAAGCGGCGACTTCACCAGTCGAGCTCTCTATCTCGAACAAACCGGTCGCCTGAGTACCTTTGCCGATAAGGATCGCCGCGAGGTACAAGGAGAAATTAAGCGAGGTAACCACCACGTCCTTTACATGCTCAGCGGCAAGGCTCCGGACAACAAAACAATGCTGGAATACCTCAGTCAGGCAGCAAGTAAGGGGAACGGAGCCGCCCTTTTTGCCCTCTCCGAGGTAACCAAAGCCGCCCGCCTCAATCCCAAGCAGAGTGCGGCTCAATTAAAAGCCGCCGTAGCACGTCGTGAGCCCGATGCCCTCTACCGCTATGGCCTCTACATGCTTGAGGCTCCCGACGATTTTACCCGAGCCGCCGGCATTGCCCACAACCCGGCCATGGGATTGGCGCTCATTCGCAGCGCCGCCATGCTCGGCCTGCACCAGGCACACCTTACCCTGGCCCGCGCATACTTCAATGGTGACCACGGCATCAAGCCCAATGCCGCCCGCAGTTATGCCCACATCCTGCAAGTTACACAGCAGCGCCGCGACCCCATCATGCTGGCAGCTCAGGCGGCGCAGCTCCTGACCGGTCAGGGTGTAGAACAGGATACAGCCACCGCCTTGCGTTACCTGAAATTCAGCGCCGATGCCGGTTACAGCTACGCTCAGGTACTAACCGCTTACGCCCATTACAAAGGCCTCGGCACCGCGCAGAATACAAGCACCGCCATCGAGCTGCTGCAAGAGGCCGCAGCCACCGGGTACCCGCAGGCTTACGTCATCATTGCCTACCTCCATGCCAAAGGCCTGCACGGCAGCAAAGCCGATGCTGCAACTGCTCAGCGCTACATCCGCCTGGCCGACATCAACATGAACGGCGAAGCTCGTAGTTTCTTTGACTGGATGATGAAGAAAAATGACTGGGTAGCCACCCCATTCCCGCCCATTAAACAAAAATCTTAAATAATTTTATAATTCTTAATAAACCACTATATAATGCCTAATACAACGATTTAGCTATACATTATATTGTGGTTTACCTCTATCAAACTACTTTCTGTGGCCATAGTGGGGTAAAAATAGGCTTGTCAAGGGGGTATCAAGTGTGCTAGACTGAGGCCAGCCGCATGTGAAAGAGTGCCGTCCATCTACGATAGCACCGTATATCTTACCTATACCGCCAATATGACGATAACAGTAAAATCACTGGCTGTGAGCGTGCTCACCGTGCTCACAGCGTTTGCTTTCTGCGCCCCGTGCGCGGAGGCAGCCTCGGGCGTGAGCAAGGGCTTCGTTATGCCCACCGCCCCCTCACCTTCAGCCAAGCCCAATCCCAAGCTTCCCCGCCTCGGGAGAGATAAGCATGGCATGCCTCTGTACCACCCCGCACAGCTGAATCGCGTGGTACGCACCACAGCCTACACCCATACAGAGAGCGACCACATCGGTTATGGCCCTCGCAATGCCATCGGCACCTCGCTCAAATACACCGAACAGGTACGCAGCGCAGCTGCTGACTGGTCCGTTTACCCCTTAGGCACCCGTTTTAAAATTAAGGGTCAGCCCTACATCTACGTCATTGACGACTACGGCAGCGCTCTTGTAGGCACCGGTACGATTGATATCTACCAGCCCAGCCACGAGCTCATGCACAAGTGGGGGCGCCGCGTGGTGGAAATCCAGATTATCCAATGGGGCTCTTCCCAGTTGAGCATGCGTACCCTGCAAGGGCGCACCGGTTACCGCCATTGCGCCAAGATGCAGGCCGCCCTGCAGCAGCAGGACCGCCATCGCAATACAGCCAAGCGCTAAGCCTCACGTTTTTATCCTTATCTCTTCTTGCAAACCCGCCGAGCTTCTTGCCCGGCGGGTTTTATCATCCCCCCTGCCGACTCCAACAAAAGCCGGGGCGAAATGTAAAAATCTTACATTAGGCTTGCAATCAACAATCTACAGGTATAGAATAACGCCATGGACGCCACCGCCACATATCGTGCATGGGCTGAGGTAGACACCGAGGCTATGAAGCACAACCTCAATGTTGTACGACGGGTCTTACCCGATCATTGCCGCATGCCCATCGTCAAGGCAGAGGCATACGGCCACGGCATTGAAGGAGTTGTCAAAGCTCTTGATGACGAAGATATACGCTTTTTCGGCGTAGCCACCCCCTCCGAGGCTGCACGCGTGCAAGCAGCAGGCTGTCGCACCGTCCCCTTCATTCTCGGCCCCTGTTTTCCGGCCGAGCGTGAGATGATTGTACAGAACGGCTGGAGAGCCGCCCTGAGCAGCCTCGATGAAGCAGAGCATTTCAATTCTCTGGGGCGTCTGTTCAACAAAAAGGTCAATCTGCACATCAATGTCGATACCGGCATGGGGCGAGCCGGCGTACTGCCCTGTGATATGCCCGGCCTCGGCGACCGCCTCAAGCAGTTCGAGTACCTCAACGTGGAGGGTATTTATTCCCACCTTTCTGCCGCCTCGCAAGATATCGCTTTCACCCACAGGCAAATTCGCGCCTACGAGGCCGCCGTGCGAGAGCTCACGGTAAGCCTCGATTTGCCGTACCGCCACCTTTGCAGCAGTGCCGCCGTCTTCAATTATAAGGCACCCTGCACCAACATGGTACGTCTGGGGCGCATTCTCTATGGCTACTCCCCCATGCCCTCTCCCTACAACAAGGAGCTGCGCAATACCCTTACCCTCTACAGCCGCGTAACACTCGTACGTACCCTGCCCGATAGCCATGGCGTATCCTACGATCACACTTACATCACCAGCGGACCTACCCGAGTAGCTACCATCGGTATCGGCTTCGGCGATGGCTACCTGCATTACCTCTCCAACACCGGGGCTCGAGTCTACCTCAATGGGCAGTATTGCCCCGTGCTGGGTCGCATTACCATGGATCAGATCATGGTGGACGTCAGCCACATGGACAGCGTGGAGCCCGGTGATGTCGCCGAAATCCTCGGCCCCAATGTGCCGTGGGAAGAGTTGACTGCCCGCGCCAAAACTATACCGAGCAACATCATTTGCTCCATTACAGGCCGCGTACCGCGCATCTACAAATAAGCCCGACATTTGTCGGGCTGAGAAAAAGGCTTTTTTACAGATCTGACAAAATGTTCAGAATCTCGCTCACGATGTCCTCCAGAGCCTCGGAGCCGTAATACTCTCGCTCCTCCAGCTCGACGGTCACATCCTCCAGCCTGTCAATCAGCGTATCAAGGTCAGACTCATCCTCAATCTCCGTAATCTGAGCCTCATAATCACCGGCGCCCACGTTGGTGGCCAGTTCTTCCAGAGCGTGAGCCTCATTCAGCACCTCATCAAGCTGCTCCGCCACTTCGTCAGGTACAGCCGCCACCAGCTCGCTGCTCAGGCGCTCCGTTAATCCCTGAATGATGGAGAGACGAGCCATCACATAATGCATGGCCAGGCTCTCACCGCCGGGAGAATCGGGGTCAGATTCCACGATATTTTCACCCTCGGCATCCTGACCGGATTGAGCCTCAGCGGCCAATACTGCCACGGGATCTTTCACAGAGGCCTCAGCCCCCATATTACTCATGCACACAGAAACAATGGCCAGATATGCAAATTTCTTCACCAGCATAACACGCAAATAATATCTCTCAAGAGAGTAACATATTCTGCCCTGATTTCAAGCCGAAAATAAGCTCATTCGCAAAAGATTTACCGGCAGTATCCACTCACGCATGCCCCATTCACCTCAGGCTGTGACCCCTTGCTCCACTTCAGGAGCAACCAAAGCTCGCAGCACAGCATGGCGGGGCTGCTGCAGCTCGGGGTCAGCATCCAGCACGGCAGCGGCATCCCGCCCGGCACGATGAATCAAGCGCATATCACTCAGCCACTCGGCAAACTGCACAGCACCCAGCCCGCTCTGAGCTGTTCCCAGCACATCGCCCGGGCCGCGCAAGCGGAAATCTTCTTCCGCAATTTCGAACCCATTGAGCGTGCGGCATAGTACATCCAGCTTCTCACGACCGGGCTCTCCCGGCTTAGCCGTCGAAAGCAGGATGCAATAACTTTTATGCTGACCGCGACCTATACGACCACGCAGCTGGTGGAGCTGCGACAGGCCAAAGGCATCGGCATCATTGATAATCATGACTGTGGCATTCGGCACATCCACCCCCACCTCAACCACGGTGGTCGCCACCAGTATATGCGTCTCATTAGCGCGGAAGGCCGCCATCACGGCATCTTTTTCTTCCGGCGTAAGTCGCCCATGGAGCAAGCCTATCGGCTCATGAGGGAAAATCCCCTTCCATTTTTCAAACTCATCGGTAGCAGCGGCCTGCTCACGCGACTCACTCTGTTCAATGAGGGGAGCCACTATGTAAATCTGCCGACCGGCCTCCAGCTCTCCCTTCATGAACGAAATAATACGCTTCATGTTATTGGGGTTGCGCAGAGCCGTAATAATTTCGCCGCGATTGGCGGGTAATTCATCTATAACCGACACATCCAGATCGCCATAAAGCGTCAATGTCAGGGTACGGGGAATGGGGGTCGCCGTCATCACCAACACATCAGGGCAATCCCCGCCTGCCACAAACTTCTCACGCTGCGCCACGCCAAACTTATGCTGCTCATCCACCACGGCAAGCACGAGATTGCGCGGCCTACTCTTCTTATAAAGCAGAGCATGCGTACCCACCAACAGGCGCGGCGTATCATCTGCCGCGGCCGGGTCGTCGGGCACATACCCCAAATCCTCAGCTCGGTCTGCGGTGCGCAGGGACAAGCGCACATCCGTACCCGCCAGAAGGCGCCGAAAATTGTTGAAATGCTGCTCTGCCAGAATCTGGGTAGGTGCAATCATGGCAGCCGTTCCTCCACTCTCTACCGCCAGTAGCATGGCACATAGTGCCACCAGCGTTTTACCGCTACCCACATCCCCCTGCAATAATCGGTTCATTTGGTGAGGACTTGCCATATCAGCCCTGATTTCAGCAACACATCGAGCCTGCGCCGTTGTCAGCTTAAAGGGAAGACTTGCCAGCAATTCCTGCAGATAGCCGTCCGTTGTCACATTCACACGTCCGCGTCGAGCCTGAGAACGCCTACGCCGCCAAGCCACTTTGAACTGTTGCACAAAACACTCTGCCAGCGCAAAACGCAGGCGAGCCTTGCGAGCTGCTTCCGGAGAAGCGGGAAAATGCAGGTCATGTAATGCCTCCGCAAAAGGATAAGTCGGAGCCACATCATAACCGGGTGGAGGCACATCAGCCGGTAACAGTTGCAGTAACGACCACACCAAACGGCGAAAGCGCCTTGTGGCCATTCCTGATATGCCGCGATAAATCGGCACAATGCGACCGGTATGCACCCGAACGGCCTCGGCCGCATCCGGCAAGGCCCCGGGGCAAGCTCCCATAGCAAGCTCCACCAGGCGAAGTCCGGCCTCCTCATCCTCCAAAACCTCAAAATCCGGGTTGGTCATGGTCAACTTCCCGCCATACTCCTTCACCTTACCATAGACCGATATATTCATCCCCACAGCCAGCAATTTGGCAACATAGGGCATATTGAACCAACGCAGCACCAAGCGGGCGCCATACGGCTCCCCCTGAGCCCCGCAGCTCACCTCATAGTAGCGTTTACCGGCAAAGCGCCAGCCGGCACTATACACATGAACCGGCAAACTCACCGTCTCACCGTTTAACAGAGATTCTACAGGCTTAGTCGTACGGCGGTCTTCATAGCGGCGAGGTACCCGCTGCAATACATCCCCCACAGTAACAAACGTAGCAGCATGCAAGGCCTGCAACTCGCGAGGCGTCAAATCAGCCAGTCCAACCTCAAGGGCATCTGTGAGCAGCACGGACACGGGGCAATTACCTTCAAAACCTCATCAGCGGTTGGAACGTCCTTCGTTGATGCAGCGGTAGTAGTAATCTACACGAGAAAGGAACCAGCCCCACTTGGGCCCGGGACGCCCATTGGTCATCAACGGCATGGGGCAATTCTTACCGGTCCAGTGATGGTGCGGCACCACGCGGCGCAGACTAATGCCATAGCGCTTCATCAGTACAGCCGTCAGTTTAGCGGAACGATCCCAAGTGCGGAAGTGATTGTGCCCACGGCTCTCGCACTCGCACATCTCAATACCGATGGAATGGTTATTACCGGCATTGGAGCCGGCATGCCAGCCCGTTTCATTAAGGGGCAGGTTCTGCACCACCATGAACTGGTCAACAGTAAAATGCCAACTGCGGTTGGTAAAGGCACCTTGGCACAATGCGCGGGAGTGCTGCATGGCCGTGGACGATGGCGAGTGGTTTGCCGTACTATGAATCGTAATGAAGGTGGGTCGCATGCTGCGCGAACCACGGCGTTGCTTGGAGCGCCTCGGCATCATGCGAATCTTAATGTTCGCCTCCTTAGCCAAACGACTGATGGAACGCGGAATAATCTGCCCCCTGACAGGTTGAAACTTAAAGACAGGCGGCGTTCGCAGGTAGGAATTTCGCCCCTGTTGCTGGCAGCCCAAAAGACAAGCCAGAACGAGGACAAAAAGTGCCACCAATTTACGATACGCCATGCGCCTATTCTGCCACGTCCGACGCCTGATAGCAAGCCCAATCTGCGCGGCAGACAAAAAAAGACGCAGAGAGAGACAAGAAATGGAACAAACCATTCGCGTTGGAACAATTAGATAACCAAGAGAAGTGTCTTGTTTTACGAGCTGCGAGCCAGCGGTTCGCCTCACATATAAACCCGCGCTTGAGCGGGTGGAATATGGTAGACTAGGGCGTAAGCCCCAGGTAGTGTGAGAATAATAAATGAGCCCGCACTTGTACGGGCGGCATAAAGCGTTGCATTTAATGCCTCCCGGACTATTTCATCAGCGATCCGCTTTTTTTGCTATATTTGGTAAAACATTATTTTTCGACAGAAAATGAATGAACTCATCATGAGTTGAGTATCTCTGATGATGCTGCTTCTGATTAAGGATGTATTGGGAAACCTTTTCTCTATTGGATTCACTAACAGAAAATGCGCCATAACCTTCCTGCCAAAGAAAATCTTTGTATTGTCCCCCCAAACCTTTTATCCATCTACTAGTGTTAGCTTTAATTTTTCCTACAAAATCAGACAAACTTAATGTAGTGGGAAGAGTTGATAAAATATGAACATGGTCCGGCCTTCCCCCTACCATATAGGCAAACCCTGATAAGGTTTTGATTGTGCCTCCGATATAGCGAAAAATCTGAGGCAAGTCTTCTTCCCTCATTTCACATTTATTTCCTTTAGTATGGAATATAATGTGTACGTTCATATTTATGTATGCTCTTCCCATAAATGTAAATAGATTTGTATACTAGCACTTTATCGATGATACGACAAGCATAAAACCTTAGTATATCCTGAGACTTTACTTTATGCCGCCCGCACAAGTGCGGGCTCACCGTTTTTTTTCTTCGTTACAAGGGGCTTCCGTCCGTCTTCGCCGCGTTGCGGCTCCTCCGAGACGTTCGCCCCTCGCTATCATTATACCGCCCGCTGGCGCGGGCTCTAGGCTTAGTCCACCCTCTATCGCGAAATCCGGCTTTTTGTCATTCGTTACGCGGGAATTATATTCCACGCTAATATCATGCATCACGCGTTGGAATAATGAAAGTTCGATAAACAAGCCTCCCCTTAGAAGACCCATCAATATCAATAAGCGTTTTATTATAAAAGAAATAAAAAATTGCAAGCCGAAGGCTCTCTAATTTAGAGCCCGCCTTGCGGGCGGTATAATAATAGCGAGGGGCGTCCATCGGCTTAGACGCGCAGCGGAGAAGCCGAAAGCCCCTCGTAGCAAGAGCAAACAAATGGGAGCCCGCACTTGTGCGGGCGGCATAAAGTAGGGCTTAAAAATTGAGTACAGCATTATACTCTATACATGGCATAATCCTGCATATTTTCCGGCTAGGCTCCATACCGCCTGCAGAAGCGGGCTGCGTACTTCCGCGGTCCCAGTCAGCTAATGCAAGAGCAAGTTTGAAAGATTCTCATTTTATATTTTACCTCAGCCGTAAAATATGGTATTCTACCCGCAACAGATGATGCTCCGACTTATCATAACAGCCAGCCTGCTCTGTACCGTGACCGGTGCCATGGATTATCCCCTGCCGCCGGCACTCAGCGCTGCGGGCTCGGTCTGCCCCGATGGAGCAAAAGGAGAGCTCTACCGCCTCAAGGCCGAACTGGAGCGGCGCCACTATGAGGCAGCTATCGATCGTCGATACAGCAAACGCCTCAGTTCGCTCATGCAACTCATTCTGGATGGTGCTCATACCGACATCACCTACCCCGAAACCAAAGGCTGCACAGCCCTGCACTATGCCTGTAATCTCAGCGACCCGGCCATCGTACAATGGCTTGTCGATAACGGTGCCAGCCTCGACAGCGTTTCCGACCGCGGTGCCACCATCGATGACTGCGTGGGTGGCCCCCAGGCCAAAGCCATTCGCAGCATTCTGCGTAACCACCGCCGCGAAATCGGCCGGATGGATTACATCCGCATGAAAGACGAAGCTGCCGCCCGTGCTGCAGCCGAGCGCCTGCAAGCGGCGCTCAACGGTGCGCCCATTGCCACGCTCCAAGATTACATACCGACCACCGATGCCACCGTGCGAGCAGATGCCACCACGCTATACCGCTATGTGCGCTCCACCCGCAGCCTGCCGGAATCGGTGCCGCCAAACAGCATTTGCGGCCGCATGCTCTGCGCGGTGCGCGGCAGTAATATGAGCGAGACGTACTTTGCCACCTTGGCAGATAGCGAGGTACAAGCACGTCGCACCGCCGCCCTCTGTCGGTTGCTTGAGCAATCGGCACACTTCTCAGACCTCCTGCTCCCCCTGCACCTCACCGGCAACGAAAAGAGCATCACCATCACCGTTGATGCCACCGACAAAAGCGAGCCCACCGTCAGCATCGAGCGACATCCTGCGAGCGCCCCCCACGCGCAAGCACAGGAAGTATTGTTACACTTCACCGGTTACATTGCCGGCGGTAGTAACGACCACACGCACGCCACCCTTCATCTCCTCCCCAATCTTCATTGGGTCAGCGTGTGCAATGACACCCTTACAGACACCCTGGCTCACTACACAGGCCACAGCAAATACGTACGCTACAACCAAACACGACTGCAGATGAGCTATACCCCCGGCGGCATCCTCAGCCACAGCACATCCCCGCCTCCCCAAAGCAACGCCATACGCCTGAACTTCCGGCTAGCGCCCCAAGGGGAAATACCGGCCGAGGCTAATCAGTAAGGGGCGCACACAACCGCCCCCAACCTCACTACTGGCGCAAGCGGTCATTTCAACCGACCATAACTCAAGGAATTCTCGACTTCCCCCTCCCGACGAAAAACCGCTGCCCCTCGCGGAGCAGCGGATTTTCGTTGGAGAGAAGGCGGGAGCGGGAGGGCATGACGGGAAAGTCGCTTGACAAGTGCTCTGCTGCAAGGTATAAGAGGGGCGTCTGATTACGAATGAGCATTGATACCATGAAACTGAGAATAGCCGTTCAATCTAAGGGGCGTCTGAATGAGGACACGATGATGATTCTGGCCGAAGCCGGCATAAAGGTGCCGAGCTCCAAGCGAACCTTGCTGGTAGAGGCCCGCAAGTTCCCCATGGAGGTGCTGTATCTGCGTGATGATGATATTCCCGAGACGGTAACGGATGGCGTGGCCGATATTGGCGTGGTGGGGCTGAATGAGTACCTGGAGCGCGAGGGAGATGCTGACATCGTGAAGAAGCTGGGCTTTGGTGGTTGCCGCCTGAGCATTGCCATACCGAAGGAGCACGAGTACCAAGGCCCGCAGTGGCTGGAGGGGCGCCGCATTGCTACCTCGTATCCTGTTATTCTGCGCCGCTGGTTAGATGAACAGGGGGTGAAGGCTCACATTCACGTGATTACCGGTTCGGTTGAGATTTCCACCGGCATCGGGCTGGCAGATGCTATTTTTGATATTGTGAGCAGCGGCGCTACTTTGGTGAGCAACAACCTGAAGGAGGTTGAGGTGGTGCTGGAGAGCGAGGCCGTGCTCATTGCCCACAAGGGGATGTGCACCGAAAAACGTGAAATCCTCGACAAATTGCTGTTCCGTATGGATGCGGTGATGACGGCTGCCGACAAGCGCTATGTGCTGATGAATGCTCCCAAGGAATGTGTGGAGCAGATTGTGGCTGAGCTGCCGGGCGTGAAGAGCCCCACCATCATGCCGCTGGCTCAGGAGGGTTGGTGCAGCATTCATACCGTGTTGGATGAGCAGTGCTTCTGGGACATCATCGGCCGCTTGAAGGAGGCCGGTGCTCAGGGCATTCTGGTGCTGCCGATTGAGAAGATGATTCTGTAATGCAAGGGAGTGTAACAATGGATATTGATTTTGAAAAATGCGGTGGGTTAGTGCCCGCCATTGTGCAGGACGCCGCCACCGGTAAGGTGCTGATGCTGGGCTATATGAATGCCGAGGCTTATGCCCGCACCTGCGAGACGGGGCGTGTGTGCTTCTGGAGCCGCAGCCGCAATTGCCTGTGGACCAAGGGCGAGACAAGTGGCAATTTCCTCGATGTGGTGAGCGTGAAGCTTGATTGCGACCGCGACACGCTGCTGGTGCAGGCCACTCCGCATGGCCCGGTGTGCCATACCGGTACGGATACCTGTTGGGGTGAGGTGAATAGCGCCAGCCCGCTGTTGTTCCTTACGGAGTTGCAGAACTTCATCAATAAGCGCCATGAAGAAATGCCTGAGGGCTCATACACGACCAGCCTGTTCCGTGATGGCGTAAACCGCATGGCTCAGAAGGTGGGTGAGGAAGCTCTGGAGGCTTGCATTGAAGCCTGCAACGGCACTAATGAGCGCTTGGTGTATGAGGCCTCTGATATGCTGTACCATCTCATCGTGCTGCTGACCTCCAAGGGGCTGCGCATTGAGCAGGTGGTAGAGGAGCTTGCCTCGCGCCACAAACCCGGTTGGCAGAAACACTAATTGGGTTTTGAACCTTACTTTATGCCGCCCGCACATTCGTGCGGGCTCTTTTTATTTCGTTTATTACGAGGGGCTTCTGTCTGTCTTCGCCGCGTTGCGGCTACGCGGTGACAGTACGCCCCTCGACGGAAAACGAAAAAATATCCGAGCCCGCACGTGTTGCGGGCGGCATAATGCGGGGCTTAAAATTGGGCTCTGCCTTATACTTTGTATTTGAATGGAGCCAATTGATACAACCATGGGCTTAGCGGGCTCTATATCATTTGCATACCAGACGAGGGGCTACCGTCTCAGCCTTTGACGGTAGCCCCTCGCTGTTGTTATGCGCCCGCTGCGCGGGCTCCAGGCTTATGCCTTACTGTTGATTAATGGTAATATCCCCCCAGGTACTACGATGGTTAGCATCGTTACCGAAGGTGATTTCGAGCACGGGATTACGGAGGGCTTTCTTCACCGTCAGGGTGTAAGTCTGCTGGGTCTGGCTCCAGGTGACGGAGCGCGGGGTATTGTCAGCGGCGACACAGCGAGAGCCGTCCATAAGGCGCAATTTCTTGACATGCAGGGAATCGCGACCGGTTGTAATACGGAAGGTGATGTTATAAGTACCCGGCTTATTCATGGGCACATCGTGCATTTCCATCGGCATTTCGGCGGCGGGGAGGATTTCTTCGCTCCAGCCCTGGCCATAACGATAGCGGCGCACCCAGTCGCGCTGCACGACCTTAGCGGAAAGGCCGAGCGGGGATTTGGGGTCGAGCTTACGCATGGTGCGGGCATAGCGGGAGATAAGCGAACCACCGGCCATGGTACCGAGGGTACGGCGGATATGGCCGATAGCGGCAGCGCAGGCATTCTGTTTCTGGCGGGGAGCCAGCAGAGGATTAGCCAGAGCGGCATCGAGGCGCTTGAGGAAGTCATCCATGCTCTCGCCGGACTGCGGGCCGAAGCCGAAATTGAGAGCCGCTATGCAACCGGCGGAATCGGAGGGGTCGGCGCGGCGAATAGCCTCTTTCAAGCCACCGGGCCAATCGATGCCCTCCACGCGAGAGGACTCAAGCAGCAATTTGGCTTTTTCAACCGGGTTGGCGGAGGCGTTGGAACGAGCGAGGAGAGAGTCCTGCTTCTTCTTAGCCGCTATACGCTGCTGCACAAGCTCAGCAACCCGGGCGGGATTGGCCTTCATGAGTTCCTCCCCATACAGGGTGCCGTACATACGACCGCCTTTCTCGTAGAAGACGATGGCGGGATAGGAAATATCGGACATATCGTGGGGATAAGCCAGCGAACCCATGGCCTTGCGAGAGGCGGCATTGGTGTTGTCATCCCTATTCTGGTAAATGGGGGCCAGCAGCATGGCAGCCTGACCGGCAGCGGCTCGCACGCCGGCATCTGCCACAAGCTTGCGGCATAATTGCTCGCCGTAGCGGTCCCACCCGGCGGGATAAATAAACACGACGTAGCCTTCATCTGTCACCTTCTTGGCGGCGGCTTCGAAGGAGGGATAAAGCTCGGCGGCCTGCACAGGCTCGCACAGCAGGGACGGCAGCATGGCTGCCAGCAGAAAGAAAATGCTTTTCTTACTCATAATCATATCTTGTCGGATATTGTGAATAAAGGAATGGAACTAAGCAGCGGGCTCACCATAGACATAAATGCCATTAGCGTGGAAGAACTCGGGGCCACCCGAGCGCAGCACGCGCACATAGAGAGCCTTGGGGCGCTCCTTCTGCAGGTCGAAGCGATTAATGTACTTATCGGTGCGCTCGATAGGAGCACCGACATCGTGCCAATCGTCATCGCGGCCGGTATCCGACACCTGCACACGCAGCGGGCGGAAGCGGTGGATGAGATCCCACACGTTGGTACCGGCAAAGACGACCCCCGAGATATAGGCATGGCGGGGAAGTTTGACGGCAATCCAGGCATTATTATCGCGGCCGGTATGAAGAGTACCACCCTGCTGAGTAAGCAAACCGGAGTGGGTGTGGGGGGCGTCCCACTCACTGGTGGAACTGGCAAAGGGCATACCGCCCTCCGACACGAGCTTGCCCGGGAACGGCGTGGGTGCAGGAATAGCAGCTGTGCCATGAATCTCCTTAGGATCAATCATGCTGCTGATGGCGCGGAAGGTGGTGTCGTCGTGCTTTCTCTCGGCAGCCAGAATGAGGGAACCGAGGAGCTTGGCACGCTGGGCGCTGTTAAGCTCGGAGCCGGAGCTGAGAGCCTTCACCATGGAGTCGGAAAGAGCCTTACGGCCCTCCTCGCTGAGGGATTCAGACACGCCGTTCCCCCAGGCCATCATGGTACCGGAGTAGGCATCGTGCGGAGCCGCAGCCTGAAGCACCCCGCTGAACAGGGCAATGGCGGCAGCCTCGGAGCCGCCATCAGCAGCGCGGCACATGCGCATCTGCTCATCGGCAAAGCGCTCAATATACCAGCGGTCAGGCCCCATAACGGAGGCGTGTTTCCAGAACAGGGCGCAGGCAGCAGCGAGCTCGTTAGCGCTCATACCGCAATTGCCCATGCGGCCATACACCTTCTGCTTCAGCAGCTCAGCAGCCTGCTCGGGGTAGACGGGAGCCATACCGGCACAAAGCTGAGCATTCAGCTTTTGCCAGGCCTGCTTATTTTGGCTCATCTTGTCGGCCAGGAAATCGGCATACTCACGCCACATGGGGTAATTGAGCGGAGCGGCCTTGGCCGAGGCCTCGAAACAGGCTAGTGCCTTTTCGGGCTCCTGACGGTCACGGAACAGACGAGCCAGAATGCGGTAAGCATTGGAAAGGCGGGTAGACTTGGTCGCAGCCTCGGCAAACAAGTCATCAGTAAGGTGTAAGGAACTGTAGGTGTAGTTGCCGTCCCAGGGAATCCAGTGCAGCCCTCGCTCCCAGCTCAGGGAGTAAGCGGGGGTCCAGCGCCCATTCACCAGTACAATGTAGGCGCAGTGCCCCGGCTCACCGGCGGTAAGGGAGGGCACGCCATTAGCGCAGGCGGATGCTGCACCAAAATGAGAAAGGCCACCACACACGCCACCCACATAACGGGTAAAGGCCATGTGATTATCCGTATAAACACCATGGAAGGGAGCAGCATACCAAGGCCCCTGCACGCTATCGCCGTACACATTATCTGAGATGTAACCGCAGCGCCAGCAGCTGGCCGGGTACTGCCAATCGGGCAAGTGCACGTTGTTGAGAGCCCATTCAAAAGCCTTCACATTGCCGGAGGAGTGGAAGGGCTTCCACCCGCAAACCACACGGCGCTGGTGCATGGGCAGAGAATCAAAGCTCGTGTTCAACCTGCCCTGGCGCCAGTACTTCAGGAAGTAACGGGCACGCGCCACGGCATCGACCACTTTTTCATTGCCTTTAGCGTACTCAAGAGCAACGGCGGTGGTGGTATCGCGCTCCACGCCCTTGCGCAGGGCGTTCGGATCGCCGTCAGCGATGGCATCTATCATCTGCACAACGCGGGAGAAGTTGCGCATTTCACCCGAAAAAACAATCTGCTCCAGCCAGCCGGCATCGGTCATCATGGCTTTGAGCACATTCTCGCACTTGGACAAGCTGACGGGGTACTGCGTTTCTGCCTTCAATTTACGGCAGTCGGCAAGAGCCTGCGAGAGGCGGAACTCTGCGTTATCAGCCTCGGGGCCTTTTTTCTCACGCACCTCTTTCTCCAAGCGTTCCACCTCGGCCTGTTTATTTTTGAGGTTCTGAGTCAGCGAGTTGTTGTAGTTCTTGTACCCATCGCGCATACTCTCCTCGGAGCAGGCAATATAGTACATCAGCAACAGGCGGCGGGTGCGAGCTCGTTGCACAAAGGTGGAGACAGAGCCGTTTTCAAGACCGGGAAGAAGCTCGGTAATTTCAGCAGCCAGTTTGGCTCGCAGTTTGTCGGGAGCGCTCCAGGCGGTAACACCCGGTACGGATACGACACCCCCATGCTGAGCCTCGGCGGGCAATACACCACCGAGTAAGCACACGGCGGTAGCAAGTGTCAATAATCTGGATTTTAACATAAAAGAAAAAGTAACTGGTGAAGTTTAACAAATGACGGCATATTGCACAAGCGAAAAAAAATGCAACGGTTCTTTTTGGGCTCAAAAAGATGAAAATATAGACAATAAGCCCTCCCCTGCGCGAGACAAGGAAGGGCTCAGAGAAAAATATCGTTCTCTCAATCAGCTGCGGTTTTTCAGCTGCGGGAAGAGGATGATGTCGCGGATGGAACAAGCACCCGTCATGAGCATGCAGAGGCGGTCGATGCCGATACCGATACCACCGGCGCTGGGCATACCGCTCTCGAGAGTCTCCACGAAGTCGTAGTCAATCTTCTGTGTTTCCTCACCGGCCTGGTGCTTAAGGCGCTCCAGCTGCTCGATGGGGTCATTCTGCTCGGAGTAACCGGGGCAAAGCTCCTGACCGTTCATGACGAGCTCGAAGACATCCACCACCTCGGGGTTTTCGGGGTTAGCCTTGGCCAAGGGCACGAGGTCACGTGCGACATGGCATACGAAGAGCGGGTTAGCCTGCTTCTCCTCCACGAGCTTTTCGTAAACCTGCTGGGTAACAGCCGTATCATCAAGCTCCTCACCAATCTGCAACTTCAGCTCATTCTCTGCACGGTCACGGCGCTGCTCGGGGGTAAGGTCAAACCAATCGGCACCGGCAACTTCCTTCACCAAGTCGTTGTAGTCGGCACGGCGCCAAGGGCGGGTCAAATCCACCGTCCAGCGCACGTTGCCGTTCTCATCGTACTGGTCAAACTTAAGTGTGCCGAACACCTTCTCGGCCACGGTGCAAATCATTTCTTCCATCATGGCGGCCATGGTTTCGTAGTCGCCACCGGCCTCGTATACCTCCAGCACGGTGAACTCAGGGTTGTGGCGGCGGTCCACACCCTCGTTGCGGAAGTTGCGGTTAAGCTCAAACACCTTGGGGAAACCGCCCACCAGCAGACGCTTCAGGAAAAGCTCAGGGGCAATGCGCAGGGTAACGGCCTTCTTCAAAGCGTTGTAGTAGGACTCGAAAGGCTTGGCGGCAGCACCACCGGCGATGTCCTGCAGCATGGGGGTCTCCACCTCCAGGAAACCACGCTGAGTCAGGTAATTACGAATTTCCTGAATGATGAGGGAACGCTTCACGAAACGGTCGGCACTCTCGGGGTTGCTCATGAGGTCGAGGTGGCGGCGGCGGTAGCGCATATCCATATCGGCCAGGCCGTGGAACTTGTCGGGCATGGGGCGCAGCGCCTTGGAGAGCACCTTGAAAGAATCCACACGCACAGAGGGCTCGCCGGTGCGGGTGATGAAAGTCTCACCCTCAATACCTACCCAGTCACCGCGCTCCAGCAGTTTCCACAGAGCCCAGCCCTCCTCGGTGCAGGACTTCTTGGTGAGCATGCACTGAATGCTGCCCTGCACATCGGCCACGGTGAAGAACTGCGTGCGGCCCATATCGCGCAGAGCGTTAATACGGCCAAGCAGTTTTACCTGTTTACCCTCCTCGAAATTCGCCTTGATTTCACCCGGAGTTGTGGTGACATCGAAACGCCCGCCATAGGGGTTTACCCCCAGGTCGCGAATCTTGCCCACCTTCTCACGGCGCACGGCAATCAGTTCCTCCTCAGAGGAACCCGGAGCGGTATTAGCAACTGCTTGTGTATTTTCTGACATAGCGCGCGTATTATACGCACTTCTCGTTAAATTTCCAGTCTAAAATCACATGGTAACGATTTTTTCTATTTACATCCGGCGCTGATTGATTACAATAAAGGCAAGCGTCACAACAATTCCGCCCTGCCTTCCGCTACGTCTTATCATGAATCGCGCCCTCTTCTTTACCGTTGTCATGGCTGCACTCTCTCTTCTGAGCAGCTGTCATTGCCTCTACCTCACCGAACAGCTTGATGAGCCCGACCGCCGCGTACCGATTATCATGTCTGAATATGATAAAACTTATGAGGAGGCGCAGCGCAACTTCTGGAAACACAAGGGCAATTACTATACCATGGCACGCGTGCACTATGCCCGAGAGCGCTATCCCCTTGTTGATAGCCCGCGCACCAAGGAGCGCATTTATACGGAAACCGAACCGGGTGAATACTACTACTTCCCGCTGACGAATGAGGAAGTCGATACACGGATGGATTTACCCAAAGGAAGCACCAAGCAACCGAAGGATGCCATGAGTCTGCCACCCCTGCGCGTGAATGCCCAAAAACGCAGCGAATGGCAACAGCTCACAATGAAGCAAGTCGTTGTTAACGCTCCGGCATCCGCACGCAAAAAACACTTCGGATTCGGGGCATACAGCATAGAGGCACTACCCACCCGAGAAGGCTCACGAGGTACCGCACGCACGCTCTTGCTTGGACCGACATGGGTTGTTGACACTGCAGCTAACGCAGCCATACTGGCCGTTGAAGGCCCGCTTATGCTCATAGGCACCACATTATTTGTGCTCAGCGGATTACATATTTAACGAGGTACGAGATAAAGTAAAAGGACTAAGTTTGAAGCAAGGGGCCTTTGAGCGCGGGATGCCACGGAGGCCCCAGCCTCGCTTTCCCCTCGCGCCGCAGGCGCCCGGCCCTTACTTAGTCCTTGTAACTTGTACCCTGTACTTCTTTTGTATATGCTTAGCTTAAGCCCTCAAGCACACCTTTCAGGATGGCGAGGCCTTCAGCAAGCACCTCCTCAGGCACGTTGAGTGCGGGGATGAGGCGCAGCGTATCGGGGCCGGCGGGGCAAGCCAGCAAGCCGGCCTTCATGCAGAGGCTGTTTACATAACCGGCGGGGGTATTACCCTCGGGCACCGTAAAGGAGCCGCTCTTCAAGCCCACGCCACGCAGCAGACCATGACCTCGCACCGTCTCCACACAGGGCAGATTCCACCCCTCCACGGTAGCCTTAATCTGCTCTCCGAGCACACGGGCTCGCTCGGAGAGGTTCTGATTGACAATCTCCGTCACCACAGCCAACGAAGTTGCACAAGCGATGGGAGTACCACCAAAGGTGGAGCCATGAGAGCCCGGCCCCATGATGGAAGAAAGCTGCGTACCCTCGGCATCCATAGCTCGGTTGCTCACCCAGAAGCACCCCAGCGGGAAACCACCGCCAATACCCTTAGCGCAGGAAACCAGGTCAGGCTGCACCTCGGGGCAGATAGCCTGCCAGCCCATGGGGGCGCCGCAACGACCAAAACCGCACTGCACCTCATCAAACATCAGCAGTAGGTCGTGCTCCTTGCACAGAGCCGCTGCGCCGCGCATGAACTCAGCCGTAGCGGGGTTCACGCCACCCTCACCCTGAATAGCCTCAAACATAATACCGCAAGTCTCTTTGGAGATAGCGGCTTTCAGCCCTTCGAGGTCATTGAAATCAACATACTTAAAGCCCACCAGTAACGGGTCGAACTCCACCTGAATCTTAGCCTGACCGGTAGCAGCCATCGACCCCAGAGTACGGCCATGGAAGCTCTTGTTGAAGGTAATCACCTCGTAGCGAGGAGAACCATCAGCAGCCGGGCGACGGTGCCCGAAACGACGAGCAACCTTAATGATACCGTCGTTAGCCTCGGCACCGCTGTTGCAGAAGAAGATACGGCCGGGAATACCAATCATCTTATCCACAATCAGCTTAGCCAGCTCCTCCTGCTGGGGAATATTGTAAAGGTTGGAGCAGTGCATGAGCTGACCGGCCTGAGCACAGAGAGCCTGAACCACGGCGGGGTAGCAATGCCCCAGACTACAGGTGGCAATGCCTGCACAGAAATCCACGTATCGTCGCCCCTCCGTATCAAACAGGTAAGAGCCCTCACCCTTCGCCACCGTCAAGGGGGCGCGCCCGTATGTAGGAAGTACGTGTTCTTGTATCATAACAGGGGCAACTGTACTCCCGCAGGGGCGTTTTGTCAATAGTAAAGCTTGCGATTGCACGCGAAATCTGGTAGAATGTCGCCATGGAAATTACGCTCAATGCACCGCTGGATATGCACCTGCACCTGCGCGATGGTGATATGATGAAGCTCGTAGCTCCCCTCTCTGCCGATTTTGCGGGGGCAGTCATCATGCCCAATCTGGTACCGCCAGTGACAGACCCGGGAGCCATGGTGGCCTATAGTGAGCGTATTGCAGCTGCTATGGGTGACACCCCCTTCAGCCGTTATATGACGCTGTTCTTCACCGCACAGACCGAACAGCAGCTCCGGCTGGCACTCGAAACACCCGGCTTTTTCGGCTTTAAGCTCTACCCGGCCGGCATTACCACCAACAGCGAGGGCGGTGTGTCTAACTTGGCAGAGGCCGGCCATACACTCAGCATGATGCAGGAAATGGGCATTCCCCTGCTGGTACATGGTGAAAGCCACGGCTTTGTCATGGATCGCGAAGCTGAATTCCTGACCGTTTACCGCAATCTGGCCACCCAATACCCCAAGTTGCGCATCTGCATGGAGCACATCACCACAGCGGCTGCGCTGGAACTGCTCGATGAGTTCGAAAACCTCTGCGCCACGGTTACACTACAACACCTCATCATCACGCTCGACGACGTGGCAGGCGGCGCCCTGAAGCCGCACCTCTTCTGCAAGCCCATCGCTAAGCGCCCCGGCGACCGCGATGCCCTGCTGCAAGCCGCCCTCAGTGCCCACCCGCGCCTTATGTTCGGCAGCGACTCCGCCCCTCACCCCCGCTGCAATAAGGAGGCATGCGGTTGCGCCGCCGGCGTGTTCACCGCACCGCTGGCACTCCCCCGCCTGGCCGAACTCTTTGCACAACACGGCGCTTTAAATAACCTGCAAGCCTTTGTGAGCGACAACGCCTGCCGCCTCTACGGGCTGCAACCGGTACAGAAGCAAGTTACCCTGCACAACACACCCATGACCGTGCCGACCAGCTACCGCAGCTACGGCCAGCAGGTGGTACCTATGTATGCAGGTGAACAACTGAGCTGGAGTGTAAAATCCTGACATGCAGGAGGTATCCATACCCGGTGCGGATGAGCTGCGAGCCCTGCTGGCTGAAATAGCCGCCATGCACATGCCCTACGGTATGTACGGCCCTAAGCATTACCCGCCGGATGGCTGCCCCCTGATGGATTTACCCACAGAATATCTCGACTGGTTCTGGCAACGGGGCTGGCCCAAGGGCAAGCTCGGTCGCCTGATGGAGCAAACGCTACTGATTAAAAACAGCGGGCTCGATTCCCTCTTCGAGCCCTTCCGCAAGGCAGCCGGAGGCCGCCGCAAATTTCCCCGCAAACGATGAACAATATCAAAAATATCATCCTCGCCGCACGCCCGAAAACCTTACCCGCCGGTATAGTTGCCGTCTGGGCCGGGTGCCTGATTGTCCACAAATTTCAACAGAGTGCCGTCTTTCCTGAGGTTCAGCTCAACTGGTGGCTGGCAGCCTTCACCGTGCTGAGTGCCATGTGCATTCAGATAGCCTGCAACTTCTTTAACGATTCCCTCGACAGCGACAAAAAAGCAGACACCGCCAAGCGCCAAGGCCCGCGCCGCATCACCGCCAGCGGCGACATGAGTTCCCGCGCCGTCAAGGTATGGGGCTGCCTGTTCCTGGCTTCCGCTGCTGCCTTTGCCCTGCCCCTTATTGCTGCACGCGGCTGGGTTATCCTTGCCATCGGCATACCGAGCATGCTTTGTGCCTATGGTTATACCGGTGGCCCCTGGCCCCTGGCCTACAAAGGACTGGGCGAGCTCTTCGTGCTGTTATTCTTCGGGCTGGTGGCCGTATGTGGTACTGTATATGTACAGATTGGCTGGCAGAGCGCCTACCTGCCCATCTACGCCGGGGCTTTCATTCTGGGCGTGCAATGCGGGCTGCTCTCCTGCCTGCTCATAGAGGTCAACAACATCCGCGACCGCAAAGAAGACGCCACCACCGGCAAACGCACGCTCGCGGTGCGCCTGGGTGACAAACGCGCCCGCGGGCTTGCCATGGCATTTCTCGTAGCGCCCTATGCTACCCTCAAACAGACGGCGTTCTACCTGCCGGATGTCGGCTGGAACCTCTGCTGGCTGGCCGCCATCATCGTCGGCGGTGTCATCATGCTCAAGCTCAACAGCACTCCCGCCAATAAGAAAATGAACGTGCTACTGGGGCTCTCCTCGCTGCACCTCATCCTCTTCCTGCTCGCCATGACAATGGGCGAATAAGAAATTCACACACAAAAAGCCACCGTTCGCCTGAACGGTGGCTTTTTGTGTGAAGCGCTCCGGCCGCGGCTCGAACGCGGGACCCCAAGCTTAGAAGGCTCGTGCTCTATCCAACTGAGCTACCGGAGCAACTTGTGCGCGGCTATACTAGCAGCTCTTGCGCGACTTTGCAAGCATTATTTCGGAAAGAATCGCTCCACCAAAGGCTCCTGTACAGCAAAGAGGGCTTCTCGGTCAGCCGGGTTATAGTCGAGATAGCCATGCAGGTGAGTCAATCCATGCACCATGTAGCGGAAAAGCTCCTGCAGCGGGGCAAGGTCATGCTCAGCTGCGTAGCGGGCAGCTGTATCGCAACTCACCAGAATTTCCCCGTAGGGAAAGGTAATGGCATCGGTCGCGCCGGGGTCATCCAAAAACTCAGCATGCACCTGCGCAATTTCCTCATCGCCCACAACGGCAATCTCGACAGTAGGCAACTCGCTCAGCACGTGGTCCGGCCCCTGTGGCTGAGCCAGCAGCTCCGGCAGCATGGACTGCAAGGCTGCGGCAAAGCGCTCCATGAGAGACTCATTAAGCCAATCGCGCTCCACGTTAAGATAAACTTCAATCTGCGGTGTCATCGGTCAATTGCTCTCGGAGTTGTTGTTTGCGTAGTTTAGCGGCAGCTCGTGCCGCGCGAAAAAAGCTCTGAAATTGCTCCAGGCATTCCTCCCCCAGCACCCCGCCCACACACTCGCACTTGTGGTTGAGCGGAGGGTTCGAGTCCAGCAGGTGAATCCACCCGCCACAGGCGCCGCCTTTGGGGTCGCGTATGCCAAAAACCACGCGGTCGGGGCGGCAATGCACCATAGCACCGGCACACATGGGGCATGGTTCTTTCGTCACATAAACAGTGCAGCCCTCAAGGCGCCAATCTCCCACAGCAGCCTCAGCGGCGGTCAACGCCAGCATCTCGGCATGGGCAGTAGCATCCTTAAGGGCTTCCACCTGGTTCCACCCACGGGCAATCACGCGATTATCCTTCACAATCACGCAGCCGCAGGGCACCTCGCCGGCCGCGCGAGCCTTCTCGGCCTCGCGCATAGCCAGCATCATGAAATGTTCGTCCTCCGTCAAGGGGAGAATGAATAAGCGTTAGCGAATGGTCACACGCTCATCGGTGTCCAGAATAGCCTGCAGCTCGGGCCACCCCTGCTCGGTCTGGTTCTGGAACATGTGCAGATATACGGAAACGGCACCGGCGGGATACTTCTCAAAGAGAGCATCCACAGCAGCCTTGAGCTTGTCAGCATCCAGAGATTCGGGCAGTACATCCACCACGCCGTGGCCGTTGTGCTCAATACCCAGCGTCTCAATGAAGCTGATGAGCATGCCCTCGTGCTTACGGATAAGCCATACCTGAAGAAGGTGATCGGCGATGGTCTCGGCCGGCTTCCAAGTCAGCATCTTCTTAATCCATGCGAACTGCTCCTCCACGGGCTTCTGCTGCATGAACTGGGGACGCAGCTTCTTGAGGGCGCCAAGCTCGCGCAGAGCTGCACGGTACACACCGCGCTCCTGGTTACGCATCCAGGAAAGGAAATTGTTGACGGTCTCGTCATCCGACTTCTGGAAAATGGTATAAGACTTCATGGTTCTTCGTAAAAAACGTGAGCCTAATAAATCACAAATCGACTCGTTTGTCGAGAACAAGATTAGACATAACTGCAATATAATGCATTTTTTTCGAGCATACCAACAGATAGCAATATAGATTGCAGAAGCCATACCCGGGGAGTACAATGAGCAAGCTGTCACAACCGACAGCCCCATCTCTATGGAAAACACCCCATTCAGCTCATCATCTATGCTCACCGGCGGCATGCGCTGCCACAGCAACTTCACCCCTTCAGGCGAATGCTTTGCCACCGATGTGCCTGCCGCACTAGGCGGTCGTGGCGAGTACCCTGCACCGGCGCACATGCTGGCAGCCTGCGTGGCCTCCTGCATGCTGAGTATGATTGCCTACACCGCTGCCCGCCGAGGGCTGCCGAGCGATGGCATCTGCATCAAAGCCGCCTGCGAGGAAGGCACCCGCGGCATATCAACACTTATTCTCAGCATCACCGTACCCATGATTGTGGCTCACGCCGACCGCAAGGTGCTGGAAGTTGCGGCACGCTCCTGCCCCGTAGGCAACGCCATACACCCCGATATCGAGAAAAAAATCATCTGGCATTGGGCAGAATAAGGCGCTTTCTGCGGCATATTCGTGCCATATTCATGTTTTTTCTTGTCAACTGCTCGCCATTGTGCTTGAATACAGCCCGCAACCACACGCGATATGTGCTACAGTGGCGGAATGGTAGACGCAGGAGACTTAAAATCTCCCGGACGGTAACGTCTGTACGGGTTCGAGTCCCGTCTGTAGTACTGGTAAACAAGCTCTTGCAACAGCAAGGGCTTGTTTATTTTATACCAACGGTGTAAGATTGGCCAAAGCCTGTTTACAAAGAGCGGCTGACCATTGACCGGGAGCGGTGGGAGTAGTACCCAGATACCCGTACACCAGGCAAGAACCGTGCTGGGCGTATACCAGCCGGCTAACCGCGCCAAGAGCCCCCATTCCCATAACAGCCATCGGCCCTGTCGCGCGGCGCAGTAATTCCACGCCCACCATCATATCTTCGGCAGTATGCAGGCGGTAAGCAAACTTTACCACATCTGCGCCGAGAGAGCGGGCATGTACCTCTCGCTGTTGCAGAATTTCGAGCGCGGGCGTTTTGTCAAAATCGTGATTAGAAGCAATAACCGTTACTCCGGCAGCCTTAGCGGCGGCCACCAGCTCCTGAGCCTCGGCCAGCTGAGCGGTTTCCCAATCCAAGGCGGTTGCAAGCGGCAACAACTTGTGAGCCAGAGCCACGCGCTCTTGCTGTGACATGGCGCGGCAGCCCCCCTCGCTCTCGTGGCGCACCGTCAGCAACACAGGGCAAGCAGGGCGAGGCCCATTCAGCAATTGCTCAGGTGTAACATCCGTCGACAGAGCATCCACCCGCAGCTCCACCCAATCGCAGACCTGCAATATGTCCGGCTGAGAGGCCGCACACCACCCCTGCCAATCGCTCACCGAGCCCACTACCTTGCATTTATCGCTATCCATGCTGCGGTGCATTGTAACGGATGAAGCCCGGCCTTGCAAGCGTAATCCGCCACCCAAGCGCACAAAATCAATGCATGGCAGCAACAGTAAATCGCCATACTGGCAAGCTTTTGCATTGCGCACAAGATGAGTGCATGGTATGATGCCCCCATGCAACAGAGCTTTGAAAAAGCGGTGGATTTACTGGTGGCACGCTACCCGCAATATACGGAAGAGGCGTATGAGTTCATGCGTGTAGGGCTGGATGCCGCCGCTGACAAGTTCTGCAAGGATGACAAAAGCCCCCACCTGAGTGCAAGGGAGCTATATTTGGGTGCATGTGCTCACGCGCTTGAGGAATACGGTCCGCTGGCCGGCAAAGTGCTGGAGTTCTGGGGGCTGCGCACGGCTCGAGATTTCGGCAATGTGGTCTATAACCTGATAGAGGTGGGCATATTCGGCAAACAGAAGGGAGATTCCCTCGAACAATTTGACGAGCTGCCCGACCTGCAGCGCATACTGAATGCCCCCTACGATGGTTCCGAATCGCCCCTTTTTAACCCCTGACCCCGAATACAGCCAAATCATGAGCATACCGCAAGCAATGCAGGGCGACCAGTTACGCTGGCCCGCCGAATGGGAACAACAGGAAGCCGTGTGGTTATCTTGGCCACACCGTGAAGATTTGTGGCAAGGTGGCCTTACCGAACTCACTGGTAAATATGCCGATTTGGCCGCAGCGATTGCCCCGCATGCGCAGGTACGAATCAATGCAGCGGAGCCCCTGCACCGCACCATCCGCACCTTGCTGCAGCAGCGAGGTGTGCAAAACTACGCCCTTTACCATCACCCCACCAATGATGTGTGGTGCCGCGATCACGGCCCCATCTTTGTACAGCGGCAGGATGGCACACGCCAGCTGGCCGATTGGACCTTCAATGCCTGGGGTGGTAAGTTTGCCCCGTGGAACCTGGACAATGAGGTACCGGCTCGCATAGCGGAGAGCCTGCAACTGCCGCGCCTGCGCAGCGACATCATTCTGGAAGGCGGAGCCATTGAGGGTAACGGCGAGGGGTTGCTGCTCACCACCGAGGCCGTACTGCTCAACCCAAACCGCAATCCGGGTATCAGCAAGGCTGAAATTGAAGCCGAGTTGCACCGTATGCTGGGTACCAAACAGGTATTCTGGCTTGGCTGCGGCATTGAGGGGGATGACACCGACGGCCATATTGACGACATGGTACGCTTTGTGAATGCAGAAGCCGCCGTCTCGATTGTAGAGCCCGACCCGCACTCCCCCCACTACCGTAATCTGGCAGAAAATAATGAACGTCTGCAAGACCTGCGCACGCCCTCCGGTCACCGCGTGGAAATCATCCCCCTGCCCATGCCGCAACCGCTGGTAGCCAAAGACTGGCGACTGGAGCAGCTGCCGGCAAGCTACGCTAACTTCCTCATCTGCAACGGCGCCGTCATTGTGCCCATCTTCTGTCAGGCAAAGGAAGACGACCGTGCGTTGGGCATTTTGCGCGAATGCTTCCCGGGCAAACAAGTCATCGGGTTTGATGCTCGGAGACTCGTCATCGAGGGTGGCGCCATCCACTGCATCACTCAACAGCAACCCTGCTAAAAATTCATATTTCAGTCTGATTTCTGCAACATTTTCGCCTCGGCATGCGCCAATATTAGCAGGAGAGCATGATTTCAGTCGGCTCACAGCACAGTTGCAAACCAAACCACAATAAGACAATCTGAGAGATGAACGATACTGCTCGATACGCTCTGATACTGGTCATCACATACGCCCTGCTTTTCTTTCTGGTGAATGCCGATTTCAGCGCAAAGTCCCGATGGTATGATGAGGCGGCTCCGTGGCTGGGGGAACCGCCGAATGAACTGAGCGTAGAAACAGTACGCGCCAACTTGGCAGAAGAAACCCCGATAACGGTTTTCACCATACCGGCCAGCGATGAGTGGAAACAGAAAATCATCTCGGCTTACGGATTGGAACGCAGCATCTACGCCGACGACGCGACGGAACGCTATGTCTGTCTGATGGGGCTTTACCCCATCTATCCGAAAGAGAAAACCTACCTGCTGGAACCTTATACCTCATCGGCACATGTTCCGTGGCTGAAAGTACATCAAGACGGCAGCATGAGCTTCTGCCCGAATGACTACAATGAGTACAGAGACCCGTCGGGCGAGAAATTCAGTAAAGTTCCGCACCCCGAATACCGAGAGAACCGCTATGTGCACTTTATCAAGGAACTCACAGCAGCAACGCTGTGCTTCCTGCTGCCGGGGCTCTTCTGCTGCATCGGTTGGTTATGGGTACAGAGACGTCCGATTCAGAGCCGAACAACCGTCAACATCTGTCTGCTCCTGCCGGTGGTGGTAGGAATTATCGGCGCTCTGGTTGATTTTTACATCCACGGCTTCTCGATAACCTACTGCAAAATTGCCGCCATCATCGCCGCCTTCAGCAATGCGCTCTGCGCCCTAGTGCTCATAACCATTACAGCTGCCGGCAGATGGTTATGGCAACGCATCCGCCCCAAGGCAACAACTGCATAAGCAGAGGTACAGAACAGCGGTTACTTCAGCACCTTAGCCGTTGTCTTGAAATGCAGCTTAGCAACATCGCACAAGCGCTCCTGCCCGTGAGTGGCAACAAAGGCACGGGCTGCTTTGGTGACATGCGGAGCACAGCCCAGCGGTAACTCACAGCCGCTGGCCGCAGCGGCCTCACGCATCCACTTCACGAAACGGGCGCGAGCCAGAATGGAAGCCGCCGCCACGGCCACATCACTCTCACCCTTCGTACGTTGATCGACCTTTACCGGCACATTACGCTTTTTGAGAGCCGTTCTCAGTACCCATTCATTGGCAAACTGATCGCTCAAAGCACGCGGACAAGTAGGCACCTTCTCATGCAAGGCGGCAATCACACGCGCGTGCCCCCAAGCAAGCAGACGGTTAAGGTTACCAAACTCGGCGTATAACTCATTGTAACGCTTGGGGCCGATGCAGACGACCTCATACGCCACACCGGGCAAAGCCATCACCTTGGCAGCAATTGCGGCAATCTTCCGGTCATCGGGAATAGCCTTACTATCCTGGCACCCCAGCTTTACCAGAGCCTCAGCTGTGCGCTCATCAGAATAGACACCGGCAATGACCAACGGACCGAAATAATCGCCCTTACCGCTTTCATCAACACCGAAATGCGGCGAAATATCCAGCGCGGCACTCATGCTCTGCCGAGCTTTTGCCGTAGGGGTGGCCGGCTTACCGGTCACATCAGAAATCCCCGTTCCGGGGTTAATCAGCATAACGAATTCCATGAAATCGTCAGCACCGGCGCCCTGAACCAGCAATTTTCCCTTCTTGGGATAATAGGCAACATTAACCTTGGGGCCTTCAAAACAAAAGTCTGCATAATCCCGGGAACTCTCCTCATAACCGGCACGCTCCAACAACTTGTTGCGGAGTGCTTTTGCCTCAGCCGGACTGAGCTGAACTGTGTGTTGATTGGCCATAGCGACCTTAAAATGCCCTGATTCCACCATTTCGTCAACTCAAAATGGCTACGAAATCCTCAATTTTGTACTTGTTGACGCAAAAAAAACATGGAACACGCTTTTTTTTCGTGCACAACGCCCCAAAATACGCTATAGTCACTCCGGCTTCTTCAACAAAGCAAAAAACTTATGGCTAATACGATTACAAAACGAGAGCTTGTTAACAAAATCTGCGCCGAGACCCGTAGCAACCTTACGCAGAACGATGTCCTCGAGGTTATCCAGAAGGCCGTTGATCTGATCATCGAGTCTCTTGGCAATGGTGACCGCGTTGTACTCCGCAACTTCGGTACCTTCACCGTTAAGGAGGTTAAGGCCAAGATCGGCCGTAACCCCAAGGACCCCGGTAAGGACGTACCGATTCCTGCCCGTTCTGTGGTGAAGTTCAAGGTTGGCAAGACCCTCAAGGAGGCTGCCGCCAAGGTTGTGACCAAGTAAGTTTGGCCATCACCGAACTGACGTTAACCATTATAATACACTTCGACAAGCCGCATGCGGTACCGCCGCTGCGGCTTGTAGTGTTTATTACCTCCTCCGTCATTTTTTTACCATCTTTCACTTTTTATACTTGACATTACGCCGACACTCGTGTAGCATAATCGCGCTGCAACTGTAGCAAACAGTGCGCGGATAGCTCAGTCGGTAGAGCAGTAGACTTTTAATCTATTGGTCCCGGGTTCGAGTCCCGGTCCGCGTACTCCATGTCCCCATCGTCTAGGGGTTAGGACATATGATTCTCAGTCATAGAACCGCGGTTCGAATCCGCGTGGGGATGTAAAAAGCTCCGAGGTCTTACCTCGGAGCTTTTTTATTGGCATACACCGCCATAAGACACGGAATAAACTTGCCATACGCGCGCGTATGCGATAGAATGCGCAAGTTCAGCGCACAGGCGCGGAAAATCAACTAATATCAGGCCATGACCTTCCTCGAATTCATCCGCAAAAACTCACTGCTGGTTCTCATCGTGATTGTCGCCATCGGCGCCGGTCTGCTGATGATGGACTACGGTAATCAGGGTAGTGCCTTCTCACGTGATTTCCATATTCAGGTGAACGGCACCAACTATAACACAGCAGAAGTATACAACCTTGGCGAAAATGGTCAGGGAGTTATACAAAACCTCTATTCCTCCACCTACAGCAAGCTGCGCGACCGTTTCGACGCCAATGACGACGACGAGTTGAGTGCAGATGAATCCGCTGCGCTGGAGGCTTGGGTGCAGCAGCACCCCGAGGTAGACGCAAGCCTGACACGTCTGCAATATATCCTTAATTGCTGGAGCTACGGCATTTGCGCTCGCGCTGAGGAGAATGTAGCCATCAACCGTGCCGTACTGCACGAGGAAGCCGCAGCGCTGGGTATCGTACCTTCCAAAGAGCAGATTGACACGTTCATTCGCAACCTGCCCGCCTTCATTAATGCTGACGGCAGCTTTGACAACAAACTTTACCAGAACCTGACCGGTTATTACGACGGGGTATCCAACAACCCCATGGAAAAAGCTTTCCGTAGCGTGATTTCTGACATCATCGTGTGGGAGACTATCGGCTCCATTGTGACTCAGGGTGTTACCCACAACTCCAAGGTACAGGGCATGATGATTGACGCCGGCAACCAGAGCGTAAGCGGCAAGACCGCATGGCTCGCTGCCGATAAAGTGACGGCTCCTGCCGACCCCACTGAGGATGAACTTAAAAGCTGGTGGGAGGCTCACAGCAACAACTACAAGAGCGAACAGCGCCGCATCATTTCTCTTTACACCCTCACCCCCGGCAAGGATGTAACTGTCGATGCCATGCTGAATACGGCTGACATCATCATGGAGGAGCTCTCCATGTCCAACGGCGGTGGGCTCGACACCATTCTGGAGAATGCTGCCAACAATCCTGAACATGCCGAGTTCACATACAAGCAGGCAGATGGGGCTACTCACGTTACCCTGCCCCTGTGCACCGAGGCAGAGGCCCCGGCCGAGCTTCAGACAAAAGTTGAGCACAATGGCAGCAGCACCAGTCTGGCCGCTATCGCCTTCAATGAAATCGAAGGTGGCGTCGACGTAGCAACCTACGAGCAGGCTAAGCAGAATGGGCAGGCAGACAAGATTGCCGGCATTCAGCAAGTGCGCGGGTTCTTCCTGACAGCAGATAACAAGCTCGTGCTCATTCGCGTGGAGGCTGTTGAGCCCCCGGCAGTACTGCCCTACGAGCAGGCTCGCGATAAAGCCCTTGCCGACATGAAGGCAGAGCGTGCCGACAATGCACTGCAGCTTGCAGCAGAAAAGCTTCATAAGGAAATGAGTGATGCTGTAGCCGCCGGTGAGAGCATTGATGCAGTATTCGCCAAAGCCTCCACTGCCGGTGCTGAGGTGAGTGAGTTCGGCCCCTGCGAGCTGAGCATCAATTCCTCTCTGCCCGAAGGAGTGAGTGTGCAAAACCTGCTGACAACGGCCAGCGGTAAGCTTTGCCCCCTGGCCATCCTGCCCACGGGTGCCCGCATCACCACTGTGCAGGAGCGTACCGTACCGGAGGATGCACAATACAACATGGTTAAGCTCATGTACAAACTTCCCATGAGCAATGCCACGCTGCAAAACAACGTCATGCTTGACTGGCTGACAACAGCTTACACGCGATTCAACGTGCTTCTGGCCGATTATGTGCAGAAGCATGGCAGCAAGTAACCCTCTATACAGGCACCTATGCCCTTTCCCTCGCAGGCAAAATATATTGTCGGCAATGAAGCGTGCGAACGCTTCAGCTTCTACGGCATGAAGAGCATTCTCGTGCTCTACATGGTAAACGCTCTCGCGATGAGCGAGAGCGCTGCCATGGAGGTAGCACACCTCTTTAATGCACTCATATACATTCTGCCCCTGCTGGGAGCATGGATAGCCGATAGATTTCTCGGACGCTACCGCACCATCCTCTATGTGTCACTCTTCTACTGCTTGGGACATGGTGTACTGGCCACGGCCGACTTGACCACCAGCATCGAACAGAAGCGCATTATTCTGATGACCGGCCTGTTCATCATTGCGCTGGGTGCCGGCGGCATCAAACCTTGTGTATCTGCCTTCGTTGGTGATCAGGTGGGAGGCTTCGACAGCAAGACGATGACGCGTGTCTACGCGGCATTCTACTGGTCGATTAATTTCGGCTCCTTCTTCTCCTTCCTCGTCATCCCCTGGGTACATAAAAACTGGGGATACAGCTGGGCATTTGCCATTCCCGGCATATTCATGGCTCTGGCTACTTTTGTCTTCTGGTGCGGTCGCAAGCAGTACCTGCACAAAGCGCCCGCACAGCCGGAGTTTGTACCGGCTCTGCTCTGCCGCATTTTCCGCGGTGCTCATGAGGCCTGTGCCCGTTATGGCGGAGCTGCAGTCAGCAAAGCCACCACGACTGCCATTCAGATTGGCTGCTTCATTGTTGTTGCACCCATCGTTGTAGGGCTAGCCGTATGGGCGAAGGATGGAGCCACTCAAATCGCCACCTTAGCCGGACTGGGCGAGACAACAGCCGACTTCTGCGGGCTCATCGCTCTTCTGCTCTATGTGGCAGCACTCATTCTGGCCGCGCTCAAGGCAGCAGCTACGTTCGGCATGCAGAATTTCTTCGGGACTACCGGCAGCATGATTTTCAATAAGCGCGAAGTAACGGAGCAGCGCTATGACAGCGAGCAGCGCAAGGAAGCTCGCAACATGCTGCGCGTACTCACGGTGTTCCTGCTCATCATCCCCTTCTGGAGTTTGTATGATCAGACTTCGACCAGCTGGGTTCTGCAAGGTCGCTCCATGGATGAAATTCAGTTCACCATCTTTGGCATCAACTTCTTCTTTGGGGCGGAAGAAATGCAGAGCATCAACCCTGCATTTGTCATGACGCTGGTACCCATCGTGACGTTGTTGGTGTACCCCTACATCGGCAAATGGAGCCACCCGCTCAAGCGAATGGGGCTCGGCATTGTGCTGGCAGGCGGTGCTTATGGCATTGTGGCTTGGTTGCAAACTCGACTGGATACGGGGGAACAGCTCAGCATCCTCTGGCAGGCGATTCCCTATTTCGTCATTACCGTGGCCGAAATTTTGGTAAGTACGACCGGTCTGGAATATGCTTACACTGCAGCCGGAGATAAGCTCAAAAGCATTGTGTCGAGTTTCTGGTTCCTCACCAGCACTCTAGGCAACTTCCTCGTCATCTACCTCACGGGTATTGTAGACCATCCGGCCTCTACCGGCACCTTCCTGTTCTATGGAGCCATGAGCGTCATTATCGGCCTCGTCTTCATCTTTGTCACGACCCGTAAGAGCTTCAAGGCAGAGTAAAACACGGATTCTTCCAAAACATATCAGCCGCCATTCTCGCGAACGGCGGCTGATATGTTTTACATCAAGTATAATTCGGGGGCTCTCTTACAGAGGCGGAGCCCAGGCACCGGCAGCAGCTCGTAACGGGCTCTCCCCTGCACCTTTAGCCCCGGGCATAGTGAGCAATGCTCCATTCACCCAACAATTAGCGGACTGCGGCATGGAGGGTAACGCCTCTCCGATAAGCCGCTCTCCCAACCAGACATAAAATCCCTGAGAACGATTTTCAACCTCGTTGCCGGGCACCCAAGCCACTTGCAGGTTCTCCGCATTCTTCGACATATCGCCGCAATAAAGAACGGTGTTTTCATTCCAACGAATGTCACTCTCCGTCATAGTCAGAATGCCGCATATCTCCAAATCGGGGCGACAGACGCACAAACGCATGGCGGGTGAGGAGGACCAACCATCAACAGCACCATTCCCCACGCAAGGAGCCTTTACTGCTACCGTAAGACCGTTCTGAGTCTCCAAGGCCCGCCATTCCTCCAACGGAATATGGTTGCGACGATTGCCCTCGCAGGGGAAATCGGCCATAGGCTTACGCTCCAGACCGACGGTGCGACCACCCACCCCCAAAGCACGGGCAACTTCTGCCGCAACGAGCATATCGCCTTGGTCTGTGGGGTGCAACCCATCCCGGGGGCTGAAGAACTGAGGTTCGGCGACACCGGGTTTATCGGCGCGTGTGACATCAACCAGCCCGCGGTTCACATCCACCCACTCCAGATTTTTATCAGCAGCCCAAGCGGCAAGAGCAGCGTTCAGTTTGTTCAGAGCCACATAATCGGCAGGGGCATGGCTGTGAGGAGTAGCAACATCATGCCAGGTCGGTATACTGAGCAGCAGAATTCGAGCAGCCGGATTAGCTTGTCGCATAGCCGCCACAATCGTATCCATATCACCACCGGGGCTCAGGAGATTATGTTTAACCTCGGCATAGAAGTGCTCCAGCCCGAAACCGCCTCGACGACCATAATCTGAGAAAGTATCATTGGTGCCGATGAGAAGCACAAAAACGTCAGGCATCTCCGTAGCGGCATCGATACGGAACTTGCCTGTATATGAAGTATCGAGTCCAAGCCAGTCGTATATATTGGAATTTCCCAAGCGTCCGGAATGGTTCATACGCCCGGCAACTTCGTACGCACGCTCTGAGCTCATGGCTGAGTGACGGTTATTGAAGGGCACACCGGCATACTTCGTTCCGGCAGGAGTACCGGTCTGTGGGCGGAGATTATCCTGAGTCACACCAACCGCAACAAACTGCACTCCATTATCAACCAAAATCTTATGTAATGGCCAGCGGTATGAGGATGTGCCAAAACCATGCGTAATGGAATCACCCACAAACATGATGCGCCCCAGCTGTAGCGTCTGTTCTGCCCCGCAGGCAACACAGCCGGTCAATAGCCCTAAGAGAAATGTTCTGAATCCCGGTTTCATACCGATACAATAACAGAATAATTTGCCGATAGCAATTACTTTCTGTGCCGCTTATCCCACAAAGAAAACAGTGCCGCTATCAGCGTACCGGAAATAGAATGCCAGACGCAGGAAATGGCAGCCGCAATGGCAGCCTCCGGCAGCAGCGGGAAGTGCCGCCCGGCCAGCACAGTAGCCAGACCGGCATTCTGCATACCTACTTCAATAGAAAGAGTTCGGCGCTTTGCCTTCCCCATGCGGGTAAGCAGCCCCGTCATATACCCGAGCACATAGCCTAATGAATTGTGCAGGAAAATACAAAGGAATATAAGTGCGCCGCTCTCAAAAAAGCTGTTGCCATGTGCCGAAGTCACACCACCGACAATGCAGGCCAGCCCCAATACGGCAGCACCGGGCATCAGGCGGCAGAATGTCTGATAAGCCGAGCTGTGCCGGAAAGTCCAGTTGCAGAAAGTCCCCACACCGACAGGCAACAATGTTACCAGCAAAATACTGCGAAAAAGCCCCCAAGCATCCACCTCAATACTCTCGCCGGCCAACCAGAGCACTAACAGAGGAGTCATCAGCGGGGCCAACAGGGTGGAGGCCGTTGTCATACCCACGGAATAAGCGACATCACCTTTGCAAAGCAGGCTCATAATGTTGCTGGAAACACCGCCGGGGCTGCAGCCAACCAGAATAAGCCCGGCGGCTATCCCCTTGGGCAATCCGAAGCAGTATACCAAAGCACATGCCAGCAGAGGCATGATAGTATATTGAGCCACGGCACCGATAAAAATATCCCACGGGCGCTGAGCCAATATGCGAAAATCCTCCGTTGTAAGGGTCATACCCATCGTGAGCATAATACCACCCAGAATGCAGGTCTGAATATCCCCCCGCACCCAGTCAAAGGCTGACGGGAAGATACAGGTCAATGCAGCTACAGCTATGATGAACGGAGCAGTATATGCCGACAACCAGGTAGAACAGGCAAGTAGAAAACGCATTTTGAAGTACGAGGAACGAAGACTAAAGACGAAATAGGAGCAAGTCGGCTAACGCCGAAGAAGCAAGCGAAAAAGCCGACACCGCAGGCACTAAATATGCACCTCTTTAGGGCAGCGCTGTCATTTGGAAGATGAGGAAAAAATTACGATAGACAATACAAGCTTGTCTATCGTAATGAAATAAAAGGGAATCAACAGCGCATCAGAGCTTCTTCCAGGGCAGAGCCTTCAGCAGGGAGTCAAAGCCGAGGCCGGTCCCCTTGGGCACGCGGAACTCAGGCGTAACATCCATACCCAGCTCTTCAGAGAAGGCGTTGGGACGGTAGACGTGGTGCGTCACGAGCCCGCACAGCGGCACTTCCTCAGCAGGTTTGCCGGTATAGAACTTAGCAGCGTTGTAGGCAGCCCAGCACTGACCAAGCGGGTGGTCAAGATAGGTAGTAAACACGGGCAGACCGCTGGTGCTGTGATGGCGAGCCGGCTTCACCAAACGCATCATCGGCTTGGTGGTACGAGCAGGAATGGAGCTCTCCTGCATGGGTGTGTCGTAACCCAGCGGCATACCGGCATCCTGCAGGGTCTGCCAGGTTTGCACATCATAATAGCAAGGGTCCTCCACAAAGTCGATGCGAGCCTTCATGGCATCGGAAAGCATATCCCAGAACTTCAGGGCAGCATCCAGAGAAAGGGTGCAGTTAAAATCAACACGCCACTTCCAATCGGGAACCATCGAGGCCAGGTTGGTAAGGCGCTCCACAGTAGCGGCCAGCTTGGGAACAACCTTAATCTTGCCTACGCGGAAACCACGCTGGTGCAGGTTGTACACCTGAGACGGAGTTGCACTCACAGCAAGAGTGGCGTGGCTGCGGGGAATAGTAAGCCCTTCGAACAGACTGACGCCGTTGGCTCGTGCCTCACCATCGAGCTCAATGCACTTCAGAGCACGTTCGCCAAGACGCAGCGGGGTGCCGTCGCGCAGAGCATCCAGCTCATACTCAAGGGGAGAATCGCCCAGCTCAGGCCAGGACTGCAGGCAGGCGTAGCCGCCGTTATCACCGCGCAGAAGCACGCCCTCACGCGGCTGGGCGGCAGCACGAGCGCTCAGAGCGCCCACGGGATAAAGTGTATAAGGAGTGTAGTGCATGCCCCAGTTTACTCTTTTTGCGGGCTTTTGTCACGCGGTTTCTGTGTACTAGCAGGCATTTCGGGCATAAAATGCGGCAGAATGATAGTTTTATACATCCAATCGAGCTCATTCTCATACTGACCGCGCTCCTGCAATTCATTAAACCAGCGAGAAAGGGACTGAAGAGGGCGCTCCATCGGCAGATACTCGCAGGAGGGTTCAGCGAGTAGCCCCAGTGCCGTGAATATATATTTTCCGTTTACCACAACATGCAAGAGCGAGTCATTGAGCAAATGAGGAGCTACCGCAGCAGCATAGCTGACAAAGTCACACACATCATCCTTCGGTTTAATCGGCACATGCGCTTCTGCGGCTTTCAGGTATCGGCTCATCATATCACATCCCCCGGTCGGCATGGGTACCGCCACACGGCACCATGAAAATTCCTTCTCAGCCCCCTCTTTTACAGCCGGGCTGAGCATAACGATTTCATCCGCCTTTATCAACACTATGTTCCCCTGCCAATATAAAGACGGCCTTAAACGCTCCTCTACAAAAATAATGCTGTAGTGCCTCGAATCTTCGGGGAGCATCGTCCACCAGGAAGGCAACTCAGGGGCCTCATCCAACTCACCCTCCTCCGGCACCGGAGCTTCGCTTTTCAGACGGAGCAGACCATGCCCCACAGGCAGCAACTCTCGCCCCCGCAGCAACACATCAGCCGCCGCCTGCACTTCTCGTAACAGATATTGCGAAGCATGCTCACCTTCATGTGCGCCCCATAAACCGAATGCAGCAGGAGCAGAAACACAGAACAGGCAGAAAAGTAATATTCGTCGCAACATCACCCCGCATTATAGCATTATCCTCACCTATTGCAAGGATTTTTCATTGACAGAACGAGCTCAATGGGGTACAAGATGGGCATGTTCAATGGCATGGAAGAACAGTTACTCATAGGCGGAGCTCTCTCTCTGCTGGCTGGTCTGTGTACCGGCATCGGTGCAGCAGTGGCGTTGTTTCTCAAGCGCACCAATGCCAAAATGCTTACGTTCTCCCTGGGAGCCAGCGCCGGCGTAATGGTGTACATCTCGTTCATGGAGCTGATGCCGCTTGCCATGGAAAAGCTCGGAGAAGGATTAGCCAACAAATGGATTGTTTTGGGCGCATTTTTTGGAGGCATGGGACTGGCTGCGCTCATCGATAAACTCGTACCGGAGGATGAGAACCCGCACGAATTCCGAAGCGAAGATGAGGTTCACCGGGCACAGTATACAACCGTACAGGGGCGTGATAAAGTCAAGCGTTCAGCCTTTCTCTTTGCCATAGCCATCGGGGTACACAACTTCCCGGAGGGCATGGCAACAGTTGCCGCGGCCTTTGATAACGTAAGCATAGCAATGTCAGTAGCCTTGGCTGTAGCTATTCATAATATCCCGGAAGGCCTTACGGTAGCCGTACCTCTGCTCTATGGTACGGGTAGCCGTAAAAAAGCATTCTGGGTCGGCACTCTGACCGGATTGGCAGAGCCGCTGGGAGCCTTGGTATGCATGCTGGTATTGCTCCCCTTCCTTAGTGCTACTCTGCTGGGTATATTATTTGCCGTCGTTGCCGGCATCATGGTGTTTATTTCGTTCGACGAATTGCTGCCTATGGCAGAGCGCTGGGGGCACCACCACCTGAGCATAGGCGGGGTGATGAGCGGCATGTTCATCATGGCTGCTGTTCTGTAAGCAAAGGGCTTACAGAATCATGCCTGATGCCGCCGACGGCATCAGGCAAGCAAGAACAATGCAAACAGGAACATTATTCCGGCAGTAACAGACACGGAAACAATGCACCACACCTTTGCCACGCGGGCTCGGTGCTCAAACTCAACCATGTCTCCATTGCTGTAGGATGACTCTGCCATCAAAGCAAAAATCAGCGCCACCAAAGCAAAAACAGCGCTAATCTGAAAAAACATCATCGTAAACGCCAGCATGATGACGGAAAACACCAAATGAGAGCTAGGTTTACGGGGTACGGCAGGACGTCCCCCGGGAACCGGAGCAACCAGACGCGTAGCTGAGTGTATGATGACCAACTCCGTTACGGGACGCCATTCCTCCGCCCCCTCGGTGCAATACAAGTGCTCTCGCGTGAGCGCACCATTGCGAGCCATCACTTTGAGCGAATCGAGGCTAAGCGGCCCGGACGGTGTACCGCCCGGCTTTACAATGTAAAACTGATTATCCTTGTCTATCATCACATTCTCCCTGATAGGAACTGCATCAATACCCAAAATGTTATGGCTATTACGACATTCAGCAGGCAAAGATTCCGCACAGAGTCGGATGTACGTTTTGCCTCGGCATAACGACCTGCGGCATAAAATTCTGCCACTTTCTGAGATTTGAAAATGGAGTATACCCCCAACGGCAGGCAACCAATGAAGGTAAGCACAACACACCACACAAGGTGAGAAGAAGGCTTGACATGGGGAACTTCGCTCAAATCAGCCGGGGGGAACGATGCATGTGCCAATATACCCAGCTCAGCCAGAGGTGCCCACTTCTCAGCCCCCGATTCGGCGTACAGATAATCAGCCGTAAGTTCCCCCTGCTTTGCCAGTTCCTCAATAATATCAACCGTAAGAGGCCCCATAGGAGAACCGCCCGGTTTCAGCACATAATACTCGGTATATTCAGGCATGTTGTTTAAGGAAATACAGCCCCGTATACACACGGGGGTCAATAGATTTACCGGCAGCCATCTGCTCTGTCAACCAGGCATCTATATCGGACAGCGGCACTTCATGTACCGTTATATTTTCCCCCTCCACACCACCGCCATTTGTCTTCCTGACAAGCCCATCGGCAAGATAGAAAGAAATCACCTCGGAGGTAAGGCCGGGAGATGAAGGGCCGGTAAAAAGATAACGCATAGCAGAGGCCTCATACCCCGTCTCCTCAAGCAACTCACGACCGGCCGCCACAACACCATCTTCAGGCTCAATATCACCAATCAGACCGGCCGGAAAACATATACTCTGCGCAGCAATCGGAGGGCGGTATTCCTCTACCAGCAACACCTTACCCTCTGCAGTACAGGCAAAAATCATGGCTGCAGCGGTATTGTTCACTCGCTCACAGTACTCCCAGCGCCCGGCGCAGACCATGTTCAGAAATTTTCCTTTGTAAAGAGTTTCCATACGATTATTCTCGCTTGTCTGTGTTGCAGGCTCACAGGAAGACAACAATACCCCCACAGCCCACAACACATATCTGAAAAAAGAAGGGGTAGTCATCATAATGTAGTCGGGAAAAGCCCGGCGGCGATGCAGTAGCACCGCCGCCGGGTAAAGAGATTTTTTACTCGCGCACCAGCGTGCGGAAGCGAGCAAGGATGCGGCCGGTAACAGGACCGGCAACACCGGCACCAATCTTACGGCCATCAAGAGAGGTAGCGGCAATTACCTCAGCCGCAGTACCGGTAAGGAAGCATTCGTCAGAGCTGAGGATATCAAAGCGGTTCATGACCTTCTCCACGCAGGGAATACCCAGCTCTTCACAAATATCGAATACGGCGTGGCGGGTAATGCCACCCAGAGCACCCTCCGTAAGGGGAGGAGTCATCACAACACCGTTGCGAACGATGAAGATATTATCACCCGTACACTCGGCAACATTGCCACGCTGGTTGAGCATGAGAGCCTCGCCGGCGCCCTGAGCCACGGCCTCCATCTTAGCGGAAATACCGTTGAGGTAGTTCAGGCTCTTTACCTGCGGACAAAGGATGTCGGGATTCGGACGACGGAAAGATGAGGTAATCATGCTCAGTCCGTTCTCATACATCTCTGCAGGATAAAGTGCAATATTCTGAACGATAATGAACATGCTGGGTTTGGGGCAGTTACGGGGATTAAGCCCGAGATCGCCCTTACCACGCGTCACAACCAGACGGATGTAACCATCCTCCATGCCGTTGGCAGCCACGGTATCGCGGGTAGCCTGACATACCTCATCAAAGCTCCAGGGACACTCAATGGAAAGGTAACGCATGGAATCAAAGAGGCGTACAATGTGCTCCTCAAGGCGGAACACCTTGCCGGAGTAGAAGCGGATACCTTCGAAAACACCATCGCCGTACAGCACACCATGATCGAAGACCGAGACAGTAGCCTCGCTCGAATCAACCAATTTTCCATCTAACCAGATTTTCATAATAAAAAAATTGTGAACAGAGCCATTATAGCCACTTTGCCACGTAAATAAAGCAGAAAAAATGGCTGTATACCATTTTTTTCGCCAGCTAAGGCATCATTCCTGCTCCCATAATCGAAGCGAGAGCGCATTCTGAGCAGATGCCACCTGAGCGCGATGTTTACTAGGAGCCTCGGCCTCACCTATCACACGGTCATGCCAGACAGCCCGGGCATGGAACGGGCCGGCAGGTTGCGCAGGATTGACAGGCTCCACCACATATTCAGGGCCCGTACCATCAATTGCCTGAAGAATTTCCAACAACTTTCCCTTGTAATTAATCTCAAGGTAATTCTCAGCCCCGGCAAGACTCTCGGCCATCAGATGCAGCGCGACCTTGCGCACAGCGTTGTAGTTGGAGTCCATCATAACAGCGCCGATAACGCTTTCAAACGTATTGGCCAGAACAGAAACAGCCCGACGGCCACCCGTCTTTTCCAACTGCGGGCTCATGAGGATATATTCCCCCCAGCCAAGTTTTTCACAGAGGCCGGCAAGGTGTTGACGGCTTACAATACCGGAGCGCAGTTTGGTAAGAGTTCCTTCATCAGCCTTTGGGAAGAGCGAAAACAATTCACGGCTCACCACCAGTTCCAGCACAGCATCACCCAGAAATTCAAGACGCTCGTAATTAAGATTGGTCTTTTTCTTTTGGTCGGAACTCGGGTGACTGAGCGCCTGCTTCAGCCATGCCGTATCAGTAAATTTATACCCCAGCGATTCCTCTATTGCCTCAAACTGCATGCGCTCATCATACCACAGGTCTGACTGTTTGGCGAGCTTAGGTGGCGTCATGACATGCTTTTGATGCTTTATGTCTCGAAATGTCGTTTAACTCTGTGCCGAGATAGGATAAAATGAAGAAAATCATCACTAAGCCAATGGCAGACCAGAACCAGAACAAAAACGGACTTCCGCCCATGCAGGGCAACACTCCCAACTGGGGGCTGTGGATTCTCATGGCCGTCATCACCGGCATTCTGCTGCTTGCCTTCACCTCCGATGGCAGCATGGGCAGCCCGGCCCGCAACATTTCTCTGGAGGAATTCCGCAAAGATTATCGCAACGGTAAAATAGTTCTCACCGATCCGGAGCACTACCCCGTAGAGGTTGTGAGCAACGACAGCTCCAGCAATGGCACCATCTATGCCTATGCTTACAAACAGGAGCCCAAGTTCACTTATGCCCCGTTCTACATGCCCTTCACCGAAAGTGAAGAGCTCAAGACTCTTTTCAACCGCTACGGCATCACCCAGAACAAGGTCGCACTCTGCCCCACGTTGGAGGGAGACAAGGTGATTTCCACCGAATACTTCCGCAAGCTCGGTGAGGAAGGGCGAATTGTCGACACCAAGGACAAGCAGCCGACTATCATCTATGCCACCAACGAGCATACGGCCGGTGTCGTTGTAGGTGAATACCGCAAAAACCCTGAAGGGGCCATCAATCGCAAAGACGTAGAGCCGGTAAGCGTAACCTTCAGCCGCACTTTCCAGGGCGATCAGGTACGCGACATGCTCGGCAGCCACGCCGTATATAAAGTGGAGAGCAACACTTGGGAGATGATTCTCATCAACTGTCTGCCGGTAGTACTTATTTTCATCATTCTCATTTTCCTCTTCCGAGCCCAGAGCGGTGGCCCCAGCGGTGCAATGAAGTTTGCCCGCAGTCGAGCCCGTCTGCTCGACCCGAGCCAGAACCAGATTACCTTTAAGGATGTGGCCGGTATTTCTGAAGCTAAGGAAGAAGTGTGGGAAATTGTGGAGTTCCTGCGCAACCCCAAGAAGTTCCGCAATCTGGGCGGTACCATTCCCAAGGGCGTGCTGATGGTCGGTCCTCCCGGTACCGGTAAAACCCTGCTGGCCAAAGCTATTGCAGGCGAGGCTGATGTACCTTTCTACACCATCTCCGGCTCTGACTTTGTAGAAATGTTTGTGGGTGTGGGTGCCAGCCGCGTGCGCGACATGTTTGCAGAGGCTAAGAAGCACTCCCCCTGCCTTATCTTCATCGACGAAATCGATGCCGTAGGCCGTCACCGCGGCCATGGTGTGGGCGGCGGTCACGACGAGCGCGAACAAACCCTCAATGCCCTGCTCGTGGAGATGGACGGTTTCGCCGCTAATGAAAACGTAATCGTGATTGCGGCCACCAACCGAGTGGATGTACTTGACCCCGCTCTGCTGCGCCCCGGTCGATTTGACCGTCAGGTCGTTGTCCACCTGCCCGATGCCGCCGGGCGAGAGCAAATTCTGCGCGTACACGCCCGCAAGGTTAAACTCGACCCCTCAGTTGACCTTAACCCGATAGCTCGCGCCACGACCGGATTCTCCGGTGCTGAACTTGCCAACTTGGTGAACGAAGCAGCCTTAATTGCAGCCCGCCGTAACAAGGAAACCATAACGCAAAGCGATTTGGAGGAGGCCCGCGAAAAGGTTCGTTGGGGTCGAGAGCGTCGTTCTCTCGAAATCACCGATAAGGAGAAATACAATACAGCCGTGCACGAAGCCGGTCACGCCATCTGCCTACTCAAGACAGAACTCCGCAAGAGCCTGCCGCTGCACAAAGTAACCATCATTCCCCGCGGTCCGGCATTGGGCGTAACCATGATGCTGCCAGACGAAGACAAACACAGCGAATACAAGAGCGAATTGCTCGACTATATCGTGATGGCTATGGGTGGCCGCTGTGCTGAGCAGGTCGTATTTGGCGACATTTCCGGCGGTGCACGAGGTGATATTCAGTCTGCAACATCCATCGCCCGCAAGATGGTGTGCGTGTATGGCATGAGCGAAAAGCTTGGCCCCATTGAGTACGGCACCAGCCACAACGAAGTATTCTTAGCTCGCGATATCTCTCAAACCACGCGCAATTATTCCGAGCGTACGGCTCAGCTGATTGATGAGGAAATTCAGCGCATTGTGACGGAGAATTACAACCGCGCCATCGACATTCTCACGCAAAACAAAGAACGTCTGCTCCTCATTGCAGACAAACTCATCGAGTTTGAAACCCTCAACGGTGAACAAATTGCAGAACTTCTGGAAACAGGAGCCATGAGCAATCCGCCCACCCGCGAGCTTCCCCCCGCTATGCCGGAGGAACTCGATGCACCCACCGACCTGCAGACACCGGATGACCAGCCCCCGGCACCGGCCACCCCCGAAACAGAACAGAGTAACATTTAACCCATCTCTCACGTATTATCATGAACAGCAAAGAACTGGCATTTGCCTGCGCAGCTGCAGCCGATGAGGCCAAAGCTACCAACATCGCCGTGTACGACCTGCGCGGCACTTCCTCCATTACAGACTTCGCGATTGTCTGCACGGCAACCTCAACCCCGCACCTGCGTGCCGTGCTTGCCGGCATCGATAAGGAAGTAGGCGAGAAGTACAACGTGGAGCCTGTCTATGCCGAGCGCACCCCCAACGCCCTGTGGTCCGTGCTGGACTACATCGACGTAATGGTTCACATCATGGCTGATGAAGTGCGCGGCTTCTACGGACTCGAAAAGTTCTGGAAAGAAGAAAACCGCGTAGAGTGGTCCCCCTCCGCCGAGTAATTGCAGAACAGACCTAGGCAAGATTTTCAGGCCGCAGCCCTGGGGCTGCGGCCTTTTTTATACCTGATTCCGATACATTTGTCCCATTGAACCAAGCACAAAAGCTCGTCACCAACAAAGCGGTGACGAGCTTTCACTACTTATGGTTAAGTGCTTTCTGCTTACTGCACCGGGACAGCAGCATCCACTATAGGTTGTAATTTCTCCCACACCATATCTACTGTAACCTTATCAATAGTTCCGGGAGATACTAAATTAATTGACAAAGGACCGCGGGTAATACTTGCCGCTGTTCGCTGATCAAAAATGGCAATTACCGGACGCCCGGAGTACGCCGCGATATGCGAAGGACCGGTATCATTACCCACGCAAGCGATCGAACGACGAACCAAATCCGGAATATCCAGCAGAGACGTCTTATTCAACATGCTAACCGCCATGGGGGATGCAGCACAAATAGCATCAACTTCGGCAGCCTCAGCCTTTGTTCCCATCACAACTGAATAAACTCCCTTCTCGGAAAGATGCTGAACGATAGCTTTGTAATTTTCTACCGGCCAACGCTTATATGGATGCGTCGGAGAACAGCCGGGAATCATAAGAACGAAGCGCTCAGGCAATTCGCCGAAATGCTTATTTTCTCCATGAAGGAAAGACAAATCCGTCATCTCCCAGGGAAGGGCAATAGAATCCAGCGTAAGAGTCCCCCTGCTGCATGATTTCTTTTTGCTCACATTAAGGCAAGTTCTCTTTACAACATCACACCACATGAAAGAAGATGGAGCCAACCAACGAATAAGAGGAAAATACTTCTTAGTCGTTCTTTTGTTACACTGAAAATCAATTATACCATCAAAGTTCCCCTGAATCACCTCTCGAAACAAGCGCACCTGCTCTTTCAAATTGAAGTACGAAACTCTGTTATCGACAATAAAATCAGAGAACATCCCAGTTTGTTTCGCTATCTGAATCAGCGAGCGATGGGTCATCAATGTAAACCTGGCATCCGGATAGACTTTACGCAAGTTCATGATACTCCCCAGAGCTATGATGAAATCGCCCAATGCCCCAAGTTTAATTACTAATATATTTTTCATTTCGGCAAGTGATTATAAAACAGGTATAAGTTCGCGAGGGTCTTTCACCACCGCCGTGGCCATAGGCTCACTCAACTCTGAACTAAGCAAATAATTACGCCCCACACCGGCATTTACGCCTGCCTGTACATCTCGAGGTTTATCCCCAAGAGATAATGAGCTTGCCATATCTATCTGCCAACGCTCAGCAGCTTTGATAAATAACCCGGGATTAGGTTTACGCTCCTCATGCTCCAGCCAAGGACAATGCAATACATCGAGAATGGGTACAGCAAATTCAGCAAAACGATTTCTCAGGTAGTGAGTAAACACGGCATAATCATTTTCAGAAAAATACCCTCGTTCTATCCCCGACTGATTGGTAATAATGACAATATCATACCCGGCAGCAACAGCGGCCCGACAACAATCAACAATGCCGGGAACCCACTCAAAATCCTCAGGCCGATAAACATAGTGCTTATCGATATTTATCGTACCATCACGATCAAGAAAGAAAGCACGCCGCTTACTCATACATAGCCTTTTCAACTAACTCACAAATGAGATGCCCGCAGGTAATATGCTGCTCCTGAATATGATTAGTCACTCCGGCAGGCACAGCCAGGCACAAATCAGCAGCTTCTTTCATTTTACCCCCGGCTTTACCGGTAAAGGCTACGGTAGTAATCCCCATAGCGGAAGCCTGTTCAAAAGCACGCAGTACATTACGACTATTACCACTAGTGGAAAGCCCAATAAGGATATCGCCGGCTTTACCAAGCCCTTCCACCTGGCGGCGGAAAACATCATCATAACCATAATCGTTGCCGATAGCCGTCAGAATAGATGTATCCACGGTCAGAGCTACGGAATTAAGTGCGGCACGCTCCATTTTATAACGCCCCACAAACTCAGCGGCGAGATGTTGAGAATCAGCAGCTGAACCACCATTACCACAAAACATCACTTTTCCACCCTTCTTGAGAGCATCGACACAAGCATCAACAATAGCCAGAATAACATCAGCATTTGCTGCCAATGCATTCATGTTTTCGGCCAATTCCCTCAGCTCAGCACAAATCCAATCGCGTTTCATAATATATCAACTGTTAATTTTTTCGACAATCGATGTGGTGGAAAAGCCATCCACTCTTGGCAACTCTACAGCCTTACCGCCGTACGACTCAACAAGCTGTCCCTCAGGCCACTTCTCAATGGGATAACCTTCTTTGGCGATAACATCCGGACGAAGTTTTTCAATAAGCGGTAAGGCTGTGTCATCTTCAAAAATGACAACATAACTGACCGGTTTGAGGGCTGCAACCATGGCAGAGCGGGCCATTTCATTATTGACAGGACGGGTCGGTCCCTTAAGGCGACGAACAGAGGCATCGCTATTAAGCCCCACAAAAAGGACATCGCACAAGTCACGAGCACGCTCAAAGGAACTGAGATGACCGGGATGCAAAATATCAAAGCAACCATTGGTAAAACCAATAATCATTCCCTGCTCGCGTAATTCATTAGCCAACTGAGTAGCAGCAGCCACAGTAAGAACACCAGCCTGTTCCTTGTGTTCCAGTTTACGCTTAAGCTCATCACATGTTACGCAGGCCGTTCCGAACTTACCCACAACGATACCAGAGGCAGCGTTTGCAATTTTCATTGCCTGTTTCATGGAAACACCGGTTGCCAATGCAGCCCCAAGTACTGCGAGAGACGTATCACCGGCACCGGAAACATCAAACACTTCTTTAGCCTCCGTGGGTATCCATTTGTAGGACTCATCTTCCCGACCGGGTATGTAAAGCATACCATATTCGCTCAATGTCACCAACAAGTTCTCTACACCGTAACGCTTGCAGACAGCTCTACCGGCAGCAACAGCGGCATCGGCAAACCCGGGAGCCGCAGGGTCAAAACTCTGACCGGTCACTCCTTCAAATTCCTTTCGGTTAGGCTTCACCAGCGTTGCTCCGCGATAAATAGTGTAATCCGTTGTCTTGGGGTCAACTATAACCTTGCAACCGGCTTTTCGACTCAGCTCGATAACAGCCGGAGTAAAGCGTTCATCAAACAAACCTTTGCCATAGTCTGAAAGCAACACCATGTCCGTCTCTTTCAAGCGAGCCTCTATTTTAGCAAGCATTCCGGCAAGGGCATCATCCGGCAGCTGCAGAGGCACCTCTCGATCCACGCGCAGCAAATGTTGGCGACCGGAAACATAACGAGTTTTCACCGAAGTACTATACCCTGGCAATTCCAGCAAGGTATCGCACTCAGCGCCAAGCTCCGTCATATAGTTACGCAAGGCAGCGCCATCGGCATCCTGTCCGACTACTCCGACAAACGATGTCTGACAACCCAAACTACACAGGTTAGCAACCACATTACCAGCGCCACCAAGCATGCAGCGTTGCCGCTGTTCAAGCAACACTGGAACCGGTGCCTCAGGTGACAGTCGGTTTGTTTTACCGTACACAAAAATATCGAGCATCATATCCCCCACGCACATGACACGCATGCTGGGGAAAACGTCTACATAGGAATATAAGTTAGCTATCGGCATATCGATCAATTCAAGCGGTAAATACTCGTTATTACTGGACTACACTATACATCAACTCCACCTTCAAGTCAACATAAAACATACCCCCATGCCGGCAAAGGGCTCTAAAATCTGGAGAGAAAGTAAAAAAAAGCTCGCCAACCCCGCGCAGTATGTTATACTCAGAGCCGAAGTTTAAACTCGTAACCCAAATCATGATTATCGTGACCGGAGGAGCCGGCTTTATCGGCTCATGTATTGTGGCCGCCCTGCAGAAGGCCGGTAAGAAAGATCTCGTTGTAGTCGATTATCTCGGTACGGATGAGAAGTGGAAAAATATCGCAAAGCGAGAGCTGGCAGCCTGCGTGCATCCCGACGATTTCGAAGCATTCCTGAAAAAACATGAGGGTCAGGTGGAAGCCATCATCCACATGGGAGCTATTTCCTCAACAACGGAGACGGATGCCGATCTCATTAACAAATCAAACTTTGTGCTCAGCTGGAAACTTTGGGAATACTGCCGAGATAACGGATGCAGCTTTATTTATGCCTCATCTGCAGCGACCTATGGCGATGGAGAGCTCGGATTCTCTGATTGTGACTCGCAGGAACATCTCAATGCTCTTCGCCCCCTCAACTGCTATGGTTGGAGCAAAGCAGTTTTTGACCGCAAGATTGCTCGCGAGCGCGATGAAAACCGCCCGACACCGCCTCAATATGCCGGACTCAAATTCTTCAATGTGTATGGCCCCAACGAGTACCATAAGGGCTCAATGAAAAGTGTTGTAGCACACATCTTCCCCATAGCCAAAGCCAATGAAGAAGTGAAACTGTTCAAGAGTTACCACCCGGACTACAAAGATGGCTGGCAATTGAGAGATTTTGTATGGGTAGGTGACATTGTAAATGTTATCATGTGGTTGTTGGAGAATCCCCAGGTCAGCGGATTGTTCAATATCGGAGCCGGAGAAGCCCGCTCATTCTACGACTTGGCTGCCTCCACGTTCCGCGCCCTCGGCCTGGAACCCAAGATTGGCTACAAAGACATGCCTGAATCTTTGCGTCCGAAGTATCAGTACTACACCAAGGCGGACATCAGTAAACTGCGTGAAATGGGCTATACAACGCCTATGACACCGCTGGAAGAAGGGGTTCGTCTTTACGTGCAGGAGTACCTCAACACCTGCGATCCCTACATGTAACAGATTACAAACAAAACCATTCTTGGCGAGGAGCATACAATATGCTCCTCGTTTCTTTGGGTCTGTTTCAGATTTGCTGATGCCTAGGTAACCCTTTGCTGACAAAAAAAGTGGCAGTCCACTCTTGCTTGTCTTCGTAACACTCGTTACAAAGGGTTGATGATAAAAGAAATCTACAAACAAAAGGGCTGGACTGCCA
>JAFZHC010000024.1 GCA_017555025.1 Akkermansia sp.
CCATTGCTTGGGGTCAGAAACTATGCACCACAGCAACCGTAACAACCATGTAAGCCCGACCAGCCCGAAGCAACAGGCGACATTGGCCGCAAGTATGAGGAAATGTCCAAATATTGTATTAAAACCGTCGTACCCCCAGATGTAGACGGAGACAACATTGGCAACACACAAGAACCCCAGCGGCAGAATGAAACAGATGTAGGGTGTCTCTATACTCCGAATACGGCGCCGCTGAATCCATAGCCAGCCAATGCAGCAAATTAACGATGGCAAAACAAAGGAAAGAAGGCCAAAGAAAACAGCCAGCGATTGAGGTATCAAATCATTACTCATCAAATACCACAGAAGAGTGTACAGGAGAGGTAACAAAATGGTATAGAAAATACTGGATTTCATTTTAGGCTGTTTTGTTTAGATGTTTTCAGCTCAGCCTCCCCGTCGCAAGGCTCAGGACTGTGATAGTCAGAATTTTGTGGATGGCGGTCGTCATCGTTATCTTGCCATTCACGAAGATTGTACTTTGTTATCCGTTGCACTTCGGATATTATTCTCGTATAGAGAGTTGCTCATTTTGCCGTTGTTGCTTTCTTTTTATTTCCGACCCAAAAAAGCAAAGTCGTTACCAAGGTAAACAACAAGGCAGTCAGGGATATTCCGAGAGGTAGTATGTATTGTACAACAAAAATATTCTCTTCGGCTTTTTCCGGGGCATCTTTCGGGAAAATGACTTCTACTTTTTCGCCGATACTCCATAGGGCTTTTCCAGTGTTACCCAATTGGCTTCGAACTTGGTATTCCTGACCTCCCTGAGTGCTGAACGAAAGCATGGCATACTTCATTGCCGCTCCATCACTCCCTTTCTTTACAATATCCGCTTCTACAGATGTAACAACTGCCGGGGCTTTTTCCCATTCCCTTTGCTTGGATGCCGACTGATACCAGAAAAAGGCAGCTGCCAGAATCCACAGTATAGAAAATGGTAAAAACAACCAACCTGCAATCTTAAGAGAACGTTTAAACATAATTCATTAATTAAAAAATTATTCCAACGATTTAGCCCGGATACTACCACGTATACACCTATTTTTCAAGTACTAGAAGAACAGTCATGGGATTTTTCTAATAAATAGGCGCACGCCGCGGGCCTTTTGTTGCACTTTGCCTGCATTTTTGTTGCCGTTGGTGCAAAAAACACACTCAAAAGTCGAGGCTTCGTCCGAAGTGTAGCCCTTGGTCTGGCGGGGGCTCTGCTTGCCTCCGAAAGCTGCAATTTTACGAGTACCGCGGCAAGCAAAACTTGTATATTACAGCGAAGAAGAATCTTCTTCAAAAATTCGCTTGTTCATGCTTTCCCGCTTGACGGGGGGGCGGAAAAATGTTCTACTGTTCGGTAGAAATAACTGCTGCACTCATGTTGTACATTCTTATCCTGTTTATTATCTGTATCCTTTACCGCATCTTTATATTTAGAAGGTTAGGGGAGCGGCGCTTTTTGATAACGTTATTGTTGTTCCTTATAGGAGCCGTGATGATGCCATTGTGCTGGTGGCAGGAGTGCTTCTTGGCCTTTTTCATGGGAATGGTCTTGAGCATTTGCATGGCTGCGTGCGTCCTCAATGATGCGGATGGTTGGTGTGAAATGAGAAGGCGCAAAAAACTGGCAACTCTTCCTGCCCGAAAGTTGAAAAGCTGCACCATACCCTTTACTTTGAATTGCGATGATTTGCTGGTCAACTTTCGCGAACTGGCTGAAATGGATGAGATGGCTTGTTATGAGCCTGCAAACAATTTCCTGTCATGGAATGACGGTCAGGGGTATATTATCCAAGTGCATTTGCAGCCGGGGGCAGATAGTTGGTGCGCGATTTTTTACTCGCCGTCACCGGGGGAGCTTCGCGACAGCGAGATAAAACAGGCTTGCAGAAAAGCGAATATCACTTGTTCCCCCGGTATGCTGGGCATGGCTCCTGCCGGGCTTGCCATTTTCCGCCAGGGGCAAATCACTATTACCCCGGCGTCACAAAAAAGGCATTTTGAAGAGTTTTGCGGGAATGTTCTTGCCAACCGAGTAGCGTTTGCCGATTGGCTCGCGGAATATACAGAAAACCCCGATGAGAGCTGAGTTTTTAACGTATATTTTTATTACGCGTTGGTAGAATCAGAAATCTGAAAGATGAAGTTTTTGCAAGGAATGTAATTGATTCATTGTAAGGTAAATAAGAAATCGTAACCCCAAAGCTTCTCAATAATTGCCCCCGCGTAAGCGCGAGGGCTTAAATTAGGCGAGCCTCAGTCTCGCGATTTTTGCAACAAGGTTTTTCGCGCCGGTGGGCTGATGATTCCGACGTGTAAAATTATCCGTTCTGTAGGATAGCGCCTAATTTTTCTTCTATTTTTTTCCATGCGTCTTCGAGACATTTCTCCCTGGAGAACCTGAACTTCAACCTTGTGGAGAAGCTGTTTGCCTGTTGCAATAGATATCGGGCTTGAAAGATGAAGCTAACCCACGCCGGGCTGAAACCATGGTCGTTCAAATAAGGCGGTGCTTCCGGGTACCCCGTCCATTCCATTTCGCATACACAATCTATCTCCGCAGCAATGCTGTTAATGACGTGTTCGGCCACACCGGGGAATAGGTGCCGCTGCGATAACACGCCGGCGTACACTATTGCAATGACTTCATCCGCATATTGCTGGTGGGCTTCCTCCGTATCACTAAGGGTCTCGATTTCCAGCAGGTGCAAGAGCAGGGCGCCTTTTTGCGAATACTCCTCCTTCGTCAATCCGGCAAGAGGCTCTAAGGTGTCATACCCCTCCCTCCAGTTGCTACAGCAGTAGGAGATAAGATTTTCGAACGACAGCAGACCATGCCGCCGTCCCCACAAAGCCGCTCCTATGGACAGATGATCCAAATGCTCCCCGCTTAGCCGGACAGGCAGTTGAAACTGCAGAGGATAACACCAAAAACCTTCGTTTTGCATCTCCATACTTGTACGATGTCATGTTACCAGAATCCAGAAAGCTCGGCAAGCTGTTAGTGAGGGAAAGCGCAAAAACAGAGCTCCGGCTTCGAGTTCGGGCTTGCGCCCACCTTTCCGGGGGCTTCTCTTCGATACGCCCACTCAGGACGCCGAGACGGGCCAAAAGCCGAGGATTTGCACGAGGTGGAGCCCCTTGGTCTGCCGGGTGCGGGGCATGGGTTGCAGAGTGGTGTTTTGTGCGTTGTTTATAGTTCAGCCGGAATCTTGAGGAACTCGCTCATGGGGTACACCCCGTTCGTGCTGATATCCTTGTCTTGGAACACGAGGAAATAGCGATACCCTGGCTCGGCTTGTTTCTGCCACGCTCTGCCCAAGTGCAGCTTGTCCAGTAACTCCGAGCAGACTTTTTCCGCAGTACACATATCGCATCGGTCGTACAAAGAAGACCTCCCAGAGCGGCCACTCGGGAGGTCTTTGGAAAAAGTATAATCAGAACATCCGTTCCTGATGAGGTCATCATAGCATATCGGAGAGTTTTGTCAATTCTTTTTTAGATTTAAGCGCCTCTGTTTTGAAAGGAACGCGCACGGCAGGTGGCCGCCCGCCGTGCGGAGCCTTACATGCTCATCGGATGAAATTCATCACAAACAGGATTACCTGTAAAATGAGCATTATCAGCTCTATCATGATTCGGATGTTCATGAGTGTCTTTTTCCACCAGCCATGGTTAGCTGCTGTTCCGTATCCTTGCGGCTACGTTACCATCAGCGGTAAGGACTGGCTTACTTCCCGCTGACGGTGCACGTAGACACCCGCCACGCGGCATGTCGGCGGAAAAGCATGTGTATTCTACCAAATAGCTACATCCTGTTCAAGTCCGGCAGAAGAGAGTTTGTTGTCATGTTGCTACATCTGAATGCTTCACACTAAGTGTTCATGTGTAAATGCTCCGACCAGATGCGCTCTGAACAGAAGATAAATCCTTAATATCGAATGCTGTATTTCATTTTGCCCACCCTCTTATAAGCGATGTGACAGACTTATGAGTAGCGGATGCGCGATGTCAAAATGAGCGAGGGAGGCCTCAGCATTCCAAATGCTGAGGCAAGAGAAAAAGTAGGAAATTGCTGAAAATGATGCACTTTTATCCATTTTTTTCAATACACGATATCAAATATTCGACTTCCTATTCTCACCTAACATGTTGAATCCGGTAAATTATTCACAGCCTCAGCATTTGGAATGCTGTATATTTTCATCAGCGGCTTAGGAGCAGGGCTCTCACCCTCCGGCAGCTTTTTTAGCAGTAAAATCAAACAAAACTAATTCGATGAAAATCAGGTTACCCAAGTTTTTGGCATTAGCCGTACTGTGTGGCGCTGTTGCTCATGCTGAGTATATTCCTTCCGCAGGTCTGCTCGAGCCGGATGACACTATCAGCGAAGGTTCTATCAGCCCGGATTCTACCACACATCCGTCTTATTACGCCCTTATGAAGGATGGCAGTGGGACTGTGACAATTACTGAAAATGTTAACCTGAATCAGGCCATATATGTGCGAGAAGGTGAGCTGCTTGTGGGCAAGCAGAATAATCAGGTGAGAATCAATCTCTCTCCCTCTGATAATCCCAATGATGAATGGGATAATCCTTCTAGGCCGTATTTGCCTAATTTAGTAGTTGCCGGTAAAAATACGGGTGATTCATATGCTACCATTACTTTTGATAATGCCGTACTTACTTCTAATCAGGAGGCCACAGTCATCATCGGCAGCGCTGATGGTAATGGTGCTATGGTGATTGACAATAAGTCTCAGATTGGCCTTGGTAATCACCAGACCACGATGATTGGTGAGCGTATTGGCTTGAGCAGTGGTTGTCCGACTGCTGATGCTGAGGGTAACAAGTATGTCGGCAGCTACAGCGAGGCAGCTAATGGCAGTGAAACATTGTTCGGGCGGGGCGTTGTCACCGTGAAGGGTGCCTCTACCTACAATACCGGCTACCAGCAGTTTTATATGAGTGAGGGTGAGTTGAACGCCATTGGCGAAGGTACTCAGGTGAACATAGGCGGTAATTATGGCACTCAATCCATATTAGGGTATGATGCAGACAGCACTTCTGATATTAATGTGAAAGATGGCGCCAAAATCAATGTGCGTACTAAGTATCTCTTCACCGGTTCTGCCGCATCTGATAACTCTTCCGTAAACATCAATGTTGATGGCCCAGGCTCTTCTTTTACTGTTGATGAAAAAACGCCTGCTCACCCCGAAGTGCCCAATTCTTCGCAAAATACATGGGCTATTCTTGGTTACTATTCCGGTGCTGCTGCCGGAGCCACGGTGGAGAATCATACAACCTCCGTCAATGTGACAAATGGTGGCACGGTATCGTTTCTTAGTGGGGATTATACTTTCTTGGGTTATGGTGCTCAGAGCGAGGGTAGCTCCGTTGCGGTTAATGTTGATGAGGAATCCTTTTTCAATAGTAAATTAACCTACATGTATGATGGTGCCACTATCGATAATAAAGGTACTGCTAGTATAGAATATCTTTACATGCTAGGTGGTGATGTTATCAATGAGGGAACTCTCACGGATTGGAGCGGTGAGGATGATGTTCTGTACATGACTGACGGCTACGTGCAGAATAGTGGCACCATTGATTTGAACATTATTCTTGCTAACGGTGAAATTGAGGCTCTTAGCGGTAGCGTCTTTGACGAAGTGCATCTGCAGGGTGGTTCTTTCACTCTGGTGGGGGATGTTACGTTCAACAGTTTCTTTGCCGGTTATCAGGCCGGTGAAATCGTGTTTAACGATGGCAGCACGCTGGATATGCAGGGCAATTCTTTCACCTTGAACGGCTCCTCACTTGTGCTGCTTGTTGATTTTGAGGTTACGGATGAAACCGATATTTCCCTCAATTCTTTCCTAATCAATGTAGGCTCAACTGACCTCACTCATGACACCAGCATCGTTATCCGTGGTGCAAACGGCACAGAAGTTGTAAGAACGTTATCGTCCATGTCTATCCCCGAGCCCACCACGGCTACGCTTTCTCTGCTGGCTTTGGCCGGCCTTGCTGCTCGCCGCCGCCGCAAGTAAATTGTCTTTTTCATTAAATTGAAAACAAAGCCGTTGTTCCGAGATGGGGCAGCGGCTTTTTGCTACCTCAAACAACACCCTGACGGGTACCTCATGCTCGCGGTAGAAAGTACTCAACAAATGCCGGATTTTTCCTCAATCTGGGAATACGCGTTCGAATAATCAGATAACCAAGAGAATGGTCTTCTTTTAAGAGCAGCGAGCCAGCGGCTCGCCTCACTTATAAACCAGCGCTTGCTCGGGTGGAATATGGTAGACTGGGGGGGGGACCTGTCTCGGGGTAGCCCGCAGGGCAGAGACGGAAGCCTTAGGTAGTGTGAGAATAATAGATGAGCCCGCACTTGTGCGGGCGGTATAAATTGCTGCTACAAAAATAGACACATTCCACGCAAATAGTGTGCCATCGCTTTCCGTCTTCTCTCATATACGACGTGACACGATACCACCCGTGTAAGCGCAGGTGCTAAATTAGGTAGTCTTCGGCTCGCAATTTCTTATTTCTTTTATAATAAAACGCTTATTGATATTGCAAGCTCTTCTGGGAGGGGCCTATTTATCGAACTTTAATTGTTCTGTTGCGTAGGTAATTATACTCTTTTTATCATTCGTTTTAAGTACAATTGCATAACTCATAAAACACTATTTCATCGAGTGATATCCTAAAATGAAACATCGCATGCAAGGGGATAAAAATGCATCTGCAAGCCTAGGAGGAAGGTTTATCTTTTAGCTCCAGCCGCACGCAAGAGGCGAATGATATCTTCATTCTCGTATTCCTTGGCAATGGAGAGAGGCGTTTCTCCAAGACAATCCTTTACATTTACCTTTGCTCCGGCGGAAAGAAGAAGTTTGACGAGTTCGGTGTTATCTGCCTCTGTCGCACGATGTAAGGCCGTTGCCCCCGTGTAGTCTTTTCTGTTAACATTCGCTTTGCGATTATCCAGAAACAGTCTGACCATTTCCGTATCATTTGAGTGAATTGCAAGGTCGAATGGAGTCTCATCGTCATCATTTTCAATATCTGCCAGAGCATTGCACTTCGTGAGCAAGTAGCGGGCTATATCGTACATTTCCCATTGAGCAGCATGGTGCAAAGCTGTATTACCATCTGAATCCTGAGCATTGACATTGGCCCCGGCTTCCACCAACAGAATGATTATTTCCCAATTCTCTGCGCGGGCTGCATGTGCAATAGCAGCCCCTTCATTGGGATTAGCTCCGGCAACCAACATCGCACGCACTTCTTCCGTTAATCCACAAGCCGCTGCTTCTGATAAATTGAGGCGAGCTCCTGCAGCTCGGAGAAACTCTGCAACCTCCTTGTGTGCTTGAAGTAAGGAAGCTCCCAGTACGCCATGCTTAGCAGCCTTTGCGTGGATATCAGCTCCGGCAGTCAGCAACTTCTGCACTACTGCGAGGTGCCCTCCCGAGGCGGCATAAATCAGGGCGGTTGTGCCATCATTTGTTTTAGAATTCACTTTCGCCCCTTTGGACAATAGTTTTTCTACCATAGCGAGACAGCCTTTGGAAGCAGCCATCATAAGAGGTGTCGCTTCTATTAGGGGTATCGGTAGCATATAATTCACATCTGCTCCGGCATCAATGAGAATTTCAGCTGCCTGAAAATGCTCCATTCCCAGAGCTGTCAGCAAGGGAGACCATCCTTCATCATCTTTAGCATTTACATCTGCCCCCATATCGAGGAGTTGTAAAATCTGCTTAATATTGCCCTTTTCTGACTGTTGCAACAGCTTGTTGTTCATGGTGGATAATTTCATGGCGGAAATTCGGATTAATGTGTTACGCTGGCTCAGCAATTTTGTTGACGATGGGGTGAAAAACTGAGTTCCGGCTCCGCGTAGCTCTATCGGGCTTTTACTTCACCGAAACCGGCCCGGCTTCGTCTGCGCCTACGCCTGAGACTGTACGAAAGGGGGGATTATTTGTCGTTATAGGCCAGGGAATACTCGGGATGAATGAAATTATAGCAACCGCTGAATCTGGCGGGTATGATCCATTCCCATTGGAAATTGATGTAACCGCTGCGGAATCCCTGATTGCCCACGGCTATCAGCCCATGCTTAGAGGGGGCATCGGTGAAGTATTTGAACTTCGGCGGGGTGATGATTTCTCCCGTTTCGCGCATCACTCCCACCAGACCGCCTTTAGAATAGAACCAGTAATCCTCCCCTATATAATCCAGATATTTGCCCCTAGGTTTGCACACGATTTTGCCCTGCCTGTTGAGCAGGCCGGTGCGAAGGCTCTTTGCTGAGCGAAAAGGCAGATGCCCGTGGCAGAACTCCGAGGCTCCGGCCCAGCCTTCTATCGTGTTCTCCGGGAAGTGAAAGAGCGTGTTCCACTCTGCATCCACCACCCGGCAGCTTTCGTCCGGCTCGCTGACAACTCGCAGCCCTTCGCTCAGGTCATACACGTGGCGAAATGGACCTCTGATTTGCGTGAGCCCACGGTCAGTAACATATTCCGGTCGTTTGAGACTATCTATCCCACCATCGGCATGTTTTTGCATCGAAAAATACTCCGGCTCATTATTTTCGGGCTTCAGCCGCCTGATATTTCTCCATGTGTCGGGAAAGGAGTGGATGATTTCTCCCTGTTCATTCACAAGTATACCGCGTTTTTCTGAGTCCTCGGCGCAGGCAATCCCGTGGTAGAAGGAATGGAGTCGATAGGGTATGGGTGCAAAACGCGGAGTGCCGTCGATATCGGCGGCATAGGAGGCTACGATGCACATGCCTTCAGGTAACGGCGGCCAGACTCCGGAATCCAGAGCTGCCGGATTCCTGCGCCGGGTCATACCCACGCGTTTCGGCGCCAGACAATGAGCAATAAGGTAATCCTCCTCCAGCTCGTAAGCGAGGGACTGCCCATTCCGGCTTGATGGCAACGAGTGAACAGATTCATCAGCGGCATGAAAGACAGCATAGCTCCGGTCTTCTTTGCGAATGAGTGCATATCCCCGGGCTGTGACATTACTGATATGCGGAGCACTCAATACTTCTCGCCCGGTCCGGTCGATGATGTAATAAGTTCTCATGCTTCTTTCAGATAAATCGCAGGCTTAGTTTTTATGAGCTGCTATCCATTTGTTCAATTCCTTCAAGAATCGATCCATGGTGTGGCCGACCATATCAATGGCGCCTTCAGCAATATATTCATCATTTTCGGAATAGGCAACAACCAAATCGCCATCGCCGACAACACCGGTGAAGGCTTCATCATCCGGTTTGTACTGCATAATGGGGCACTTGAGCCCCAGCCATTTGACAATGTGCTTTTTTACATGCTTCAGGTTGGTACCTTCTTGCACGGCCAGTATCGTCTGCACATTCTTTTTCTTTTGAAGTTGCTGCAAAATTTTTGCCACGCCTCCTTTTTTGAATGCCTTTGCAACTTCCTTGAGGTCCTCACGACCACCGCACAGATTATCCACATGAAAATCAGTAAACACGATGAGCACAAAAATATCGGCGTTTGTATTCACCTTGCCGGAAATCAGTTTCATGTTTTTGATACAGCTGAGGATTTTGCTATCTTTAGCATCAACTGTTTCACTTTCTGCATCCGGAGAGGCTGTTATCGTTTCTTCCGCCATAGCGCAGGGGACAAAACCACCGCTCATGATTGCAACAGCCAAGGTATAAAACAGATATAAATATTTCATCGCTAGGTATGGTATCTGAACGCTGAGCGTATGTCAAGCCGTTTCAACAGGCAGAACAGCCCCTTGCCAAGTGTAGGGTGTGTCCGTTGGGGGGGGGCGTTGCTATCGGGAGGAGGGGGGCTTCCTGCCCCCACAAGGTGTCGTTTTGCTCGAAAAAAAGCCGCCATCTTTGCAGACAGCGGCTTTCTCTTTGGTTCGATTAAATCGTTTATTACATGTCGCAGGTGCCTTCCATGGTGACAATGTCGAAGGGACTGAGCGTAATCTCAATGGGGGTATCAACATCAATGGCTTTATCCATGACGGGCAAGCTCGTCTGGTCATCAAAGGAGCTGCGCAGGGTTACGGTGCCTTTGATTGCCGGCGGCACATCCAGAATTTCGCGCAGGGTGCCTTTCAGCGTCTTGCTGTACTTGGAAGAGTTGCGCAGAGACAGCGTGCATTTCTGCTTGTTCCAGGAAGCCCAGCCGTAGATATCGCCGTCTTTCTTCTCTTTATCCCAGGGATTGCCGCCTACCCAATGCACGTCGGCCAGCACATCTGCATTGCGACGAATCCATGCAATGTTACGTGCCAGTTCGTCCCAGAGTACGCCGTTTTGCTGGTTCATCAGGTCGGCATCTACATAGATTTCCTGCAAGCCGGAGCCGCTGGTAAAGGCGGTACGGATTTCTTTGATGCAGTTGGCAGGGTCTTTGCTCATGACGCGAGGAGGTCCATTCTTGGTGATGATGGTGCCGTGAATCATGATGGAATTGATGGGGAAGAGCGGAGCGCCGGTCACAAATATCTCGTGTACCAAACGGTCGCGGTAAGTGATCCAGCGGTCGCGTTCATCACCCATGGTGCCCACTTGGTCAAAGTCGCCCTCCTGTCGCCAGATGGAGTCGGCATGCATGAACCAGAACGGGCTTGCCCATGTACCCACTGTGGTATTGAGGAAGATATCCGGGCGAGCTTTTCGCAGAGCTCCCAGCACGCTGATGATGCCTTCTGCATCTTCCAGACCGGCAGGACCATAGGCGATGGGCTTGGTGGATATGCCATCGAACTTGAAGTAGCGCATATCGTACTTCTTCACCATATCGGTGCAGCGTCCCACAAAGGCATCGAAGTAGATGGGGTTGGAGAGCTCGAAGTTGGAAATGCGGTTATTGGGGTGAGTTCTGTTCCAATAGGCGATTCGCTGGTTCTTGCTGTAGCCGTAGCCACCTACCGGGCCAAGCCATGTACCCATGCCGCAGTCCATGGAAGTCACCAG
>JAFZHC010000025.1 GCA_017555025.1 Akkermansia sp.
CGAAGGTGGTCTCGCCGTCATTCTCCAGACCGGAGATGCGGTCAACGGTGAGCACGTCACCGACCGTCACACGGTACTGCTTGCTGCCGGAAGTGAAAACTGCGTATGCCATAATTTTCTGAATTTTAGGATTGCACCCGCTTGTGCGGGCTGGCACATTATATACATACGGCCGCTTTTGGCAAGTCTAAAATTAAAAATTTTTCAAAAAAGTTGCAAATTATGCATAAAATTTTCAAAAATGGCCCGATTGAGGTGAGTTCGGAGAGTGAAATGGTAACCTTGGGGCATGAAATTGCTGCGACTTTGAGTGGCGGCGAGGTGCTGGGGCTTGTGGGCGACCTGGGGGCGGGCAAGACGCACTTGGTGCGTGGTATTCTGGAAGGTCTGGGGGCAGGGAATCCGGCGGCCAGTCCGACGTTTTCGCTTGTGCATGAGCACAACGACGGGCGCGTGCCTGCTGCGCACTTTGATTTCTACCGCATGAAGAGTGCGGATGAAGCTCTCGGCATGGGCTGGGATGAGTACCTGAGCTCCGGCAGCGTGCTGCTGGTGGAGTGGGCGGATCGCTTTGACGGCGCCTTGATGCCGGCTGACACCCGTTGGCTGGTGCTGCGCCATGTAAGCGCTACTGAGCGCAGCGTTTTGCTGGCTCAGTAAGTGCCGAGGAGGATTCAGCGTGTTTTGTTGTTTGCGCTGATGTGGAAATAAACGGCGTTCTCCTCACCGGGGCGCATGAAGCCCTGTATACGCTGCGCTTTTCCATGTCGCTTGAGGCTTGCCCGGATTTTGTCTGTGCAGATGCGGATTCCGGGGGCGAATTGCACGCGGATGAGAGTGTTTTTGTGCGCCGTCGGATTGTCGGGCAGCTTGATGAGGAAATTGCCGGTGATGGTCAGCTTGCCTTGCAGTGAATGGCAGGGGAATGTCAGTAGGGGAACGCTCTTGTTTTGATGGGTGGTTGTGTCCTGCTGTTTCGCGTTTCCTTCGATGGTGATGTCTGTGCCGAGGAGGTTCAGAGTGGCACCCTCGGCCGAAATGCAGCTGTCCGGGCGTATGGAGGTATTCAGCAGGTTAAGGGTACTTCCGCTTGCCGGTTGAAGATGGGTGTGGCGAATGCGCGGATTGGTGACAGCTCCGAAATCGCCAATGGTGACCTCGGTTGGTGAAATCTGCTTTATATTTGAAAAGAAAAGCTCCGCCTTCTGCTCTCTGCTGCGGAGGGTGAGTAGCTCTTGCTTGTTGTGCTGTAGAGAGAGTGAGGCCCCGGGCTGGATACTGATATGTGAAGAAGTGGCGGAGTTGCTCAAAATGAGTTGCCCGCTGCGGATAACGATGTGCAATGATTTCAGCGCTTCGCTCAGGTGGAATGCAGCTTTTTCGGAGGCGCTTTCTACAAGCAAGTTGCCCGGACCGCTTATCTTGCCGGAGTAATGGGTGGTGGTGTCGGTCTCCGGGGTGCTTGTGAGGCGTAGCGTGGCATTTTTGCTTAGTATCACGTCGCCTTTGTGCCCGTAGAACTCTGCGATGGTAGCGGTGTTTTCCGGAGCTTCGCCGCCCTCGATGAATTCGCTGCTGTGCTGCACTCCTTCGTGCATGGTGTAGGAGCCGCCACTTTCTACGTTGACATTGCCGCGCAGGCGGGCGTGGCTGCCTAGCTCGAAGGTGGCGCCGTTGCGGACGGTGACATTCATGCCGGCATCGGCATAGTGCCAGTCATTCGGACGGGTGGAAAACTCTGCGGTGTCTTGCGTGTGTTTGGTGCCATAGCCATGCACGGTGGGGGTACCGGTGAGGGTGACGCTCCCGTTTTGCACGGTAAGCCCGCTCTTGGGGTGGCGCAGGTCTGTATGGGTACCGGTGAGCTGCCAGTTGCCACCGCCGGCGTAGATGATATTCAGGCTCGCGTAGTCAGTATCGCGGAAGGCACCGGGGTATAGTTGCTCCCCGTTTTCTCGGAAAGTGAGAGTAGCGTGGCCGGTGCTGTTGGCGATGGTGGCTTGCTCGGTCAGGGCATGGATGCTGAAGCCGGGGCGTTTTTCGCCGCCGGTAGTGTACCAGTCCATGCTGTTGCCGTTGACGTCGAGAGTACCGCCACCGGCGCCGATGGTGAGGTCACGAGCAATCTGCTGTGGGTTGGCTATCCGCACGGTGGAACCGGTGTTCACCAGTACGTTGTAGGCGGCGTAGCCTTTCTTTTGCTCCAGCAGGGTAAGGCCGGGGCCGCCTACATTCAGCAGCACTTCATTGTTGCCGGTGCCGCAAATGTTCAGGGTGCCGGCTCCCACTTTGCGCCATTCGCGTGTATAGGCTGCATCAGGATTCCGCAGGCTGACGGCGGCCGTTACTCCTGCATCCACGATAAAGCCGGCGGTGTCGAGCTGTGAATCGCCGGATGAGCTGATGAGGTAGCTGACATTGCTGAGTTTTTCCGCCGCAAAGTGGATGTAGCCTGCGCCCAAATCGGTATCCTCCGTTACTTGGAGGCTGTACGTTGCCCCTTCCTTGGCTGCGTTGAGGACGAGGTTCTGCGTCAGGAAGAGCTGTGCAAAGGTGAGCCCCTTGTTGATAACGGCTTCTTTGTTTTCGATGACTACACTTTCCCCGGCGTTCAGGTATTCGGAGCCGTAGGCGTACCAGTTGTCCAGATTGCGGCGGTCTGTGAGGGATTTCCACGTATGCTCCCCCTGTGCGACGGCACGGAACGCGAGGGCGTTGCCGGCGGCATCATACATGTTCCCCTTGGTATCGCGCAGGTAGCCACGCGCCGGGGTGACGACTATTTGCTGCCCGTTGATGATTTCTTTCACCCCGCCTTTATCGGTAGCCGGTTTGGCGCCATCCAAAATGAGGCTGCCCTGTACTTTGGCCATATCGACGTTTACGCAGTCGGCAGCCATGGTGCTCAGCGCCCAGTCTGTCGCCTCGCACCCTAGCGTCTGGCGGTTGCCGTTCGTGCTGCCGTGGTGTGCCATCAGGAATCGGAACTGACCATCCTGCCACACGAAATAGGGGCTGCCGCTATCGCCGGGGGTGGAGCCAAAGGGGAGCGGCGTGCCGAGGCCTATGCCATCTGCTCCCCATGAGGTCGTACCGATGACGGTACCGTTGTGCACGCGCATGTCGTTACCTGAGCGCTGCCAGTTGGTGATGGCTGCTATGCCGGCGACGGTGTAGACATCCTGTATGCTTTCATCGGTGTTTTTGCCGTCGATGTCTCTCAACTGTTGCAGTCCGCCGCCAACGCGGTAGATGTGCTGCCCTTTGAAGTCCCAGCCGGCTGTCATGGTGGCGGGGATGGTATCGGTAACGAGTCGGCAGAGGCGTGAGAGCTTAAAGTCGTTGGTGCCGCTGAAAATCCGGTGCACAAAGGAATTGTCATTTCCTTGTTCTTCGATGGCAATGTAGCGGCGGGTGTGCAGGGCTCCCAGCCCGGCGTCATGCGCGGTGAATGTGGGATATAAGCGGGAACTGTTGTGGGCAACTGTGGCGATGTAGTTGTAGGCCACAGCCGTAGCATTTGCCATGTCGGAAACGGCTGAGAAGTCAGGAACGCCGTGCGGGAGGAGGTAGGCGGCTTGCCCGGTGGTGTAGGGGATGAGAATCCCGCCGTCTCTTTGCCGCAGGTGTTGCAGAAGAGCATTGGGAGAGCTCGTAACATAGCGCCCTGAGTTTGTGGCGACATTGACGTAGGTATGCAGGGAAACGCCCTTGTGGCGTACGGCTGCCAGCCCCGGCAGGCTGAGGGTGAATAATAGCAGGAGTGCAGCAGTACGGAGTTTCATATAGTGGGGGCGGGGTGGGCGATTAGTGGGCGGCGGGTGGAGCCGGGGGCTCCAGTATGAGGCGTTTCTGCCTGCGGATTGCGGTGTAACCACCGGGCAGGCTACGGCGCGCGGCAGGGGCGTCCGGCGGCAGCATGGCATCGAGCGCCAGTACCATGGCTTCATCCACCTCGGGTACCTCATGTCGCAGCAGGTAACGGCGCAGAATGGCCTTTCGCAGGGGCAGGGGCTGAGCGAGGACAAAAGGCAGGTACAGGCGCCCCTGCGGGTCTTCTGTCGGCAGAGCGGCCAGAGCAAAATCGAGCGCGAGCAGGGTTTCGCTCTGCAGTCGGGCGCTGCGGTTGATGATGGGGGTGACATTACGCCCCATGGCGCGATTGAGGGCGGGGATGACCTCCAGCCGCAAGCGGTTGCGGGTGACATCTGCCACGGCGTTGGTGGAGTCGTCTCGCCAGCTGAGTCTCTGTTCAGTCAGCCATTCGGTAAGTTGCCCGCGTGAGATATCCAGCAGGGGGCGCAGCCAGATGCAGCCCTCGGCACGGACAACCGGCTCCATGCCACGAGGACCCGCAGCGCCGCGAGCCAGGCGAAACAGCACCGTTTCTGCCTGATCATCGGCATGATGCGCCAGCGCAATGGCGGCACCGTGGCGGGTGGCTACCTCTTTCAAAATGGCTCGGCGAGCCAGCCGGGCAGCGGTTTCGAGTGATTGTCCGTTCTCTGTAGCCAAAAGTGGAGCATTGATGCGGTGCTCTTCGAAAGGCAGCGCAAGTTCAGCACAAAGCTTGCGGCAGAAGTCGGCATCGGCATCGGCCTCCGCCCCGCGTATGCCATGGTGCACATGGACGGCATAGAGCTCGCAATGGTGTTGTTGCAGCAGGTGCAGTAGTGCAACCGAATCTCGCCCGCCACTCAGCCCTACCACAATGGGGCGGTTCAGGTAGGCAAGACAATGAGAATGCAGCGGCAGGTCGTGGGTTGAGGCTGACAAGCTAAGCTGATAGGTTGTAAGTTGGATTGACGGCAGATATCCCTGAAAACAAGGAAGGACAAGTTCAGAAACCGCCTGAGCAGATGTTCCGGGAACTTGTCCTTCGAGACTTGTTATACCTGAGGCTCAGTTTTTATTCGTCTTCGTCTTCCTCCTCATCGTCATCATTGGCGGCCTTCTCTTTTGCCTTGCGGGCCAGAGAGGGGGCCATCTTCTTGAAGAGGGCGTCGGCGTTGAGGTTATCGGGGTCGAGCTCGTAAGATTTCACCATACCGCTTGCGTAGAGCACTACGATGGTGTTGCTGTGGCGGGAGATAGCGGGCAATACCTGCTTGCGGAAGCTGTTGACATCTGTCACGCTCTGTCCCTTAACGGGGTTACCATCGGAGAGCCAGGGCAAGGTGTCGAGGTTCTGCTTGGCGGTGGTGCGGATGCAGGAGTTTGGGTTCTCCTCATCTTCGCTGCCGTCTGTCCAGGAGACATAGGAAATGCTCTTGGTGTCGGCCAGGAAGTTCTCACCCTTTACCTCGGGCTGGTGGCCGGGGCAATGGAAGATGGGGGATACCTTCATTTTGCCGTTTTTGCCCTGTGGCAGCACGGTGCCATCCATCTCTGCGGCCAGAGAGAGCCACCAACCTTCGCTTTCGTCGTAATCGGTGTCTTCATCGTCATCCATACCGCTGGTGGGCAGCAGGTGGCTGTGAGCCATATCGCGGGAATACTTCTCAGCAGCCAGCCCCAGCTGGGTCAGGTTACTGCGGCAGGCCGTTACATCGGCAGCGTTCATGCGCTGAATGATGAAAGGAGCGGAGATGCCGGCCAGAGCCCCCAGAATGGCAATGACCACAATGAGCTCAATGAGCGTAAAGCCGGTGGCTCGGCGTGTAAAATTGCTTTTCATAACGTTCTTAATCTACCATACAGGTCTTACCGAGGCAAGCGAAAAATACTGCTGCTTGCGAGCTGCGGTAGAATTTGAAATATCCGGCGGTGTTTATCAGGCTTGGCGCAGGGCGTCCACGCAGATGGCTGACCAGGTTTCCAAGCGTTCGTAGAGCGGGCCTGCGAGTTCATCGAGGGTGCAGAAGCGCATGTCGGTGAGTTTTTTCTCGAGCGGAGCCACTTCATCGTTGTCGAGCTCAAAGCGGTGCACAATACCCAAGTGCACGGAGCCTACCTCATTCGTATCGTCATTAATGACAGCGTAAAGCTCCTGTGTAGCGTTGCCGGAGAAGGAGATTTCCTCGCGGATTTCGCGTTCCACGCCCGCCAGATAGGTGGAGATGTTATCGGCGAGGCCGTCTACTGGGTTGATGTGGCCGCCGATGCCGAGGGACATCTTGTCGTGCAGGCGGGTTTCACCACCCTTTTTAGTGCGGGCATAGGCCAGTACTTTACCCTGATAGCAGAAGATGGCGTAGGCGATAATCTGCTTGAACTGCGGGCTTTCCTCGGCCAAGTCACGGTCCATGTAGTGTGCCACACCGGGTTTCAGGAAGGCGGCAAGATAATCCTGCGGGTTGAGGCGCACTCCGTTAAAAGCCCCCACAGCCTCGAAGGCTTCGCGGGGTACGACTAATACCTGTTCTCCGTTATAGCGTGACATGCCCGGCATTGTACGCCAAAACTCACGCGGAGTCAAGCGCGAAGGAAAAAGCTGCCGGGAAGTACGATAGACGAATTTCTGAGATTTGTGTGTAAGCCGGGGTTGTATTCACAGGAAGGGGTTCGATTCCCGGCTCACATAGCCGGTATCCGGGGTTGTAGGCTTGCTGGGTGGTGGGGAAACCCGGGGTGGCAATGGAGCAGGTGGTTCTTCGGAGCCGGTGAGCATACGCAGGATTTTCCGGTGAGAATCGGCTTTGTCGCTGTTTTTGAGGCAATCTGCTGCGAATTGTGCGGCTGTTTTACCCGCCGGGTATGTGTAGGCGCAGGGGTGGGTGCCATCTGAGCCCACGCTGAGAAGGTAGCGTACCATGTCCACATTGGCCTGGGAAATGCAACGATGCCAGATGATGCTTAGCTGCCGGGTGGAAAGGCTGTTGAAGGGCACATCCAGGCGGCAGAGGGTGCGGGCTGCTTCCACATGTCCGTTCTCTAGTGCCAGATAGAGCGGGCTGTATCCCCGGTGGTCAGTATCCGTCAGGGAAACGCCTTTTTCTGCCAGACGATTCAGGATGGCTGTGTGGCCATGTTGGGCGGCATAATGCACAGCCGTGCGCTGCCCACTGTCCCTTGCTTTCGGGTCGGCGGAGAGGGCCAGCAGTCGTTCAAACACGCTGCGTTCTCCCCATATTGCAGCATGATGCAGAGTTGCCTTGTTCCAGCTGGAGCCGTTGGCTCCGGCGCCGTAATCCATCAGCAGATGGGCTGTCTCACGATTCTGTGCTCTTACGGCAGAGGCAAGGGCATCGGCACCATGGCGGGGGATATCCGCACCTGATTCTATGAGGGTTCGAATGGTGGAGGTGTGCGCTCTCCCGGCAGCGTTTTTCAGGAGATGCCCGTTGTTGTGGTTCACATCCCCACCCTGCGAAACAAGGTAGCGTACCATGGCATCATTGCCGTGAAGGGCAGCTGTGCTCAGCAGGCTGTTAACAGAATTGTTCTCATTGTCGCTGGGCCCGTAGTGGGGTAGCAGCCAGGTGTATATTTCCGGTGTGGAGTAGGCTGCGGCGGTCTCAGGCAGGCTTTCCGAGGGATAGGCTTTTTCTCGGGGATTGGCTCCGGCCGCCAGCAGAAGCTCTGCGAGATCCTGCCGGTTCCGGCTGACCGCTAGGTGCAGCGGTGGTAGTTGTTGGTCATAGATGCCCTTTATCCGGGGGGCTCTGTTCGGGCTGGCGCCCAGTTCCAGCAGAAGTTTTGCTGCTTCGTAGTGGCCGCCTTCAATGGCGTAGTGCAGGGCGGTGGCGCCGCTGGTGGCTATGGCTGTGGCATCGGCTCCTTGTGCTGTCAGGTGGCGTATCAGCTCACAGTGCCCACCCATTGCTGCATACATGAGCATCGTTTCTTTATGGCGGTTGGTATCTGCCTCTATGCCACCTTTGCTGACAATAAGCCTGTAGAGCCGCATATTGCCCTGGTAGGCCGCGGCCATGAGGGCAGTAGTGCCCGCTTTGGAGCGTAATGTGACGTCTGCTCCTGCATGGATGAGCTTTTCCGCCATGCTGAGGCGTCTGTTCACGATGCTGCGTATCAGGGCGCTCCGTCCATCGTCGCCCACGGCATTAATGTTTGCCCCTGCGGCCAGCAGGAGGTCCACGATGTCTGTAAACCCACGCTCAGCCGCAGCGATGAGAATGGTGCCCTGCTTGGGGGTAGTGCCGAAGGCCGGGGCCGGGAATTCTCCCCGGGCGTTTACCGGTGCACCTGCCGCCAGAAGCTGCCGTACGTAATCGGCACGCCCGGCAAGTGTAGCTTTCAGGATTGCTTTGCTCCCGGGGATGGCTCCTTTCTCCAGCAGGAGAGTCACCATCTCATCATGCCTTCCCATGATGGCATGTACCAGGCTTTCGGTATCCGGCTCTGCCCCGGCTGCCAGCAGAAGTCGGGCGCATGCGGTATGGCCTCCCATTACAGCGTATAAAAGGGGGGAAATGCCTTTGCCCGGTTCGGTTTTTGCCCCGGCGTTCAAAAGACTTTCCACCATATCGACCTGCCCGAAACGCGAGGCAATTTGCAGGGCTGTTTGTTGCTGCCGACTGAGAAGCTCTGCCGGAACTCCGGCTTGAATGCAACGGAGCGCCAGGGGAAGGTCGCCTTTATTCAGGGCTTCGCGGCATATCTGCGAAAGGCGTTGCAGCTCTTGTTCCCGGGCTATGCGTTGCTCCTCGGCAATAACCTGCTGATAGTAGTGTGAAACGGCTGCTCTTCCTTGCTGCAGAAGGTCTTGTGTTGGTGTGGCCTGGGCGGTGGAGAAGGCTGCCAGAAGCGGTAGAAAGCGTGAGGAAAACATGCCCGTAGCATAGCACTGCAGCAAACGTCCGTCAAGCATATTCAGCCGGGAGAAGAGAAAGTGAGAGTGGCAAAATTAAATGCGACACCATGAGGGCACAAAAAAAGGTGCCTTGCATGATGAAAGATGGTATTATCAATTCGCCAAAACCAAAAATACACTCTCTACATGAAAAGCACCAGAACAAAGACTACTACTTTTC
>JAFZHC010000026.1 GCA_017555025.1 Akkermansia sp.
CATATCCCGGAACTCCGGGCGGCTGGCAGTGACTTGCAGTTTTTCCACTTCCTCCGGCGTCAGCGGCTCGATGGGCTTTTCCTGCACGGAAGGCACCTCGATACGCGTCACCGGGTTGCTATCCGCCCATTCCTGCCGGATGCCATAGCTGAACACGCTGCTGAGAATCACTCGGCCCTTGCGGTAGCTGCTGGGGCTGGCACCGAAGGCGGCGGCAAGAATCCGCTTGCAATCCGCTGTACTCATGGAGCGCAGCGGCATGTCCGCCGCGCCTTCCACGCGCAGGATGCGGCGCACGAAGTGGCGGAGGTCGCGGCGCGTGGTCGGGCGCAGGTCCTTGCGGGCCTCCACGCTTGCCCATGCGGCCACGCTCAGGGACACGGTATGCTCTGCCGCCTTCACGGCTGCCACGCCCGCCTGTATCACCCGGCGGAGCAGAGTCACCAGATTGGGACGGCTTGCCCCCGAGGCCAATTCTCCCAGAGTCTCGATTGCTTCCAAGGTCAGACGGGCTGCATCATTCTCAGATACTCCGGTTCCGGCTAAAAGACTTTTTGCGATAAGATTTTGCTTCATTATGACTTGAGGGTTCCTTCCTTATCAATGCAGATGTCAAAATCAAAATGCAGGGCTGACAAAGTTTCTACAATATGCGAGGCTTTTTCGGGGATAAAATGTCTGCCTGAAATCCTGAGATTCCGAGAAGGCTTTTTCGATAAGTTATTGATACAGCGAAGGCCTGTCCGGGGTCTTCTTTGATAATCCTGTATATTCATTTTTGCACTCTACACAGGTGTAAAATAACACATTCTCCCCCTAATGCTATGTCTACCACTCCTACTGTATCGTACAATCTCATTAACGCATTCATCTGCGGTCTGAAGCGCTTCGGCAATTACAAGGGTCGCGCCTGCCGTTCTGAATATTGGTTCATGATGCTCGCAATGCTAATATTCTCTATATTACCGATAATCTGTTGTGTCGTTGTAGAAATGATTATTCCAGACGTGGCTCCTATCGTGGGACTAGTAATCGGTATTATCTTCTGTTTTGTCTTCTTCAACTCCGTCCTGCCTGTTACTGTACGCCGCCTGCACGACACTGGTCGCAGTGACTGGAATCTCCTGTGGGTGCTCGTCCCGTATATTGGATGCCTTGTTCTCTTGATATTTCTCTGCTTGGGCAGTGGCGAACCTAACCGATACGGTGAAGGTCCTGCCAGCCCCGAGGCATGATTATTCTCTGACACAAACAGATCTGAAAGATTAAGAAAGCCGAGGATACCATAATGAAAAGTGCGGATATAGAAGCCTTTGCCAAAAGTATTCCGGGGAAATTTCTAACGGCATTTTGTCCGTTTGTGGGGCTTATTTGGTTTACTAAAAGAATCTATATAATGGGCTATATTCATACGATATTCTGTATGATTATTGTACCGATATTACTTTTCATCCTCAATCCTGAAAAGGGACTTATCAGTGGGTCAGTCTTCTTCCTTATGTTCCTTATCGGCTGGGCATTGGAAGCATGTTCCAGCCTCTTCCCTAGCCCAGATGCTTTATACAATACTGGATTACGGTATGAAATTGGACATCAAGTAGTACAAGATTACTATTGTGCAGCTCATTACATACGTAGTGCTGCATTGCGTGGGCACGCTCAGGCTCAATATCATCTGGCGAGTCTGTTTATGATGGGTCGGGGAGTAAAAAAGAACCTTGAAGAAGCTGCGAACTGGTGCAGAAAAGCTGCTGAACAAGAACATAAAGAAGCTCAGTTTGCTATGGGCTGTATGTATTGTGAAGGGGCTGGTGTACCAAAGGACAGGGAAGCCGCTGTCATGTGGTTTAACAAAGCCGCAGCGCTCGGTTACGTAAAAGCGATATTAAAATTGGCTTTGCTATATGAAGAAAACATTGAGCAGACGAAAGATTATGCGAATGTTATCAAATGGTATGGTAAAGCTGCCGAATGTGGACATGCTCAGGCTCGTGCATTAATGGAAGAGTATTGTAATATGATGAAGGCCGAAAGCCCGAAAGAGACACAAGCGGCAAAAATCAGCTTACAAAAAGCCGAAACCGGCGACGCCGATGCACAATATGATATAGGAAAGAGGTTGCTAGAAGGCATGGGAGTAAAGCGTGATATCGAAAGGGCCATCTTCTGGCTGAATAAGTCGGCTGAACAAGGTTGTGTAGATGCGCAATTCTTGATTGGGATGAGTTCCGAGGATTGTACAGAGGCTGCCAAGTGGTTGAACAAAGCGGCAAACCAAGGACATGCTCAGGCTCAATTCCAAATGGGACAGGCATATCTCCATGCAGCCGGCGTACCTCAAAATTATGAAGAAGCTTTGACATGGTTGCAAAAATCGGCTAATCAGGGAAATGCAGACGCGTTTTATACCCTTGCTCAAATGCACGACGAGGGTGTAGGTATAGAAGAGAATTCCAACAAAGCCGCGGAGTATTATTTAGAATCAGCCAAACTTGGAAACGCTAAAGCACAGCATATTACAGCTCTCAACGAGGGGCCAACATCAAAAACTTCCGGTCAATGGCTACTTCAGGCTTCCATACAGGGCAATTTGTATGCACAAGTTGATTTAGCTTTTTATTATGAAAATGGGCTTGGAGGTTTCGCCAAGGATGTAGATGAAGGATTGAAGTGGTATCAAATGGCTGCTTGTCAGGGAAATGAAATAGCACAGGAGAGATTGACTGAATATGGTTTATCTTGGTAAATCACATTCAACAACAATAACACGCCAATCACTGCCTCTACAGGATTCACTTTCTACACAAAATCTGTTCAGGCTGGCACTTTTGTGCGCAGTATGACGGATGAGGAAAGATCCTTCCTGAATTGGCAGGACACACAACCGGGTGAGGTCAGATGTCCGGATTGTTTAGACTCATGGCCCGGGAGTTCTTGTTCGCGCTATGGAGGAAATGCAGTTATCCCCATTCCATAAATACGCATAAAACACCACCTTGCTTGTCGCGGCGTAGCAAGAGCACGAATGGGCTACGCGAAGACGGAGTGTCTTTTTGTTGCCTAGCAAGCGATGCTTCGTTTTATGTTGCCGCTCGTTGAAACCCGGCCTATAGTTTGATGTAAGCCGTAGCCCGACCGGCACCAATTTTCTTGATTTCGCCGCTTTCAAGCATCTGCTTAAGCGTTCGCTCAATGAAAGACAAACTGATATCCGGGCAGAAGCGGACGATATCTGCTTTACTGATTTTACCCGGTTTTTGGTCAAATATCATTCTCACACGGTCAGCCTTACCCAGTTTGCGAGTGACGATATGTTCCACCCGGCTCTCGAACTCGCGGTAGGATTTCAGGATAATCCCCAGCAGATACAGCAAAAACGGCATATAGTTATTTTGACCTGTCTCCCAATCATCACTGCTTGCTTGCAGGGCTTCATAATAGCTCTGCTTATTTTCCTCAATCAATTTCTCCAAGCTGATATATTTGCCTACGATATAGCCATGCTGATATAGCAGCATGAGGGTGAGCAGGCGACTCATACGCCCGTTGCCATCATTGAAGGGATGAACACACAGAAAATCGAAGATAAAAATCACCAGCAGCATCAACGGATCGCAACGTTCCAACACTACAGCCTCCCTATAAGCATCGCAAAGAGAACGCATGGCATCAGGCGTTTCGAA
>JAFZHC010000027.1 GCA_017555025.1 Akkermansia sp.
CCCGTTGCCATCATTGAAGGGATGAACACACAGAAAATCGAAGATAAAAATCACCAGCAGCATCAACGGATCGCAACGTTCCAACACTACAGCCTCCCTATAAGCATCGCAAAGAGAACGCATGGCATCAGGCGTTTCGAACGCAGGAGTCGGGGTAAAACGGATGCGCTTTGCTCCGGCAGCATCCGTTTCCGCAATCAAATTATCTGCGTTTTTCCAATGCCCACCCATCCCCGAGGGGTGGAAGGAATATAAATCGCGGTGCAACTGCAAGATTGTATTCGGATTCAACGGAATATACTCATAATTCTCATGAATGGTTCGCAGCACATCCCGATACCCTGCAATTTCCTTTTCATTGCGGTTGATGGGCTCTACCCTCTGCAAAACCAAATCTTTTAATCTCACGTCAGAGGTATAGATGCCTTCAATTCTATTGGAAGCATCCGTACTTTGAATCACGGCTATTTCCAGCAGACTCTGCAGAATGTCTTTTCTTGCAGTGATAAACAGCGTCTGTTTTCCCCGGTATTCATGTATAGCCGACAGCAGATTGCTTATTTCCGGCGTGAGTAAAGGCCCGGGCAAATTTGAATAATCGAATGTTCTCATACCTGCTTGCTGTTTCTCTGCCCACACTTTAGCATATTTCTGCCCATTTTCAAGCCAGAAGTGGGCAGAAATACCATTAAAGTGGGCAGAAAAGTCCGGTGGTGACACCGCAATATCGCGCAAACTGGCCAAGCTGCACTTGGGCAGAGCATGGCAGGAACAAGCCAGGCCGGGGTATCGCTATTTCCTCGTGTTCCGGGATAAGGATATCAGCATGACCGGGGCGTACCCCATGAGCGAGTTCCTCAAGATTCTGGCTGAATTGTAACCAACGCTCAAAACACCACTTTGCACCACATGATCCGCACCCGGCTGACCAAGGGCTCCACTTCGAGCAAATCCTCGGCTTTTGGCTCTGTTTTTGCGCCATCGGCAAAAAATGTGCAACAAAATGCTATCCACGCTTGTACAGTAGGACTGGAATTGATATAATGTCACGTAGCGGATACACGCTTAATCTCAATGAAGAGCCGACTCAAAATCACAGGTTATGTGGTATGCCTTTTGTCTGTCTTTTTGCTGGAGGGGTACATATCGCTCTACACCGGGCGCTACACCGTTATCGACCTGGGCGGGGCTATTGACAACATCGGTAAGCAGACGCCCCATCTGCTGGAAGAAGCATGCAGGGAAACATTGGGCGACACTCAAATTGCTACCTCCGATTACCATTACCAAGTCTGGGAAAAAGACGACATGTTCTATGTGCAGCTTCCCCTGGCCTATCCGCCGGCAGATGAAACGGTATTCCTCCATCGCAGCGGGTACGGAGAGAAAAACACATTGGCATGCACCTGGCCGAATGTAGTGACGCAAGAGAAAATACAAGCAGCACCGTTGGAGCATTTCATCGCCATTCTCAGCAAAGAACAATACGAAGATGCCTGCGAGTGGTGTAAGTTCGACCTTAGCCTCTTCGGTAAAAAACTAGCCGGCAAAAGTCACAGAGTTTACCCCATGAACGAGGTCGACATGACAGGAGCAAAAAAGATAGTGGATCTCCACCCGGCAACGGCCTATGACAAACGCCCGCAACTCTGCCGCGTGGCAAAAGAAGCACCGACCAGACGCACATGGTACAACTACTGCCTCATGCCGCTCAGTTGGGCTGCCGAAGTTGTGGATATTCCCCTCACCATCATCGCCACTCCCATCGGTTGGCTGGTGGATGCCATCTACGAGCCCCTGCATAACTGACGTAACAAATACACTCCTTGTGTTGACCATGCTCACCATCCCCCGAATCCTTGCCACCACAGCCCTGTGCCTTGCGGCGATGGGGATGAGCTCGTGCATTTCGCGTCTGCACCGGGAAGCATTCGAGTTTCCCCGCAGCTATGAAGGTGTACGTTTAGAGAACAACAGCGTTTCCATAGATAACAATGCCGCCAACATGAAGTTGACAAAACGCCTTTATGTGTACGAATGCAACGGGCAATGGTATCTGCCGGTATCCCGCATTCAATACAAGAAAAGCGTCCAATGGTATCAATGGAAGCCTTATGAAATGGGTGATATTTCTTATGAGGATAAACAGCAGTATTATCTTCCCATTACCGAAGAGTTCGCCCGGGAATTGCGTACCCCGAGTCGACATCGCTGGGACCCGCCTGCGTTTGGCAGCCACAAATCAAATCTTGTTCAGTCAACAAAGCTGTTGAAGGCCTTGCCGCCACAAGCAAAACCATATCCCATTCTCTGCCCGGTATCCGGATTTGATGAGCCCGGCGTCTGGCTCGCACAAACGGAGACGCATGTCGGGACCTCGGCCTTTTTAGCGTACCCGGCAGCCGCATTTCTCTTTGTGGTGGATGTCCCGGTCACCGTTGTGTCCTTAACCTTAGGCTACACGGCGTACGGCATTTATGCCCTCATATATCCCTCTCAAGTATTCCGCTGAATATATACCCCAAATGTATAACCTCATAATTACGCCCGCATTCCGTAAAATCCTCACCACCACAGCCCTGTGCCTTGCGGCGGTGGGGCTTGCTTCATGCAGCTGGTGCTGGCCCTCTCTGCATACGGCAGAGGCAGTCTTGCACTGTGATAAGCAGGTGGTAGTGTGCATCGCAAAACCAGGTTCTATATTCAAATACAGATACAAGGGGCTGGATTGGTATCCCATCAAGCTGGCCCGCGCCATAGATAAAGGGAAAAGCATTTATCGGCGTGGAGATGGAGCCGCCTGGTGCATACAGAATACCACCGACCGCTACCAGATTCTGCAGGAGAGTGTGCGCACCTGTATGGTTCCGTGTGTAGAGCATTGCACCACCCGTGTGAACGGCGGGATGCGTTTCGACCAGGCCATCATGGAACAGGATTTTCCGTTCTCAAAGGCAAAACGCATTGAAATAGCCGGAGATGAGGTGCTCCTCAGTATCCATGGTCCGGGTGAGCTGCCATATCAGGAAGTCCGCAGTGCCGTCGCCGGTATGCCGATAACGGAGACACCCGCCCGGCCATCCACCGGGCAGCGTATCGCCGCCACGCCGCTGCAGGTAGTGGATTTCACCGCCACCGCTGCCATGCGGGCTGCGG
>JAFZHC010000002.1 GCA_017555025.1 Akkermansia sp.
ACCGAACTTGGGACCGAAGGGGCGACGACCCTGCTTGTTCATGCCGCACTTGGGAGCCTCGGGGCGCTGACCGTTGAACTTAGGACCGAAGGGAGCCTTGCCACCGAACTGAGGACCGAAGGGACGACGAGCGTCGCGCTTCATACCGCACTTGGGAGCCTGGGGACGCTGACCGTTGAACTTAGGACCGAAGGGAGCCTTGGCACCGAACTTGGGACCGAAGGGACGACGACCTTCCTTGTTCATACCGCACTTGGGAGCCTCGGGGCGCTGACCGTCGAACTTAGGACCGAAGGGAGCCTTGGCACCGAACTTGGGACCGAAGGGACGACGACCTTCCTTGTTGAAGCCGCACTTGGGAGCCTGGGGACGCTGACCGTCGAACTTAGGACCGAAGGGAGCCTTGGCACCGAACTTGGGACCGAAGGGGCGACGACCCTGCTTGTTCATACCGCACTTGGGAGCCTGGGGACGCTGACCGTTGAACTTAGGACCGAAGGGAGCCTTGCGGTCACCACGCTTGCCGTGGAACTTGTGACCCTTGCGCTCACCGCGCTTGCCGTGGAACTTGTGACCCTTGCGGTCGCCACGCTTGCCGTGGAACTTGTGACCCTTGCGGTCGCCACGCTTGCCGTCGAACTTACCCTTGCGCTCACCGCGCTTCTGGAAAGCAGCCTTTACAGCCTTCTTCTCGTTCTCGTCGAGCTGACCGTCCTTGTTGGCGTCGAACTTGTTCATGAACTCGGCCTTGAAGAAATCCTTAACAGCCTTCTTCTCGTTCTCGTCGATCTTGCCGTCCTTGTTGGCGTCGAACTTAGCCATGAACTCAGCCTTGCGGGCCTCCATGAAAGCCTTGCGATCCATCTTGGGAGCAGCGGCGGGAGCCTGAGCGGCTACGGGAGCCTGAACGGGAGCGACCTGGGGCTGAGCCTCCTGAGCGAACACAGGGAGAGCGGCCACGAGGGCGATGATGATGTTCTTATTCATAATGTTTTTTTAGTTTGGATTAAGTGGTTTCAGCCTCAGTGGGCCTCGTACGATGGGGAGAACGTGAGCCACATGAATTTTTCTACATAAAAAAATCGATTTTTGTCAAAAAGTTATATTCTTTTTTGCAGACGCTGCCGCACAAGCATCCAAACTAACAAAAACAACACATTGACTAAAGAGCGTTAGCAACAACAACTCCTCACGCACTCATCAGCTAAGCACAAACTGAGCATAGCGGGCACCAATTCCTCTTTACGCTGATAAAACTGCACCGCAGAAACTCCGTAAGTCGGCACAGAGATGTATGGCATGCGCACAATTAGCACTTGTCAGGCGTGCGGCGAAGGGGTATGATAAGCGGCAGACATGAATACTTACAAGATTGCAGTTCTGGCGGGTGACGGCATCGGCCCGGAGGTTATGGAACAGGCTTTGCGCGTGCTGGATGCCGTGGAAGCCAAGTATGGTTTTACTACTGAGCGTACCTCCTGTTATGTCGGCGGTGCCGGTATTGACAACTGCGGTAAGGCTCTGCCTGCCGAAACGCTGGCAGCCTGCGAAGCCGCCGATGCCATCCTCTTCGGTTCTGTAGGCGGCCCCAAGTGGGACACACTCCCCCCCGACGAGCGCCCGGAGCGCGGTGCTCTGCTGCCCCTGCGCAAGCACTTCAAGCTCTATGCCAACCTGCGCCCCGGCATCTGCCTACCCGAACTGGTAGACGCCTCGCCCATTAAGAACAGCATCATCCCGAACGGTTTTGACATCCTCTGCGTGCGCGAACTCACCGGCGGCATGTACTTCGGCGAGCCCAAGTTCTATGGCGAGCGCGATGGCGAAACCGTAGCACTCGACACCCTGTTCTACAAGAAGAGCGAGGTAGAGCGCATTGCCCACGTCGCCTTCGAGGCAGCACGCGGCCGCAGCGGGCGCCTGTGCAGTGTAGACAAAGCCAACGTGCTGGCCTCCTCCGTGATGTGGCGTGAGGTCATGAATGAGATTGCTCCGCAGTACCCCGATGTGCAACTCACCCACATGTATGTGGACAACGCCGCCATGCAGCTGGTACGCAACCCGCACCAGTTCGACGTGATGGTCACAGAAAACACCTTCGGCGATATTCTTACTGATGAGATGGCCATCGTGTGCGGCTCTCTGGGCATGCTGCCCAGCGCCTCGCTCTGCAAGAACGGCGAGAGCACCTTCGGCCTGTACGAACCCTCCGGTGGCTCTGCCCCCGACATCGCCGGTCAGGGCATTGCCAACCCCATTGCTCAAATCCTTTCCATGAGCATGATGCTGCGCTACTCCTGCCACGAAACCGCTGCTGCCGATGCCGTAGACGCCGCTGTACGAGCCGTCATCGCTGCCGGTTATCGCACGGGCGACCTGAGCACCGGTGCCGATGGTGAAATCCGCGTAGGCACCGCCGGCATGGGAGATGCCATCATCGCTGCGCTCTGATACAGCTGCATAAGCCCCGCTTCATCCGCCCCAGCACACCAAGATTAACCGATACCAGCCATGCCGATTTGCCCACGCTGCAATGCCACCATTCACTCGGGAGCCGAGGATCAATGCCCTGCCTGTGGTTACGGCATGGAGCGCGCAGACCGCATTTTCGGCACCAATGATATTGAGTTCACGCGTGTGGTGGACGAAGCCGGGGCTCTGACACACCGCGAGCGCATGGAGTTGCTCCACTTCCTGGCGGAGCAGGAGCGGCGCATTCCGCCGGTTGCACTCTGCATCTATATTACCGACCACGGGCAAACCCAGGAGTTCCGCCCGCACGCTCACTGGGCACTCAACCACGCCCGCATTCACTCCCCCTCATTCGGGCGCCGCGAGCAAATTCGCGCCATCGAGGATGCCGAACTGCGGGAGCGCCGACCGGGAGAAGGTCGACCGGCAGAGGAGGAAACCCCGAGCTGGTTCAACCGCAACTGGCAGGGCATCTGCGACTGGTGCCGGGATTTATTCCTGCCCACACCGCCCCCGGCACGGCAGGATTGGATATTCATGCTGGTGTTGGATGTGCAGCTGGAGCTCGCCTGCTTCTCCTGGGGCTACATGCTCGACCCCTACATCTACCCCGACAAAATCAATTCGACCATTATCGGCGCCCGCCTTCAGTTCCGCGAGCGAGCCATGGTTACAGCGCTCAAAAAAGTCATGAAAGACGCCGTCGGGGAAATCGCCAAGGCCTCGCGCAGGGAAAATAAGAAAATGCGGCAGAACATCGGTCTTAAGCGCCACATGTTACCCTGGATGGCTACAGCGGGGCTGGGTGCCACACTACTGGGCACCACCCCGGCACAAGCAGAACCGGCGGGCGAGGCACCGGCCGCTGCGGAGCAAACCGCCGCAACAGTTCCCGCTACCCCCACGCCCGAGCAGGCAGCCGCCCCGGCAGAACAAGCCCCTGCTCCGCCCCCCGAGATTCCCGGCGTGGCGGCCTCTTACAATGCAGCACCCAAGTGGTCATCGACAGACTATACTCACCTGATGTCGGGGCGCTTGCCGGAGTGCTACAACCTGCTTATGCCCGGCGGCAAGCAAAAGACCGACCCCGCACGCCGCGACACCACCACCCGCAAGCGCAATCGCGACAACGCCGAGCAAGAGAGCGACACTAAAGTACCCGGCCGTTATTGCAAACTGTACCTCGACCCGCGCGGTACGGCCCTGCGCGACCCCCAGATGCTGCTCAGCGATGTGGAGCGGCAGGATATCTCGCATGTACTCCGTGAGCTCAATGCTCATTCCCGTTTTCACATCTACGTCTCCATCTTCAAAGACGGGCAGGAAATCCCCCGTGAGCTGGCTGCCACCAATCTGGTGACCAACGTTGCGCAGCCGGGGCAATACACGCTCATGCTGCAATATGCCGTAGGCGAGCCCCCCTCCGTCGACATCGGCTACAAGGAGATTAAGCCCACCGATGAACAAATGCGCGAGTGGCTGCAAGCCGTGCGACGAAGTGTCATGGCCGCAGGCGGCGGCACAGAGGGGTTGATTGCCGGCATTCGCCGACTGCACGCTGCCATCAACCCGCTTTCCGTGGATTTTACCCCCCTCACCCCCGAAACCTCCGGCACGGTACGCCGCATCGAGCTGCCGTTCCAAAATGAAGAGAAGGTTGAAGAGGTCAGCATGAAGGTAAAAGCCAAACAATGGATTGAAGCCGGCGGAGCCACCCCCTTCATCACCTTTGGTAGTGCAGCGGTGCTGATTCTCGGCCTGTTCAGCTGGCTCATACACTGGCACCGCAGCTGCGGCCGCCTTTTTGCAACGGAGCCTGATTACCGACTCTCCTCCCGCTATGGAGCCGGCGTATCCCGCTACGTCAAATACCTCGAAGGGAAAGAGGCCGGTAAGGAAAAACAGCTATTCTAAGCTCCCCGCCTCCACGCACACACACACTACTCATCCTTGCGCCCTCTGGGGTGAAAGCTGCGGTGCAGAGCCACCAAGCGCTTCTTTTCCACGTGGGTATATATCTGCGTGGTTGCCAAATCAGCGTGGCCGAGCATATCCTGAATCACACGCAGGTCGGCTCCGTTCTCCAGCAAATGAGTGGCAAAGGAATGCCGCATGATGTGAGGGTATACATTCTCCGGCAGCCCGATAGCGCGAGCTCTCTCCTTAATAATCTGGCGTATGCGCTCTCGAGTGAGCGCCGCACCGCGATTGGAGAGGAACAACACCGATGCCCGGCGCCCGGGGTGTATTAACTTGCTGCGGGCATGCTGCATGTAACGGCGCAGCGCCGTAGCTGCCATGCCCCCCAGGGGAACATAGCGCGTCTTCTGCCCCTTACCGACCACACGCAGGAACATCTCATCCCAATCCACCTGCTCCGGGCGCAACTGCACCAGCTCGCTCACCCGCAGGCCGCTGCCGTAGAGCATCTCCAGCATGGCACGGTCGCGAGCACCAAAGGGAATATCGCCCGGGTCAATACTCTCTAACAGGCGGTTTACCTGCTCTGCGCCGAGGGTCTCAGGTATCTTCATAGCAGCACGTCCCCCCTGCAACAACTCAGCGGGGTTGTGCTGTACAATATGACAGCTGCTCAGGTACCTGAAAAAGCGCCGCAGGTGCACCATGGCAATGCGACAACTCGAGGCCTGCAAGCCCTCGGCATGCAAAAACTGCCTGTACTCAGCCAGCAGGGGCTCCGTTACCCCTGCCGCCTGCAAGCCCCGCTCACCACACCATTGGGCAAAACGACTCAGACTGCGGCGCACCGACTCCCGATAGTTCACGCTCAGCCCCCGCTCTGCCGCAAGGTAGAGCAAAAAGCGTTCAATGAGCGAACCGAAGCCCATATACAGGTAGCAGCACCCCGCAACCGACGCCCTTACATATTAGCAGAGCCGGAGGGCTCGGGCAGGTCTTCAAATTCCTCCTCCTCAGCCGGGGCTTGGGGGGCTTTGTTCTCGGCCCCATCAAGCGACTGACCGCTCTCCAGAGCACGCTTCATCGCCTCAAACTGATCAGCTTTCTCCGACTTCTTGCCCACAATGACCACTGTGCGGCCATCCTCATTCATGCGCAGCTGCTGCTCGCTGTTCTCCGTGGGGGCCGGTTCAAAAGGCAGTACCGCAGCGCCATCCGGCAAAATCCCCTCACCGGGCAAAGGTATAAGCTCTGTGGTAGACACCAGAGTGACGGGGTTCACCATGTCAGACTCGCGCAGGAAACCGCGCTTGCCGTCCTCAGCCTCCACAAAATAATACATACCCTCGCAAGAAATCACCTTCACGGTCTTGGTCTCCACCATGCGGCCGGAGGGGTCCTTGGTGTAGTCGGGGTTACGATCCAGCAGAAAAGCCTTCCCCTGCTGTACCTCCGGCGTGGCACCTACGGCAAAAATACCCTCCTTTACACGCTCAGCACGCATTTTAGCGCGAGCCTCGGCCGTGCCGGGCGGGTCCAAAGGTGACTCCGGCTGCAGGTAAAGCGGTGTATATTCACCCCGCTTAAAAACATCACACGAAGTTAGCAACAACGCAACGGAAAGCAGTAAAACAGAAGGCTTCATACGCACGAAATTGTACTGAAAAATCGACCACACGACAAGATATTATAAAGTCATAGTAAGGAATATCCGTCACTCTGCCAAGCTCTCACTTTGTAGCTTGCTGATGTAAATGTAGATTTTTCAAGCCGCCTGTTCCATCGCATCATCATTTATTGTCTTGACTACCTATATTGCTTGTAGTATGCTAAACGAGCAATTGTTATGATGGATTATATAGATTCCTTTTTAGAGAGTACAAGCGGATTTCTGTGGGGCTACATCCTGTTGTTCGGCCTGCTGGGTACCCACTTGTACCTTACCGTCCTGCTGCGTTTTCCTCAGCTCTACTTCTTTAAGGCGCTGAAATACTACTTCGGTAAAAAACAGGCTGATAAGGATGGGCAGATTTCCAACTTCAGCTCACTCATGGTTTCCCTGGCTGCCAATGTGGGTACGGGTAACATTGTGGGTGTGGCCGTCGCCGTATCCACCGGCGGCCCCGGTGCCGTGTTCTGGTGCATGGTAACAGGTATATTCGGTATGGCCTCTCGTTATGCCGAGAGCCTGCTGGCCATCCGTTACCGCGTGCAGAACAGCCGCGGCGAAATCCTCGGCGGCCCCATGTATGCCCTCGAGCGCGGGCTTAAATGCCGCTGGTTGGCCGTTCTCTTTGCCGTATTTACCGCCATTGCCGCCTTTGGTATCGGCAATATCACGCAAGCCAACGCCGTTTCGCAAGTGCTTACCGAGAGCGCCCTCCATGTACCGGGCTGGCTGACGGGTGCCCTGCTGGCCGGACTGGTGGCAGCTGTGCTAATTGGCGGTCTGAAGGGCATCTCCCGCGTATGCTCCGCCTGTGTGCCCACCATGGCCGTTGTGTACGTCATAGGTTGTGCTGCCTTGCTCTGCACCCATTCAGAGTATGTGTGGCCTGCTATCTGCCGTATTTTCGATAGCGCCTTCAGCAGTCAGGCTGCAACGGGCGGCTTCATCGGCTCCACCATCATGCTGGCCATGCAGAACGGCGTGCGCCGCGGCCTCTTCTCCAACGAGGCCGGTCTGGGCTCCTCCCCCATCATCTCCGCCCCCGCACGTACCGATAACGCCGTACAGCAGGCCCTTGTAGCCTCCACCGGCCCCTTCTGGGACACCGTGGTTATCTGCTCCCTGACCGGTATTACCCTCACCACCACCGTCATGGCAGTACCGGAAATTACGACCGCCAGCGGTGAGCTGCTCACCTACCACTCCTTTGCCTCCGTTGGCAGCATCGGCTCTGCCATGCTCACCATCAGCCTGGCAGCCTTCGTTATTTCAACCGTGCTGGGCTGGTCCTACTTCGGCGAAAAAGCCCTGCAGTACCTCGGCGGCGCCCGCCTCGTCCTGCCCTACCGCGTGCTCTGGGTCATTATGGTCTTTATCGGCTGCATCATCCCCAAGAGCTCCATCGTGTGGAACTTTGCAGACCTCGCTAACGGCCTTATGGCCATCCCCAACCTCATCTGCATGATTGGCCTCTCCGGCGTGCTGTTTACACAGACCCGCTACTACCTCTGGCAGGGGCGCCTCGATGAGGTCGACCCCACCCCCATCCCCACCGAAAAAGAACCCCAAAAGTAAAAAATTAAACTTTTTTTCATTTTTTTTGAACAAAACACCCTCCTCCGGTGTATAACCTATATCGGTTCCGCCGGTCGCCGATGAAGGAGAGAGCATCCGCGGCCATTCCAAAGGAGGAATCGAGTTTCATAGGTAGTAAGTTGGAGAAAGCCCCACAGAAATGTGGGGCTTTCTTTATCATTGATTATCAATAGATAAAGTCTTTGCTTTCTACATTATGTTTTACTATTTTTGGTGAGATAATTGCCCAAAAATGCCCCTTTTTTTAGGTCTAAATTTAGAGTAAGAATTTCAATAATCCTTGACATCTCAATTGCATACGGTAAAATCACTTCTGAGGGTAATCGGTTGAAAGGTTAGTTTTTCTCTAAATTTAGGCTTATGGCAGTCCCTAATACTCAAAACTTGCCAGCGTATCGAGTTAAACATGATTCTCCCAGTCCTGGTGCATCCTATGATTTTACATTTGAAGAAGGTGGCGATAAAAAAATGGTACATTTGTGTGCATTAAAACAATACAATGGAGCAAAATCGGATGCTTACTTAACAAAAACTGAAGCAGAAGCAGAAGACCGCAGTAATGGAGTTGAGAGAATAGGAGACTTCGTTCTTTGTCCAGCAGGTGCAGGTTATTATTGTGCTTGGATTCCTTCATATAGTAAAAATGGTTATAATATTACTAATAAGTGGGCTATTGGTCCTTATGTATGCTTTATAGATAAGAAAAATATAGAGCATCATGTAGACTATGTTGATAAAGTGTTATCTATGGTCAACTATAGTAATAATGAAAACTAATTTTTAGCAGAGTGGCAGAGTTTTCTGCCACTCTATTATTTACATTTTTGAGATTTTTAGGTATAATGCTTGACGTTATGCCTAAAAACTTTTTTTTAAATTTAGCTTTATTTGCATGTGTTGCAGGTGTAGCCATGTCTCAGGAGGTAACATTACCTCATACAGTATTGCAATTACCCGCAGAAGTGCAGCAAGATTTAATCTATGGGGCATCCAAGCCGCAGTATCATTGGGATGCAGATGGTTATTTCCCATATCCGGATAATCATATTATATGTGATGCTATTCAAATTGAATCCAATCGCGAGTTGGCATTTAATTATTATCCGCATGGTGGTTACATGGTTCTTGCTCATGTGGATTTAGTAGGCGACTCAACTCCTGAGCAGGTGTATATGGTATTTGAGCCGAATCCCAGAAAAGGTGATACTATGCGTAAGGCCTATCTATACTCTAGAGACGGACGTTTTTATTATGCCATGCGCCCGGAGTGCATATACAGCAAGAAGGTGGGTAAAATATCTCGCGGTTGGTACAAGGAAATGGCACTTTGGCCGCAATGGGAATTAAGAGAAGATTCCGCAGATTATGTACAATGGCGTTGGTCTAAAAGCAGAGACTGTATAAGATTCAATTCGCATCGCTATTTATTCACGGCGAAAGGAACTTTGGAAACAGATTGGGATTCTCACAGTTATGAGATAAATCTGTCTGATGCTCCTGATTTTATAAAAAAAGGTATGCCGAAACGGTGGGGATATGTTGAGAATGCATCTAAAGTAACATTTTACATTACCTCCGTCTACGAACTTATTATGACCGAAAAGGCAGAGTGGATGAAATGGGAAGGTGACTTGACACAAGGTTTGCGCCATTGGAACGAAACACGTGAGGACGTGATGAAAGCCAGCCGTGGTACTACGGCCCAACAGGCATATGAAAAGCTTCAATCAATCATCAAACAAAAGCCACAGAGGTCGGCATACCCATTATTTGATAAAGCGACGTAATGCTAGTTTGTAAATAGACTAAAAAGGAGAGAGTTTTTAGCCGCTCTCCTTTTTTATACATATATGAAGCAATACTAAAAGCGGATATCTATATCATCGCCCTCGTAGTGAAAGTGCTGAGTCTTTTTCTTCTTTTGAGGGGAAACGAGGCGGGCAAGGGCACGGAATGGCCAGGTTATTATACGGTTTAATAGCTTACAAGCGAATGCACATGTGTCTATCAGACCACTTACAATCCAATAGTAGATAATTAAGATGAGCACACCGGCACCCACTAATAAGAAAAAATCCATCCCCCTCATAACATTTGTATTATAAAAGGTTAATAAGATTTTGTAAATACCAATTTTTGTCGTACCACATTCGCTCAGTTACGAGAGAATAGAACACCTTGTTTTAAGGCTTGCACAGAAGTACCGATTATGGTATAAAACAGATTGTCGGAGAGCTTTGTTTGTATTGTTATGAAGAACTTTTTTCGAAAGCTCATGAGCCATATACCGCAGGGGGTTATCTGCCTGGTGGTGGTGTTCGGGTTGTTTGGCTATATCGGCTCCCACATGGGGATATCGCAAATGCTCAACACCATCATGAATACAGCGCATGATCTGTTGCTCAACACGGTATTTTACCTCATGGCCATCTGTGTGATTACGGGTGCCATTGGCCGCTTGTTTGTGGAGTTTGGCGTGGTGAGCCTGCTGGAAAAGCTGCTGCGCCCGCTGATGAAACCGCTCTTCAATCTCCCCGGCGTGGCCTCACTAGGGGCTGTGCTTACCTTCCTCTCCGACAACCCTGCCATCATTGCGCTGGCACAGGATAAGCGTTTTAAATCATATTTCAGGAAGTACCAGTTCATTTCGCTCACCAACTTCGGCACAGCTTTTGGCATGGGGCTGCTGGTAATTGTGTTCATGGTGGGGCAAGGCTTTTATGTCGAGCCGTTCATTGGCTTTTTCGGTGCGGTGTGTGGGTGCATTGTTTCCACGAGGCTGATGCAGCATTTCGTGCTGCGCGAGCGGCCGGAGTATGCACATGAGCCCGCCTGCGAGGCTCCCACCCCGGCCACGGTGGGGAAGGCGGAAGACCCCCGGCCACTTTTTCAGCGCATACTGGATTCTCTGCTGGATGGCGGACGTTCCGGCGTGGATGTGGGGCTAGCCATCATTCCGGGGGTGTTGATTATCTCTACCTTGGTCATGCTACTGACCTTTGGCCCCTCTGCGCAAGGGGGATATACCGGTGCAGCCTATGAGGGGGTGGAACTTCTGCCCCGGGTTGGTTCGATATGCGGCGGGGTATTTGAGTTTCTCTTCGGCTTTGCAGACCCTCATCTGATTGCCTTCCCGATAACGGCATTGGGGGCTGTAGGGGCGGCACTGGGGCTGGTGCCTAATTTCATTCAAGCCGGTTGGGTAGATGGCAATGCCATTGCCGTATTCACTGCCATTGGTATGTGCTGGAGCGGCTACCTGAGCACCCACACCGCCATGCTCGATACTCTAGGCTACCGCCACTTGACCAGCAAGGCCATTCTGGCTCACACCATCAGCGGTATTGTGGCCGCTATTGTAGCACACTGGGGTGTTGTGCTGTATGGCTGGCTGGTTTAAAGGCGACAAAAAGGAAAGAGAGAGAGAATAAAAAAAGAATAAAAGTGCATCATTTTCAACAATTTTCTACTTTTTCGCTTGCTACTGCATCGCCAATGCTGGTACCAATCCACTTTTGACATCGCTCATCCTAATATGGACAGGATTCCCGCAATGTTGAAAGTTGATTCTTTAATTCATAGGCACAAAAAACCGCTTAAAGCTTTCACTTTAAGCGGTTTATTTTCCAGAGCCGGATGTCAGGGTCGAACTGACGACCGTCCGATTACAAATCGGGTGCTCTACCACTGAGCTAATCCGGCGAGGTGCGGGCATTTTATACAATAAAATGCCCGTTGGCAAGCTTTTTTTTCAGAAATGTATCAGAAATGCCAGCCGAGGTCGAGACCGAAGGTCAGGATGAAGTGGTCGATGGGACCATAGCCTGTATCGCGGTCAATCTTGGCGGAATTGCTGCCGGACCAAGAGGCCTGTACCCAGGGGATGACCTGCAGTTTACCGTCGCGACCCATGGTGCCGTTGTGGTTGAAGAGGGGCAGAGCAGCACGCACGCGATAAGCATCGATACCGTCGGCACTATTGCTCCAGTAGCTGAAGGAGGGAGCTACACCGGCAGAGAGCTCGAGGTCAGCGCCACCACGGGGACCGTTGAGAGCGTTGGTAAAGCGGTAGCCAAGCTCAACGTCGCCGTAAATGCCGTTAAGCCCCTTAAATGCCCAACCCCAGGTGGTGGAGCCGAAAAAGCCCTTCTGGCGGTCGTTGTACTTAAGGGTGAGGTTAAGGTCCTGAGAAAGGCTGTGGGGAGAGTCGTCGTGGTACTTGGCCATGTAGCCCTCAAAGCCACCGTAGCGCAGGGAGTAACCGGCCTCGATGGTGAGGTTGGGGAAGATTTCCTTACCGATGGCATAGTTGGCATTGGCCAGTTGAGTTTCGCCCAGGGCGTCGCCGGCGCCCCAGATGATGCCGTAAGCACCGCTGATGCGCTGGTAAATACCGCTGCGGAAGATGTTACGATTGGGCAGAATGTAGCTACCGGAGATGGAGGAGTAGCCGTAATCGCTCATGCGGTTGTTCAGCCCCATGCCGCGCACGTTGTAGTTGCTGGTGTAGGCATTGAGGTAAATGTAACCGTTGTTGCCGCTGTTTACCCCGGGGGTAACGGGTGCCATGGTGTAGGTGGCGGCAGGAGCCGGAGCGTACGGGGCGTACGAGGCATCGGGGGTCTGGTAAGATACGGCGTCGTAGGTGACGTCACCGGCAGGAATGTAGGGCGGCAACTCGGTAGCGAGAGCCGGAAGGGTGGCGGTGATAGCGAGGAATGTGCGTTTCAACATACACGGATATTTTAGATTTCCTAAAGAAAAGTGCAAGCCTAAAGTGTGAAATACTGAGGTCACGATATAAAATATATACAAAAGGCGTTGACGGAGGGAGGGCTAACCGTTAAAATAGGCACATGAAGAAGTATTTCGCAATAACGGCAATGCTGGCAATGGGTGTAACGGCAGAGGCTCAGCAGCAGGTTGAGCTGCCGGCAGAACTTGCTGCGCAGTTGGCAGCTATGCAGCAGGCGGTTAAATCAGTAGATCTGTTCAGCATGGTGCAGGATGCCCGCTGCGGCCAGATTGTGGTGAGCTGCCTGATTAACGGTCAGCCGGTGCGAATGATGTTGGATACCGGAGCCACTCACACGGTGCTGCACGATGAAAGCGCTGCACGCCTGCAAGGCCTGCAATGGGTGGATACCAGCAAGATGAAATTCAGGGGCAACTCTGCCCAGCAGCCCCGCATTGCTCTGGGGGCGCTCCATGTGGCGGCAGAGTTTGCGCCGCAGCATGCCTTCATGGTGGTAAGTCTGGCCTCTGTGCGCAGCATGATGGCCGAGCAGATTGACGGCATTCTGGGCATGGATGTACTGGGGGCTCTGCCTTTTACTTTTGACCAAGCTGCCGGTAAATTTTATTGGGGCGTGCCGCAGTCTGCCCGCCTGGTACCGTTGTATGGCCGCCGTGATGACAACGGACGCCTGATGGTGGATGTAAGCTGCAAGGGGCAGGTCATGGAGTTGTTGCTGGATACCGGCAGCAGCATTACCCGTGTGCATGCCGACCGCTGGCTGCCCGGCAAATGCGGTGAGGTTGTTGCCCGCCTGGGTAATGTGGATGTAGCCTCCTCCCGCACGGTGCAAAAGGGCCAACCGGCAGATGTGGAGCTGACCCCGGGGGTGGTAGTCAAGCAGCTGATGCCGATTTTCTGCCCTGCCAATGACCGCACGATGTTGGGCATGGATGCCCTGAGCAATGTGGTGCTGGTGCACCTGCCGGGAGCTCCCGGTAATGAGTTCGGCTCGTTCTTTATTGCTAAATAATCGGCGCCATGAGAATTCTACTGACAGTTCTGCTGCTGGTTATCAGCAACATGGTGATGACCTATGCCTGGTACGGTTCCCTGCGTAAGCCGGGGGCGGAGGTGGATGCCGGGGGAATGTGGAAAATCATCCTCCTGAGCTGGGGCGTGGCTTTTTTTGAGTACTGCTTTCTGGTGCCCGGCAATCACATAGGCCGCTCGGCAGGGCTTACGCTCGCTCAGCTCAAAATCATGCAGGAGGTCATTACCCTCTCGGTATTTGTACCGTTCATGCTCTTCTTCATGGGCGAGCATTGGAAGTGGGATTACCTCTGGGCCTTCCTCTGCGTGCTGGGAGCGGTATTCTTTGTCAACCGCGAGGCGCTCATGTCGTAAGCTGACAAAAGCGTAAGCGAAGCCTTTTACCTGCGACCGGCCGGAAGTTATCAGCCGGTCGTTATTTTATACCCTCGCAGCGCCCCTGCTCCTCAGCCGGTGTAATGGGCGCATGCGCCGGTGCGATGCGGCAGACCGCTGCCGGGCGGGAAAAATCAAAGCGGCACTCGCGGGGTGCGCCGGTGGAGGCGGTAAAAACGAGGCTCATGCCCCCCTGCCCACGGCTATCAAAACGAGTGGCCTGCGGCTGCCATTGGTACGCGCGCGATACCACACGGTATGTCCCGCAACGCCGGTACATACCCTGCTGCAGGCGGTAAACGGCAAACTCGCGCACAAGGGAGCCACAGCCGGGTTCAGACAAAAAGACAACGATGCTGCCATCTTCATTAGTCAGCCAATCATCCGGCAGGGCAAAACCGGCGCTGAGGTGCTGCAACAGCAATTGCCCCACCTGCTCCGCCGGCACAAGCTCCCCGCAGGGCTGCTGCGGCAGTAGTTCTGAGCGGCGGTACAGCTCTGCCGCTGCGGCCAATCGGTCGGCAGCGCCGTTGCTATAGCGCACAAACTCATACCCCTGCACAGCAGAGGCCAGCATGACAGCAGACAACAGAGCTCGCCACATAGTCTCAGTTACATCAATCGGTGTTGCGCACGCGCGAGCGGGGCGAGAGCACAATGGGCACACCCGCTGCACGTATGCGCGAACGAATGGTATTGCGCAGGTACTGAGCATAGCTGTCGGTCAGCAGGCGCTTATCGTTCACAAACAACACATAGGTGGGCACGGGAATGGTGGTGTACTTCTCGTTAACAGCCGTGGTGGCATAGAAGAGCTTAAGGCGCTTCTTCAGCACGCGGTGCTGGCCGGGCGGGTTCATCTCCATAGCACGCTGCAACAGGCGATTGAGCTCGCCGGTACCGGGCATGTTGAGTGCCTCTTGCTGCACGCGGGCAATCGACTTAAAGATAGAGGGCAAGCCCTCGCCCAACTTGGCAGATACGATGGCAATGGGGGCGTAATCGAGGAAGAAGAGGTTCTCCTTAATATGCTCCTTCACCGCCTCTTTACGGGCAGAGAGCGGCGCCTCGGCGCAGTAGAGGTCAAATTTATTGACCACAATAATGCAGGGCTTACTCTCCTTGGCAATAATGGAACCAATGCGGCGGTCCTGCTGGGTCACGCCGGCAGACATATCAATCACCAACAGGCAGATGTCGGAACGGCGAATGGCCTTTTCACTACGCATGGCGGAGAATACCTCCACCGAGGTGTCGCGCTTGCTGCGCTGGCGCATGCCGGCTGTATCTATCAGCACATAGGGTTGGTCCTCACGCGTGTAGGGAATGTCGATGGCATCGCGCGTGGTACCGGCTACATCCGACACGATGGTGCGGCGGTCGTTGAGAATGGCGTTGACCAGAGAGGATTTACCGGCATTGGGGCGACCGACAATCGCCACGCGAATGGGGCTGTCCTCAGTCACCTCCTCACGGTCGGGCTCTTCCTCAGGCGTGGCATCGGGTGCGGCCTCAGCCTTCACAGGGGTTGCCCCCAAAGCTTTGAGGTGGCGGTTGAGTTTATCGGCCAGCTGGGCAAAACCGCGGCCGTGAGCGGCAGAGGTAAAGACGTAATCCGCAAAGCCCAGCCCAGCAAACTCACCGAGGTTGAGTTCCTGTTTTTCGGTATCTGCCTTGTTGAGCACCAGCAGTACCGGCACCTCGGCCTTGTGCAGGCGAGCAGCAATCGTCTTGTCGATGGGGGTCAGGTGGTCGCGGCAGTCACACACGAACATGATGAGGTCAGCGGCATTCAGCGCAATGTCGGCCTCCTCCTGCACGCGGGAGGCAAAACCGTCATCCAGCGTGGAGCCGATACCGCCGGTGTCGACCACCAGAGCATCAAAATCAGTAATTCGGCAGGGGGCACTCAGGCGGTCACGGGTCACGCCGGGCTGGTCGTGCACAATGGCAATACGGCGGGCAACCATGCGGTTGAATATGGCCGACTTACCAACATTCGGACGACCGACAATGGCAATGGTGGGGGAAGACATGGAATAAATCGAAAAAAGAGGGTTATAACGATTAACGATTAGGGCGATCTGAGGTACTGTGGATGACACCCTCAGAGGTGGAGGTGGGACGCGTGTAGGGCATAAGGCCAATCACGCGGATGGCGCCGCCGCTGCTCACGAGCTCTACGGGGCCGCCGGTACGTTTCATCACTTTGTAATCGCGACGGTTGCCGCGATTATCCATTTTGGAGTAGGTGAAATACTCCGGGGTAGACTGGCAGAGCACGTGCATATTCTGTGCGCTGTCGAGCACAATGCGGGGCTGCATAAAGTTCAGGAACTGCCCCATATAGCAGGCACCCATTACCGAGCGGCTGTCAGCATTCACCACCTGACCGAAGAGGCAATCTTTCTCCCCTACTCGCAAAATGCGCAGGTGCATGTTGAGGCGCTCACCGCGGGACTGCACGGTAAAGGTCTTCATCGTACCGCCGTTGGCCAGCACAAAGGAGGCGCGGTTCGAGCTGTAGGTAGTCTGCATGTCGGGCATGCGCACCGTGGCCGTCACCTTGTAGCTGCCGTCGCGGTTCAGGCTGAAGTAGGGACGCAGGTTAGCCGTCACCGAGCGGGAAGAACCGGCCGGCACCGTCAGCTTGGGGAAGTTAGGAATGAGCGCAGGGGAAATGGGATTGCTCTCACCGCTGCGGGTAACGGTAAAATGCAGCCAGCTGCGCCCGGGGATATTTACAAAATTGACCTCACGGTCGGTGTGGTTGTCAATGCGCACCTGCAGCGATACATTCTCACCCAGCAGGAACTCCTTGCGAATAGGCTGCACACGAACTTCCACCTGGGCAAGAGCCTGCCCGGCAAATAACATGCAAAGTGCAGCCAGTATGATGGTCATGATGTTTTTCATAATAATTCGGTATTATTCAGATTTTTCAGATAAAGGGTACGCAAGGCGGAAGCCGAAGTTCACATGGCAAGCCGAGCGGTTGGGCATCACATCGGGCCACTCGCGCCCGGTCGGTGGCAACACCACCCAACCTTGCTCGTATAGCGCACCGGCCGGCATGATGGTGGTGGTCCACTCCGACGGCACAGTCAGTTCAGGCACAGCTTGCCGCACAACTCGCAGCATCGGCGCCGACGGAAGAATGGCCGATTTGTAATTGGCGTATGCCTGAGCCCCCCAGTACGACACGCCGCGCACGGGAGAAGCTCCGGTGAGGCGCTCGCCCCGCCAAGCGGTGCCGCGATCTGCGGCCTGCAGTTGTTCTTTCCACTCCAACGGGGTAAAGCTGCGGCAGTTCTCAGGTATGCCCCTGATGATGGCAGCTCGCTGAGCCTGCGAGGTACCGGCGATGTCCTCATACACCAGCAGAAAGCGGCGATAATCATCTATACTCACCGGCTTTTCGCTCACACGAACGGTATTCTTCCCCTCGCGAACGTACACAAGACCGCCGTCGCGCTCGGGGAGCTTTTCCCCCTTGGAGGGAGCCAGCAATACCCCTAGCCCGGCCATTGCCAGCACCACCAGCACAGAAATGGAGGAGGATATGATGGAGCGCCGCATTTGGCGGCGGGCTCGCTTGTGCTCAAACTTCTGCGATATGGCACGCGTGCTGAGATTCTCCACCGAATTGCGGGTAAGCAAAGGTGCCGTCTGCTCATCGATGGCGGCAGCCGAGAGCCCTATTGTCACCCAGTCCAGGTAGTTCCCCTCATAGCCATCGTGCAACCAGCTCACCAACGTGGCCACGCGGGTTTGCCCCGCAACATTCTGCGGCAGCACCGGCATGAGAGCCTCGGCCAGCGCCTGCATGCAGGCAGGCTCGCGCGTGGCATCGTGCTCGCCGGGCAATACCGGGGAGAGAAAGCGTACTTTATCCTCCCCGTGCACAAATATGGAGTCGGCTCTCAGGGGTTCCGTAGCCAAGCCATTTTCCGCAGCCGCAGAGTACAGGCGAGAGGCCGCCGAAATAACGGAGCAAGCCTGCCGGGTTGAGAGGTGCACCCCATCGTGAGCCATCTGCACCAGACTACGCCCGCGGGGTTGCTCATGGGTCAGGAACCATATATTACCCGACAACATCGACTCCAGCACCTGACTGACGCCGGGCAACTCTGCACCACCCTTGGCGCGAACCATGCGCAGGAAGTAATCCACCTCAGCCTTGCTGCTGTCGGCATGCAGCACCTGCACCACCACACCGCGCTCCACATGGCTCTGCGTGGCCAGGTAGAGGTCGGTCAGCTCGTGCTGTCCCAAACGCTCCGTCAGGGTGTAAACACCCAAGCGTGTAGGCAGGTTCTCGAAATCAGGCTGTGACATAAGAGGCGGTGTGCTTAAAAGCTAACGGTTCAGGAGGGGTCAATGGTTTCGATATAGCGGGAGAATGGCGTCTCATTCTCATCCTCAGTAGCCGGCAATTCGTCATCGCTGATGGGCAATGCCTCCTCCGCGTAGTCGGGCGCCAAACCATCATCCGGCACCAGACCGTCATCGGGCAACAAACCGGAGGAGGAGAAGGAGGAGTGCATCTGCTCACGGGCGGCGCGGGCATCAAGCATCTGCTCATGCAGCACGAGGGCAGACGGCGAGCTGATGCAGTCCAACGGCTCGCCACGGTAGTACAACTTGGCCGTGTAGCCATAGTAGCGGCGGGTGCCGTAGACAGCCTCTTCCTCCTCGTTGAGCTGCGGCAGGTTATAGGTAACGATGAGATTTTCCTCGTAGGTATCGAAGGTCTGCGTGGCGTTTTCCCAGTGCATTTGCGGCACAACCGAGGAGAACTCAATCTTACGGTTATTGACCAGCACGAAGAAGCGCAGGCGAATCAGGATGTCCTCCACGCGAACCTCCTCGCCGGGTGCCAGCATAATGGGCAGGCGCATGGTTACATAGTCGCCGGTTTCCGTCTCGTAGCTATGGCGCACCAAGGGCGGGCCGAAAGATAACTTACCACGCATAGCCGAGGGCTGAGCCATACCATAGGTCAGGCGGCGCGAGGCTCGCTCAAAATACTTGCCGGCACGGTCACGCTGGCGGAACACCTGGGTGTAGAAATCTCGCGCCTTATCGGGGTTGAGCAGCTTGTCGTACGCCATGCCGTAGTAGTACAGCAACGCGGGATGCTCCGGGGAGAGGCTACGCCCCTGCTCCAAGCAGAGAATGGCCAATCGCATGTCGCCCGCCACCATGGCAGCAACAGCCTTGCGAATCAAGCGGTCAAGTTCCTCCACATCCTCCGCACTCAGCTTGTTACCGGTGGCATCGGTAGGCTCCTGCATGTCCGGCGCAGGCTCTACCGCCTGAGCGGGTGCCTTATCCCCCTCGGTCAAATCATCCACAAACTCGCCGGTCTCCTCCCATACGATGGTTTGCACATCGCGTGGCAGCAAAGGCGGCGCATCATCACTAGCCTCCACTTCTTTATCTCCGGCGGGGTCCCCCTGAGGCGTTGCGGCAGCATTGGCGCCAATGTGAGCGGCACCACCCGAGCGTGCGGTAATCTGCTCGGCAAAGGCCTGAGCCTCCACCGCAGCCATGTAAACATTAGCGGCATGCTCCGTGCGCTGAGCGGCGGCATCGAGCTTGCGTACCACGCCAACTCCCAGCACACACAGCTCACCCACAATCAGCAGAGAAAGGGCAGACAGCACGAAGCAGCGGGAGCTCAACGCTCTCGCTGTCGTACGCAGAGCCTGTACCACCGCACGCCCATCAGGGCGGCAATGGCGCAACCTGCGACCGGCGGCCTCAGCCCACTGAGTCGCCCTTCTCAGGAATTTCGTATTCAACAATATCTCCCTTGTACTGATTGAGCACAGCCTGCATGAACATCTCAGCCGGCTCGCCCTTGTCTTTGTTAAAACCACCGTAGGTCATGCCATCGACCCTCACTTTAGCACCCTTCACCGTAAAGTAGGCAACTCCCTTAAAGCCAGGCCCCCACTGGCGCAGGTCAATGCGCTCGATGTCAGCCACATCGAAGGTACGACCGGCAGCCGTAATCTGCGAGCCCTCCAGCGCCAGCACGCGCCCGGAGGTACGTACCACAAAGTAAATCAACACCCCGCCCAGCATGAGGAACAGCACACCGGCAATCCATTGCTCGCGAATGGCACCCAAGTCATACGGGTGCTCACCGGGCTTAATGGGGAAGTGCATGCGGTGGCTGTAGGCGGCCCAGCAATCGTTCCAGCTTGCGCTCATGGCAGCATGGTCGAGCACCTCGGGCGGGCAGCTGCGAGCGGCCTCGCAGTCGGCAGGCAGAGGGTAGCGATGGTCGCCATCTACCGCCATCAGTTCGCCCTCCTGCTGCTCGGTTACAATAAGGGGTTTACCTTGCAGGGAGCTCGCCCAGCCCTCGGCTGTATACTCTGCAGCCCGCTGCCCCATCTGAGCAAATGCCTTAAAACTGCACATCACCTCATTCTTCTGTCGATAGCCTGTATGACCATCATAGAAAAAGTAAAGAGCAAATCCCACCAAAGCAGCTATTACGATACCAAATCGCACAAAGGTATCGCCCGTTGGCTTGCATACTATATTCGCCTGACTCATGTGACTATACTTTAGCATAATCACAGTAACTTGCACAGTCAAAAATGACTACCCGCACACGATTATCGCGTCATTGACACGCTAACCGCGATAGACGCTACCCGGGTAGGTTTGCGTGCCGGGCGGCAACACGCGCCCGGGCAGGATAACGCTCTTGCAGCCAATGCGACACCCGCTCCCCACATAACAACCCAGTTTGTTGCAGCCGGTGGCTTGCAACTCACCCTGCCAGGGCATGCGAATTTCGCCGGCATCGTGCCGAAAATTGCTGAAAATGCAACCGCCCCCCACATTGACGTCGTCTTCAATCACCGAATCGCCGATATAGGTCAGGTGCGACACAAAGACGCCATTGCCCAGCACGCTGCTCTTCACCTCCACGGCATTTCCCACCACGCAACCATCGCCAATGCTGACATCGCCACGCAAGTAAGCATTGGGGCCTATACTGCAATTGCGGCCAATGCGCACGCGACCCTCAATCACCGTACCGGCTTTCACCACCGACCCCTCGCCCAGCTCCAGCACGCCGTCCACTACGGCAAGCGGGTGCACGCACCCCCGGCAATCAGCGGTAAGAGAGGCCAGCTCGCGAGCATTCTGCTGCAGGCGAATCCACGGTGGGGTGCTCATGGTGTTTCGGTTGTTTTGGGTGAGCCGACGGACATGCGGTTACAGGCACTTACCATATACTCCCAAGCAGAGAGTGCGTGCCCGGGAGCCCGGTCTTCGAAGAGGGGGAGAGGCTGCGCATGCTGGTAGCGACGCTCGGCGCGGTCGCGCTCCTCGCCGCTGAAAACAATGTTCACATCTGCCTGTTCGCAATGGCGCCAAGGCCCGCCCACGCTGGCAGCAAGGTCTTTGAAATGGCGGTAGGGCGAGCAATACACATTCACCCAATAATCCACCCCCTGCGCTCTCTCGCGCGGGAACGAGCGCTCACGGCAGCTCACGGCATCAATCGTCACGACCAATGTACGCCCATGGGGTGCCTGCAGATGGCGCAGCACATCCATGGTAGCCGAGCCGCCATAGCTGTGCCCAATCATTACCAAATCCGCCTGCGGGTTCACCTTAAAGAACTCGCGGAGGTCCTCCTGTATAAGCTTCGTACTGTGGAACAACAGGCAACCGCGCCCGCCATCCCAGGCATAAAAGGCACGCACCTGCTTGCCCTGCACCGGCAGCGGGGGCATATATTCATACACACGCCGCAAATGGGTAAGCACCTGCTCCGAAAAACCACCCACAAAGACCACGGCGACATCCGCCTTCTCGGGTTGTATGCGCTCCTGCAGGCGGCGACCGATAAACGACATATCGGGCGCGGGGTATATCCCCTCAGGTGGCGGCGGTTGTTGCTGGCAGCCACACATCAAGAGAAGGCCGCCCGCAACAAGCAGCCTTTGCCACCATGACTGACCAAGCACTATCATGGCCTTAAATCAACCACCTTGCTCAGGTGCGGGTAGAGCAAGCGGTACAACTCGCGGCTGTCTTCCTCCGACAACTCAATGTCATCCATCAGCACTTTCCCTTCCATCACTCGGCCACCCAGGCACTGGGCATTGCTGCCATACAAATAGAAAACTCCCTTTACCATATCCTCGCGCTTGCCCGGAGCAGCATCCCGGTAATGGCTCTCATGCACAACCCTCATCTCACCTCGGCGCAATATCGTCAGCAGTTGGCGCTTCTCCCCGGAACTCAGGCGGTGAATTTGCTCCGGCTCCAACAGGAAACCCGGTATGCACGGAGTAACGGCTATGACATCTGAGGTCAGCGTCTCTTCCACCGACTCTTGCGCAACAGACCCATAGCGCTGTGCACAAGTCACCAGCAGGCTACTGCTGAAAAGAGCCATCAAAACCGCATATATGGAGATTTTTCTCATCATCACGTGCTTTTGTGTACCGTGCATTCTACCCCTTTCGCCCTGCCCATGCAAGCTAAATCGACCGCAGCCCGCAAATTTCCTATGCAAACAGAAGAAAATCCGGAAATTGACAATCCACAAAGTAAGAGTACGGCGCGGAATAAGCATCTCGCCCCCGCGGCGACAACCGCCTGACTTATTACATGGCAGAAGGCAGATTATCCATTGTAGATTTCATATCGTTCACCAGACGTTCCATGCTACGGGTGAGCAAGGCCACTACGGCATCAAAACCGGCGGGGCCGCCATAGTAAGGGTCGGGTACGGAGTGCTCTGTTTCTTCGGCAGCAAACCAGGTCCACATTCCCTTCACCTTGGCACGGTCGCTTTCATTGCGGGCAAGGGCCAGGATATCCTGCTCATTATACTCATCCTGCGGGATGATGAGATCAAACTCGGTAAAATCGCTGCGACGGAATGCCCGAGCGCGATGACCGCCATAGCTGTAGCCGGCACGTTCAAGGGCGGCCAACATACGGTGGTCAGGGCGGCTGCCGATATGGTACGAGGCCGTACCGCAAGAATCGGCCTTCACTCGCCCGGCCAATCCGGCACGCGCCGCCACGGCATTGAAGATAATCTCGGCGGAAGGACTGCGGCAAATATTCCCCAGGCAGACAAACAATACCTTATACGGTGCAGATTGGCTCATGATATGAAAAGGAAACGGTTGATTCGTAAAAAAGCGGTTGACGCGAGCGGTCGGTTCTGGTATGAACCCTTGTGTACACCTGAGTATAGCACACCGGCATGAACATTGCACGCCTGAAATCAGAACCCGAGATTTTTTATTCGCTGCAGGGAGAGGGCGCCCGCTGCGGTAGCCCTGCTGTCTTTCTGCGGCTGGCAGGCTGCAACCTGCATTGCTCCTGGTGCGACACGCGCTACAGCTGGCTGCCCGGCTGTGAATGCAGCGAGGAGGAAGTTGCCACCCGCATCTTATCCCTGAACAGCCCCGGGTTAGTCATCACCGGTGGCGAGCCGCTCCTGCAAACCGCTGCTCTGGAAAAACTGCTGACCCTACTACCCGAGCACCTGTTTGTGGAGGTGGAGACGAACGGTACCCTACCCCCCACCCCGGCTCTGGTGCAGAGGGTCAACCAATGGAATGTCTCGCCCAAACTCCCGCACGCCGGCAACAACACCGCCGTGGCCATCTGCCCCGAGGTGCTGGCAAGCTTTGCCTCAACAGACCGCGCCTGGTTCAAATTCGTGGTTCGCGGTGAGCAAGACTGGCCAGCCATCGCAGCACTAAACCTGCCGCAGCACCGCATCATCCTCATGCCCTGCGCTACCAACCGCGCCGAGCTGGAGGCCGCACGCCCCGCCGTAGCTGATATGTGCCTGCAACACCGCGTACGCCTGGGAGAGCGCATGCACATTGTGCTCTGGAACGATAAAAAAGGCGTATAATTCCGCCCGAGAATACGTACAATTTCGCCGTCAGGCGGGGAGCGTGACTCGCTCCTGATATTCTATTTTGCTTTTTTAAAGCGACGAAACCGTAAATCTTATTGACATCGTGGAGCTTGTGTGATACTCTCGCGCGCATGTCCGCAATCAGCAACATTACATCAGCTCTCAGCAGCCTGCGCTGTCACCTGTACCGCTTTGTCTGTACAGCCGCAGTCGTGCTGACGGCACTTCTAACCTGTGGCTGCGAGAAAAATGATGCTCAGGTTCCCACTTACGTCGTGGCTATGGAGGCTACTTTCCCTCCTTACGAATTTTACCGAGGCAATGAGATTGTCGGTATCGACGTTGACATCCTCAACGAAATCGGGCGCCGCAAGGGCGTTAAATTCAAGCTCGAAGACATGGCCTTCGACTCCATCATCACCGCTGTGCAGACCGGCAAGGTGGATTTGGTCGTATCCGGCCTCACGGTGACCGAAGACCGCAAGCGCATGGTGGATTTCACCCGCCCGTACTCCGGCGCCCGCCAGGTCATCATCGTTCCCAAAGGTGCACCCGAGTACAAGCCTGAAGACCTGCGCAAGATACGCGTGGGTGTGCAGCACGGCTCCTCCGGAGATGCCTACGTAACGGAGAACATCTGCGAGCCCGAGCGCTTCACCAACGGCGCCCTCGCCGTTTCGGCCATGAATGCCGGCAAGCTCGATGCCGTTGTGCTCGACAACGCTCCCGCCGAAAACCATGTAGCCGGCAGCCCCAACCTCACCATTCTGCCCAACGCCCTCGCTGAGGAGGAATACGCCATGGCTCTGCGCAAGGGCAACACCCAGTTGCTCAACATGCTCAATGCCGCTCTCATGGAGCTCGAGGCAGACGGCACCCTCAAGGCCATTATCGACCGCCACATGCGCGACAACAAACCCGAGGAAACCGCGGTAGCCGACAGCATGATGGGTCGATTAGTCGATGATTTTAAAACTGACTTTATTAAAAACAACCGTTGGAAATACCTGATTGACGGCTTTATCGTCACCATCGAAATTGCTGCCGCAGCGGCGATTATGGGTATTGCCCTGGGTTTCCTCATTGCGGTTGTCCGCAGCACGGCAGACCTCACCGGTCGCCTTCGCGTGCTGGACTGGTTCTGCCGCCTGTACCTGACCGTCGTGCGAGGCACCCCGATTGTGGTACAGCTGCTCATTATTTACTTTGTGATTTTCGGCGCCTTCGACATCAGCAAGGTGCTCGTCGCCATCGTGGCGTTCGGCCTCAACTCCGCTGCTTATGTGGCTGAAATTATCCGCTCCGGCATCATGTCCGTTGACCGCGGCCAGATGGAGGCCGGCCGCAGCCTGGGCCTCAGCTACGGCTGCACCATGCGCAGCGTCATCCTGCCGCAGGCCTTCAAGAATGTGCTGCCCGCTCTGGGCAACGAATTCATCGTGCTGCTGAAGGAAACGAGTATCTGCGGTTACATTGCTCTGCAAGACCTCACCAAGGGTGGCGATATCATCCGCAGCCAAACCTACGATGCCTTCCTCCCCCTCTTTGCCGTAGCACTCATCTACCTCTCCCTCGTCATGCTGCTCAGCCACCTGCTTAAGAAACTCGAACTGCGATTGAAGAAAAATGAACGATAACACCATCCTGCAGGTTAACAACCTCATCAAAAACTTCGGCAAGCTCCAAGTCATTAAGGGGGTCGATATCGCCGTGCAGAAGGGCGAAGTCGTCTTCCTCGTCGGCCCCTCCGGTGCCGGTAAGAGCACCGTGCTGCGCTGCATGAACTTCCTCGAAACGCCCGATGGCGGCGCCGTGCTCTTCCACGGCCGCGAGCCCGAACGCACCGAGGCCGCGCTGAATACCTACCGCAGCCGCGTGGGCATGGTATTCCAGCACTTCAACCTCTTCCCCCACCTCGACATCGTGCAAAATATCACCTTGGCTCCCGTGAAAACCGGGCAGATGTCGCCCGAAGAGGCCGGCAAGAAGGCCCTCGAATTGCTCGAGCGCATCGGCCTGGCCGACAAGGCTCACGCCTACCCGGCTCAGCTTTCCGGCGGTCAGAAGCAGCGCGTGGCCATTGTGCGAGCCTTGGCCATGAATCCCGAGGTGCTCCTTTTCGATGAGCCCACCTCCGCCCTCGACCCCGAAATGGTCGGCGAAGTGCAGGCTCTCATGCGCGACCTTGCCAACGATGGCATGACCATGATTGTCGTATCGCACGACATCGCCTTTGCCTGCGAACTCGCAGACCGTATCATCTTCCTTGCCGACGGCCGCGTAGTCGAGGACGACACCCCCGCCGAATTGCGCAACTCGGCCAACGACCGCATACGCGAATTCCTCGCGCTGCGCCACATGTAATCGCCCCACGATTACAGCCCCCTCCATAAAAAAGGCCCGCCGAAGCGGGCCTTTTTTGCATGACGATGATGTCGGTCAGGCTTTCAGCTCATTGCCGAGCTCAATGATGGAATACTCGCCCGGGCGCAGTCTGTAAACAATCTGCAGCACGTTGCGGCGTGCATTGCGATAAAGCACAAAGGGCTTGCCGGAGATTTCCAGCTCCATGATGGCGTCCTCCTTGTACATGGTCTTCAGGTCATAGCCCTCGCGGGAAATGCGCACAGGCTTGGGATCTTCCGGTGCATCGAAATCCTCATAATCCAGCACATCTTCCTCGTACACCTTCTCATCCAGCTTGCGAATGCTCTTGGAGCGATGCGGGCGGAAATGCTTCATGAGGCGGGTCTTATGCTTGCGCATGCGGCGCATAATCTTAGTTACCGTCTCATCAATGGCAGCATAGAGATCAGGACCAACTGTCGATGCCTGTATGGTGATGTGATCTGCGCAGAATAGCACAATCTCCGCCACCTGGCGATCTTTCTGTACATCTACTACAACTCGAGCCTCCACAATCTTAGGATAATCAATGTGGATGGACTGAATTTTCTTCGTGGCAAAATCACGAATAGCATCCGTCACATCTACATGACGGCCGGTCACGACAACGTTTGTGTCAACATTTGATGTCTGCATGGTTGATACCTCCTTCTATGTTTGGTTGTTTCTTGCAGCATCGGCACCAAGTAAGCACCTTTCTGCAATACTCAATATATACCCGACAATCGAGAAAAGCAATAAAAAAAGTAAAGAAAAAAACAAAAAAATGTTTTTCCTTCCGCTACCGCTCACAGAGCTGTAATTTCGCCGGTCCACCAGGCTGATTTTCCCACGTGCACGGGCGCGGTAGTGAAGAGAAGCCGGGGCGGTTTAGTGAAATGGCTCACCCTGCGGGCAGTAGGAAAAGCCGTATCATGAAATCCGCGCTTTATACCGCCCGCCCGCGGTGCTTCACCATGTACCCTCATATCCTCTGCTCCTGTGGGCTTCGGCATCCATTCCTGCCCCAATGCTTGGCGGGGGCGTAGATAAGGCTTGCACGGACAAAGAGGCGGGGGTATACTGAGGGCATGCCGATATCTGAAGAGTTGTTTGAGCGTGCGAGCCGGGTTATCCCCGGCGGTGTGAATTCCCCGGTACGAGCATTTCGCCGTCTGGGGCGAGCTCCGTTTTTTGTCACCCGTGCCGCGGGTGCCCATTTGTGGGATGAAGACGGCCGCCAGTACATCGACTATGTAGGCACCTGGGGACCGGCCATTCTGGGCCATGCGCCGCAGAGCGTCATCTCCGCCGTTCAGGCAGCCGTACCCGCCGGGCTGGGCTATGGCATCCCCACCCGCATCGAGGTGGAGATGGCCGAAACCATCTGCCGCATGGTGCCCTCCATTCAGAAAGTACGTATGACCAACAGCGGCACCGAGGCCACCATGAGTGCGGTGCGTCTGGCTCGCGGTTATACCGGCCGCAAGTACATTATCAAATTCACAGGTTGTTACCACGGCCATGTGGACAGCCTGCTGGTAGCAGCCGGTAGCGGTGCCCTCACCCATGGCGAGCCCGACAGCGCCGGCGTACCCGCCGAATTTGCTGCACTCACTCTGGCTCTTCCCTATAACAACCCCGAGGCCGTGCGCCAAGCCTTCGCCCGGTACCCCGGACAAATCGCCGCCATTATCGTGGAGCCCTACCCCGGTAATGCCGGCTTCTACCTGCCGGAGCCCGGTTATCTGGAATTCCTGCGCGACATTACGGCAAAAGAAGGCGCCCTGCTTATCTTCGACGAAGTGATGACCGGCTTCCGCATCTCCCCCGCCGGCGTGCAGGGCAAACACAACATCACCCCCGACCTCACCACCCTCGGCAAAGTCATCGGCGGCGGTCTGCCCGTAGGTGCCTTCGGCGGCCGCGAGGACATCATGAACTGCGTAAGCCCCCTCGGCCCGGTTTACCAAGCCGGCACCCTGAGCGGCAACCCCGTAGCCATGGCAGCCGGTCTGGCCCAGCTGCGCGAGCTGGAAGCTACCGATGCCTACACCCGCCTCGAAACCCTCGGCGCCCGCCTCGAGCAAGGGGTTCGCACTGCTCTGGCAGACTGCGGCAAGCCCTACTGCTTTAAGCGCAGCGGCTCCATGTTCTGCCTGTTCTTCACCACGCAGGATGTTAAGAATCTGGATGACGCCACCACGGCTGATTTCGATACCTGGCGCCGCTTCTTCCTCTCCATGCTGGAGCAAGGCATCTACACCGCCCCCTCCCCCTTCGAGACCGGCTTCATCTCCACCGCTCACACCGAGGCTGACATCGACGCCACCGTGGCCGCCATACGCCGCAGTCTCCAAAGCCTGTAAACCACACCTCGCTTCTCTCGCAAAAAAACAACCGCAACCGGTCAGTATTCGCAGCTCTGCTGCCGAATACCTGACCTACGTCGCCTCGGTGGGAGATACCTCGGAGAGCTTTGAAATACGCTACGAAGACGAGAACATCTGGCTCACCCAGAAAATGCTCGC
>JAFZHC010000028.1 GCA_017555025.1 Akkermansia sp.
CTTTGCATTTGAATATTTTATTTAGCATTAACATCTTGTAACGTGTGTTGCAAGCAAATGCAAGGCTGAACTACTGTTTTTTGTTTAAATTTGCTTTGTTACTGAAGCCCCCATTCATCAGCAAATCTGAAAAAGAGCCGAAAAGCCGTTTGACGCGGGAGTACGAGGTGTTGGGAAGGACAAGGTTTTACTTAGCCCTTTGTAACTTGTACCCTGTGCTTTCCCTTCTCCGGGCGGTTCAAAACTTTGTAGATTGACATTCTGCCACAAAGTGGTATGCTTGCTACATCATGAAGCTGCGTTTATTACCCTTGTTGTTTCTTTGCGCTCCCGCTGCAACACTCATAGCAGATGAGGCGGCTAATGTAGCGATTCAACAACAGATTGATATTTTGCGCAGTATTGGCAACAAAGAGCAGGCGGATGCAGCGGCGCCGCTTTTGGCGGGATTTGAACTGCCCGAAAATGCCGATGTGTGGTTGTATGATAAATATGCCGCCGCTTGTGAGGCTTTACCCTACCACTATTTTGGCTCTGCCGCTCTTGCCGGCGCTATGGAGGCGCCTGCTGATGCCATACCCGGCATTGTGCAGCTGCCTGTGCCTACCACTCCGAACATTATGACAGAGCTGGAGGTCAGAGCCCGCTACAGCTTTTCCCTGTTGCCGGCGTGCATACGCGAGGGGGTGACCGGCGGCCCCGGCTTTTCAAAAGAGACTGCTTGGGTTTGTACCTCCCCACGCCCCGAAGACGCTCGCGCTGAGAGCGGTAAAGTACTGTTTTTTGCCCCGGAAGCCATCTTAGGCGGCCACAATGCCACTCTGGTGCACCAAGAGGAGAAGGAGATAGCCGGCAAACTCTACATTATTAGCACCGTTGCGCTGATTCACCGTGGTCAAAAGCATGAAGTGACTATATGGGAAGATGTAACGGCTGCGCCCGCTTACAATGATGAGGCGTTTGCCACTTGTTGTGGGGACAAGTACAGCACGAACATAAAAGGGATAGAGGAGGCCTTTGTACGCCGCCAACAGCAACGCGTGGCCATTTTACGCGCCGTGCAAAATAAAGAAGGCGCCGATGCCGCTGCAGATGCCCTTGCCGACCTGTGCAGCAATGCTCACTTCTACGAGTTGCCTGAACAAACGCTCGATGCATGTGCCCCCTACCTACATGAGTATCAGGCAGAGGAAAAGCGCTTGAAGACGCTGTTCTACTATGGTTCTACCCTGCTGGCGGAGCACCTGAACGACCCCATGGGCGTTTACGAACCGCAGCAGCTCACGCCCGAGGCGGCCGGCGCGATTGAACAAATCATTCGTGCGGCGCTCCGTGCCTCTTCATGCGAGGCTCACCTCAGCTTTACCGGTGGTCCCGGTTTTACAAAAGAAACAGCTTGGCAGATACCGGCAGAGGCTGTGATGAAGTTTGATGGTAACATTTGGGAGTATGAGCTCTCCAAAAATATACTAGTACCCGATAGTCGATTCGATTTTGTGCACGAAGATGAAGAGGGCTTCGGTTTGCTCAATGGCCACCTGTACAGACGTGAAAGGGTGCGTGTTTTGCTGGGTGGTAAGCTGTACCATTATGATATGTGGCTGGATTTCACGGATGGGCACGTAGTACCCACCTCGGAAGAATTTCAGTCAGAGCTTCAGCAATGTATTGACAATAAGAAAAAGAAGTTGCGAATATTGCAATCCGTGCATGACAAAGCTACGGCAGATGCCGCGGCTGAGTGTTTGAAAGAATGGGAGGCTCTACCGTACCCGCAGCTCATGCCGTTCGGCACGTTTGGCGGCTCCGTGGGAGCGAAGCATGAACTTTTTGACTTGGATGAGGCTCTCATTCATACCGTAAGCAGCGTTTGTGCCAACGATTGTTATGGCTCAAGCGCTCTCAAAATTCTGCTTTATACCCCCTCGGGTAAAATAAACGACCGGAACCTGAAGCTGACACCGCAGGAAGAAGAAGCCTATCACCTGTGGCAATTTCAGTCCACACAGCGAAGAACTTTGGCCTATGTGCAGGTACTGCAACAAGAGTTGCCGCGTGTTCATGACCGCGCCTCGGCTCTTGCGCTCGCTAAGACTCTCTACCGCCTCAATGGTGAGCAGGTATACTCACATATCAATTTGCTGAAACCCGATAAATACAACGCTCCTATCGATACCATGCCCATTCGCCGGCAGCTGCAACGCATCAAAGAATCAGGATATTACGGGGCCGTTGATTTGGCAAACATCCTCAAAGAACGCTCTTCCCCCGGTGGCTCGGGGTATGCTGAGCAGGAAAATGATGAAGACTTAAATTGATGCCTTCTTCTACTGTATTCCCTTTTTTCAGCGCTCTATTGAGTTTAGCCTTTTGCGACAAACATTCTCCCGCTGCAACGTAGATTGTAGATGATTTGTATTGTCATGGGGTGTGGAGTTGTGCTAGAGTAGGAGTGTTATGCTGCTGAAACGAATGTCGGGGGTGTTGATACCGCTTTTTTCCATGCGTCGCGAGGGGGATGCCGGGATAGGCGATTTGCTGGCTCTGGAGGAATGGGTGCGCTGGGCCGGGGCTCATGGTGTGGGGTTTTTGCAGTTATTGCCGGTGAATGCCATTGGCGAGGATGATGCACCGTCGCCGTATTCGGCGATATCGTCCGTTGCGCTTGAGCCGCTGTATTTGTCGCTGGAGCGTGTGCCGGGGGTGGAGCTGCCTTTGCCGCCGTATGAGGCGCAACTTCCCTCGCTTCAATTACCGGGAGGTGACGATTATGTTGACTACGCGCGCGTGCGCATGTACAAACGCTACCACCTTAGCCGTGCTTTTGAATGTTTTGAGTCGCAGGCTTGCTATACCGCTCAGCGGCATGAGTTTGAAGCCTGGGTGCAGGCGCAGGGGGGCTGGCTGCAGGATTACGCCTGCTTTCGCGTGCTGAGTACGGCATATGGTACATCTGCCTGGTGGCAATGGCCGGAGCAACAACCGCAGCAGGCTCGCTACCGGGTGCAGGCGTGCCCCGATGCCCGCCGTGCGCTGCGCTATGAGTGCTGGTTACAGTGGCTGTGTGCGAGGGAGTGGGCTATGGTGCGCCGTGTGGCTGATGAGGCCGGTGTGTTGCTGATGGGTGATGTGCCTATCGGTATATCGGTGGCGAGTGCGGATGTGTATTTTGAGCGTCATCTTTTCGATATGAACTGGAGTGGCGGTGCTCCGGCAGAGGGTAATTTTGCTGAAGATCCATTCACGGCTAAGTGGGGGCAGAATTGGGGTATCCCCCTGTACCGTTGGGATGTGATGGAGCTCGATGACTTTGCCTGGTGGCGGCGGCGCATTCGTAAGTTGGGCGAGATTTTCGGCATGTACCGCATTGACCACATACTGGGTTTTTACCGCATTTTCGCCTTCCCGTGGATGCCCGACCGCAACCCGGAATTTCTGCCCCTTTCGGGGGATGAAGCTGCGGCGCGTTGTGAGGGGCGGCGCCCCGGTTTTCGTCCGCGCCCGGATGATACGCCGGAGAATCGCCGCGCCAACCTCATGCAGGGGGATTACCTGCTGAAGCGCTTGTTGCAGGCTGCACCCGGGCTCAAGGTGATAGGCGAAGATTTGGGCTGTGTGCCTGATTATGTGCGGCCTGATTTATCGCGTCTGCGCATAGCCGGTTTCAAGATTCCGCATTGGGAGATTGATGAGCAGAACCGTATCATAAAGGGAGATTCTTATAATCCTTGTTCCTTTGCTACCTATGCTACGCATGATTTTCCGCCCATCTGCAATGATTGGAATGAGTGGTATGAGCATGTGCAGGCCGGTAAGGCCGCGGCGGTGGATTCTTCCATGTCGCCCTCTAAGCGGCGTGAATTGCTGCGCGTAGGGCGAGATTGCGCTCGCGTGCTGGCTTGGCTGGGTGATTACGCGGGACTGAGTGCTGAGCAATGTATGCAGCCTTGGGGGCAAGGGATTAAGGATGCTCTTTTCGGGGCGTTGTTCGCCAGCCGTTCGGCCTATGCTGCGCTCATGTGGACGGAGTTGTTTGATGTGCCGGTGCGGCTGAATACCCCCGGAACTGAGGGCGGTACCAACTGGCGCCCGCGTATGCCGTTTACTGCTGCGCAGGCCGCAGCCATGCAGCAGGGCGATTGGCTGAAACGCCTGAGCCGAGAAAAGGAAAGATGTTGAGGGCGGACGAGGGGTTGGGAAGGACAGGGTACAAGTTACGAAGGGCTAAGTAAGAGACAGGCGCCTGCGGCGCGAGGAAAAGGCGAAGCTTGTTATACCGTTAACGCCCGCGCCTTAGGGCGCGGAGCACAAGCCTATGCAAAGCTTCGCACCACCCTGCGAGCTCCGCGAGCCAAACTTAAAACCTCGTCCTTCGTAACTCGTACCTCGCGTACTTCAAATCGTTTCGTCTTGTGAATTGCAAGGATAAATGCGACAGAGGTGAAAAAAATGGGACTTAGGCTAGGATTCTGTTAAAATGGAAAGAATAGACTTTGGCTAGTTGCCATGCTGAGCGCCCATTAAGTAGCTTTCGTGGATATTTATTCATC
>JAFZHC010000029.1 GCA_017555025.1 Akkermansia sp.
ACCGCACTTGGGGCACTTGCCGAGTTTGGGGGCCTTCCAGGCCTGAGCGGCCAGGCGGGAGCGCTGCTTCATCTTGGACGTTCTGCGTTTCGGAGCTGCCATAGTTCTATATTTCTGTTAAGATGTTACTGTGATGGAGAGTGGGGCCTCAGCGTCACTTATGGGGGAAATCATCTAAGGCATCCCAGACGCTATTGCCACTCGGGGTGGCAGAGTTTACACCCGAATGGGGGTCTTTGTCCAGTCTAAAATCACAAATTGTGTCATTTATTTCACATTCAAGGCCTGAAATTTCACATTTTGGGTATCCGGGAAGCTCCAGAAGCACTTCTTCACGCAATTCTTCAGTCACATCAGCCACGGCTTTTCCCTTCACATCGCAGGAAATCGCAATTCCCTCAAGCTCGACTGTGTAATCAAATTCGCGCAGACAACGGTCGCAGCGCAGACGAAAAGCTGCGGAAATATCACCACGCAGCACAAGCTCCGTCTCGTAAAGCTGAGCCTCGAGCCTGTAAACCAGCGGGCCTATGCTCTGAGCGCCGGTATTATCAATACCAAAAAGGGCACCGTCTGCCTCACCTTCGACAAACAGCCCCTCCTCGGGGAATTCTTCCAGCGGGATGATGACTCTTGCTTGCATGCCGATATTGTGCATACTGACGCGCCGCCTGTCAAGCCCGAAATAAAAAGGGGTTGCCACAAGCGCAAAGAGACGTTACAATATCAAACGTGCACCACACCGACAGCCGTACCATATCGCGCCGAGCCTTCCTCAAAGGTCTGGGAGCACTGGCTCTTACCGCCCTGCCAGCCTGTCGTCGGGCGCAACAATACGCCATCGAGCCAGAGGGCTGCCCCGAATGGCAACAGCCGGGAGACGCTACCTGTTTTGCCACTTCTATGCCTTGGGCTACAGGTGCCATCCCCATGCTGGCCGTGTGCCACAATGGGTTGCCAACCATGCTGCAACCCAATCCGCATTATACCTCTATCCAAGCCGGACTTCCGGCCTTTGCGCAGGCTGCCCTGCTTGATCTCTACAATCCATCCCGTTCTGCAGAGCCCACATTTAACGGGCACCCCTACCCGGTTGCCGGCCTGGCCGGGGCTTTCCGTGCATGGCGCACAAGCCTACGGGCGGGGCGCCGCATGGGCTTCCTCTTTCCGGTCGGCTATTCTGCACTTCGCGAGGCGCAAGTGCGCGAACTGAAGCAATTCCCGGGTGTATCCTGCTATTCCTACGACCCCGTAGCCACCACGCGTTGCACAACATTTAAAGAGCTGGACGCCCTCATCGACACCACGCTGGGCACCGCCGCCCAATTCCTCGGCAATTTCGCCGACCTGAGCAAACTCATTTCAGACCTGCCCGAACTGGAGCAACTCTTTATCTTCACCCCGGCAGACCCGGCCGGCTTGCACCCGGAATTCGCCGCAGCCTTGCACAGCACACAGGCCGAAACCATTCGTTTCTGCACCCTTACCCCCGACCACACGGCGCAGCTATGCCGCTACACCGTTCCCCTGACTCACTTTCTCGAAGAGTGGGGGGCAGATGCAGATGCCCACGGTAACCTCTGCCTGCGCCAGCCCGTCACCCTGCCCCTACGGCCGGCCATATCAGAGGCGGAGGCCCTACACTGCCTACTGAGAGATAGCGAACTCCCCTTGTTACAACGACCGGATATATCTCCGGCTCGCGAATGGTTGCTCAAGGTAGAACCGACGGCGGAAAAAATGTTGAAACAGGGCTTTATCCCGCATGCCGCCCCCCTCCCTACAGCACTTCCCCGCACCACCACCACGGCAAATCCAGCCTATTATCTGCACCCCTTCTACGCAGATGGGCGCTTTGCCCACAATGCATGGTTGCGCGAGACATGGTTCCCGCTCACGGGGTGCGTCGGCACCGCCGAAGCCTTCCTGCCCGGTACCGGTAACGCTCGTACCCTGGCCATCAACTCCACCCTGTTGACGGCATGTTACATCCCCCAACTGAGCCACACCTGCCTGCCTCTTTCGCCGCAAACCATAGGTGCTACCAACATTTCCCCGATGCCGCAGACGGCCGCCCCGCACCGACCATCAAAACAACTCCCCCCGGCACGTTCAGGCACACCACCTCAGCATAAAGGAGCAGCCAAACCACAATGGGCTCTCGTCATCAACACAGCCCTCTGTAATGGCTGCAGCGCCTGCACCCTGGCTTGCAGAGCTGAAAACAACATTCCTACCGTAGGTTCGGCAGAATTGGCAAACAGCCGAGATTTACAATGGCTCCGTATCGAGCGATATCACGACCGGCAACAACGTAACCACTACATCCCTCTGGCTTGCCGTCAATGCGAAAACGCCCCCTGTGAGGCAGTATGCCCTGTGCATGCTACGGTTCATACAGATGAAGGACTCAATGCTATGGTGTACCCCCGCTGCTGGGGTACACGATACTGCTCAGCCGCCTGCCCATACGAAGCCCGTACCTTTAACTATCGGGACTACGCCCGGAACGACCAAGCCGGCACCCCCCGCCCCACTAATCCACAAGTCAGCGTGCGCTCCCGCGGTATTATGGAGAAGTGCACCTACTGCGTTCAACGCATCAACGCCGCACGGCGCACCGGTGATTCAGCCCCGCAAACGGCCTGCCAACAAGCATGCCCCCGAGGAGCCATTCGCTTGGTCGACCTCCGCCACGAGGCCCCGGCTGAGGTACTCACCTCCTTCGATGCCCCAAACACGCGCCCCCGCACACTTTACTTGTAAAAAATATCAGGCCAGCACACACCCCAGACCGACCACCACATCTGTTGCCCGAATTGCTCGGGGATACCCGGTCTGCATGTGAGCCACCGCAGCAGCCTGACCACAGGAATAAGCCCCCACTACAGCCGCTTGCATGGGACTAAGCCCCTGAGCCAACAACGCACCAATGCAACCGGCAAGCACATCCCCCTGCCCCCCATTGGCCATATAGGGACCACCGGTGGAGTTATACCACACCTCCCGTCCATCCGTAATCAACGTGCGGGCACCTTTGAGCAACAAAGTACAAGCATGGCGCTGTGCATAGTCCCCAGCCTGCTCCAGACGAGTTCCCTTCCCGTCTGGAAATAAGCGTTTCATCTCCCCGGGGTGAGGGGTAAGAACACTCTGCGCCGGCAACTCCCACCCATATTCCGCCGCCAGATTCAGACCATCAGCATCCAGCACCACAGGCACCACACAACGCCGCAGCAAATCCTGTAACGCTCTCACCTCATCGCCTTTCTGCCGCCCTAAACCGGGTCCCACTACCAGAGCCTGAGCACCATCCACAGGAACTTCCCTGTAAGAGCTTACCGGGCACACCATCACCTCAGGCGCTACGCGCACGGCCAAAAAAGGGTACACATCTTCATGGCAATAAAGCGCCACCAATCCGGCACCGGCAGCTAGTGCAGCTTCAGCGCACATCTGCGCCGCGCCTACATACCCCACACTTCCCGCCACAATATTCACCCGCCCCGCTTTGTTCTTAAAACAGGAATATGCGCGGCGAGGCAACCAACGCAAAACCTCCGATGTAGCCACACGACCGGCAGAGCATTCGGGAAGATTCACCTCCGGCAGAGGAATGCATAACAGACGACCAACAAAATCCTCAGCACCATCCGCCACCATACCCGGTTTCACACAGCCGATGACCGCCGTCACATCTGCCCGAACTGCTACCCCCGGCACCTCACCGGTGTCAGCATTCAGCCCGGTAGGCACATCAATTGACAAAGTGCAGCTGCGAGCGCTCTGCTCACGCAACTCATTGAGTTCCTGCACCAAGGCAGCATAAGGCTCGCGCAGAGCCCCGGTAGCACCGCTGCCCAGCAAGCCATCAATAATCAGCAAGCCTTCCTGCGGGGCAGGCCTCTCCATACTAACTTCATGAGCAGCCAATTGATCAAACTGCTCTCGGCTCTCGGGCGAAAATTCCCCGGGGGAGCAAACCGAACGTAGCGTTACAGGGCAATCAAAACAGGCAGCCAATCCCAGAGCATCGCCGGCATTGTTACCGCGACCGGCATACACCACTACACGCTGCGGTTGCAAGCCGCACAACTCAGGCTCTCGCTGCACCGCCTGCCACAAACGATCTACTACCGTAGCCATCAGCCCCGCCGACGTCGTTACCCCACCGGCAAATAACGTCTGCTCTGCATTTCGAATTACACTACACGGGTGTATGTTCATACATCACAGTATAGCATTATTTGCAGCGAACGCAAACCTTTTCATCCCCCTTCATCGAAGCTCATCCAAGCAAGCCGGATTATAGCATCGATAACCATTTTAACATACCCACAAAACCTTTCTTATTCAAGAAAAAAGATGTGACATCCTCGCCACATTTATTGTGACATTAAGCTCACCATGGAATACTTGCACAAAAGCGCAAAATGCGTTTAATTAAAAACGTCAACCGACTCAGTCGATGACAAAAAACAAATAAAATACAACATGAATAAAAACACAATCGTAGCTATGGCGCTGGCCATCGGAGCCGCACCTCTCTCTCAGGCTTCAAACTTCAATTTGGCCTCTCACATGAAGGACTCTTTCAAGTTCTTCGATGCTAAGCGCGACCAAACTGAGAATCCCTACCTGCAGGAATTCACCCTAAAATTAAGAGGGCAGTACCAGTGGAGCTACCTCGACCCCGCCGGAGGTAGCAAACGAATTAAAGGTAATCGTAATGACAACAACGAATGGCGTCGATTCCGCCTAGGCGCTCAGGCCAAGGTACTCGAGGCATTCACCATCAAAAACGTCTGGAATATCGGCGGATTAGATGCCCGCAACAAGTATAGCGATGGCATGTGGAACCGTTCCCACACGGAAAGTTCTCTTGACGAATTGACTCTTTCTACCCAAATTAGGCCGTTTACCATCACGCTCGGCAAACATAAACCAGCCTACATGGCTGAGTACCGTACTTCCAGCGCTAAGTTGATCACAATGGAACGTTCATTCCTCGTCAACCAACTCAAAGCCGAAAAGCTGCACGGCCTCTCTGTATCCTATACAAATAGTGATGACGAATGGAACTGGAACGCCGGTTTCTGGTTTAATGGACAAAAAGATAACTTATGGCTAGAGCCGTCATTCAACAGCGAAGATAACGTAACTCTCGGATTATCCGTTTCGCGCTCATTTGGCGATAATGGCAAGCTGTGTCTCGACTACATGCGTAGCTTCCACAAAGACGGTAAGGTTCATGATGGTTCTGAATATGCCGGCCCCGGGGCTCAGGATGTATTTGCCATCAGCTGGGAAACGAAACAGGGAAAACTGAATTTCATGTCAGAAGCCCTCGCCGGTTTGAATGTATATAATGGACAGAAGGGAGCAGAAAACGTGTTTGGTCTGGTCGTCATGCCCAGCTACCGCTTTTCCCCTCACTGGGAAGGCGTACTGCGCTACCAACTGGCCAGCGGCAGCAACGCAGTAAAGAGCGACAGCCGTTATTACACGACCAATTCCACCTATTCCGGTACCAGCGACTTACTACAAGGGGTCTATCTGGGCACTAACTATTATGTCTGCCCCGATTCACCCCACATGCTAAAGCTCATGTTGGGCGCTGAATACATCAATTCCCGTGGCACCGACGCCAAAGGCAACAAGGGTTTCACAGGGTGGCAGCTCTCTTCCGCTATTCGTTTTGACTTCTGATATTCTAATACTAACTCAATCATCTGACTATGTTTAAAAATCTGTTTATTACCGCTATCGCACTCTCCGCTTCTGTACAGGCCAATACCACCATCACCGGAGCTGGCGCTTCTTTCCCTGCCCCTGTATACCAAAAGTGGACTTACACTTATTCGGAAGAAAACCCGGGTACACAAGTTACTTACCAAAGCATGGGGTCGGGTGCCGGGCTCAATCAGATTAAAGCCGGAACCGTCGATTTCGCAGGCTCTGATAATCCTCTCACGCCGGAACAACAAATAGAAAACGGTCTCGTGCAGTTCCCCATGCTCACCGGTGGAGTTGTCGTCATCGTTAACTTGCCGGGAGTAAAAAATGGCCAACTTAAGCTGAGCAGGGACGTTCTGGCTCGCATTTTCTTAGGTGAAATTAAATACTGGAATGACCCGGCTATCAGAGCCGATAACCCCGGGCTTAAACTACCCAAGCTGAAAATCACCGTTGTGAGACGCTCTGATTCCAGCGGCACCTCGTTCATCTTCACGAATTATCTGTCCAAAATCTCGGCAGATTGGAAGAAAAAGGTAGGTCAGGGTTCCTCTGTCAAATGGCCTGTAGGCATAGGCGGACAAAAAAATCCGGGGGTCTGTAACAATGTTGCTCGCACTCGCGGCGCCATCGGTTACACGGAATACACCTATGCAGTAGAGGCAAATCTTACATGCGCCATGCTGGAAAATGCTGATGGAAAATTTATTACCCCCAGTCAGGCTAGTTTCTCAGCTTCGGCCTCGGCGGCAGACTGGAAAAATGCTCCTGGCTTCTACATGGAACTTACCAATGTCCCCGGTGCGACTAGCTGGCCGATTACGGGCGTAACCTACATCATCATGCGTAAAGATACCCCTGCGGATAAAAAAGCCAAGATGAAAGACTATTTCATGTGGAGCTATAGCAAGGGTGCCGCCACGGCAACAAAGCTCAATTATGTACCGCTCCCCGAGTCAGTCGTTGAGCTGATAGAACCCATACTCTGATTCATACCATAGCCCCAAGCCCACACTCCGTAGGATAAACTCCTACGGAGTGTTTATTGTGCAATATACCGCTGTAGTCACCAATACCTCAGGGTTCTGCACTACTCTCATTACCGGTGTTACAAGTACTACCCGACAACCAGCCGCAACAAAAGAGGCGGTAAGGTTCGTTTCAGTCTCTATTGACGGTATGAACAGACAAGTCATCTACCCCTTACCAATAATACACCCCATGTACCATAATCGGCACATGGGGTGTATAACGTAAACCGGCTGTAAACTCTACTCAGAAATGCCGTACAATACGACCGGTTTGCAAATAAATAATCTGCTGGCAAATATCAATAGACAAATCTGCTATACGCTCCAAATCCCGAGCCAGACCAATACAATCGATAAAGTATTCTGCAAAGGCCGGACAAGAGGCAATGGCCGAGCGAGCATGCATACGGTGCTCTCGGCGCATAGCATCTACAGAATCATCCAACAGCAGTACATTACCCGCCAGACTTTCATCAGCCCTTTCTATAACCAGTAGTGTTTTCTGCAACATTTCTAACACCTGATTTTCCATAGGCAGAAAATCAAATACCTCCGGGTACGACTCCAGCGATAATGAGGCAACATGCATTGCCCGCTCTGCCATGTGACAGGCAAAATCAGCCATACGTTCCAAGGAAGAATTAATCTTAATGAACGAAACAACCGTCCTCAAATCTCTCGCAACGGGTTGATAAAGAGCCAGCACCTTCAAACATTCCACCTCTATTCGGTTTTCTTCAAGGTCAATGATAGAATCATTCTCGATGACGCATGCAGCTATTTCCGTATCCCCGGACTGAAAAGCCTGAATAGCTTGCCGGATAGCGGATTCAACTACCAAGCCCTGTTTACAGAGTAGTTGACGAAGTTGATTCAATTCATTCTCAAAATGATTTTTCATGATGTTATATCGTTATAAGTTAACCAAAACGCCCCGTAATATAATCTTCTGTCTGCTGGTGGCGAGGGTTGGTGAAAATGGTGGCCGTTTCATCCACCTCAACAATTCGCCCCTTGTAGAAAAACGCGGTACGATCTGAAATTCGCGAAGCTTGCTGCATATTGTGTGTTACAATGACGATGGTATATTTTTTCCGTAGTTCCATTACCAGTTCTTCAATGCGTAGCGTAGCCACAGGATCAATAGCACTAGTCGGCTCGTCCATCAGCAACACCTCCGGCTCCGCAGCCAACGCGCGTGCAATGCACAGGCGCTGTTGCTGACCTCCGGAAAGAGCCAGACCGCTGGCTTTCAATTTATCTTTCACCTCATCCCATAGCGAAGCACCGCGCAAAGCCGCTTCTACGCGGTCAGCAATTTCGCTACGGCTCAGTTTGTAATGAAGGTTGAGCGGGTAGGCCACATTATCAGCTATACTCATCGGAAAGGGGGTCGGCTTCTGAAATATCATCCCCACTCGATGGCGCAGTTTAAGAATATCCATATCCGATGATAAGATATTCTTACCATCCAGCAATACTTCGCCGGTTGCTTTCTGATTTCGGTACAATTCGAAAATACGGTTGTAAATTCGCAAGTGTGTCGATTTTCCACAACCGCTGGGACCGATTACAGCCGTAATCTTGTTGGCATATATATCCAGGTTATTATCAAACAGAGCCTGGTGCTTGCCGTAATAAAAGTTTAAATTACGGGCAGATATTTTAATGTCTGTTTTCATAGAAGAAACAACGCGTCACAATGTTAACCAGAAGAACAAACGCAGCTATCACCAATGCGGTTCCCCAGCCCATGGCATGCATACTTTCAAAAGGAGAATTTGTAGTGTACTCCGTAATGAGAACCGGAGCACTTGCAGTAGGTTCTGTAAAAAAGCCTCCGGGCCAAGTATCTGCAAACAATGCGGTAAACAGAAGCGGTGCGGTTTCTCCGCTCACTCGGGCTAACGACAACAGTATACCGGTCGCCAAACCATTGCGAGCGCTACGAGCCACAATACACAACGTTGCCCGCATACGCGACATCCCCAAAGCCAGCGCAGATTCACGCATCGCATCAGGCACCATGAGCAACATGTCCTCCGTCGTCCGTAAAATCACAGGGAACATGATAACGGCCAGCGCTATTGTACCAGCCAGACCGGAAAAATGTCCGGTATTAGTCACCAATACTGCGTATACGAACAAACCTACCAAGATGGACGGTAACCCCATGAGCACATTGGCGCAAAAACGCAAAACTGAAGCTAAACTGCTGTGTTTACCGAATTCAGCCAGGTACACGCCACCGGCAAGTCCCGGAGGCACAGCCAACAAGGTTGCCCCCAGTGTCATCAGCAGCGTTCCCAACAGAGCATTTCCCACACCGGCTCCGGGTTCACCATACGGTTTGGAAGGAGATGTAAGAAATTCCCAACTCAGCACAGGAAGACCATGCACAAATACAGTATACAAAATCCACCCCATCCCACCCAGAGCAACGCTAATGGAGAAAAACGTGAAAAGGCTCAGCAGGTGATTGATACACTTCCGGAAGAATAATGAACGAGGAGTCATCATGAGAATAAAAAATTAATAGTTTTCACCACGGCTTGCACAAGTGCGAGCTAAATAATAACGCGTTAGTAACTGAATCCCGAAGCTCATCGCCATCAATACCATCCCAAGAGCAAAAAGAGCGCTCTGCTGCAGCCCCGTTGCCTCAGCAAAATTATTGGCCAAAGTCGCTGCAATTGTCGTGCCGCACGAGAACAAGCCCGCCGGCGATTCCATCAGGTTGCCGATAACAAACAAAACAGCCATTGTCTCGCCCAAAGCTCGGCCCATGCCAATAAATATTCCGCCAATAATCCCCCGTATTCCGTAGCGCAATACCACATAAAGAGTGGTTTCCAGTCGCGTACTTCCCAGTCCATAAGCAGATTCCTTCAACATGTGTGGAGTCATACGAAAGACATCGCGCATTACGGCACTCATATACGGCAAAATCATCAAAGCCAATATCACCCCGGCAGTCATAAAACCGAAACCACTACCGCCTTCACCGAAAAGCCATTCTCCACCGGGCATGTAGAGCAATCCCAAGCTCTCCAACAGGAACGGCTGTACATAATCCTGCATTAACGGCACAAGAACAAAGAGTCCCCACATACCGTATATGACAGAGGGTACCGCAGCCAACAAATCCACACATTGACTCAGGGGGCGATTCAACCACTCCGGAGTCTCACTCAGCAGTAGTGCTACCGAAAACGACAGGGGGATAGCAACAATAAGCGCCAGCGCTGTTGTCATCAACGACCCCTGTATGTGAGGGAGGGCACCATAACTATCGATGGCCGGATCCCACTCAGAGCTCCACAGAAAGGAAATACCAAAATGCTGCCACGCTTCTGCCGCATGAATACTCAACTGAACAAAAATCCCCACAGTCAACAGCAATGCAATCATCGCTCCTGCCTGACACGTTATTCGGAAAATTCTATCTCTTCGGTGCATGGTTTGCAATGAACTGATTTCTATAAAACAAATTTTTCGTTCTTTTTCAATACTTCAACTGTGAATAAATTGACACCTGTATTATGGCAAAAAACTCACAATATCATTTTCGCAAGATGAATGGATTCTATGTGCAATGGTGCCAAATATCACCAACCAATATACTCAACCCTATTTTATTTTGAACCTCTTTTGGCACAATTGTCCCTACTCTCCCAAAGTTGTTGTTTTTGCCCTTTAGGCAACCTTTTTTTCCTTGCAATATCCCACCATTATGATAACATCATCAACCATGAGAAAGCCGTTTTTTTTGTATCCGCTGCTTGTTAGTTCGCTCCTTCCGGCACAGGCTGCCATGTATGGCGATTTATCGAAACCTCTTTGCGATGAAGTGAATAGAGTCATCTATGACGGCAAGGGTAATTTTGCCGTACAATCATCGGCAGACAATACGGTGGAGCTTACCATCAATCTGGCTTCTTTCCTGAGCTACGCCAACTCCAATGATTACAAAAGCGGCACACCATTGCTGCTGTGGGATACCAATCTGGTCGATTACGGTCTGACAGATATGGCCGACACCAAAGTACCCACCGGTTCGCGCAAACCGGCCATCACCGGCTACTGGGCAGGAAAAATCTGGCAAAATGCCGGTAAGATTGAATACGACACCCTTCAGCAATATGCCTCGGCAGACGGTAACGTCACCCTGCGCATCACCGGCAGCAGCTCCAAAGGCGTAACCGTAAGTGCCATCGCTCCGAATGGTACTACAAAAGAGCTGTACAAAGCTTCCAATTTGCGAGCCGGAGGCAACAAAACCCTCAGCGGCTACCAACTCAATCTTAATTACGCCAAGGCGTTAAGCTTGCATACACCGTCTACGCTGGACACCTCATCCTACGTTCCCCCGGCTGATTACACCGCCCCCTTTAAGAGCAAACGCACGGATGGCACCTCGTTGGGGCGTTTGATGTTCATGGGAGACTCCATCACCCACGGTGTAAACGACCAGACTTGGCGCTGGCAGTTGTTCAAGATTCTGGTAGATAACGGCATCGAAGCAGAAATCGTGGGGCCGCGCAGTGGCTACACCCCGGGCTATACGCAGCTCACCACCAAAGATGCAGGAGAAAGCTACGGTGGAGTCCCCTTCCCCAATGTACACCTGGCACAATCTTCAGGCCGCACGCACAACATCATCAGCGGTTCCAATGCCGGCATGAGTGGCGTCAACTACGGAGGGCACTCCACAGCCAGCTCGGCAGACAGCTACAACTGCGACACTTGGTGCTGCCTGATGGGTACTAACGACTTGCTGAGCGATGCCGGATACACCCCCGACAATTTTGCCGACAAAATGCAGCGCATGCTGGGTGGGCGCGTTGCAGCAAAGGGCAACAACTTCACTTGGACTCCCGGTAGCGAGTGGGGTAATCTGGGCAAGATTGCCACTGATGTGCTGCGCGATAAGAACGATACGCTTTACATCATGAGTGTGCCCTGCTGGGGCAACCATGGCAACAACAATGAACCCGCACGGCACGAAACCGTACAGAAATACAACGAGTTGCTCAAAAAATGGGTAGAAACCTACAGCAAAAAAAGCGGGCTGAAAATTCGCTTTGTTGAAATCAACCAAGGGCTCGTTGACCCTGCGGCTGGCAAGCCTTTCACTTGGCCGGATTCGATGTCCAACCGCCCGGGGCGTGATGGGCTGCACCCCAATGAACAAGGCTCGCTCATCATCGCCGGCAATCTTGCCCGCGCCATGGGCATCGCCGGACGTACAGCAGGCCTACCCAGAGCCGCTGCCGACAAGAACAGCAAGTGGACTAAATCAACAAAGGTTAACGTGAAGCCCGGCACCCCCACTAAACTCGCCAAAGGTGTACTGAGCGCCAAAGATGGGTATACTGTTGAACTGAGCGGTGATTACAGCAAAAAGGCCATTCTGAGTGTTACTCTTAACGATGGCTCGAACAGCGGAACGCTTTCGATGGGCAATGGCCGCATCTGCTGGGGTGACACTCCGCTCTATTGCGATGCTGAGCTGAAAGGCACAGTACGTATAGCATGGAATAAAGGCAACTCGGCTCAGAATCTCCTCCCCGGTTACTATGTATGGGTAGGCGACACTCTTATTGGGCAAGGCCTCACTCATACCGCCAATGGTGGCGAAAATGGCATTCAACTCACGGTGGAGGGAGGAAGCTTGTCGCTCACCAGCGCCAGCTGGACAACTCAGTCCTACGCCCCGGAATCAACCGGCAGAAGCTCAGCTGAGTATGCCTACAACCCGCAGAAATGCCCCAAGGCACAGGGAATGCAGGCAGGCATCAAAGCCGATGCCATCTTTGCCGACCACATGGTACTGCAACGAGGGCAGAATATCCCCATCACCGGCACCTGTTCTGGCACGGAGCCCGTTACCGTCAGCTTCAACGGGCAGACCGTCACCGGCACCGTTACCGATGGACGATGGACAGCCACCCTCGCCCCTATGAGTGCCAATGCTACCGGGCAACAGCTCACCATCACTCAGGGGAGCGGCTCACAGGTAATTAACGATATCCTCGTGGGTGAAGTATGGGTAGCCTCCGGCCAGAGCAATATGCTGTGGCGCCTCAACCAGACAGGTGATACAAATTCTCTGAACGAAGCCGAGAATCCGCAGTTCCGCTTCCACCACGGTGAGCCGCAGGTGCACACCTCCCCGCCCGCGTATAAAGAGAGAGAAAAAGCTATCCTGCAAGCCGGGGAAATGTACAAAGGCAGCTGGAGCACCAACACCCCGCAGACTCGCCAGCGTATGAGCGCTGTGGGTTATTACTTTGGTCGGGAACTGCAAAAGCACCTCGGCGTGCCGGTCGGCGTTATCCACGCCGCCCTGGGCGGTTCGGAAATGATGGCTTGGATGCCCCCTGCCGTGCTACAGGAGAAATACGCTGACTGCCTCACCGAAAAGTGGCTGGATAGCAAATACATGTCCGCTTGGGTACGCGGTCGTGCACGCCAGAACATCGGCAGCGATCTCAATGCCCCCCACCCTTACAAACCGGCCTATCTCTTCGAGACGGGCATCAAGCCTTGGCTGAACTTCCCCGTAGCCGGCGTCATCTGGTACCAGGGCGAGAGCGATGCCGAGATTCAGGACATGGAGCAGAACTACGCCCTGCTGCACGACCTCATCGATGGCTGGCGCACGTCGTTCAATCGTCCGGAGCTGCCGTTCCTGCAAGTGGAACTCCCCCGCATCAACGATCGCAGCAAACTGCGCGCTTACTGGCCGGAGTTCCGCACCGTGCAGCGCCGCGCTACAAGCATGAAGAATGTATACGCCCTCACCACCATCGACCTCGGCTCTAAAAACAGCGATGTGCATCCCCCCCGCAAACTGGAGGTTGGCACCCGCCTGGCAAATCTGGCCGCGGCTAAGATATACGACAAAAAAGTACCCTACTCCGGCCCGACCATTACCAAAGTCGTTCCCCAAGGCAAAAAGATACATGTACACTTTAGCCACGCTAAAGGGCTCAAAACAACAGATGGTAAAGCTCCTGTCGGCTTCGATATATCTGAAGACGGCAACACCTACTACCCGGCAGAGGCTACCATCAAGGGTACAGGTGTAGAGCTCAGCAGCCCTCAGGTGCAAAAGCCCCGCTACGCCCGTTACGGTTGGTATACCTACCTGGAGCCCAACCTCGTGAATGAAGATAGTCTGCCTACCCAACCGTACGTACCTGCACCATAATGGTCAGTAGCCACCTCTTTATATCTTCAACGCTCACCTCGGTGAGCGTTTTTTATACTGCCTCTGCTCATTTACTCTGACGCACAATGCAGCTGACCAAGACATTACTCAGGGTGAAAAAATACAAAGTCTATCATCCGAATATTTATCCGAAGTCATAAAGTTTCAAAATCGACTAGCAGCTGCAACCGAGGCGATTCGAGCTTGACAAAGAGGGGGCGGGACTGTATACTCCGCCGCGTATGGAGAACCAGACGACCAATATCGATCTCTCGACGCTTGACACGGAGGCCATGCGCAGCCGTCTTTCCGAGCTCGGGAGCTATCTTTGACCCGGCTTCCCTGGAAGCAAAAGTTGCCGAACTCGACGAGCGCATGAGCGCACCGGATTTTTGGGATAATCCCGCCGCTGCCCGTGCCCTGATGGCCGAGGTAAATCCCATTAAGCGCCGCCTGGAGCAGTTCCGTGCGCTGGAAAGTGGTCTTGAAGACGTAGAGGTAGCCATCGAAATGGCCACCGAGGAGCCCGAAATGGCGGCAGACGCTGTAACGGAATACAATAGCTGGGTAAAGCGCCTGCAGGAGTTTGAGCTGATTACCCTGCTGAATGGCCCGCATGACAACGCCGGCTGCTATGTGACCATCCATGCCGGTGCCGGTGGCACCGAAGCCTGCGACTGGGCCAGCATGCTGCTGCGTATGTACCTGCGCTATTGCGAGCGCCATGGTTTCAATACGGAAATTATGGAAAGCACCGACGGCGACGAAGCTGGCATTCGTTCCGTAACCATTAAGATTGAAGGTGAATACGCCTACGGTTATCTGAAGAACGAGCGCGGCATTCACCGTCTGGTGCGCATGAGTCCCTTCGACTCTGCCGGCAAGCGCCACACCTCTTTCTGCTCGCTGGATGCTACGCCCGATATCTCTGACGACATCGAGATTGAAGTAAAGGAAGCCGATGTGAAGATGGACACCTACCGCTCCGGTGGTAAGGGTGGACAGAACGTGAACAAGGTGGAAACCGCCGTGCGACTGACGCACCTTCCCACCGGCATCATCGTAGCCTGCCAGACCCAGCGCTCACAGCTGCGCAACCGCGAAGAAGCCATGCGCATGCTTAAAGCTCGCCTCATTCAGCTGGAGGAAGACCGTAAGCGCGCCGAGGCTGACCGCCAGTACTCAGAGAAGGGTGACATTGCATGGGGCAACCAGATTCGCTCCTATGTGTTCCAGCCCTACCAGATGGTGAAGGATTTGCGCACAGGCGTGGAGTCCGGCAACATTCAGGATGTGATGGACGGCAACATCGATGCCTACATTGAAGGCATGCTCCGCCACAACATGTAAAAACTTACAAGGAGCCTGAGTTGTGATACCCGCAACTCAGGCTCTTCCCTCCCTGCCATGCTGACTATCGACGTTCTCACTCTCTTCCCGGAGCTCATTTCGACACCGTTGTCTCAGAGCATTATGGGACGAGCCGCGAATAAAGGCATTATCGATGTGCGTGCCCACCAGCTACGCGATTGGGCGCATGATAAACACCACCGTACAGATGATTACCTGTGCGGGGGCGGACAAGGCATGCTGATGAAGTGCGAACCCATCTTCGAGGCGATTGAAGAGCTGCGGCAGGAAAACACGAAGGTTATTCTCATGACCCCGCAGGGGCGTGTTTTTGCGCAACCGGTGGCTGAAGAATTGGCCGCCCCTTGCGTGGAAGGAGGAGATGCTCACTACATCATCCTCTGCGGGCATTATGAAGGCGTGGATCAGCGCGTTATTGATACCTTGGTTGACATGGAGCTTTCCATCGGTGACTACATTCTCACCAACGGAGCTATTGCGGCTGTAGTGGTTATAGATGCCATTGCACGCCTGCTGCCCGGAGCTCTGGGAGATGCCCGCAGTAGCGAGGAGGAATCATTTGCCAACGGGCTACTGGAGGCTCCGGCCTACACCAAGCCCAATGTTTTCCGTGGTATGGCGGTACCGGAGGTATTTCTCTCGGGCAACCATAAGGCCATGGCTGAATGGAAACTGGAGCAGGCACTAGCCCGCACCAAAGCTAACCGCCCCGACCTATACGAGGCCTGGGCAGCTGATCATCCGGAATATTTCTCACCCAAAAAGAAAAAAAAGCGCACTCCCCTCACCCATTACAAACCACGCCCGAACCAAGAATCTGAAAAAAATTAAAAAAAGTTCAGATTTCTTTGAACAAAACGCCGGGGCGTGTGTCTCACCATGTGAGAGAGCGCAAAAGTGTGCTTATTGTGGGGGTGAGAGCCCACAATGTCTTTTTCATGTAATTTCAGAGTTGATCGATATGAGCGGGAGAAGCCGAAAGGCCCCTCCCGCTCATTCGTTTCCGAAAGGACACAAAAAAAATCTATTATGCTTGCATAAAATGAAGGCGTCCTGTATAATTCGCGCGCGTATGGCAAAGAGATGGTACAAGAACCCGTACAAACTGACATTTCTGGGACTTGCAGTTGCAGGAGTGGCGGGAGCCAGTTACCTTTTCTCCGGCGGCAGCGGTGCAGCAGGTCGTATAAGTAACGCCGCTCAGAGCAACATTTACGCAGCAGACGAACCGCTGAGCACCTTGCCGGCAACGCTCATTCCCGGTCTTATTCTTCTGACTCCCGACCAAATGGTGCGCACACCTCTGGTTGATGGTTTTCAGTGGCCTGTAGGTACTGCAGCCATGGGGATGATGTATGACGCTCAGCCTTTCGGTGCCATGAACAACAAGCGAGGCGGCCACCATACCGGCCAGGACCTCAACGGCATTGGCGGTGAAAACACGGATGAAGGAGAACCGGTATTCGCTGCAGCTCGCGGGCTGGTCATTTACAGCGGCACCCCGCATGAAGGTTGGGGCAACATCGTGGTGCTTGCTCACCGCCTGCCCGGCAGCAACAAAATCATCCAAACCCTGTATGCTCACCTCAACGAGCGCGACGTACGCCCGGGGCAGTTAGTAGGGCGCGGGCAGAAAATCGGCTCCATCGGTACTGCTAATGGCCACTACTTGGCACACCTCCATTTTGAAGCCATCGAGTCGCTGAGCCAGGAGGCAGGCATGCCCGGCTACCACCCGACCGGTACCATGAACCGTATTAATCCGGCCGAGCTCATTACTTCACACCCGGCGCCGGCCATGGCCGACCCTTATGAGCAGGTGCGCCGCCTCATGATTCGCGAGGCGGCCAATGCAGCTCCCGCCAGCACAACAACCACCCCCTCCAAACCGGGTACCATTCAGCTTAACCCCTCACAATTCCTCAAATAATGAAACGCAGCATCATTCTGTTCCTCGTCACATTCCTGATTACCGCCGGCATTGGCGGTGGTATTTACTATGCCATTTCACAGGGCCTCATCCCCGGTGTAACGCTCGTTCCCCGCGCAGAAATTCCTACAGAACCGCAAACACCGACAGTAAGCGAAACCACCACCCCCGCAGTACCTGAAACGCCGACGACTCCGGAGGTAACAACACCTGCGGTTACGGAAACTCCGGCCACCCCGGCAGAAGTGCCCACCACCGTTACGGAACCCACCGAGCCGACCACCACAGATGAGGCTCCGACTGCTACTGATACGCCCCCTTCTGAAGCTACAACCGAGCAACCCACAGCCCCTGAGCAGCCAGAAGTAAAGGAACAGGAGACTGGCCGACTGATTATCATGCCCTCCGAAAAGCCCCGCAATGAGGAGCACAAGGCGGCTCTCATCGCCCGTGAGGCTCTCAAGGCTGAAGATCCCGCAGCTGCTATGCAGCACTTGGTGGAGCGCGGCAGCATCTCCTCCGAAGCCGCCGCCGCCCTACTGGAATGGGGCAAGAATAACACCCCCGGCAACCTTGAAGAAGTCGGCAACAGCCGCCGTGACGATGGCGACCGCGTGACTCGCTACCGCCTCAAGTCCGAAAACGGAACCGAGGATGCTCTGATTGATGTTGTAACCAACCGCAACGGCATCGTCATTGTAGACAGCGTAAAAACCGCCTCCTCCGACAAGACCAATCTGACCGCTGAGAGTGACCACATGACGGTATCCGAAGGCTTTGTAGAGGCTGTGCGCTCCGGCGACATGAGCAAAGCCTGCGAACTGACCACCGGTACTGAGGTTTCGCTGGCAACAGTAGCCGGTCTGTGCATGGTGTTCGAAGAAGACAATTTCAAACTTCGCGAGCATGCCCCCATTCGCAATGCTTTCTGCATGGAGGACAACGCCGGTAATCTGGTGTATGTTGTTTCTACCGAAAATAATGAAGAAGCCAAAATCAGCCTCGAGCTCACCCGTACCGAACCGGGTTGGCGCGTAAAGGCCGTGGGTCTGGAGGGGCTGCTGAGCAGCTACGAAAACAGCGCCCATGCAGAAGGCGACCGCTACTTCCCCATCGTGAAAAATCCCAAGGGTGGCGACTCTCTGGCTCTCTTCTTCGGCTTCAATGAATCCGACCTCACCCCTCGCTCCCTGCGCCAGCTGCAGATTGTGGCTGAGCTGCTGAAGCAGACGAAGGGTAAGCTCAACATCTCCGGTCATACTGATGACGTAGGCTCCGAGCAGTACAACCTGCGCTTGTCTGAGCGCCGTGCTGAGGCCGTAAAGGCAGCTCTGGTCGCCTTCGGTACTGAAGCATCTCAGATTACCACCCACGGTCTCGGCAAGAGCCAGCCGCGCCGCACTTACAACGAGGAAGACTCTGAGCAGACTGTTGACATCATCCGCGGTGAGAACCGCCGTGCTGAGATTTATCTGGACTTCGAATCATGAAGTATACGCTGCGCCCGGCAGCCAACGAACGGGATTTTGCCGCAGAGCTGAACCCGGAACAATACGATGCCGTAACGACTGACGCCCGCCACGCCTTGGTGATAGCGGGCGCCGGTAGCGGCAAAACCCGCACGCTCACCTACCGTGTAGCCCACCTGCTGGGCTACGGTATTGCCCCGTGGCGCATTCTGCTGCTGACCTTCACCAACAAAGCTGCACGCGAAATGCTCGAGCGTGTGGCTCAGCTTACCGGGCATGGCAGCGACCAGATATGGGGTGGCACTTTCCACTCTGTCGCCAACAGGTTATTACGGCGACATGCCCAGCGCCTGGGCTATCTGCCGGGGTTCACCATATTGGATAGCGATGATCAGAAGGCTCTCTTTCGTGCCTTGGTCAAGCAGTTCTCCGGCAAAACTAACAAGAACGACCGATTTCCCAAACCCGAGGTATTGATGGGATTGCACAGCCTTGCCATCAATACCGGGCGCAGCTGGCAAGATACCCTGACAGCGGATTATGCACATCTGGAGCGATTTGAAGATGTAATCAGCAACATTTTCGCAGCCTACCGCACCCGCAAAATGGAGAGCAACGCCATGGATTTTGACGACTTGCTCACCAACTTAGTACGTCTGCTGCGTGAGAACGAAGATGTGCGCTACGACCTGCAAGACCGCTTTCAACATGTACTGGTGGATGAGTATCAGGATACCAATACCTTGCAAGCCGAGCTTATTGCCTTGCTCTCAGGCGGGAAAAACACTTCGCTCATGGTCGTGGGCGACGATGCTCAGAGCATTTACTCCTGGCGAGGAGCCAATGTGGACCATATTTTCGATTTCACCCGTACCTACCCCGATGCCAGAGTATACAAAATTGAAACGAACTACCGCAGCGTGCCGGCTATTCTGAACATATCCAACGCGGCTATAGCTCAAAATACTCGACAATTTGTTAAAACTCTTCGACCGGCCCGCGAGGAAGGCAAGCTCAAACCTGCCGTAGTACCTGCTCCCGACAACCGCACCGAGGCACGGTTCGTAGCGCAGCGCATTGACGAACTCATGGCAGCGGGTATACCGGGTAAGGATATTGCGGTGCTCTACCGCGCCCACTTCCACAGTATGGACGTGCAGATGGAGCTCACACGTAATCACATACCCTTCCGCATTACCAGCGGGCTACGCTTCTTCGAGCAGGCACACATTAAAGACATTGTGGCATGGCTGAGATTGCTGACCAACCCGCGTGACGAAGTAGCCTTCCGCCGCATTGTGAGCACCTTCCCCCGCGTGGGCGAGGCTACTGCCGGCAAGCTGTGGCAGGGCTGGCAAGCCGCTACAGAAGCTTGGTTTGCCGCCCATCCCGATGAAGAAAGAATCTCTGAGCCACACTCGGAGGTGATGAAAAAAGTCTCCGTACCGGCCGCAGCTAAACTGCATTGGGGCGGATTCCTTACCTCGATGGACAGCCTCCACCCGGCGGATCGTGAGCTCACGCCCACAGAGTTGGTCAAACTGGTACAGAATTTCATGAATGCTTACATGCGAGCCACATACGACAATTATGAGGAACGCATGGAAGACATCGGGCAGCTGATTAAATCGCTCTCTGATATGCCGGACATCGATGCCTTCCTCAGTCAGGTTGCTTTGCTCAGCGAGGTTGACCATGATACCACAGCCGCCGACGATGACTGCGTGACGCTCTCCACAATTCACCAAGCCAAAGGACTGGAGTGGAAAATCGTCTTTGTCATCTTCCTGGGTGAAGGCTTGTTCCCGCATTATCGCGTTATTACCGGGGGCGACCCGGATGATATGGAGGAGGAAACCCGCCTGTTCTATGTGGCTATTACGCGCGCGGAGGATCAACTCTACCTTACCTACCCTCGCTACAATGGCCACAGTTACGACAGCCAGTACTGCCCGCCCTCGCGTTTTCTCACCACCCTGCCGGAGGACTTGTTCGAGCTCTGGAGCCTTTGAGCAACTGTGAGTGCTCAGGATTTCTTCCCGTAGTCTTTCTTCAATCTACTCAATTGTTGCAGTAGGTTGGCCATCTCGCGAGGGCTCCCGACGGCTGCATAATCCATCACCACATCATGGCAATGCTGCAAGTATGAACGGTACGCATGGTAGGCAGCGATAGGATTATCGCTACGCACCCTACGGTGGGGCCCCTCGGGCTCCGCCAATGCCAGCTCGCACAATACGCGGCACCAGGGCAGAAAATACTTCTCCCGAAGCGCCTCAGGCGAGCTCCCGAGCTCCAATCTCTGCATACGCTCCATCAATTCAGCGCTTCGGTACGGCAGCAAAGCCACCACCTGCACTTGCTCACGGCGACCTCCAATGTCAGCAAAGGTAGAGCACCCCGCAACCACGCGGCGGCGGCGAGCACCACAACTCATAAATAGGAGAGCATTGTTAGCGCATTGCTCAGCACCTAACCAGTACTCCACTTGCCGACAAGCGGTGGCCTCACTACAGCCCTCATAGCTCTGTAACCATGCCATACAGTAGGCAGGTAACATACTGCGGTGCCGCACGCCGCTCCCAATTTCCTCAGTCATGCGTTTTTCATACACCGACCGACTTACCCAAGGCGAACGAGCCCCCTGAGGTAACACAATGTAGGAAGTCTCAATAGGGGCACAAGCCTGAGGAGCACACGCCTCCGCCCGACGGGAAAAGGGTATAAACAATGGAAAGCCGCTCAGCTCCACCGGCCTTAAGCCGGGTGGCAACCACCCTCGCAGGGTGGCAGGCATACTCTCCGGTTCAGCACTCATGGCTTCTCATCCGCGGCAATATCACCATCAGTTTCTTCTTCGGGTTGCTCCTCGTCCTCGGGCCTCAGCTCCTCCGCATGCAAACGATTAGCAGCCATCGTCAACGCTCCGGCTAGGGGCAAACCACAGGCACGGCATGCGGCATCCAGCATGGCTGTCTCGTATACTGTGGTTTTAATGGTATATTTCATAAAATTATTTTAAAGCGCCCCGAAAGTTAAATAAAATAATTTTAACACAAAGTCAAGCTGAAATGCCGGCGGATTTTAAGATTTTTATATCACAATAATACTCAAGCAGTAATTTTTAAACACGCCGGGATTTATACTTGACGGCATGTTATAAATATTTTATATTCAACCCATGACCATTGAGGAAATCAGAGCGGCTCTACAGGAGCGAGGCTGGACTCAGAAAGAGCTGGCTGCAATGTTACATGTGCACCCTGTGACCTTAGGGCTTATTCTGACCGGTAAAAATAAACTGACGCCTCAACTGGAAGCTCATATCGAATTGCTTCTGGCTCGTCAAAAAGAACAGGTCATTGTACACAAAGTATCTCTGCCCGATGGCGTGGTAGAGCGATGGGTACCCGGTTTTAACAATTTGTCGGAAGAACAGCGACTCACCACAGTACAAGCTGTGCTTCAGGATGCTGTAAAATGGCTCATTCAGGAAGGTGAAAAGCAATTCTCCACCGAGGAGCTGGCACAAATCCGAGCCTTCTGCTCGACCTTCAATGGCATGCCCACGCGCAGCTACGAGTACTGTCTCGACGAAGAAGAACGCCTGCTCACGGCGTCCGACGGCGGTGAAGATTGAGCTCAGCCCTCAGCTCCGTTCCCCCATGTAATGCCGCAGCCGCGGCAACAGTTCTTCATCCGCCGGAAGCCAATTCACCGTCAACAGCTCCGCGGCAGACAACCAGCGAGCATCAATGTGCTCTCGCAACGATAAGGTACCCCCCATCACTCGGCAGATGAAGCAATGCAATTTCACACGAAAAGCAGGGTACTCACACACTACAATATGCAAAAGTTCTCCGACCTCAATTTGCAACGCCAGTTCTTCAGAAATCTCTCGCTCTAAGGCCTGTTGCAAACTCTCGCCGGGTTCAAGCTTTCCTCCGGGAAATTCCCAGCCTCCATCGTGCTTTGTATAGGGACACTGTGTAGCCAACACGCGACCGTGTTCATCCATAATAAGCGCAGCTACAACATCTAAGGTCTTATACTCCTCTGCCATACCACCGACATCATAGCACAGATTAGCTTTTATAGCAAGTCGCATCACCCGCACGCCTCTTGCATTTGTTATGGTTGATAGTTGTAATCCATATAACTTTTACCTGTATTGTATAAAAATCACTTGACTGTTTATGAAAAAATTCATAAAATGCGCCCGAAGCTCTTTCTTACCAAAACTAGAGAATTAGCTCAAATGAACAAATAAAAAGCAAAAACAAAGTTTAACAACTCGTACAATATTGTCGCCATGAATACGCGCCACATCACTCGATTTACGTACAAGTTCACAAACTTTCAGGGATGGCGAGTCGCCATCACCCGCCAAGGAGTAGCTTTAGCACGTTACTTCTCAGACAAACAATACGGCGATGCCGAAACCGCGCTTTCACATGCCACCAACTTTCGAGACATGGTGCTGGCCGAACTTGCGCAACACCCGGAGCATACTCAGGAAATACTGCAAAAACACCGACCGCAGCCCAGTAAAATATATCCGGCAGGGCTCAAACCCACCACCTCAGCAGAAAACAGCGAAAGCAGCAGCGTAGGCTGTAGCATGCGTAGCAACAAGGTGCTTCACGGCATCCTGAAAAATATGTGTAACCAGCTCAGGTTAGATACCGCCAGCGTGCTCAAACTCTCCCTCTATCTTTTCTCACTCCAGTACGGCGCACCTCCTGCCATGGCAGAAGAACGGCAAAATACCTCCAAGTTATACGCTGTACGACAGACTAGCGAACCCGATTTGCAACAACTCATTACAGAACTCGAGAGCAAAGGGCGTCTGGTGGGATTGCCCTGCTTCGAAGAATTTGCCACAGGGCGTTGTTCTGCGAATAATACATACTGTACAGAACCGACCATAGCCCCCCTGCAGATTTTCCCCTGAAAAAGTCACGGCTAAGACGAGAGAATAGCAATAACCTATTCTCCCATCCCTTACCGAGCCCGTAAGACTGACCCCATCATTCAGTCTGAACTACCCGCCCTATGCCCCCAAAAGCGCCCGCAACGCGCTTTTGGGGGTATATTCAATTAACCGCTTCAACCAACCCTCATGTACTACACGAAATCTCGCATGCAAGGTGGCATGGGGCAAGCCTCATCATGTGACCATATTCCATACAGGTTCCCCGCATTATGCCGCCCGCACACGTGCGGGCTCCTATCCTTTTTTTTATTCCCCACCCGGGGTTTACACCCCGGTCTACCCTATATCACCCGCACACGTGCGGGTTCATAAGTACCGCGGGCGCATGCCCGCCTGATATGCTGAGCCCGTGGGGCGGGCCCGAAGCAACCTGAGAAGATGATAGGAGGACGCCGCGCCAACAAACCGCCCTGCATGCTTGAAACGGAGAAGCCCGCCAAGCGTTAGCTTAGCGGGCTTCGTGAATCCTGGCAGCTATCTACTCTCGCGGGACCTATCGTCCGACAACGAGCCCGACGGCTGTAAGGGCT
>JAFZHC010000030.1 GCA_017555025.1 Akkermansia sp.
CCATTAAACGCATCATGTCTCGCTCGTGTGGGCTAGGTGACTCTACCTATCTTTTTAACAAATTAAGGCAATCCTTTTTCCTCCGGCACCCTTTTCTGAGACTAAAGTTAATCCCCATTCATCAGCAAATCTGAAAAAGAGAAGGACGGGCGAAATCTTTGTTGACTTTGGCACGCCTGTATGTTACAACGGAGGAGCACCCCACCTGACCGATGAACCTCAGTCCTAACATTCCCCTCGCCGCATGCGCCATCGGCCTGACTTTATTCCCGCCGCCGACATTTGCGAATAATTCTCTGACCCTCAACCCGGAACATGTACAGAGCGACAAGGTAAGTATCCTTTTCGCCTATGATTCTTTCATTCACAAACTGACAGGAAGAAGCCGAAAGGATGTGTACATGGAGCTCAGCATGAAGGGATACGAATTCCCATCCAGAGCAGCAGCAAAATGCAGAACTGCCTTGAGTCATGAGGAATACTTGTCTGCCTTGCGTTTCGTGAATGAAAGTAACCATTTCGGTTATTACAATGGCGCAAGCATCGATATCGCCATTCCGCCGTCACTAGTACGAGTCGTCATCGTTCTCGTTTACAGGCAGGACAAATTACAGGAGCATCTCATGCTGAGCCTCCCCATACCGCACACGGGCAATTACAAGCCGAGCGAGAGCATCGCCCGTTAGCACAGGGCATCTGCAAGCAGTCATAAAAGCAGAACAGCCGGAATACAACGACCGGAGCCCCCTCTTTTATGCCGCCGGAGCCAATGCACTTGCATGCGCCCGCATTCTCCGCTCGCGTTATCAGCATCCCACCCCATCAAAACGAAAAAAACAAGTTTAATTTCGTCACTTTCGCAATAAAATTCCCTCCAAAAACGCCATTACTATAAAAACCTCTCATTTTAAGCCGGAATTTGTTGCGGATTTGCCGCCTAAATGTGTTAATATAGATGAAAATGAAACTATTTTCCGCTCAATTATTATCAGCCGCTATTTTATCATCTCTCGTACTGCTCCCCCCGGGGGTAGCAGCTGCTCCCGCTTGCCATGTGGAAAACAAGTCCGCAACGGAAGAGGAATTGTTACAGGATGTTCTGAGCCTATTTGAGGTTTTGCCTCATTATTCTTTCCCTCGTCAGTTGGTACATCAGAAAGATGAATACATCATCAACTCTTTTCGCGAGGCAGGCGAGAAAATCCGCCCCATCGTAAAGCGTCTACAGCAACAGCCGACGGAGAATGTAAAAGCAGCTTTTTTGTTGGCGGATTCCATTTTATATCAACGCGAATGGATGTATTGCTTCTATCTGGGGCAACATGATATCGATATCGAGGCTCCGGAGCCAGAGGGTCTGTATACGGCTTCATACTTATTCGAAAAGATTCTGGCTTACTTACAGCCCGATACCGACATTCCGAACTCTGCACGGGAACTGATGGCGGATTTTGTACAAGCCTGTGGGGGAGAAGAAACGATAAAGACGCTTATATCCTGGAAGAAGGATATTCAATCCTATCAAGTTAACGTTCAGGAATTCAAAGAAGCCCTTAGCTTTTTCAAAGATTTTTGCACCACGCTATCAACAGAAAATGAAGAGCTATGCCTTCTTCAGCTAACGGTACAGGCCGAAAAACTTCAACAACTCTGCCAAGGCAAGAAGTCCGAGCTACTGCGTGTGAACCATCTGATTCCCTACTTCCGCCATGCCAACATTTGGTTATGGGCCAAAATGTACCGGCCGCCCAAGCCGTACCCCAATCCGATTTTACCTAAAGCCTGTCGAACAGAGGCACGGTTGAAAGCCCTGCAACCATTCTTTGACCTATTGCCCAACCTGCGGCCGCTGGTACTGGACACCGCGACCTGGCAGGATTGTCCGGATTCCGCCGCACCCGATTACAATACCTCTATTAAAGCCGGCGATGTTTATGGCCTCGAGGTGTTTCTGACGGAGGGCGGAGGGGTACGGCTCGTTCATTCCGGCAAGGAAATCGATACCGAGAGACTTCGCGAGGAGCTGCAGGAAGAAGCGGAATTCACCAATCTTTTCGTACGTTTTGTACTGGATAAATATGCTGATATTCAGTCCGAAGCCGTACAGGAGTTAGTACATTTGTGTGAATCCTGCGATGTAAGCGGTTTTCTGTTTGCCCTGCGACCGGAAGACACTCTGTCCACTACGCCTACAGGTGAACCACTTTATTTTTTAGATGTTGTATGCCGCATAGCGCATCCTCATAGTGAGGCTTGGGTGGAATATTATGCCTGCATGGATGAAGCCCCGAGCAACACCAACACCGCAGGAACAAGCCCCCTCATCAAAATCAAAACGCCGGAGGGCAAAATGCTGGAATATCGCTCGCAGAACCACTCCCCGTCCGTGCTGACAATCTCGCATCCATGGTCCCCATATGGTGAGTATCTCCTCCTACCCGTGAGCCAGCATGGCGGCTACCTGCTAGTGCGTACAGATGATATGGATTCTCCGGATTTTGATTGGAGCAAGGCCACACCGGTGCATGCCCTCTCGGTCTGGCAATCGCCCCCGCTATATACCGAGCCCTCTTGGGAGTGGATTGACGAAAAGCCGTCCATTCGTTTTCAGACCGGCAAGTCCGGAGAAATCAAAAAACATTGCTATGACGTAGAGTCCGGTCAATTGACAACGGAGTCACTCTCTCCAACGAATAAACTTCCCCATACCACGGCTCCGGAAATCCACACCGACAATCATTTATAACCAAAAGAAAGATTAATTTATGTTCAATCACAAATCCATTTATGCCCTGATGCTGGGCACGCTGGCTCTCATTACTCCATCGCTCGAAGCCAAAGAGCAAAAGGAACGAGCATACACCGAAACTCTGCTTTGCTCCGATATTACACCTAAAGATGCTGCGCTGTTTGAGCACTATTTCGGTACTGCAGCCGAACCTGTACTGAAAGGCTGGGATTCGGAGAATCTGGTGCAATACTCTTCCTCATGGGGAAAGAACAAGGCCGGCAAGCAGGTGCTCAGCGAGCGGCTCTTGATTCTGGCTGAGGATGGTAGTAGCATGCGCAAGCTTTTCTGTGAACGCTTTGACACGAATCCCGACAAACGGGTAAATTACAAGGAAGAGAAATATTGCGCTATAGTACCTTTTGTATTTGCCTACAATCTGGTGAATATCGTCGATTTTCACGATGAAACGCTGTACGTGGATTGGGTGCATTTTAATGAACAAACCCGCCGTATAGAGAGCATCGAGAGCAAGTCATGGACTCGCCGCGACTTATATCGCACCAGAACAGAGCTGAGCCAAGAGGAAAAGCATCTTTTCGACACCTATTTTCCCAAGCACCAATTGCGCAAAACGCCCCTGACTTGGGATACCGAGCGGCGCGTGCTATATTCCGCCAAGGGCAAAGCCGGTAGCAGGGGTGCCTATGCCCTCAATGGCACTATCAAGCAAGTGGCAGAGGATGGCACCGGCTGCCGCATCGCTACCAAAACGCTGGAACACAGCGGGGCATGGAAGAGCATCGACCGCCCGATGGCTTATCAGCTTCCCATGGTAAAGCCCTTCGTCTTTGTGGAAAATCAATCCTCTGATATCATCTTCCACATCGAGCACTTTCATCCGCAGACAAAAGCATACGAAGGCACACGCACCAAAGTATATAACTTCAAATCTATGGAGCTCGTGAGCGATACCCGAACACCTTATCCCCCGGCCACTACAGGAAGCAATTAAACAGCTCCCCATAAGCCCCTTCCGGGAAAAATCCTGCATAACATCATGAAAAAAAGAACCGCCGTCATCTATCTCATGATTGCGCTCGCTGCATCGGTAACAACCCTAGCAGCAGCGATGGTGCTTTATCATCAGCGCAATGAGCTTTTCTACGGCGAGTTTAATGCAGAGCAAGAGCGAATACAATACTTGAAGGCGAAAGCCTCGCTCTGGCCGGATGATTGGACTGAGGGGGAACCGGTGCTGCATGCCGACTGGACCGATGAAGAAAAGCTCGCCATCCGCAGGATGGATGCTTATCTGCGCCACGGCTACTACGAAGCGGCAATCGCTCGAAATGAGCATCTCAAACAGCAAATTGCGGCAGGAATTATTGAACCCTGTCCCTGTGGGTTCGATAATCCCTACTCTGATTTGGCGCTGAAGCTGGACAACAAGGCACGTAATGCGCCTGTACGTCTGGCCTTATTACAAATGGCAGCCTCTTGCAACGTGGATGTAGAGCTTGCCGATGGCACCATAAACATGGCTCTGCAAGCCGCCATGTGCCGTGAATGGGAGCTTGCCCGCTCACTAGTACGCAGAGGGTGCAGCCCCTCGACCCCAAGTAAAAGGGATTCCGGAACACTTATCGCGTACGTTTTGAGTGCCGATATACCCTCAGAGGAGATGATTCGATTTCTGGAGTTTTTCCACCAACGGGGCGAGCAAATATGGGGAGATAACAGAGATATCTGCTATACCGCCCACCTCCGAAATACGCCTCAGAAAATCACGCACCCCGGCCCTGGCCAGAGCGTGGTGGAAAGTTACCTTCCGGCGCAGGGTGGCGGCGTCGAGGTGTTGGCATGGGCTTACGATAAAGGACTGCTGACAGAGATTGAATGGTATGATGTGCTGCCTATTCACGACTCTTTACCTCTGCTTCAGCGTTTTCTGCAGGAGGGAAAATTATCTCTGGAGGTAACGCCGAATGAATACTATTCCACCCCTGTGCAAAAGGCTGTCATTCTCGCGGCGCCACCCATTCGCGAGGGGCTGAGCATGGCCGACATTCTGCAAAAGCTGGAATGGATGTTAGCAAACGGAGCTGACCCGAATGCGTTGCCCTCCCGTTATTCCGAACGCGGCGACCGCCGCTTCCTCCCCTTGGCTATGTGCCGGCGCGTGCTGACACGTACCGACTTGCAGGACCGCGACGCGTGGTTACGCATGGAAGAATTGCTCCTTAAACACGGAGCAAAAGACCATTAAAGCCCCCACCGCTATTCCTCGATATCAATGTAACAATTTTCAACGTCAAGTATTGACTCAGAGCTCAGAACACATATACTATCACCGGAATGAATTTTACCGATAAAGTTGTCATTGTAACAGGAGCCGCACAGGGAATAGGCCGCTGTATTGCTGAAAAATTCCGCGCACTCGGAGCGAAGATTTGCACATTTGATGTGCAGGACAATCCCTATTTCGTAGGCAATCTGGCCTGCGAGGCAGATATTGAGCGCTTTTGCCGCAAAGTCATCAGCGAGTACGGGCATGTGGATTACCTCATCAACAATGCGGCGCCCTTGTTCAAAGGGCTACCGGATTGCACCTGGCAAGAGTTCAACTATGCACTGCAAGTGGGAGTAGCGGCCCCCTACCAGCTCACCCGCTTGTTATCGGCGCATTTTGCGGCTGGTGCCGCCATCGTCAATATATCATCAAGCCGAGATCGCATGAGCATGCCCGGTACTGAATGTTATTCCGCCGCCAAAGGTGGCATTGCCGCACTCACCCATGCTTTGGCTGTATCTCTGGCCGGCAGGGTACGAGTGAACTCCATTTCTCCCGGATGGATTGAAACCAATGGCGTGGAGTACTGCGGAGCGGATGCTGTGCAACACCCCGCCGGAAGAGTGGGAAAACCCGAGGATATTGCCGATATGGTGCTCTTTCTCTGCTCCGACAAAGCTGGGTTCATTACGGGCGAGAACATCTGCATCGATGGCGGCATGACCCGCCAAATGATTTACCACGGCGAGTACAACTGGCAACTGACCCCATAACCACCACCCCACCATGGATACTTTCTATTTTATTCTGCCTGAAGAATATATGCCCTACGCCATTGCCATCACCGGTGTGTTGATGGTGTGCTTCGGCCTCCGCGCCCTGCTGAAAATAAATCGGCTCAGTCGGCACGGCATTCAGACCACCGGCACGCTGGTACGACTTGTCCCCAGGCAGATACCTCTTATCCGCTTCAGCGAAGACTCCGACCATACTCACCACCATTCGCAACAGAACCGCTACACGGGCATCTACAGCTATACGGATGAGGCCGGTAACAAGCACGAGCTGAAGCACCCTGCCCCGGACTACAGCACCATTGGCAAAAGCTCCATCACCGTGCTCTACAATCCCCGGTGCCCAAACGATGCCATCGCCGTGGATGGCGCACACCCCCGGCTCATCCCCGCCATTGCCGCTATCGTGGGTTTTGTTGCCGCAGTCATCAGCCTCGGCAACCTTCTTCTGTAACTTTCCACACCGTTTATTTTATGAGTTGCCTGAGCAAACTCCTCTTCACGGTATCAGCCGCACTTGCACTCGGTGTACTGCTGCTCGGGTTCATTCCTGACGCGGCAGATGCCGACACACGTAACGAATACATAGACAAGCTGGAACATGAGCTAGACCTGACAAAGGAGTTCGCAGCCAAAGGTGTTACCTATTACGGAACCCGTGGAAATGTGAACAGCTACTACGCATCCTTACTCATTCACACAGATAAACCATGCGACCTGCCACCCGCCGTGGATGCCTGGTTGCGTGACCACCCGCTGCGAGCCATAATAAGGGTGGACCAAATTCTGTATTCACCCACCGGGGAAGTCATACCCGAAATTTACAACACCCGGTACTATTGGTAAGATATCCCCACCCAATCATTCCCATGAATCACCTGCTCAACATCCCGGCCGCCATTGTCCTCAGCTGCTCAATGGGTGGCGTTTGCTCCTGCACGCTCACCTCACCAAGTACAGCCATGCGTGGTAAAATTTTAGTGCTGGAACACACCTCCGCACCAATGCCTTTCCTCTTCCCCGAGTCTGATGTAGTCAGCTATGTCCTCCGTCACCCCATCCCCATGGATTCCCTGAGCGAGCAGGAACGAGTATACCCGGTGTTATCCACCGAAATTCATTATAACTATAACCCTCAGACAAAAGAGTTTTATGAAGAATCACGGGTAACAGCCTCGCTGGGAAAACCGGTAGCGGATGGGTACGGATACAGCAAGTGGCAGCTGAACTTCTCCTCCGCCGATAAAGGTACCGCCACTCTTACAGAAAAGCACCCGTGGGCGCTGAAGTCGTTCCGTGTTGGTCAGAGCATCCCTTTCCACTTAGATGATTGCCCGCATTTCATCTGGCATGAGACAGACGTTCCGATAACGGAAGAGCACACCAAAGAACTGCTCTACCATCATCTGTACAAATTACCGAAACTCGGCAAAGAGATTCGGGCACGCGTGCACCAATGGGATGCGCTGTTTATTGTAGTGGAATTAAGTGAAGCTCAGCAAACAGGAACAAGCGGCAGCAGATACCTGATTTTTGCCTGCTCGCCCTTCGGCACTCTTCACCTGTGCTGCCAATTATTGGCAGACGCACCGGAAGGGGAAGCGCTGCTCGCCAGCCTCACATCACAAAAGAGCCTCTGCATCTCTCGCGGAGGTATTACCTACAATTTGCCGATATACCCGTTTACCAACTCCCCCGCAAAAACATGGCGAATTGCTCACGGTAAAGTGCTTGCGACGGATAACGCTGAGCGCCACCAACCATAACACAACACCTCGCCCCCTCAATGCCAACATGAATAAGCGCCTCCTCAGCCTCATGCCTCTGTACCTCTTTGCTCTGGGTGCCCTGCTTTGCCTCAGTTCATGCGTGAAGTGGGTAGCAGTAAGTACGCATTCTTACCCCGACTCCGTAGGCAAAATGGTGTATGTGCCTATCAAGGATGATACCGTAAAGCTCTTTGAACTCAACGGCAGAAAGTACGCGCGTATTCCTTACTACCAAGTACCGGCCAAGGGCGCTCTGCTAAGTTACTGTTACGAATTTAAGCATAGAGAGATTGAGAAGTTCCCCGCCTCTGATATTCCGTCGTACCGAGAAGGCATGCCAAAGTACTACCTGTATGTGCTCCAAGGCGGCTCGGCAGACATTCCCGCAGACGAACGGTTACTTAGCGATGAAGCATTTAAAGATAAAAAGCCTGTGGGTACTTGCACCTACTTCAGGGTAGACATGCCGGCAAATGCTTATTTCACCCCCAAAAGAAGTACCGCCAACTACCTCATGATGCCGATTACAGCCCCGCTCTGGGTAGCAGATGCCGGGCTGAGTGCCGCTGCGACCGTCGGCGCGTATGTGCTGTATAACATCCCGCTTGGTATCTGCATTCTGACTCAAGCGCTTATTTCTTTATAATCCCCCCCCCTTCATGTCCCCCCTCCCCAGAAAAATATTCTTCATTGTCACCATACTGCTGGCCGTCATCTTTAGCTCGCTGAACATTCAGATGTTCTTGGCCGACACTGGCGAATCCTGCTTCCCGGAAAGCGTGGATAAGGCAAGGGAATTTCTGACCCGTGCAACCGGCGGCAGTTTGCTGTTGTGGACAGGCAGCTTTCTGCTGCCCCGGCTTCGGGAATGGCTGGCATTATGCGCTCTACTGCTGTTACTTTTGCCAATGGCTGCACTCAATAGCACCATTTGCTGCCACGAGAGCTACGGCAATGTTCCCCTGTGGGCGGCGCTGAGTCTCACCGGCGGTTTTCTGAGTTATTCTCTGCTCTTTGTCGGCAGAGCCTTCATCCCCGCATTAGCCGGCATCATACTGGTAATATACCTATTTTTCTCAACGAACTGAATTAAAAACCGGGATAAGTTTTTACCTTATCCCGGTTGAAAGTAAGAATGATATAACTTAGCGGCTTATACCAGCTGAGCAATGAGAGCCTCGCGGTCGCCGGGGCAGAAATCCATGGGAGGAATTTCCGGCAGGGTGTAGCAACCGGCGGCCAAACGCATGCTGGCACGAGCTGCGCACACCATCACCTGAGCGGTAAGAGCGGGGTTGTTAATGCGCATCTCAAACTTGAAGATTTGGTTCTGTGTGGTACCGGATACGCCTTTGCGCTCCATGTAAACACCGTGTCCCATATCTTTCAGCACATCAATGTCATCTACCTGCTTCACGTGCGTCTCATCGTGGCAGAAATAATCATCAGCCTTGATGGCTGCCTCTACCTCCGCAAAATTGGCCCCCTCCTCAAGCTGCACATAAACCATGCGACGGTGCACACCGGAACCGGTCGGAATGGTAAGGGAAAGGGCATCCTTCACGCCGGCCTTGGAGCGAGCTACAACGCTGTGCCCCATGCTCATGCCCGGACCGAAGTTGGTGTAGGTAATCCCCTTGGGTGCCATTGCCAGCATCATCGTGCGCATGACCGAATCGGAACCGGGGTCCCAGCCGGCAGAAATAACGGCCACGGCATTGTTGGCCTGAGCCTGCTTGCCCAAAGAACGACGCAAATCGACGATGCCGCCATGAATATCATAGCTGTCGACTGTATTGATACCCTTGGCCAACAGGGGAAGAGCCGTCTCTTCCACACTACGGGTCGGAGTGCAGAGCAGCGCAACATCCACCTGGCCGAGTTCGTCGATGTTGGACACAGTTTTTATCCCATGCACGGGGGCGCTACCTTCACGGCGTACAATGCCTACTAATTCCATATCCGGAGCAGCACGCAGTGCATCGACTGAGTACTTACCGATATTCCCGTATCCTACGATGGCTACCTTAATCATCTTGTTGATTCTATGAGGCTTGCGTTATTTGATTCCTGTAGCGGAAAGCTCTTTTCCCGCTGCGCGGGTATTTTACCTCATTCTCCCCACCAACGCAAGCACAGACTTTTTGGCTGTCACGTTTTTTAGAATTATTCTAACTTAAAATCCCCCACCTCGCTCAACGAAATCTCTCACTCTTCGTAAATAGCGCAAAAAATCTCCATTACACTCAACAGAAAGAACGGCTCGAGCGTCTATATAATAGAACTTCTCTCCCATCCTCTGGTAAAACCATGCACCCGCTCCACCGAATACTCGCTACCTCAGCGCTCTGCCTTGCGGCGGGGCTCAGCTCCTGCGTTACCACAGTTCACCGCTATGTATGGAACCGCGCCAAAATAGTGGATGAGGCCTACTGGGTGAAAGACCTCAAAAATATAGAACTCTACCGCGTAGGCGATACCGTCTATGCCAAGGGCTTTATCGGCCCCGCACGTGGCGGGCAGGCAACCAACGATATACCCGCCAGAGTTTTAGTAGTGCGCGGCGGCGCTGCGCCCTGTTTTACCCCCATCGAGGAGCAAGGCAAACCCGTCTACATAAAGGTAAGAGATGGCTATACACAATTGCGGAAGACGGCAGCATTTTTACATAGTTCGGATTCAGATAAAAACAATGGCGATGTTTTGTATGTGAGCTGGTCTGCGCCCCGGTATTCATCTCACCTTACAGAGTTACCTGCAAAAGCCGTTCGCCTGTCTGAACGCGGAAGCAGCCTCAGCGACATCGATGTAATGAGTGGTTACGAACCGCATACCGATGCTCACAAATACTACGCTTATCCGCTAGGGGGTCTCATCGCCGTGGGGGTGGATGTTCCGCTGTCGCTTGCCGGGAATGCCCTGCTGCTGGGCGGAGCTGTAGTCGGAGCTACCGTTGCGCTTCCCTGTGGCGGAATATACACTCTTTACGAATATTGCACGCAAGACGCCCCGGAAGAGCCCCCCACGTCGGAAGCCACACCGCAGCCCCAAAACACCCCCTCTACATGAAGCACCGCCTACTGCACCACCCCTCGCCTGCCCGTCGAAAAAGGCACCCGCTCTCTTGGCTACTATCTGGTATGGGGGCCGGTATGGTGTGCCGATGCCGCGGGCAATGTAGCCCTCTTTGCAGCAGAAAGCGCCTTGGCCATCCCCTGCGGCCTCATCTTCTGCGGGCTGCTTCTTATTTCCTCAGAAACACTTCCCCACATCTAAGCCCGGTCACAAAAGAAAAGCCGCTGTCCCATTTTCGGGGCAACGGCTCAAATTTGCATTTACTGAAAATAGTCTTACTTGCGGCGTGTCACGCCAAAGCTTCAGCGACGGCGGCGACGTGCAGCCAGGCCAGCAAGAGCAAGCAATGAAAGCGTAGCCGTGGTGGGCTCGGGGATTGTTTGGGTAACAACAGAACCAGCATACTTCAGGCTGATACCGGAGAGCACTTCTTTGCCACCATTCGTCCAAACATTATTATTGGAACCCTTGGTAAAAATTGTATTATCAATTGAGTCAACAGTATAGGTGCCAGTAGCATCACCTACAGTAAGAGTGAAGATGCCGCTGTCAAACTCACCTTCAGAATCAACAAATTTTACGAACTGCAACGTAATCGCAACAGCAGTATCAGTAGCACTATATTCCCCCACAGACAACACCTTATTTGACTTATTTTTGTTCAGACAAATTGTTCCGTCTTTCGAAATCTGAAGAGTGTAACCGTCTGCACCTGAGCTACCTTTTACAGTGCCGAAGAGATACTGGTTGTCAAGACGAGAAGGATCAAGAGTAAAACTCAACTCCCAGCTATTTTTCAAATCTCCCGTAGCTTCACTCCAATCGATTACGGAATTACCTGAGCTAAGAGCACCATTTGCGGGTTTTGTAATAGTAAGAGTAGTCCAAGTAAGTTCCTCCGGGGTTGTTGCAGTATCTGCTGCAGAAACACCGGCAAGAGCTATCAGCGCAATGAGTGTTTTTTTCATGATTGTAATATTTTATTTTTAAGAGTTTTGAGCTGCTCATTCAGGGATACCCATTCCCACGCGCGTCGGGAGGCTGAGAGACCTGCTCCTGAGCCGCTGAGAAAATATATACTGCATTTCTAATGCTGATGCAAGCGAAAAAGTGGAAAATTACTGAAAATGATGCACTTTTGCCGATTTTCCTTTTTCGCTTCAAGCAAGACTCAAATGTTTGCTTTTTTTCTAACTGATTGAATCTCGAAAATGAACCATAACATCAGCATTAGAAATGCTGGTATCGTCCTTCTTTCGACTGCTGCTTCCGGATATATGCTTCATTATTTTCGTCAGAAATGCGAAGGCCGCAGTCCCCGGGGACTGCGGCCTTGCTGATAATTTTGACGTGTTTTGGCAGCTCGGTCAAATTGTTACTCACATTATTTAGCAGGTGCCTGACCGAATATTTTCATTTCTGCCACGCTGCTGCCAACGCCATCCAGAGCAGCTGTTGAGAAGAAGCGGAAATAACGCGCCTTTCCGGGAGCGAATGTTACAAATTGCTCCACCGGGTTAGCACGCAGATTACCGAATTCACCTTCGGCAGCTACACGCCAATTCTTGCCATCAAGACTAAGCTCAACACGATAGCGAGAGGTCATCCCGTTGGTCACACCATCCTGCCGCGGGAGGTAGGAAAAACCGCTGATGGTATGAGTCTGTTGCATATCGACCACAAAATGCGAGGGCGTTCTAGCAATATGCCACATCGTGTCGGTTTTGCCATCAAAGGCAAGCGGTGCTTTTTCCGCTGCAAATCCGCTGAACTTCCAAGTCTTGCTGACGAGCGGTTTATCTGCACTATCATCCTCAGTAACCTGCTTGGCTTCCTCAGCCGAGGGCATTCTAAGCAGGGAGAACTCTGAGATACAGGGGCAAGCTTTGGCTCTCGTGATGCTAAGTCGCAGGCGGTCGGTAGTAACCGGCTGGCTGAGCCAACGCATCACCTGATTGCCGATGGTGTGCCCCTTACCACCCCGCAGGTTGAATTGGGATTCCACCTGACCGGGCTGACCGGCTTCCACAATGGTCTGCCACTTGCCATCCATCATCGCCTCAACGCGGAAAGCCTCTACACGCTGGCCGAGGCGAATCTGCTCGCGCAGACGAATGACATCAAACGTAGCGGGGGCGGCGAGCTTGATTTCTGCTGTGGGGGTAGTATTACCATCTTCCGGGCACCAGTAGCTTTCCATATCACCATCGGTCAACTGAGAGCCATCGTACCGGTTATCATTGCCTCGCACCTGTGATGCTGTCACTTCTGCGCCTAGGGCATAGTCCTTCTCCAGCAGGCGGGAGCGCATTCTGCCAAAAGCTTCCAACGAGGCCACATCGGCGGCGTCCAGACGGCCATCGCGATTCGGCGCAAGATTGAGAATAAGGTTAGCACCGCGCCCCACGCTTGCGAGGTACACATCCATGAGATGCTCCGGTGATTTCACATTGCCGGCCTGACCGGGGTGCCAGAACCAACCACGATGATTGATGGGGGTGTCACCCTCCAAAGATAACCACTTGTTGTTCTGTACATTCCAGAGCGGGTACTTCACAAAGCCCTTTTCCGAACCACCCCACATCACATCGCCACGCTTGGCTGCGCCCCAAATGATGCAATCCGGCTGGAGTTTCCGGATATTTTTCACCACCTGCTCGTAATTATAGTAGCGGTCAGCCTGACCGATATTGCGTTTCTCGCGAGCTCCACCATAGAAACCATCCCCGCCCATGGCGCCATCGAACCAGATTTCAAAAATCGGTCCATACTGGGTCAGCAGTTCTTCAATCTGCTTGTAGTACACATCCAGATACCCGGCTCGACCATATTCGGCACAGTTTCTATCCCAGGGTGACAGGTAAGTACCGAAAGGAAAATCATACTTTTGACAGGCATTGGCAAACTCTCTTACCACGTCACCTTTGCCACCTTCCCACGGGGAAAGCGTGATGTTATGAGTGGTAGATACTGTAGGCCATGTACAGAAGCCATCGTGATGCTTGGCGGTGTAAATCATACCACTCATACCGGCGCCCTTAAAGGTGCGCACAATAGCCTCAGCATCAAAATCAGAGGGATTGAAGAGCTTGGGAGATTCATCACCGTAGCCCCATTCTCGGTTGGTGTAGGTATTAAGACCAAAATGAACGAAAGCATACCACTCCATGCGCAACCATTTCACTTGCTGCTCTGTAGGAAGAGGGCCATAAGGCTCGGGAGCCGGTGCTGCAGAAAGGGTGCAGCCCAAACAGCTCAGCGTAAGTAGAAAGTTCCTTAACATGGTATGAATCTATCAAATTAAACGCCCGGAATCAAGCGAAAAGAGCCATCAGCGCTATGACTGCGCAGGACTCGATAGATGACAACCACTGCAAATATATTGATTTTCTAAGGCCAATGTAAAATCTGTTATATCCTGATCAGTGTAACGCATTTTTGAGTATGGCTTGGGCTATTTACTTGAAACTGAAGAAAAAAATGTAACATATTGCCATTCAACTATAGAGCAAAATCACACAATGCAACTTCAGTTTTCTCGCTTGCTACGGGGCTTTCAATTTAGTAGAATGATAAAAGGAACGTGATAATCGTTTACTTGTTATGCTTAGGAAAACATTTCTTTTAACTATACTGGCTGCAGCAGGGGTTAGCTCTGCTGCGGTGGAATATCCGGGGGTAAATCCGGGAGTAGCAAATGCTTCTCAGAAAGGTGTTACCTATACTGTGAGCAATGAGGTATTGAGTGCCGACTTCTCATGGAAAGATGGCGGCGTGTATTTCGGCGGGTTCAAAGCCGCTGACGGCACGGTGCTGGTTGACGGAGGGGAGCCTCTGTTCCGCATTACTCTGGCCGACAAGAGCGAGTTGAGCTCCGCCGACATGGTCGCAACTGCTCCTCAGATTGTCGACCTGAAAGGAGCCCCCGGCAGCCTGACCGTCTCGAAGCAACTGCCGGGCAAGGCTATCAGCACCACGTTCACCGCTCCTGATGGCTCATTCTCCGTTAAGTGGCGAGCCGTACTGCGCGATGGTTCTCACTATCTGCGGCAGGAATACACCATTAAGGCTTCCGGCAAGCCGGTCTACTTCAATACCATCACTCCGTTGCAGGTCATCCCCACCGCAGCCGGGGGCACTCCCACCATTTCCGGCAACACCACCAATGGTACTGTGGTTGTGACAGACAAGCTCTTTATGGGGCTGGAGACGCCGATGTCGTTCATGACCGTGGGGCAGCAAGGCAGCGTGCAGGAGGATACATGGAATGCTGAGGCTTGGAAGCCGCAGATGTTCGGTAGTGTGTTCAATATCCCGGAGAGTTTCGGTGCCGTATATGGTAAGAAGTATGATGCCAAGAATGGCCCGATTCTGCGTGATTTGATGGTGGCCGAGGGTCCGGTGAACTTTGCTGAATCCGGTAAACTGGTAGTGGATTTCCAATACAAAGGTGGCAATAATCGTTTGAATATTGTGGCTGTGCAGTTAGTGTCCGCAAGTGGGCAAGTCATTACTGAGGACGTACACCCCGGCTATACAGGCCAAAAATCCAAAAGAGCAAAGTACCGCATTAACGTTCCCGCAGCCGGGACGTATCACCTGCGTTATTGGGTAGAGACGAAGACCGAGCCGTTGACCAGCACCGGCAGCATCTCCCTGTCGCTGCCTATGGGCAGCCCCGAGGAAGCAAGTGCCGCCGTACCCGATAACCTGGTACGTGGCAGCTGGGTTCGCAAGACCAAGCTTCTGCCCAAGAGCCCGTGGAAAGTAAATTCCGTCATCGGTCTGTTTGCCCCCGACCAGCAGCGCCGTTCCTTCCTGAGCTACATTGAGCGCGAGAAGCCCGTACCCTACCGCACCATGGTTCATTACAACGACTGGTACGAGGTAGGTATTGTACGCCACGATTTCAAAGACCCGATGAAGCGCACCACAGAGGCTATCTCCATGGGGATAGCCAAGACGTGGAAGCGTGAGTTGTTTGAAAAGCGCAATACCAAAATTGACGCATTCGTGATTGATGATGGCTGGGACGATTTCAATAGTCTGTGGGACTTCCATGTCGGATTCCCCCGGGGCTTCGCCAACCTGAACAAGCTGGTGACTTCCATGGACTGCGGCATGGGTACATGGCTTGGCCCGGTAGGTGGCTACGGCTACAGCAAGAACCAGCGAATCGCCTATTGGAACAGAACTCACCCCAATAACCGCATTTCCAACTTCGAGCTCTCCAACCCC
>JAFZHC010000031.1 GCA_017555025.1 Akkermansia sp.
ATTCAAAATGTAATACAAGCAATCAGAATTGCCGCTTTGAGCCGCAACAAAAAGAGGAGTGTTGCCATTAGAATCCAGTATCTCGAGGTCAACATTAGGCATAACAAGCATAGACCAAAGTAAATCTTTTAGATTGTTGCTTGCGGCATAATGAATAGGCGAAGTACCATTGGAGCCTAATTGGCAAATGTTTATATCCGGTGCAGCCAGAAGAAGATTGGCACAATCATGATTATAGATTAATGCGGTAAGAAGGGGAGAGTCTGCATTAACATCCACCTTAGGAGATGCCAAAAGAGCCTCCACACATGCTTTGCGTGAGTTTTGGCAAGCCTTTGTAAGAGGTGACGCCGTATTGGCATCTATCTCAGGTAGAGTCAACAAATAAGTAACTACCTCTACATGTCCGTTCTCAGAAGCTATGCTTAAAGGAGTTGACGTTGAAAAATTGGGAACAGCGTTAACATCAACTTTCGCTTGCTGGGTCAGCAACTGCACACATGATAAATGGCCATGTTCAGCGGCTAAATACAAAGCAGATTTGCCGCGAAGTGTTGTTTCATTTGCATCAGCTCCGGCCATAAGCAAAAGACGAATCATAGCAAAATTGCCTTTTTCTGCAGCTGACAACAAACTCGCTTTATAGCTGTCCGTATTTATATGATATTCATTGCGGAGGGCTTGTTGAGCAGCATTTCGAATCCACTCCGGAGAATACATCGACAAATCACAAAAAGGATCTTTAGACAATGATTCAGAGAGGCTATTGAGCTGATCCAGATTTTGGGTAAAAGAACTACCATTATCAGAATGAGCAGTTCTCAGAAGCACGAGAATTGCCTCTCTGTCAGCCACAGTTTTATTACTATTGAAGATATTGAATTTACGAGTTCCGTACTGTTCAGCATAGTCAAGAGCCGTCATTCCGCTTGCATCTACAGCAGACACATCGATTTGAGGATAGGAAAGCAAAAGTTTCGTTACCTCTAAATTGCCACTTATTACAGCTTGATGTAACACAGTTCCGTCTTTATCAGCGGTATTAATATCAGCCCCGGTCGCAAGAAGAAGCTTTATCAGAGTTGCTGGGTTATCCAGACGAATTGCTTCCAATAAGGAGGTATTAGGAGTCAAATTATGTTGAAATATTAATCTTAACCTCGCATGCTCAGGAGATATGCTTTGACAATTTCGCGCATCTACCTGCTTCGGTGGGACATACTCCGGTTCAACTTCGCCATGTGTAATTTCAACCTCAGCACCGGCTTTTGTAAGAGATTCAGCTATTTTTTGCAGCGCAGCCTCATCCTGGCTTTTTGAAAGAAGCTTGGGAGCTTTCCTCACGAGGCGCATTGCATCTTCTAATTGAATATCCGGAAGTTCTTTTACTATTTCTTTCGCTATGGCCAAAGGAGCGGCCTCTCCATTCAGAAGAGTAAGGCAAAAAGGAGAAATCGTTGGTACTTCGCTGTTCATATTATTTACAACAAATATTAAATGTATTTCAAGATAAGTTTCTCCATCGTTTCGGAGGTCGCATATTCAAGCATTTGTTTCAGAACTGAAGAAGGCACGCCCATCTTCAGCAATTCATATACTGTTCCCAACTCATTGGCAGCAATCGCGTCTCGAAGTTCCTCATAATTATCTTCCTCCTGAGACTCATCGCTCTCCAGCATAGCTAAAAGGGGTATAGAAGCAAAATATAATGGGAATGAACGTTCCTGCTCTGTTATGATTGCATCTATACAATCATCCAATTCTTCATTGAGCTGTTTGGTAGTTCCGCTATTGGTGATTTTCTTTTGAATCATGCCACCCAAGTTAGCGCCACTATTAATAACCCCCAAGCCACCATTTCCACCGTTAGCCGCCAACATAACAGTAGCAGCTAACCCACCAATCAATTTACCGGCAAAACCTCCGCTACATGAATCTTCCACCATTTTCTTCAATGACTTTTGTAACTTTTTCAACGGTGTAAGAAGATTACTAATTTTCCCTCGACTAAAATGGACTCTATAGACATTTATAAATCGAGAGTCTCCGCCCTTCTTAGTGAGAAGCTCGAGTACATTCTCGCCAATGGTATGAAGAGCGAGTTGAGATTCTCTGAAAATTTGGGAAGTATATGACTGAGTTTTCTCCAAAATATCTTCATCATACTTCAACTTAATACGTTGACGATTCCTGAGAATATCAACAAAACTCAAAAACTCATTTCGAGAGAAGTTTACGATTTCATCTATCAAAGCAAGAGTATCCACTTGTGATACCCCCTGAAGAGCAGGGAGATAGTGATACGGAGCCTTATTTTCAAAATTACGCAAGGTAGCATCAGCGCCGGCCTCCAACAATATGGGAACCAAAGCATATGCTTTGCGCTGCAATGCAATGATAAGCGGCGTATCGCCGTCTTCATTTGCAGCGTTAATGTTGCACCCATGTTCTATCAATAATTTAACACAACTGAAGCAGCTATGGTGTTTTTCAGGCGTATAGCCCCATAAGGCCTCATGGAGAGGTGTATTTTTAATGAAATTACAATGGCTTGTGTCAGCTTTTGCCTCCAACAATTGCCGTACGCACTCATAATTGAGTTTTCTCGCAGCCAAAGATAAGGGAGAATCCTTGGTAACGTGGCAAACAGTCTGAAGTTTCGCTCCAGATTGGAGTAAAAGTTGTACTATTTCCGGCTGATTATGATAAATTGCGGTGTGTAGAACCGTACCAGCAGGATAATAGGTATCGTCAGAACGCATCGCTTCCATATTAGCCCCGGCTGAAAGCAACACCCGTACACAATCTATATTTTTGTTCTCAACTGCTTCATGAAGCGCGGTAGTACCCACCGGAATGACTTGATTCGGATCGGCTTCATTTTCCAGTAGAACTTTCACACACGGAAGGCTCTGCGTTCTAATTGCTTCAACAAGCGGGGTCACACTTTCATGCGGCGACTGCCCAATTTTGTACAAGCCATTAGCATCGGCACCTTGTCTCAACATCTTCTTGAGCAAGTTAGCATTTTTCTGATGGATGGCCTGTATTAAATCGGACGTAGTAGGAATTGAACCGCTGTTATCCACTTCAGCGATTGAATTAAAGGAGGCGCTATCTGACCTCTTTGAATTATGCCCCATACCACTAGAAACAATTTCTACATCAGCCCCCAATTTACATAATGCCTTAGATAGTTCCTCAGCTTTAGCCGCACTAACACCTTCCACAAGTGTAACAGGCAATTTTTCCATCATTTCCATTGCCTGCTCTAAATTGATGCTGCTAATAAGCGAAGGCAATGCACGAATTAAGGCAAAAGGGGTCCCCCCGGGATGTTTCAAAACAATCGAGCACCCATCTTCTTTGCCGTTGGTAATAGATTGCTCCCATAAAGCGGCGCCCATCGCAACGGCTTCGCGAGAGTAATGCCAGCTATGAGCCGGCAACTGACAGTGAGTCACCAGCTTTTCTTTAATAAGCGGTATTGTACTACTTCCGCCAACTAAAAGGAGCATTTCGGGCTTCTGGTCATTGGGTATACGACCAAGCAATTTTAAAACCTTCTCTACGGCTTCATTTATTTCCTTTACTATCAGATTATTGAAAATTTCACGACTGAGGGCAAGAGGGGGGCAAGTTCCGCCTTCATAACTTAAACGCAGAGTAACATTATCCTTAGTACTAAGTTGCTCTTTTGCCCTACGAACTTTCGGAAGCTGAGTTGTAACATTCAGACGTTCAACTCCTTGTTCCTTCAACGTTTTTTCCGTATAATTCCACAGCTTTTCATCAAATGTTTCACCACCCATGGTAGTATCACCATCTGTCAAATTACTGTGTGTACTGATGGCATCTCCTTTTCGAGTTACCAAAGCGAAATCAAGGGTACCGCCTCCCCAATCCACAATGAGAGCGCTATGTTTAAAAGCCTGCGCAGCATTCATTCGACAAAAAGCCAACCCAGCCGCCTCCGGCTCCGTCGTAAATTTAACAGAGTCAAAACCTGCTTCCTTTGCAGCCTGTTCAAGCTCTAAACATTGAGCCGGCGAAAAATTAACCGGGCGGGTTATAGTAGCAGCCGTTATTTCCTCCCCTAAATAAACGCGCTCTTGCACCAGCTGTCGAATAAAACGAAGATAAGCTTTCACCAACTCTTTGGCAGTGAGCAAACGAGGTTGTCCACCTTCCAGATACATGTGCAGCGGCGTCGAAGAGCCCAAGTTCATCTTAAACCCTCGAAGATAACGCCCTCGCAAGTCTTCCAACATTTCATCAGCATCATCACCAAAACTTATTTGGCCATCAGCATCCACATAGGCAGAAGTAGGAATATAGTCACGCCCACGCCCCAGACGTAAAGTCTCCGGCATGCCTGTTTGTGGGTTGATATGACTAACTAAAGTTTTTGTTGTACCGAAATCGATACCAATAGAGAGAGCTTTCATGACGATTAAAGTATAAATTATGAATGTTGATGTTGACTGAACCATTGCATAAGACAATGACGAAGGCGTACGGCCTTTTCCTTATCTTCAACCACCGGACTGGCATCTAACTGGTTGATAAATGGCAAAATTCGCATAAGCTCAACGATAGTCAAATCAGATGAAATCTCAGCATTGGGAAGCAATGCTTTTAAATAACCTATAAAGGAACCGGCCACCTCTTCAGATAAGCCAAGTTTTTCGTAATTTCGCAGCCAAGGAATGAGATCATGAACACTTGTAATTGCCTCCGACCAATCCCTGACCCTCAAGCGCAATATATCCAGATTAAGGTATTCTTTCTTCAACTCTTCCTGTTTAATCTTCAGCACACCCCGATGACGGTCTATCCAACGTTGAGCCTGTTCATCCTTACCGGCCAACATATCGTAGATACGCTCCATCATATCAATATCCGTCTGCTGTCTGGCGAGTTCCTGCTCAATTGCCGTATATACCTCATCCATCACTCGTCGAGCTCGAGCACAGTTCTGCCGCTGCTGAATAACAGAGCGCATTGACAAAATCTGACGATCCAGCAATTGCTCAAGCTTCTGTATGCCACTTAGCTCATAAACAAGTTCCTTGGGGTCTTTCGCCTGATGGCGGTATAGATGACGCAGCATGATACGGAAGCTGGATATGTTGCACCCCAAGCCACAAGCCTGTCTATACAGAGCTTCCAGTTCCGGTACATCTTCCCTCTCATCATCATCGCCACTCAACACCTCGATAAGTTCATCTTCTTTATCGAAACTGTTCAGAACATCGGTACATTTTTTCCAAAAATCGAGAGGAGCTGTTTTAGCAAGAAGAGCAAGAGGCGCACTCACAGGAATAACTGCAGAAACAAGTCCCTGCATGAATTCTTGCACTCGGTTGGCCTTCACAAGGATGGACTGCCAATCGTCTTCATCCCAGAAAATGGTATCCCACTTATGCAAGACTGCCACGCTATTATCCAGAGATGAACCAGGCAGGCAACCATCTCGAAATGCCTGCAAATCAGCTTCATCTCTCGCTCTCCCCACAGGAGGGAAAACATAAAGCAGCGCATCAGCTTCTTGTCCATTGATGAATTGTTTGGCAATAAGCTCGTGCTCCAGCGCCGTCGCTTCAGTACCGGGTGTGTCGGTAATGAAAATTTCGCGCAATATCGGTGCATCCGAATAAAGCTCTAACCAAGATGTTTTATGCGCCCTCGCCAATACCGCAGCTCCTTTACCGGTCCAGTCCGAAGCCAAACGCGCCAACGGAAAATTCTCAGGTTGAGAATCTTGCCAATGTACGGTAAACTGATTCAAGCGGTCATCGGCAGCATATGTTAAGCGGTTAATGGTTGCAGTAGTTTCTCCCACCCCGGTAATAGCCAAAGGCTTGCCAATAAGAGCATTAATTAGAGTACTCTTACCGGTATCCATACGTCCGAATACAGCCACATTGAAAGGAGATTGCAAACTATCAGCAATCGCTCTCAATTCATTTTCTTTCCGACGTAAAAAAGTATAAGGTACCAGAGCATCAGCTAACTGCAATAGAGATGACCTGTAAGTAACATGTAAGTTATTGGCTGACAGAGAAGAATTCTGTTGCATATACGTTTTTATTTAGCAGTTTGGGACATCCAAGGCTCAATAGCCTTCATTATAGTGCGCAACTGTGCTTCATCTTGCACGAGCTGATTTTTTGCTTTGGTTAGCTCAGTCGCACTCATACGCGCACGTTCAACTAACTCGGCATGAGCTTTATGTAACTCTTCTGTACGGAAGCGAATTGCTTGGGTCAATGCATCTTCAACGGTGTTATTAAATCCTTTAAATAAATCTTGTATGCTTCTGGTTATATCGTAGTAGACGGATGATACACACTTACTCAGAGCATTTATTGTCAAGTTTTTTGACTGAGCCACTTCCTGATGGGATAATTCTTTTTTTGCCAGGAAGATTCCACATATCGAGCCGGCTATACAGCTTATTCCCTCAACAAAAAAAGCGGTATCTTCATCTTCAATAAAGAAACTTAAAACGCTACCGATTTTCGCCCCTATGGAGGAGCCCACATTTCTTCCCATGGAACCCCGGGATATGGTAGTAAAAGCACTATCTTTTTTGGAGATATTCTCTACCACTTGCTTTAGATACTGGTTTTCGGTAAGGGTCAGTTTACTCGTACCCTGAGACGGCTTCACCAAGGAAATATGTGAAGAATCGGATTCTTTGCAGAGATTTTTTACGATTTCAGCAATGCCGTTCTCCAATTTCAAGCGTATTTGTTTAAAGCTTTCACTTGCGATTTCAGGCAATTTATCGCTGATATCTGAAATAGTTTCGGTTAACTTTTTCTTATCCTCCGCTGCATTAATAATATTTTCTAATTGCGAATGTATCGGACCATTGAGACGAAACTGCGCACAATCCCTTTCACAATCATCCTTCAGAGCAGAAAAGCTGCGCATTATTTTCGTCCGAAGATCAGGCAAGCAAGTACTTTGCCACTGTTGGAGTTCAGCTTCTGTTTCTGCCAAATCCTGCTTAGCTTGTTGCTGCTTTTCGACAGTATCTGCGGCAAGAGCATCTTTACGAATTGCTATATTATTACTTATCCCGGCGAGAATCGGAGCGGCAAGGCGGGCTGCTCTGGCAGCCAGAAGACTATGCTTCTGCTTAAGCAGCCTGTCATTAATATAAGACATTAGCTCGGGATATCCGCTACGCACTAATTTTTTTTCATTCATGGTTTCATCCGCAGAAAATTTACGCAGAGAATCCACAATAAAGTAAGGAATGCTCTCCTCGGGCATGTTTAATGCCTTAGAAAGAATGCTAAGATTATTTTTTCGGCGTAACGCACGGGCCTCTTTGTCTACAGAAGAAGCCTTGGTTTGCACAAAGTAAAGATGACTTGTTATGTTAAGTACCGTTTGCAGATGTGCAATTTCCTCTATCCCGATGGGCGATTCCACACTATCAGTAACAAAGAAAACAGCGTCAGCCTTAGGCACATAGTTCCACGTTATCTTTTTGTGCTCTTTATACAAACCACCAAGACCGGGGGTGTCAATAAGGACAAGACCGGTTTTTAGCAACGGAGATGGATAAGATACATCGATAAAGCTGACTTGCTTCTCATTGCCGGGATTTCCATCTTCTGTACCATAGCTGGCAATTTCAGCTGCATCGATACGAAGCGGGGTTTTGCCGGTGGCTTTCTCAAAAAAAACCCGATATCCTATTTCCTTGCCATAATGAATCTGGAATACGGTAGAAGTAGCGATATCTGACGCGACCGGAACCAGATTTTTTACTCCAAGAAATGCGTTTATAAATGATGACTTGCCTTTTTTTATTTCGCCCATTACAAGCAGACGAAATATACCACATCCCAAAGCTTTTATCTTATCCGTAAAGGCTCCATCAACAGGAATTCCCGTGAGTTTACTGTGTAAATTAGAAGCCGTAAGAATTGAATTGACTACCTGTTCCATAGTATCATTAAAAAGACAAAAAGAGAAAATATCGGCACTACGTCAAAATATCACAAGTTAGCAACAAAATCGTCATTGTTGAACAATTCATCCAACATAAGTTCTGAAGTTTTTGTAACTTCAATAGTCTTAGCGATTCCATTCGTTATGGCCGCAGTAACATCTCCGGTGTTATCCAATATCTCAGCGGCAGTATATACACCTGCGAAGCAACCGAAGACTGAACTGACAATATCCCCCATATCGAATTTATGTGATATATTTTCAAAAGCGGTGAACATATTGTCACGCGAACCATGAATGCTACTGCTAGGTAAAGAAACATCAGTTGCGGTATAACGACAATCACTATCTTCCCAAGCTTGCAGGAACTTGTCCATCGGGTAAGCACACCCCTTCCCATTTGGTACCCCCGAGTCATTAATTATAACCATGGGATTACTGGGGTCGGTTACATCAATACCAGAAACAATAACGGCATGATTCGCCGTCGGATCGCCATAATCAACACCAAAGTTATTGCTCATCCACAATCTTAAGTCAGACATAGGGCCATTGTCCATCAATTCTTTGGAATCAACCGGCACAATAATTCCATGTCCCATTGCCAGCTCCCCTAGTAAATCTCTCATCGATGCACCAATCACCGTATGATTGGGTATACCATACAAATCCATCATCCGCCCTACATCATCTGGCATGGTTCCACAACCGGGCTGATACCACCCATGAGAGGAAGATTCATCCATTGCCTCCTGCTGAGTAAGATGAGCATCGGTAAAAATATTGATAATAGCACGTTCGGCTTCTACGGCACAGTTGTCCGGGGCCATTTGCAATTCACAATCCAATAACGAGGGGTCACCAAACGTATAAACATTTTGTTCTGATTCCAACGGAGCGAAAATAGAAACAACTGAAGAAAGCTCCTCATCAGGATTCTCGTATTCAAACATAGACAAAATTGGTAATGGTGATTAAATGATGACCTTACTTTTGTGAAGCACTACACTTTGTTTTCGGAGAACAACTCCATTCTTCTTGACTCCGGAAATAAGTTTCTGAAAAACGACAGGAGGCTCACCATCAGGAAGTATATACTCAATCTTAACAGCTTTCTGAACAAGCGGCTGCCATACGTCAGAATCCAGGATTTCACATGCCAAATCCGACAACTGTTGTTTTATTTCTTGCGTAAGAGCGTCTAACACTCTTGCATTTTCATCAGCATAAGCGTTACGCATTTGCAAAATCTCGTCTAATAAATCAACAGACTTTAACACTTGGCGCTCTATATCATCTTCTTCCTCTTCTATTTCCTCCAGACGATCAAGTATCAACATTCGAAGATTCTCCTCCTCGGCAGCATCAACAACAGTTCTCAATTTACTAGTAACAAAAACATCTATCTTGAATGCGGAAGCTTGATTTTCGGTCTTATCAGAATATACCCCAAAAGGAAGACTCTTTTCATTATCAGAACTATTGATAGCAAGTTCGGATTTATGAATAGGAACGTCCGGCAGACTCATATCTGCATTATCAACGTTGCGCACGCATTGATTTTGAGAGTTTTCCTCCGGCTGCTTCAATATGTTTATTCTCTGCTCCGTTGCCTTATCCTTGCCTATTTTAACGCATACTCTATACAAAATATAAATAATCAGTATAATAAACAAAAGCGCAGCAGAAATAAAACCGGCTGCATATGTTAAAAACATACTCATGCGTGTCTATTTGTTATGTTATAGGACGATATATCTTGTAAATACTGAAACAAGAACCAAGGCTACACCTCCACACAATACTACAGCATCAGCAATGCCGATGCAAGTCAAAAATCTCTATGGTTATGCCTATTCATTCATAATGCCCCATAAGAAAGTCCCTTACTTCGCCGAGGCGGGCATAAGCCATTTTGCGCCCAATTTCATAGGCGGCCTGCAGGCGCTCGGGCTTTCTCTCCACCCGGCTTACCGGCAGGGGAGCATCGGGCCGAATCACCAGTATTTCTCCGGTCTGTTCCTTTGCTTCGATATAGCGCAGGGTTTCATTATAGCGAAGGTGGCGTACTTGCATGGCTTTTACAAGCTGAGGGTACTTGCGGTACATCAGCTGCACAGCAAAGAGCAAACCGTTCTCCTTCTTCTCATACATGGGAGGTTGAGTCAATATCACCACATTGCGCTTGTAGCCGATGCTCTCAAAATAGCGTAGTGGGATGGAATCCGAAATGCCGCCATCAAGCAATTTACGCCCCTCAATTTCGACTATCTGCGACACCAGCGGCATAGATGCCGAGGCGCGAATCCAGTCAAACCCATGGTCCTCCAGCCCTCCGTACTCATGGTAAACCGGCTCACCGGTCTCCACATCTGTTGCGACCACGTAAAAAGGCAAAGGGTTGCGGCTATAGGCAGCAAAATCAAACTTATCGAGTTTCAGAGGTACCTCGCCATAGCAAAAATCGCGGCTGTACATGTTGCCATCGCGCAATAACGACCACAGACCACAGTATCGCTTATCGTGGCAATAGCGCTTATTGTAACGAATAGCACGACCAATCTGCCCGGTTTTGTAGTTGACACCAAATGCTGCACCGGCCGACACACCGATAACGCCATCAAAACAAATCCCCTCCTCCATGAACACATCAATAATGCCTGCCGTGAACATACCCCGCATGGCACCACCCTCCAATACTAAGCCTGTTTTCATGATGTAACACGGTGAGTCTACCACAATTACTCCGACATAGCAAGACGATAAAGACTTGCACCCTCACCACCGCTGTGTTAGGATGTCGAGGTGAAACCCTTCCTCTATCTTTACGCTACTGCCCAAATAGCCCTTAGCGCCATCGTTCTCACCCTCATGTCTCATAGTGGCTGCGGCATAGAGTATATACCGACCTTGCAGATACAATACCCTCATTGGGCAGTCATGAGCATCGCCACACTCTCTATTGGCCTCAAAAGGCTTAGTGTACCTATTGTTCTTCTGGCCGGGGCACTTATGTGGTACCCCACGGCTCTAAGCTGGAGCGCCATTTGCAGCTGCCATAACAACAGCTGGCTCCCACCGGCTATCGCGCTCGCAACGGCTCTACCCCTTATCCCCGCTTATGCACTAACAACGCGGCAGAACACCACGGGAGCTTGGGTGTTCTGCCTGCTGTATCTGACAGGTGTTATCCCTGCCATTTTTCTCATTCAGAATAGATTATAAGTCACCTATATAGACTCTTCGTTAAATAAAAACAGAATATATATCATCTATTCTGGATAGCTCGGGCAATCCGTTCAGCTTGTGCTACCGGTGAAAAGTGAGTTTGGTACCACAGGCGAGCCTTTTGTCCCATATCATCCATCCTTGCGCTATCAGCCAAAAGCATATCTGTCACACGGCATACACTTCGCCAGTCGCTTATTTCCAAAAAAGGATGGCCTTTGTATATCTCAGTTTTGGGAAGAGTTCCACATATAACGGCACATCCTGCACTTGCAGCCTCAATTAGTCGAGAAGTTTCATTAGTCATGAAACCTGCCGGACACCATGCTACTTTTGAATTCAGCAAGCGTCGATGATATTCCTCGACCGAAAGAGCTCCTTTCATGAATCCTCTATTAAAAACAATATAAGACTCAGGATAAAGATTACTAAAATCACGCTTACTACATAACTTTGTAATAAGGGTATGCATCATCACGGCTTCCACTTTATGCACAAAAGGATACTGGCCAGTAATCGGATAATTACTCGATACACGGAATGGATAACCAAAACTTTTTCCTGAAACAGCTCGGAAAACATCCGTGCGACGGTAATTTAAATTACCAGAGTAAAATACGTTACCCAACCGAGTAGAACAACTGCTCGGTTCCTCCGATTCGCCCATATATATCATAGCCCCATCAGTCATTGGAATAATCCCTCTTGCTATCCATGATTCTGGGCAATATGGTTTAATTATAACGCCGGCAGCTTTATAATAATCCGAGGGAAAGACTTGAGAGTACTCATCACCCCACAAGACAAGGGCTGTATTCTTACCTATCCCTCTAAGGTCTACCTTATCTCCACGTTGAGGATTATATACCCTACGCAAGACCTCCCATTTTTTTCCTAACAAAGAGGTGAGACAGTTATGAAAGGTCTCATAAAATAATTCAGTAGTCATAGAAAAAAATTACTTTAATCGCCGGTCTTCAGCACATTGATGAAAGCCTCCTGCGGAATATTCACGCGGCCGATGGACTTCATGCGCTTCTTACCTTCCTTCTGCTTTTCCAACAGCTTGCGCTTACGGGTAACGTCGCCACCGTAACACTTAGCCGTCACGTTCTTGCGCATAGCGGAAATGCTCTCACGGGCGATAATCTTACCGCCAATACAGGCCTGAATGGCCACGGTGAAAAGCTGTCTTGGTATCACGTCCTTAAGCTTAAGCGCAATCTCGCGCCCCTGCGATTCTGCACGCTCGCGATGCACAATCATGGAGAAAGCATCCACAGGCTCACCGGCAATCATCATGTCCATCTTCACCAGTTTTGCAGCCTGATAGCCGTCGTACTCGTAGTCCATAGAGCCATATCCGCGAGTGGTGGACTTGAGCTTATCATTGAAATCCACCAGAATTTCTGCCATGGGGATGCGGCAAGTCAGCATCACGCGAGTATCGTCAATGGTTTCCGTATGCACAACCTCGCCTCGCTTCTCCATTACGATACGCATGATGTCACCGATGTAGTCGGCAGGAATCATCACGAACACTTTAACGATGGGCTCACGAATCTCCTGAATTTCCTGCGGGTCAGGCAGAATGCTGGGATTATCCACCAGCATTTCCGTACCATCAGTCTTTGTTACCTCGTAAATCACAGAAGGATAAGTAGAGATAACATCCATGTTGAACTCACGGCGCAAACGCTCCTGAATAATTTCCATGTGCAGCAGACCAAGGAAACCGCAGCGGAAACCGAAGCCCAGCGCAACTGAACTCTCACCCATGTAGGTAAAGGCGGCATCGTTAATCTGCAACTTGGCCATGGCAGCCTTCAGCGCTTCGTAATCAGAAGAATCTACCGGGTAAATACCGGAGAAGACCATGGGGCGAATCTCCTTGAAACCGGGCAGCGGCTCACTACAAGGATTGGAGAGATTGGTGTAAGTATCACCAATCTTAACATCCGCAGCAGATTTCATATTGGCAATGATGTAGCCCACATCACCGGTCTCGAGCTGCTCCGTAGCCTGCATCTTAGGGGTAAATACGCCGACCTCTTTCACTTCGTAGGTTTCGTCCGTCGCAAAGAGCTTCACCTTCATGCCACGTGAAACAGTACCGCTGACCATGCGAACGTAAGATACTACACCGCGGTAGGAGTCATATACGGAGTCGAAAACCAATGCGCGAAGCTTATCATCCTCTGCGGGCTTGGGAGAAGGCACACGGCTCACGATAGCCTCCAGCACATCCTCAATACCGATACCGGCTTTGGCAGAGCAGAGAATAGCCTCGTCATGAGGAATGCAGACAACATCCTCCAACTGCTTGTACACCTTAGGCAGATTGGCGCTGGGCAGGTCAATCTTATTAACAACAGGAACAATCTCCAGCTGCTGGTCCAAAGCCAGATGCATGTTCGCAAGAGTTTGAGCCTCTACACCCTGAGCCGCATCTACAATAAGTACAGCGCCATCACAGGCAGCCAAAGAGCGGGAAACTTCGTATGAAAAGTCAACGTGACCGGGAGTATCGAGCAGATTCAACTCGTAAGTGTTACCATCCTTAGCCTTGTAACGCATGGTTACAGGGTGAGATTTGATGGTAATACCCTTCTCTCGCTCCAGATCCATGGCATCCAGCAGCTGGTCCTGCTTGTCGCGCTCGCCGATGGTATTGGTAAACTCCAGCAGACGATCAGAGAGAGTCGTCTTGCCGTGGTCAATGTGAGCAATAATAGAAAAGTTACGTTTGAAGCGGATATCCGTAGCCATGCGCGCGGGACTATACACGTTGCACTTTCTTTTGTCAAGTCAAAAGAACAGCACGCTCAACATTTCTTCGGCTTGGGAGCGGCAATTCATTCGCATTTGCACACAATGACCCCGGGTACAGCATCCTCCAGAGTAAATGAACGCACCACATGCAGGCCAAGTTCAGCATGAGCCTGACCAAAAAGAAGTTGCACTGTTTTCATATCAGCCCCGCAGCGATAAATTTCATCCACATAAGCTGTCACATACCCCGGCTTATCGGCCTGTCTGCTGCACCACAGCGTTAAATCGTAAACCGAATCGAAGGCTGCATAGCGGAAAGGATAATACAACTGAGCTGAATTAGCGACAGGATACCCATCCCGATTCCAGGAATGGTCTCTGGCTATCAGGCTGTCAGTAAGTGCAAAATGAGAGCGGCACACACGACCGGGAGCATCGGGGGTAGGGTCGCTGTAGGTGCAATCCACATGTACCCAATGACCGTCCAGCCGCACCAGATTCCAGCAATGATTATCTCCCTGAGCTATGCCGGCAACAAATTTATTTTCAATACCGGCAATACTCAACAACAAACGGTAAGTGCGCGTATAAGCGTCACAAACGCCACGATTGGTCAACAGAAGTCTGGCCGTAGCATTGGCGGTATCCACCCCATGCAGTGAAGGCGTGTATGTACAATTCAGCACCAGATAATCGTGCAAGGCCAACGCCCGTTCATAGTCTGAAGAAGCCCCGGAGCAAACATCTTTCACTATTTTTTCAGCCAGAGCCAAAGCGCGTTTTCTATCGGCGCTCAAGCCGCTTCTGATTGAGGGATTCGATATTGCAACCAACATCACTTCATTATCAGCATATGTCGGCACAAGTGTAATCTGCGAACCTTTTCCCCTCACCGAAAAAGCAACTGCCACACCATCCCTCAGCAATTCATCTGCAACAGCATAGGCCACATCATAAGCACCGGACATTTCCAGTCGAAAAGTAATAGACGGAGCCAACGTCCCCATCATACGGCGGGTATAATCGGCCACTTGCTGACGGTTGGTCAATACCACATCGCCTTTCAACTCCGCAGTCGTTCCGCTCACATAAGGAACCACGGGTCGCGCAGAATCGACACGCATTTCGTGTCGACACCCAACCAGGCCCATCAGCACAGCTACTGCCACGGCTATCCGCATGCCTGTATGTTACCACAACTGCGCCATCAGGTAAAGCAAAATACCGTTAGAGCACTAGCGGGAGGGGTATCCGAATATATATTTTCTGCGCCGCAGACCACAAGCTCATCAGAGATTGGCGACTTCCGTCGTTTTCTCTGCATTTTCTGCAAGCTGACGCCATCATTCCTTGACAACGCTCGCCCTTGAGCGCATACTCTCCGCGTTATGTTAAACCTTTATGATACACAGTCGGGGGCGATGAAGCCCGTGCAGGCAGAGGACGGCAAGCAGCTGCGCTTCTACTGTTGCGGCCCGACGGTGTATGCCGCAGCCCATATCGGCAATTTCCGCACCTTCGTTGTACAGGACGTCTTCCGTCGCGTGGTCGAGCTCGGCGGCCTGCGCACCAAGCATGTCCGCAACCTGACCGATGTGGACGACAAGACCATTCGCAACTCTCAGGCTCAGGGCATGCCTCTGGGTGAATATACGGCTAAGTGGACAGCTAAATTCCACGACGATTGCAGGGCGCTGAACTGCCTTGCCCCGCACGTTGAGCCCAGCGCCGTGGGGCACATCAAAGAACAGCTTGACATTGTAGACAAGCTCATGACCGCCGGTCACGCCTACCAGAGTGATGACGGCTCGGTATACTTCCGCATTTCTTCCTATGCCGACTACGGCAAGCTGGCGCACCTTGACCGCCAAGACCTCGATCTCGGCAAAACAGCTAATACGCGAGCCGATACCGATGAGTACGAGAAAGACAGCGTGGCCGACTTCGTGCTCTGGAAAGCTCGTCGCCCTGAAGATGGCCCGAACTTCTGGCCCTCACCCTGGGGTGAAGGTCGCCCCGGCTGGCACCTGGAGTGCTCTGCCATGAGCCATAAGTACTTGGGCGACACCTTTGACCTGCACTCCGGCGGCGTGGACTTGGTATTCCCCCACCACGAAAACGAAATTGCACAGAGCCGCTGCGCCTGCGGTGGCCATTTTGCACGCCATTGGTTCCACGTCACCCACCTGCTGGTGGATGGCGCTAAGATGAGTAAGAGCTTGGGAAATATGTACACGCTTGACCAGCTGCAGGAAATGGGGTATACCCCCGCCGCCCTGCGATATGTGCTGGCCGGTGCATACTACCGCCGCCCGCTCAATTTCACCCTCAACGGTATGAAGGACGCCACCAGCGCTCTCAACAAGTTGGGGCGCTTCGATAAGGAACTGGCCAAAGCCAGCACCGCCAAAGAGCCCACTTACCGAGACCTTGTGAAGAAAGCTCCGGCGCTGGGCATCTTCCAAGAGGCATGGAACAGTCTGGAGGACGATTTGAACGGCCCGGAGGCCCTCGGCCATGTATTCAGCGCCATTAAGGGCATAAAGCCGGCGGAAATGGAGCCTGCTGCCGCTGCTGATATGTGGAAGGCCTTCCGCTTCATCATGGAGGCACTCGGTCTGCAATTACCCGACCCCGATGCCGACATTGAGGTACCCGAAGACATCAAAGCCATTGCCGATGAACGCTGGGCTGCCCGTCAGGCCAAGAACTGGGCTGCCGCCGATGCCCTGCGCGCTAAGCTCGCCGAGCTCGGCTGGGCCATGAAAGACGGCAAGGACGGTTACAAACTCACCAAAGCTTAACCCAAAATCTCACATGGACAACAAAGACCTTTCCCTGCTCGGCAAGCATAGCGAATTCTTCCGCACCCCGGAGGAAGCAAAGCTTGAGGCATTCCCCAACCGCAGCCCGCAACGGCCTTATGTAGTAACACTCACCACGCACGAGTTCTCCTCTCTATGCCCGGTAACGGGGCAGCCGGATAGCTGCGAGTTGACTATCACCTACACTCCGGCTGAAAAAGTAGTGGAAACCAAGAGTCTGAAGTACTACCTCGTCTCCTTCCGCAACTATGCCGCCTTCAACGAGCAGGTCGTAAACCGCATTCTGGATGACCTCGTGGCTGCCGTAGAGCCCGCATGGATGAAAGTGACCGGTAAGTTCGGTGCGCGCGGCGGCATTCAGCTGACCTGCGAAGCCGAACACAAGCCCGAAAACCGTCCGGCATGAAAGTAGCCGTACTACTCTCCGGCGGGTTGGATTCCACCACCGCACTTTACTGGGCGCACCACCACCACGAGGTGGTGTGCGCCCTTTCGTTTGACTACGGCAGCAACCACGCCACCCGAGAACTCGCCTGTGCACGCTGGCAGGCAGAAGAGCTCGGCATACCCTACCACGAAATCGACCTGTGCAGCATCTCCGCTCACCTGCAGAGCGCACTACTCAGCGGAGCAGACGCCATCCCGACCGCCGACTACGCAGAGGACAATCTCAAGCAGACTGTTGTACCCTTCCGCAACGGCATCTTTCTGGCCATTGCCGCCGGGATAGCCGAGAGCAACGGGGCAGAAGGCATTGTGATAGCAGCCCATGGTGGCGACCATGCGTTATACCCGGATTGCCGCGAGGATTTCATGGCAGCCATGGCCTCTGCCATCTCTCTGGGCACCTATGCCAACCTCCAAATTCTCCGCCCCTTCATCGCCAACACAAAGGGGGAGATTACCGCCATCGGAGCTTCTCTGGGCGTGGATTTTGCACACACTTACTCTTGTTATTGCGGTCGCGAGCTCCATTGCGGCCAATGCGCCACCTGCCGTGAGCGTCGGGAATCATTCCTAACGGCCGGTATACCCGACCCAACAATTTACGAGCAATAACCAACTGCCGACACAATGAAATCGACCCCAACACTCCTGATTCTTATGGTCTGCGCTCTTACCGCTTGCGTCCGAGTGGATGTCGCAGGAGCCATCAGCAACTTCGACCGGAAAAGCGAAGCCCTCCTTGTCCCCATCGACACAGACGACTGGGAAATTTACCGCGTAGGCGACACGCAATATGTAGAAACCAAGCGGGTACTGCTTTCCCCGAATCATCCCATAAGCATCCAGGACCCAAGCTTCAGCCAATTACCGCACCGAAACTTCAACATAGAAGAGGTATTGCAGGAGCAATACTACTTCGCCCCGGATACCGGGCAGAAGAGAGAGGCTCTACCGGCATACACCGTGCCTGAGGAAAAGTCGGAAAAAATGCGGCATGTCTACCCCTGGTATACGGTGGGCAATGAGTACCGCCCCATCAACCTGAGTTCGCCTATACCCTCACCTCACCGATACTGGACAGTGCCGGCATCCATATTGGCCTTTGTGGCCATAGATATTCCCGGCTCCATTGTCCTTTCTGCCCTCAGTCTGCCGTGTGACATCTGTTACGGGCTCACCATACAGCAACAACAGCAGGCGACTATAGATGCCACCTACGCAGCCCCCCGACAGCAAAGCAAAAAACTTTCACCTAAAGATATAGCAGCCAACAAACAGTTTGCCGACAAAGTGAAAGCAGCAGCGAAAACCTGTGATTCCATCCGAATCAGAAAAAGCCATATCCGCGACACCGCAAAACATAGCACTATCTCACTTTCCCCCTCTCAACAAACAGAGCTGCGCCAGATTCTGAGTACGGTGCAAGCTGTGCAGAAAGAAGCAGAGCTGTATGCCACCCCGGCGCATCACATCTATATTGACTTTCTTGCGAAAAATGGTGCCTCCATTCTGAGCCTTCGCGATGATTTCATCTGCTCAGAATCTGCCACAACCCAGCTGGCCCGGCTTGTGCTTTCCAAAGCCGATGCCCACAGACTCCGTAATATACTCTTTCCGAAAAACCAGTTGACACCCGGGGAGCAGAACTTCACCATTCGGATGGAGGAGGGTGAACGTCTCAACCTCAGCGAGTTACTGCAACGCCTAATCCCGGAGATGGGTGAGCACGATTTGAATGGTGTGCTGGTCATGAAGAACCATAGTGCGAAGATGTCGGTTCACACCACATCCAAGGGCAACGGCTACATCTCCCTGCCCGGAATAGAGATTCCCTTCATCGATTGCCACGACAACGGAAGCGTGTTCTCCCCACCCAGGGCAAGCCTGGTGCAGGATGACACGGACAGCGCAGGTACACAACTGCATGTATCCTATACCGAGCTGCGTTCCGAGAACGACAGAGAGGACTCACCTACCACAAGCAACCATATTTGCAAAACCTACCTCTACCACCCTCTGAAAGCCAGCTTTACTGAAAAATGAAAACGCCTCTTACCAGATTTGCCGCCATTGTTCTTCTTCTGACCTCCGCCTGCAGCACGGCTCCCGAGCCTCCCACGAAAGAGGAGCTTGAGCAGAAAGTAGCTCACATCAATGCCGGGCGCAAGGTTGAGGAGTATGCCAAGCATTGCCGCAATAGGCAGCAGGTATTCGATAATTTTCAGCAGAAACTTGCACAAGCAGCCACGGCGGAGTTCTGCCGAGTGACGGGCGATTGCTGTTGCAGCGGCGGGGATATGCCTCCGGTCAAAGCCGTGAAGCTCAGCCACAGCGAGTTGACATCCCTGCGCGACATCATGAGCCACGCCTCAGCAGCACCGCCCATTCCGGAAAACGAGTTTCTGCCCCAATTCTACGTCACCGTCGTTACCGATGGCCGTGGGCACTCCTATATCTCGGAAACCATGCTGCCACCAACTCTTTCCCCACATGCCCACATCATCGATCGCCTGAGCTTGAAGGACAGCAAAGGCAACGAGTTAATGCACATTGATTGTCTGCACGGCATTGTGAAAACCACAGCAACGGATGTGAGCCACGAATCTGTGGCCATGCTGCCGGATGAATGGTACGCGCTCTACATCAACTACCCTGCCCGCCAGCGCTATATCCGCAACATCCGCAAGGCTCACAAAGGGCATGAGATTGTGTTTACAGGAGAATAAAAGGCTGGCAAAATCAAGCACGAACTGCTACACTCCCGCCCATAATTTATCAATATCACACCATGCCGAGCGTACTGATAAAGACCTACGGATGCCAGATGAACGAGCAAGACAGCGAACAAGTGCTGAGTATGTTTCTGGCCGGAGGGTATAACATTACGAAGGATGAGGCAGAGGCGATGTCATCCTCATCAACACCTACCGCAAGCATCGCGAATCATTCCTGACAGCAGGCATACCCACCCCACTACGAACAATGAACCGTTTGCTATTGTCTATCCTTTGCATGGGGTTCTCCATGTGTACCGCATCCCCCATGCCGACAACAAACAAGCCACACAGCGAAACAGCACATTTGCGACTGAAAGAGCTTCCGAGGAAAGACGCACAAGTCAACAAAGCCTACGCCGACTCAATACGCGCAGCAGCTCAGGCTTGCACCGGCATTCGTGTCGAGGTTCATCGTATCCGCACACGAACTCCGGAGAAGCGAGAATACACACTCTCGCCCGAGGAGACGGCCGAACTTCGACGCATTCTTTCTACTGTTCAACCGCTTAAATATACAGAACGAGCCTACATAACCCCGGCATACAAAAAGACCATCAGCCTGCTGGATGACAAGGGGAAAGTTTTATGCAAATTTTACGAATGGGATATCGGAAAACTTTCATTTATTAACCAGCACAACTCTCTTATCGTATCAGACGAAGACTATAAACGTATAAAGGAGATTCTGAAATGAATGCTCCGATATTTATCGTTCCTCTTGTCAGCCTTTTTCTCCTCAGCTGCACAAGCGTAAGAGAGCAGCCGGAACAACTGGCAACTCAATTAAACGCCGAGGTTCACGACCGCGCTTATGCCAGCTACTGCAGCAGCGAAAGGTCAAAGTACGAGGATTTCATGCGCGACCTGAACAAGGCGGCTCATGCAGAGTTCTGCCGCGTACGGGGTGACTGCTGCTGTACCCGTGCTGAATTTCCCCCGGCAAATTTTCTTGATGCTGACGGACGCAAACTTCTGACAATAGACACGCTCGATATCGGCACACCCGACTTCTACAACCAACATACACGCATCTTGATACCGAGAAAAGAAAAAGACCAGTTAAAATCGATTCTCAGAATTTTCTAACCCAACCGCCCATGATATGAATCGCCACGTTATTCTCATACTTCTCTCTCTTTCCGCACTACTGCCAATAAGTTGTGTCAGTGAACGCGAAAGCTTGGAAGAGCTTTGCGCAGCAATGAATGCAGAACGCCGTACAAAAGAACACGCTCAACACTGTAGCGGATTGCTGAAGAAACATGGCGAGTTCGCCCAATACGTAGCACAAGCAACAAGTGCTGAGTTCAAACGAGAGCGTGGCGATTGCTGCTGTACAGGAGCAGAAGCTCCGGAAGTCCCCACGGCCAAACTCAACCAAAAGGAGTTCGCCGAATTAAAGGACATACTGAGTCATGCTCAGCCTGTACCGCCTATTCCTCTCGAGAGCTACAATCCGCATTTTCATTCTCAGGTGATAACAGACGATGATGGCAATCGGCTCATACAAACAGTGAGTCCAAGCGCCGTTGTGCCTTCCTTTTATATTCTTGACCGATTGGTATTGAAAGATGCCGCGGGCAAGGAACTGACATACATTGATATGGATGATGGCATTCTGCGGCTTTCTGATGCCCGAGACAGCGTGAATGCCATGGCAGCTCTGCCTGATAAGTGGTTCGAGCGATACATCAATCTTCCTTCACGTCAACGTTTTATCAGAAATACCCACAAGGCCGATGGCATAACAGCAGAACCGGCTTTATCCAAAAAGACGGCCCAAACTGAACCTCATTGGAAAGGGCCGCAACTCCCTGATAAAGCTGCTCAACAAAATCGTGATTTCACTGAAAAAGTTCGACAGGCTGCTAACGATTGCAGCAGTATACAAGTCTATGTTCGGGATTTAATCTACGAAGCACAGGACCAAACAGACAACCGAGTTACCCTGTCAGCCGAGCATAAAACTGAACTTTGTCGTATTCTCAGTCAAGCTCAGCCGATATTGAATGAGAGTTACCTCACCGTCTACCCCGGAAAGAAAACTGAGATTATTTTTCTGGATGATGCAGGCTCAGCAATCCTCAGCATTTCATCCCTCGTTATCGGCACGCCAACCAAATCTACGCAAGATACCAGAATTCAGATACCCAGCGAAGCGAAAACAAGATTAAGGGAGATTATCGGCGAAGAGTAAATCACCAACACTATCAGTCCATTACAAAAACGGCAGTTCCAACCGCTACATTGTCGAACCGAAAGCGGGCATCCGCTCCTTCGGGTAAACATAGCGCACCCGCCCTCCTTTTATGATGCCATACAGTAGCAACTGGGCTGTATAAAGCTGCTGCTCGGTCAGCTAAGCAGACAACAGCCCGAGAGCTAACGTCAGCAGTATACGAACACTTTTCCGAAATAACTTCCCCATGGTCATCACTTATCAAATGGCATAACTTATTATTTATCTTCTCGCCGTCAATTCAAAGCCATGTCGGCCGAAATGTGCGACTTTTCCCGAAAAGACTTGCAATAAGAGGCATAAACTGATACACTCACGCGCGCAAGCACACAATTTACCTAGCAATGCCGAGTGTACTGATAAAGACCTATGGATGCCAGATGAACGAGCGTGACAGCGAACAGGTGCTGAGCATGTTCCTGGCAGGTGGTTACGACATCACCAAAGATGAGGCAGAGGCCGATGTCATCCTCATTAACACCTGCTCCGTGCGAGAAAAGGCGGAGCTGAAAGCGCTCGGTAAGATGGGCCTGCTCTGCGCACGCCCCACAGCCAAGCCCTGGGTGGTATATGGCTTTATGGGCTGCATGTGCCAGAGCCGCCAACGCAGCCTCTTCCGCGATATTCCTCGCCTGGATTTGGTGTGTGGCACTCGTCAATACCACAATGTGTACAAACACTGCAATCGCCTGCTGCGCAGCCGCCTGGGGCAGAATATCACCGAGCCGTTCCGCCGCGGGGCTCACATCTGCGCGGTCGACCACGAAGAGGGGTTCCAGAACGCCATTAAAGACCACCTCCCCCCCGCCGGCAACTGCACGGCTTTCGTCTCCATCATGCAGGGCTGCGATATGAAGTGCTCTTACTGCATCGTCCCCAGCACCCGCGGCAGCGAATGCAGCCGCCCGCAGGAGGACATTCTGGTAGAGGCTCGTGAGCTTGTCGCCCGTGGCGTGAAGGAGATTACTCTGCTGGGCCAAATTGTGAACCGCTACGGCAAGGATGAACCGGTAGTAAACGGCCGCGGTGCTTTCGTGCGCCTGCTGGAAGCTCTGCACGAGATTGACGGTCTGGAGCGCATACGCTTCACCTCGCCGCACCCCATAGGCTTCCGTCAGGATTTGGTGAATGCCTACACCTACCTGCCCAAGCTCTGCAGCCACATTCACTTCCCCATGCAGAGCGGTAGTGACCGCATCCTCAAACTCATGCTGCGCCCGTACAAAAACGAGAAGTACCTGCAGCTCTGTGAAGCCATGCGCGAGGCACGCCCTGACCTAGCCATCACGACCGACATCATCGTCGGCTTCCCCGGCGAGACGGACGAAGACTACCGGCAAACGAAGGCAGCGGTAGAGCGCATTCAGTTTGATAACGCCTTCATCTTCCAATATTCCCCCCGCCGCGATACTCCGGCAGCAGCAATGGAAAACCAGATTTGCCTGCGTGTGAAGGAAGAGCGCAACCATGACCTGTTGGAATGTGTCAATCGCATCGCCACGGCTCGCAATCAGGCGTTGGTCGGTTCTCAGCAGACAATTCTCGTCGAAGGCCCCAGCAAAAACAACCCCGAGCGCCTGCAAGGTCGAACCTCGCAGAATAAGCCCGTCATCATCGAGGGCGGAACTGCGGAGGTAGGCTCTATTGTTCCCGTCCGCATCGATGAATGCACCGGCTTCACCCTTTACGGCTCCGTACTGTGATGAAGTTTTCGGCAATTCCGGCAGCCATTGCGCTGCTCCTTACACCGGCGTTTGCTCAATGGCAGCAGGAAATCCCGGATGACGTTCGCACGTTCTATCTCGATAACAATCAGGTACTCAGCGAAACGACCTGCGATTGGCGAGAGCCTGTGGCCGCTATCTTTGAGCCGGCCGTCAAACATTGCCGAACAGCTCGCGAAGCCGTACTGCACATTGCGGCCAACATGACCGACCTTACCGGCACCTACTACTCCCGCGAACGTCGCAAGCAAGACATGAACGCCCTCGAGGCTCTTGCCGAGAAAAAGATATCCTGCACAGGTCAAACCATTCTGATGGTGTGCGCCTTTCGTTCAGTAGGAATACCTGCCCGTGCGGTAGGCGTGCCAACATGGAACCACGTGCGCGGCAATCACACCTGGCCGGAGGTATGGTTGGATGGCAAGTGGCAGATGATTGAGTTCAACGAAAAGGCCTTCAATACCGGATGGGTGATGGAAAACATCGGCATGCTTAATCCGGAGCACCCGGCGCAGCGCATTGTGGCTCAGCACCCGCAAGGGGAACAGATATTCCCCGTTGGCGACTTCCGAAATACCCCAATTGCCGCAGAAGACGTAACCGAGCGCTATCGGGAACTGGCTACCGCCTGGTATATTGCAGCCGGCCTCCCCCCCAACAAGCAGCGCCTTATGCTCGACGTTCATCCTCGAACCGAGGAAAAACACGCCGTTCAATTGGTGGATGCCACAGGTAAAATACTGGAAGAGCAATTACTGCCGACCACACGCGATGACGTGCGTAAGTTCGCCACTTTCAACTTACCAAGGGAAGGTCAGCATTATCTTGTCTTTCCCGGACAAGTGAAATTCCCGGTACGAGCAACTGAGGCACCCGTCAATATTTTGCGGCTGATTAAGCAGCCATGAAAAAACTGCTCAAATACCCGCTTTGTTTTATTCTCGGCTACATCAGCTTACTGATAATATCTCTGCCGCTAGGCTATATTTGGGAGCTTACATTACCTTATCGCCTATTCGATAATGTGAAGATTCACTCATATGATTTCAGCTGGGGTGGTCCCTTGCAGGAAAGTTGCTGGGATATCACAGGGAACCTGAAATCTCCGCTCTCGAATATCTGGCACCCCATGATTCCGTCAGAGACTCATTATCACTACGAAGAGTTCCTGCGAGCATTTCCCGATTTCCGCCATGAGGACATATCATGCTACCGTGCTGACATTCCGGGAATGATGTACAGCTACGCCCTGCTCCACCGCCCCAGCAACACGATTTATATCTGCATAAGCGAGAACTAATGGTCAACGAGGCACACCGGCATACACGATTTGTCCGCCTTCAGCTCCCGCACCCGGCCCCAGCTCAATGAGATAATCAGCCCGAGCCAGTATGCCCTGATGGTGCTCTATGCACAGCACCGTATGCCCCGCAGCACGCAAACGATACAACGCCCGCAAGAGCATATCCACCTCTCTGAAATGTAAACCGGTGGATGGTTCATCCAGTACAAATAACAAACGTTCCCCCTCGCGCTTTCCCCGTTTAGGTGCAGCCTTAGCCAGGTAAGTGGCAATTTTAACGCGTTGAGCTTCACCGCCGGAAAGCGTTGTCACCGAACGTTCCAACGTCATATACCCCAGTCCTATGTCATGCAATGCCTGCAAAATCCCCACAGCCGCCGGTATGGGAGCAAAAAACTCCAACGCCTCATCAACGGTCTGAGCAAGAGCTTGTGCGATGGATTTACCCCGCCAGCTGACCTCCAGCGTTTCGCGATTGTAACGAGCCCCATGGCAGGCATCACACGGAGTATACAAATCTGCCAGAAAATTCATATCCACCTGCAACAAGCCTGTACCGCCACAGCGTTCGCAACGACCGCCACGCGTATTGAGCGAAAAACGAGCTGCCGTATACCCTCTTTGTCGGGAGAGGGGTAACGCCGCATACAGCGGGCGCAATACATCAAGCAAACCTGTAGCTGTAGCCGGGGTAGAACGAGGAGAGCTCCCCAACGGACTCTGATCCAGTAACACGGCGCGAGCTAAAGGCTCACCTCCCTTCACTTTACCGGCTTTGAGCGCCGGTAACAAACACTCATGTACCAGAGTACTCTTACCTGAACCACCGGGACCGCTCAAACAAGTGAACGCGCCCAAGGGAAAGCGCAGTATTACATCTTTCAGATTACGAGCCCGGGCATGGCGAAGCTCGGCCCATTGGCATGCTTGCAGCACAACCGGCTCAGCTTCTGCAAATGTATGACGCCCGGCAAGCCAGGCACCGGTAGGCGAGTTCTCGTTGCTCAGGAAATCCTGATAACGGCCCTCAGCCAGCACCAAGCCACCCTCAGGTCCACTCCCGGGGCCCATCTCCACCAACCAGTCAGCTTCGGCTATGAGCTGGGGGTCATGTTCCACCACCAGTACCGTATTTCCCTTGTCGCGCAAGCGTTTTAATGCTCGAATAAGACGCTCAGTTTCAGTAGGGTGCAAGCCTATAGTCGGTTCATCCAGAATATAAAGCACCCCCGATAACCCACCGCCAATCTGCCCTGCAAGTCGGGCACGCTGCAATTCGCCACCGGACAAAGTTCCCGCGGAGCGAGAGAGCGAAAGATAACCGAGGCCCAAATCAATCAAACAATCCAAGCGACGCGTCAACTCCTGAACGGCCGTCTGCAATGCCTCTTTAAACACAGGCGGAATGTTCAGCTGCTGTAACAAATCGCGATTTTCTTGTACCGTACGCGCACAAAAATCTCCCAGATTTATCTCCTCCCCGCCAAAAGCAAGCGTAACAGCCAAAGCAATGGGGTTAAGGCGCATGCCTTTACAAGCCGGGCAAGTTTGGGGCTCACCGTTGGAAGATTCTTTTAACCCGGTACCATCACACTCTGCACAAGCCCCCTGCGAGGAATAATGCGAAAAGAGTCTCGGCGTCAAATCCGGCAAAGTAAAACCGGTTTCAACATTGCGATAACGCGTATGAAAACAGCTCAGCCGGGCATCTTCACCACGCGGCTGAATCAGTACCCGAAGCTCATCCGGCCACAGCCGCAAGCCAGCCTGCACCGAGTCTGCAATGCGTGATTCACCCCCCGAGCGCACCACAATACGATCCACCACCAACTCACAGACATCTCCTTCGTGAGGGGGATTTTCTTCCAATTCCTCCAACTCACGAATCTCACCTGCAACTCTTACTCGTAAATAACCGGATTTACGCAGTTGCAGTATATCGCTCTCCGGCTCACGACCGAAAGTCGGAGCGAGCGGAGCAAGCAACGTAAGGCGCGTACCTTCCGGCTGAGAGCAGAGCATCGCGGCTATTTCATCCGGGCTGAGTTTAGTCAAGCGCTCTCCGGTTACCGGGTCATGCGGTACACCAATAGCCGCGTAAATGATGCGCAGATAATCCAGAGTCTCCGTAATTGACCCCAGAACGGCACGCGCATGACCGGCAGGCATGTGCTGCTCCAAACACAACGCTGGCGGCAAACCTTCAATAGCTTCCACACGAGGCTTTTCGGGTCTGGCCAACAAACGACGAGCTCCGGCAGAAAGGCAATCGAGAAAACGACGTCTCGACTCCGCAAACAAGGTATCATGAGCCAACGTACTCTTGCCCGACCCGCTCGGCCCCATCAAAGCAATAATCTTACCGGAGGGCAGAGTCAGACTGACATTGCGCAGCGTATTCTGAGATGCACCTTTTATGCAGATATCCATGGCAGGCCTCAACAATTATCATTCCGGCACAACCGCATGCCACTCACCCCGGTGTACAGCCCCCGGCTCAACATTAAGAGCCGGCGTAAAGCAATTACCATACAACTCAGCCCCACGGCGCAAGGTAACAGACTTACGGGCAACGATACGCCCCGTCACACGACCGCTCACCACCAACTCATCGCAGGTAGCACCCTGCGTAAGTACCAAATCCACACCTCGCGGCACCAACAAGCGAGAGGCTTGCACCGAGCCCTCAATGCGGTTGTTGCAGTTTACCTCCAAATTTCCGGAACAACGAAAATTGCCGGAACCTCGCCCGTTGAGATAACAGTGACGACATACAACCGATAACTGGGAAAGCACGGCATCTGCCAACACTCGCACATCACCCAATGTGCGAACCGTCAGGCGCTGAGCTCCGGGCTTAAGCTCCACATCGGTCATCTTTAGGTATGCTTGGCAATGAGAACATTTAGCCGAGAGCGCAGCTGTAGGCACACTCGTCACCATTCCACATTCATAGCAAACCACCTCACGGCTGGGCACTCGCGGCACGGCAGAACGCCCCTTATCAAAAGAGGTGAGCGCAACCCGTCGGCTGCGCTCACCCTCTGGTAACAAACCGGAGCCCACCGGCACGACATACGGCTCTGTGCGGTACTCCGGCATGTACGGAACCCTGCGGCTTAACCCAGCAGGTTATTGTTAACAGTCGTCTTGGCAGTCTTGGCCTTCTTAGCAGGAGCCGGGGTCGGCACGGCTGCGGCAGAAGCAACACCCACCATGCAGTGGCCGATGAATACTGCACCCTCCTGAATGGAAATCTTGGAGGCGGTCACATCACCCACAAGCTCAGCGGTAGAGGAAAGCTCCACACGGTCGGTTACAACCACGTCACCCGTTACACGGCCATTGATGATAGCGCTGCGGGTACGCACGGCAACCTTAGTCTGACCACCGGCCTGAATGGTGGCATTGGCCCCAACAGTCAGAACGCCGTCGGAAGTAATCTCACCCTCCACAGAGCCGTCTACCAGCAAGTCATCGGTGAAGCGCAGCACACCAACAACAGATACGTCGGAGTTAAGCACGTTGCGGGAGGCAACAGCCGTCGGCATGGCACCCTGAGTGGCGAAGGGGTCAGCCACAGGCTCGCTGCCGGCAAAGAAACCACCCTGCACGGCGGGCTCGGGAGCTACTGCCGTCGGAGCAGTCCAATCAGACGGCACATCTACATCACCAAAGCTCGGAGCAGGAGCGGGGGCGGCATCATTCTTACTGCGGGAAGAGGAGTATCCTTTGAACATAATCGTATTGGTATAAAGGTTTTAAAAGATTTTCAGGCACATACGGCCAAAGCACGTTGCTATGTTACCCCTTGCAGGCTCGTTTGTCCATCCGAATTTACGTCAGAGATGCATTTTTTTCATTTAATCTTTAAAGAAGCTTGCCATCTGACTGATTTTAAGGTAGATTGAAGTCATGTCCGCAAAACGCTTTATTCTGAACGAGACGAGTTATCATGGCCATGGTGCCATCAAGGAGATTGTGACCGAGGTGAAGAACCGCGGTTTCGCTAAGGCTCTTGTGGTAACTGATGCTGATTTGGTACGCTTCGGCGTGGTAGCCAAGGTGACAGACCTTCTGGAAGCCGCCGGTTGTGCATACGAGATTTACGACAAGGTAAAGGCCAACCCCAGCGTAGCCGTTGTTGAAGGCGGTGTGGAAGCTTTCAAGGCTGCCGGTGCTGATTACATGATTGCCATCGGTGGTGGTTCTCCTCAGGATACCGCCAAGGCTATCGGCATCATCATCAACAACCCCGAGTTCGCTGATGTTGTTTCTCTGGAGGGTCTTGCTCCCACCAAGAACAAGTGCGTACCCGTGATTGCTGTGGCTACCACCGCCGGTACCGCTGCCGAGACCACCATCAACTACGTTATCACCGACGAGGCTAAGCGCCGCAAGTTCGTGTGCGTAGACCCGCACGACATCCCCGTAGTTGCCGTGGTTGACCCCGACATGATGTCCTCCATGCCCGCCGGTCTCACCGCTGCTACCGGTATGGATGCCCTCACCCACGCTATCGAAGGTTACACCACCCTTGCCGCTTGGGAGCTTGCCGACACCCTCAACATCAAGGCTGTTGAGCTTATCGCCAAGAACCTCCGCAAGGCTGTGGTTAACGATCCCGATGGCCGCGAAGGTATGGCTCTGGGCCAGTACATGACCGGCATGGCTTTCTCCAACGTAGGTCTGGGTGTGGTACACGGTATGGCTCACCCCCTGAGCGCTTTCTACAATACCCCCCACGGCGTGGCAAACGCAGTTCTGCTGCCCTACGTCATGGAGTACAATGCCCCCTACACCGGCGACAAGTTCCGTGAAATCGCCCGTGCCATGGGTGTTGAGGGTGTGGACGCCATGAGCCAGGAGGAATACCGCAAGGCCGCTATCGATGCCGTGAAGCAGCTCTCCATCGATGTCAAGATTCCCCAGACTCTGGCCGAAATCGGCGTGAAGGAAGAAGACCTCGAGGCTCTGACCGATGCCGCCATGGCTGACGTTTGCACCGGTGGCAACCCCCGTCCCTGCACTTGGGAGGAGGTTCTGCAGGTTTACAAGACAGCCTACAACGGTTAAACACCGCTCCTTTTTATGCAGGAACCGCTACGCCCCCGGCGTAGCGGTTCTTTTTTGCTTGCAATGGGGGAACAAATATCGCAAGATAATGACATGAAACACGTCCTCGCCCTTCTTGCACCCATAGTCAGCCTCATCAGCAGCGCCAACGCGGCCGATGCCTGGCTCACCGATTTTACTGAAGCCCAAGCTCAGGCGGCACGGCAAAACACCCCTATCGTGCTGGATTTTACCGGCTCCGACTGGTGTGGCTGGTGCATCACCATGCGACGACAGGTGTTGGATACCCCCGCATTCTACGATTACGCCCGTAACAAGTTTGTCCTGATGGAGGTAGACCTGCCTCGCAACACCTCTAAAATGTCGCAGGAGCTACTGAGGCAAAACAGAGAGCTCTCCTCCCGCTACAACGTAAGCACCTATCCTACTGTACTGGTTATATCTGCGGAGGGACAAATTCTCGGCGGTTTCACCGGTGGGCGAACCGAATTGGCAGCGGTAACTCAGGTGCTCGACCTTGCCGCAGTAAATGCCGAACTTCTGCGGCAGGCTGCAACCGAGCAAGGTACACAAAAAGCCAAAACACTCCATACGTTCTACTTCAATCTGCCCGTAACCATTCGTAAGAACATGAGCCGGCTGCGCCGGGACATCATCGCTCTGGACCCGCAAAACACAACCGGCATACATACCGAACAGCAAGAGCTCGACACCGTGCAACACATTATTACACAGGCCGCCACGCTGTCCGATGACGCACTCATTAATCTCATTACAGAGTCGCTTAACAAGGTATCCGGTTCCAATAAAACGGAATTACTGCAATTACTGACAGACCGTATTAACGACCGCATTTTCAGCACCCGAGCAAAAGCCGATAGTCTGGCAGACATTGAAGCCATGCGTCAGGATAATTTGTTGCTTATCCATTATTGCGTTCCGCAGGAACACCGCAAACAAGCGACCTCACGAGTCAACGCCGAATTCGCTAATCCTCAGCAATTGCTCGAACTTCTGAGGCAAGAACGTGCAGATTATCAGAAATACAAAAAATAAACCACCCCTCATACGATGAAATGTACCCTGCCGGGCACTTTGCTTGCCCTCGCTTTTCTCAGCACATTAGCCGCAGAAGAGACCCAACTTGCGTTTTGCGTTACCGACGCGCATCTACACCCGAATACGCCCTTCAACACCGCCGAATGCGCTGTCGACGAAGACGATAACGAAGAGGCGCCTCCCACGGCGATGCGTCTTGTGCTCAGCGCTTCCATCGGCAACATGTTCACATCAGATGAAAGTTTATACTCCGTCAGCGAAACCGAATCATGGAACGACTGGGAGAGCGGCCCCGGCATCATCACCCATGTGCGTTTTGAGGGAGCCCTGACGGATGCTAACGGCAATAATATCACCCTCGATGACATTTCGTTAAAGCAATCAGACAAACTTCTCCAGATGGAAATAGCTTCGGAAGATTTGCCCGACACCATGAAGCTGCAACTGCAAGGCACACTCAGCTTCGACCTCTGGTACGATACCAAGGGCAAACCAACCGAGCCGATTCAGTTAAACTTCAGTAAAAAAGATTCAGAGACAATTGTCATTCACGGCATTCAGATTTCAGCTTTCGCCTCAGAGCCTGATGAGGAAGAAGAAGTTGAAGAAGATGAGGCTTATGATGAGGAGGAAGATGATGACTTCATCAGCTACTCATCAAAAGACAGTTATCAACTCAGATTCATTGCAGAGAAGGAAGAAGAGCTTACCCGCTTGAGCGGTATTACCCTCATTACCGGTGAAGAAGAGGAATACCACGATTGTGATGAACTTGAGAAGCTCCCCTCCCTCAACGGGCTGGGCTTGCAGGTGAGAGAAAAAGAGTTCGCTCTGCGACTGCACCTTCGCCAAAATCCGCAGCCTCATCAATTCAAACTCGACCAGGCAATTTACCTCAACGGCAAAAAATAATCGGCACTAATTTTGCCATTTTCGAAAGAAATTACCGTTGGCATGCGTCTATTTAGGTGATAGCACTTGTTTTCATGAAACTAACCACTTTACCCACCCTGACGGCTCTGGCATTTCTGAGCCTCACAACCTCCGCAGCGGCCTGCGGAGAAGATCACCCGGCGGCTATTCCGCCCATCAAAAACGCCGATGACATCAAGAACAACGGCGACACGCTGCTGCATGTAGTCTGTAAAAGCGGAGCTCAGCCCGGAGTCATCCGCATGCTGGTTGAATACGGCGCAGATGTTAACCGTCGGCAGGAGTATGGCGACGGCAATACCCCTCTTATGCTGCTGGCGGGTTGGAGCAAGGGCGATATAACTGACAGCGTGCGCACTCTTCTGTCACTGGGCGCAGACCCGACGTTGCTCAATACACAGGGAAAATCGGCTCTGCACTTTGTCTGGGGACGCAATCTTCCGGAGGTTGAAAAGCTCCTGACAGAGAACCTCCGCAGCCGCCTCAATCAGGCTCTGGCCAGTGACAATAGAGAAGACATCGCCCGCATCATTACCGCCGGAGCCGACATCAACGAGGCAGATATTTTCAACGCAACAGCCCTCAGCAAAACATACTTCTCCAACAAGGTGGAACAAGCTGAGTTTCTGCTCTCCCTAGGAGCCAACCCCAATCTCACCCCCATGGTCGGCGGCCGCGTAGACTTGCTGCCATTCTCACAATGCCAGAAGCACGACAGCACAGCCATGATAGAGCTTCTGCATCGCCATGGTCTCGATATCAACAAACAGGGCAATATGGGCGACCGCTACCTCATTAGCGCAGCCAATGGCAATATACTGCATACAAAATGGGCTCTGGCTCATGGAGCCAATCCCACCCTTACCGACAGTCAGGGGCGCACAGCGCTCATGGCTGCTACCACGCTTGAAATAGCAGAACTACTGCTGCATGCAGCCCCGCAAATGCTGCATCATCGCGACGAAGACGGCAACACAGCCATGCACCACGCCGCCATGAAGGGAGCAGTCAGCGAACAACACGCTGCCCACCTCTGGACCATTGCACACAAAACCGGCGATGGCAAAACAGCCAACAGTTACAAAACCGGCAGCGGAGCACAGCCTGTGGCTGTATGCCGCATGCTGAGCAAAGCCGGATTGCCGGTCAATGATACCAACCAAGTCGGGCAGACTGCTCTCATGCTGGCAGCCCGCACAGGAGATTTAGCTCTCTGCCAATGCCTGATAGAACTGGGCGCAGATGTTGCACCTGTTGATAAAACCGGGCGTAGCGCCCTGAGCTATGCTCAGCAGGCAGCTAATAAGGAACTGGTGCAATACCTCCGTGGCTGCGGTGCCCCCGGTGGTAGCGAAGAAGAGTTGTTGCAGGCCGTAGCCGCAGGCGATATGGACAAAGCCACCGCTTTACTCGATAACGGACTAAACGTAAAGGACAACGTAGGATTTACCGCGATGGAACAAGCTATCAACGCCGGGCAGGAAGAAATTGCCCGTCTGCTCATCGAACGAGGCGTTGACATCCACTCAATGAACGCAGCCGGCAAAACCCTGCTCCACGCCGCTATAGAGGCTAACAATCGACCGGCAGCCGAATTACTGCTCCGGCTAGGGGCTCAGCCGACCCGAAAAGCCAGAGTTGTCAATGCCACAGTTGCAGCAGATGCCTTAACCGCAGCAGCGGCTGCCGGTCATATTGACATGGTACAGCTTCTTCTCAACAACGGCATGAAGGTAGAGCATACCCCCTTCACGCCCAATCCAGCACTCACATTTGCCATACGCCTCGGCCACACCGACATCGTTAATCTACTGCTGGAGCACGGAACCCCGCTCAACATCCGCGGAGAATCCGTCCGGGACGATACTCCGCTGTGTACTGCGGTTCAGAGCGGCAACAGCGATATGGTCCGCCATCTGCTCGCCCGTGGAGCCGTAGCAGATGCTCAACGGGGCGCCGCCCTGACAGCAGCCATCCGCCTGCGCAAGCCCAACGTGGAAATAGTACGCATGCTCCTGACAGCGGGTGCTCAGGCTGAACGCGTTGATAACTATAATCGCAATACGCTGAGTGAGGCCGCCTGCTTCAACCCGCCGGAAGTTATCAGCATGCTCATCAACGCCGGAGCTGACGTCAACCGCATCTCCACAGATGGTTTGCATTGCAGCACGGCTCTCATCAATGCATGCCGCCTGCAGAAGCAAGACCCGGTCGAAGTGGTTCGCCTGTTGTTGGAGGCAGGAGCTGCCCCGAACGTGAAAGATGCGCGAGGAAAAACAGCCTGCGATTACGCCATCGAACGAGGCCACACACAAGCAGCAGAGTTACTGCAAAAAGCCTCCCGATAACGCTCTCAGTCACGCAGAAATGCGTGACTGTTTCACTTTCCGGCTTGTATTCATACAAAAAAATGGTAGAATACCACCATAGACATTCTCCCAATTTTATGAACAAGAAGATTACTCCTTACCTCTTCGGCCTTTCGGCAGCAGCAGTAACAATCGGCGCCGCCGGTGTACTCTCTGCCATCATTCTTCCGGCCGAGGGCAGCGGCAAGCAGCTGCCCACCCCGGCGACCCCGCAGGAAGCCAAAGGCATGGCGACAGCTGTCATGGATAGCAAATGCGCCGACTGCCACGGTGAAAAACCCGCCTTCAACGGCCTCATGAATCTCCTTTCTCTTGGCCAGATGAAACGCGATATTCAAGGTGCTCAGAGAGCTTTCACCATGAAGCCTGATGCTTCCGTACGTTCTGCCAATGTGGATTTCATGAAGATGGATCAGGTACTGCGCACCCGCAGCATGCCCCCTGCCCTCTACACAGCTGTTCACCCCGGTACAGCACTCACTCTTGAAGATGTCGCCATTATGCGCCACTACTACAGCAGTCAGGAGGCCATGAAACGCGCCTTTGCTCCGGTTCGTCCGGCTGATATGAGCAATGATGAACATACCGCTTATGTGTGGGGACTTCCCGATGCCGCCTCCAACCCGGACCAGAACACACTGGCTAAAGCATGGGGTAAGGTTTATCTGGGGCACCGCCTATACTTCGACCCCCGTCTCTCCACCACAAATGAGGTTTCCTGCGCTTCCTGCCACGACCTTACCAAGGGCGGTACTGACAACTTGCCCAAGTCTGAAGGAGTACCTGGCTCGGATGGCAAACCGCAGCTCGGCGGCGTCAACGCCCCCACCGTCTACAACGCGGAGCATAACATTCGTCAGTTCTGGGATGGACGTGCCGCAGACCTTCAGGAGCAGGCCGGCGGACCTCCCCTCAACCCTGTGGAGATGGGTTATAGCCACCCCGATGACTGGAAAGCCATTGCCGACAAACTGTCCAAAGATGCCGAATACAAGATTCTCTTCCCGCTGGTGTATGGCGAAAAGGGCATTACAGCCGAGACCATCACCGATGCCATCGCGGCATTTGAGCGCACTCTGGTAACTCCCGACAGCGCATTCGACAAGTACCTGGCCGGCGATGACAAGGCCATGACCGAACAGCAGAAGAAAGGCATGGAGGCATTCCTGACTTACGGCTGCGCCACCTGCCATGCCGGCCCCACCATGGGCGGTCAGAGTTTTGAATACGTCAATACCCACTCCGACCTCCGCGCACATGCCAAGGACTACAAGGAAGGGGCTTTCGGCCTGATGGACTTCACCAAGAAGGAAGAGCACAAGGACATGTTCCGCGTACCCAACCTGCGTAACGTAGCCCTTACAGCGCCCTACTTCCACACCGGCACGGTAGACAAGCTTGAAGACGCCGTTCGAATCATGTTCGAGACTCAGACTCGCAAGACACCTAGCGATGCGCTGGTGGCTGATGTAACAGCATTCCTTCAGGCTCAGACAGGTTGCTACAAGGGTATACCGCTCAATGAGCTCACTCCGAAGGACGTGAAGCCTGAGTTTGTGAGCGAACAGTTGCCCGGCAGCGCCAACGAGCCCACCACCAAGGCCGAGTAATGATTCGTATTTCACCACTTGCAAGCAGTAGTAAGGGCAATGCCACCGTCATTTCCGGCGGTGGCACCCATCTGCTGGTGGATACGGGCATCAGCGCCACACGCATCCGCAAAGGGTTGGCAGAGTGCGGGCTCGCGGTGCGCGACCTCTCCGGGGTGCTCTTCACCCACGAACATACAGACCACACCTGCGGTCTGGGTATCCTCTCCAAAAAAGACAGCCTGAAGATATACTGCACCCGCTATCTGGGGCAGGATTTGCGAGGCATGGCAGCCCCTTCAGCCTGTTTTACCTACATCGAACCGGGCAGCCCGGTAACAATCGGTGCTATCACCGTCACCCCTTTTGCCGTAAGCCACGATGCCACCGACCCGGTTGGCTACCTTTTTGAATGTGAAGGAGCCCGCCTTGGTTATATTACCGACACCGGGCGCATCATGCGCGGTATGGATACCCTGCTCTCCGGCGTACACGGCCTCTACCTGGAGTCCAACTACGACAACGAGATGCTCTACAACTCCGGGCGCCCCATGGCTCTCATCGAGCGAATCGAGAGCAACTGGGGGCACCTCTCCAATGAGCAAGCCGGCGAGTTCGTGCGCCAGATTGCCCATCCCGGGTTACAGCACATTGTTCTGGCTCATATCAGCCAAGACTGCAACACCCCCGAAAAAGCCCACCAAGCCATGCAGCAAACGCTGCATGAACTGAAATTGCCCACGCAGTTGGTCTGTGCCCCTGCGGCCTACCGTCTGCCGTGGATTGAAATTGCCGCCGATTAATCTTCACAAAGCAAAACAACTTCAACCAATCATGAGTTCTAAATCAACATTATTGATGATAGCAGCCATGTCTGTCTGCACCCTCTCGGCACAAGATGCCAAACAAATAGCCGACAGCCTCAGCGTGCCTGCAAGCCTCACCGCAGGCGATACCCTGAGCATCCCTTCCGTTCCCGGTGCTGACGTACAGTTTCTGGGTGCAGACTATGAGCAGATTATCACAGCCGACGGCAAAGTTCGTCGCGTGCTGAGTGACACTCCCGTAAAGGTCAACTTCCGAGTTACCAAAGACGGCAAGGAAGCCTTTAGTAAAGATTACGAGGTTATCGTAAAGAGCAAATTATCATCCGGCGACGAAGTAAACGCCAAGCCGCAGGTTATCCCCTCCATCCTGCAATGGAAAGGCGGCAAGGGCGAGTTCCGCCTCGGCAACAAAGTAAAGATTTTCACTAACGCTACCCCTGAACAAAAGGAGCTCCTCATTGCCGACCTGAAAGCTATTTGCAACTGCGAGGTAGAGCTCGTGAAATACCCTCGCGATGCACAGATTTGCTTCATTCGCCACGCACATGTAGTTACCAACAGCCCTGTTAACAATCAAATTAACATCTCTGTTGATAATAAGGCCATGCGCGAAGCCTATCACATGAACGTAAGCGAGAAAGCTCTTTTCATCACAGCACCGACAGATACCGGTCTCATGTGGGGTTCCCGCAGTCTGCTTCAGATTCTCAAGCAAACCGGTGGCAGTGTGCCCTGTGGTGTTGCTTTCGACGTGCCCCGCTACCAAGTGCGTGGTGTGCTCTTCGATATCGCTCGCACCCCCTACACGCTCAACGACCTGCGCAAGGCAATCGACACCATGGCCTGGTACAAGATGAACGACCTGCACCTCGTCATCAACAACAACTACATCTTCCTCGAAGAGTATGTGAAGGATGGCCACGACCCGCTCAAGGAGGCCTACACCGCCTTCCGTCTGGAGAGCAAGATGGTGGGCAAAAACGGTGTACCGCTGACCGCTCAAGACCTTTTCTTCACCAAGAAAGAGTTCCGTGAGCTCATTGACTATGCCAAACTGCGCGGCGTGAACATCGTACCCGAGTTCGACACCCCGGGCCACGCTCTTTCCTTCTCCAAGGTACGCCCCGACCTCATTTACCAAGGCAAGATGGGTAACCCCGGTCGCCGCTCCGACCACATCGATGCCGGCAACCCCGAGACCCTCAAGTTCGTTTCCGAAGTATTGGATGAATACCTGCTGCCCGATACCGAAACCGGCAAAGCCCCCTTGGACGGTTGCGTCATTCACGTTGGAGCCGATGAGTTCTACGGTGATTCCGAAGCCTACCGCAAGTACTCCGATGGCCTGCTTAAGTACGTGAAGAGCCGCGGTTTCACCCCGCGTATCTGGGGCAGCCTTACCCACAAGCCCGGCAAGACCCCCGTGGAGTCTGAAGGCGTGGAAATGAACCTGTGGAGCAGCCAGTGGCAAGACCCGGTAGAAGCCATGAATGCCGGCTACAAGCTCATCAATACCAATGACGGCCACCTCTACATTGTTCCCTTTGCCGGCTACTACTGGCCCACTCTCAACAACGCCTTCCAGTATGAAAAATGGCGTCCGAACTACGTGGGCAACACCCACATCCCCGCAGGTCACCCCAACCTCATCGGTGCCACCTTCGCCATCTGGAACGACATGTGCGACCTTAAACACTCCGGCTACGGCATGTACGATATCTGGGAGATTTTCCGCACATCGACCGATGTACTCAGCCAGCGCATGTGGGGTACTGAGAAGAACCCCGACAACTTCAAGCAACACCGCGCTCTGGCCGACAAGATTGGTGAAGCACCCGGCCTGAACCCGCTCAATCTCCGCGCAGGCGATGCCCCGGTTCAGGTAACACCCACGGCTCTGCCCCTGCAGCTCAATGAGAAAGCAGCCGGTCCTAACTATCACCTCACCGCTGAAGTAGAGCTTGCAGCAGCCCCCGAAGGCACCGAGCAGGTGCTGCTCAGCGGCCCGGAGGGTAAGCTCATCGCCGTCATGAAAGACGGCACCGTAGGCTTCCGCCGCAACGACACCATGGAGTTCTCCTTCGGTGGCAAGTTGCCCGTAGGTAAGAAGGTGAAGCTCGAGCTCATCGGCAAGCCCCAGAACACCCGTCTGCTGGTGGATGGTGCAGAAATCGGCACGCTCACGCTCATGAACTACAAAGATCGCGACAACGGCTGGAAGAACCGCACCAAGGGCCTGCGCTCCACCTTTGTTCTGCCCCTGCAGACGGTAGGCGAAAGCTTCAATGGCAAGGTGCACAACCTGAAAGTTGAATTTTCTGCTCCCAAAAACTAATGGACGCTGAACAGGAATACCAACAGGCAGCTCTTGCCTTCAAAGCCGGTCATGCCCAAGAGGGTGCAGAGCACCTGCGCCGCGCCGCTTTCGCCGGCCATACCGAGGCTCAGAATCAGCTGGCTCGCGTGTACTTCGCCCAGGTGAAAACACGCGAGGATATCGCCAATCTTGAATCTGCCGCTCAAAGCGGCGACCATGTGGCTCTCTTTGTGCTGGCTATGTGCCTCATACAGGGCACCTTGCTCCCCAAAGATACCGATAAGGCCCTCACAGCTCTGCGCATTGCCGCTCGTAGCGGCAATGCCATGGCTGAGGCCATGCTGAACTCCGGCGAGAAGCTGTAACCGGATTACCACCAATCATCCCACCTCAACCATGCTCAACTTCAATTACTGCAACCCCACTCGTTACGTTTACGGAGAGGGTGAGTACCACAACGTGGGCACCCTGTTGCGCCCCATTGCCCGTAAAGTCCTGCTTCATTATGGTGGCGGCAGCGTAAAACGCAGCGGCCTGTACGATGCGGTCGTACAATCGCTGCGCTCAGCCGGCATTGAGTTCTGCGAGCTCGGCGGGGTAAAACCCAACCCGTCAGTAGAACTGGTGCGGCAAGGCATTGAGCTGGCACGAGCCGAGCAGATTGATGGCGTGCTGGCTGTGGGCGGCGGCAGCGTCATTGATTCAGCCAAAGCTATTGCTCTGGGCGTTACCCATGAGGGAGATATTTGGAAACTCTATACCCGTGAGGAGCAACAAACCACAGCCCCGCTGCCCGTGGCTACCATTCTTACCCTGCCCGCCGCCGGTAGCGAGAACAGCCCTAACACCGTGCTCACCAATGAGCAAACCGGTCGCAAGCTTGGTTATGGGCACGACTTGCTGCGCCCGGCACTAAGCATAGTCAGCCCAGAACTTTTCCTCACCCTCCCGCCGGAGCAGATGGCCTATGGGGCTTGCGATATGCTTTGCCACATCTTTGAGCGTTATTTCACCAACACCCAGGGTACTGAACTTACCGACGCTCTTGGAGAAGCCACCATGCGCACCATCATGCAGCAGGCCGCCATTCTGCGACGCGAACCGCAAAATGTACACGCCTGGGGGCAGTTGGCGCTGGCCGGCACCGTAGCCCATAACAACCTGCTGGGACTCGGCCGCGAACAAAGCTGGGCATGCCACGGGCTGGAGCATGAGCTGAGCGCTGTTTACGATGTACCGCACGGCGCGGGGCTTGCCGTCATTGTACCCGCCTATTTCGAAGCCGTCTGGCAGGCAAATCCCGGCATTTTTGCGCAATGGGCAGTCAACGTCATGGGCGTTACTCCCTCCCGCAACACCGAGAGAGTTGTCAAAGAAGGTATCGCCCGTCTGCGTGCCTGGTACCGCGAACTGGGGCTGCCCCAAACCATGGCTGAACTTGGCATACCGGCAGATGCTGACTATGCCGCCATGGCGCAAGCCGCTCTCTCCACTTACGGCCCGAGGCTGGGCAAAGCCTGCCTGCCGGGAGTTCTCCCGCTGGATGTCGCCGCAGCTGAGGCCGTCTACCGCGCCGCTATTTAAAATTATCCCCCCCTACCCTATGAAATGCCCCTTACTTCCCGCCGTATCGGCCGCTGCACTCCTGAGTAGTTGCGGCATTCCCCCGCACAGTTTTAACACAGCAGAACTGCTCGACCCTCCCGACAAACGAGTAGCCCTCATTAACGGCAGTTACCCCACCCGCTGGCAAAATGGCTTTACCCCCACCGCCGCTTGGAGCAAAGACGGCACAACATACTACGAGGTAACAGTTCAATACGCAAAAGCCCACCGCCCCGTCATCCGTGCGCTGGATACCGATTTCTATGCACCCGCACTAACTCCGGAAGAAACGGCAGCAAACTTCACCATTGATTCCACCATTCCTGCGCAATGCTACCTCATCTCCGACAAAGGAAAAGCCATACCTAAAAACGATTTCGACTTTAAGGGAGCCAAGCTGTTGCCCTCGGGCAATCAGACCATCCGCAACGCGCACTTCATACACCTATATATAACTTTAGACCATCCCGGCACGGAAAGCATTTGGCGCACTCTGGCTCAGGCACCATTGCACGCTACTGACCTCACGCTGGGGGTACTTACCAACCTGAGTAAATACACGCTCCTGTACGGAAGCATCATTGTCGCCTCCCCCATCATCATCCCCCTGCAATCCACCCAGCGCCAACAGCAACAAGAGGAATACAGGCAACAAAACTTACAGAAAAAGTCAACCGCAAGAGCCTGTAATAGCTAATGTTTGTCATTGACAAGCGGTCATGGCTTTGATATACTGTGCCTACCATGAAGAAGAGACTCCGCAAGAAGTACCGTGTAGGCGAGTTCCGTGAACTTTGCTTTGAGTTTACCTTTGAGTACAAGGGCGATGTTGAAAGCCCTGAGTGCGAGGCATTTCTGCGCACATTTGTAGACGAGTGCATCGATGCCAACGGCCTGGAGACGAACGGTCTTCTGACCGAGCAGGGTTGCAGCCTGGTGGCTTATGATGCCGACCCCACTCAGACCAGCGAGGCACAGCGCGAGGCTGTCAAGACTTGGCTGGAGAGCCGCGATGACGTGGAAATCAAGTCCTTCGGCGAGCTGGTGGACGCATGGTACAACTTCTGATTATTTTAATCAGGAGGAGCTGCGGGGTAAGTCCCCGCAAAAAAATATTTAACCCGCAGGTGCGGGATAACCGCACCTGCCCCCATATAATAAGCGAAGAATGAAAGAACAGCAGACATCTGATCATCCCCTGTTTGCCAAGGGACTTAAGGGCGTTATCGCCAATGAGACAGGGCTGAGTGATGTACGCGGTGAGGAGGGACGCCTTCTCTACTGCGGGTATGAGATTGAGGACTTGGTAGACCTCTGCAGTTACACGGAGATTGTCTATCTTCTTCTTAACAAACGGCTTCCGAACCGAAGCGAGCTCGCCGCTCTCGAGCAGCGACTTCGCAATGACCGTGAATTGCCGCAACCCATTCTTGATTTCTTCAAAACGGCCACCAAGACGGCTCGTCCGATGAGTGCTCTGCGCACGGCTGTATCCATGCTGGGTATGTATGATGACCGTACCAAAGACCCCAGCCAGATGAAAGAAATCGGCCTGTCCCTCATTGCCAAGATTCCGGTCATGGCGGCCTATTATTACCGCATCTGCCAGGGGCTGGAGTTGCCGCCCATCCGTACCGATCTCGATGAAGCCGCCCACTTCCTGTGGTTGCTGAAGGGTACCGAGCCCGATCCCCGCGAAGCTCATATTCTGGATGTTGCCTACATTCTGCATGCAGACCACGGCATGAATGCCAGTACATTCTCTGCCCGTGTGACAGCCAGTACGCTGTCTGATATGTACTCAGCCATCACCTCAGCCATCGGCTCGCTCAAGGGGCCGCTGCACGGTGGTGCCAACGAGGCCGTTATTGAGATGCTCAAGGAGATTGGCAGCGAGGAAAATGTGGAGGCCTACGTAAACGAAAAACTTGCCAACCGAGAGAAGATTTTCGGCATGGGGCACCGCGTGTACAAAACGCTCGACCCGCGAGCTCCGCAGCTGCGCCGCATTGCCATCCGCCTCACCCAGACCATCGGTGAGCCCAAGTGGATTCGCATGAGCGACATGATTGCCAAGATGGTACGTGCTCGTAAGAACCTCAACGCCAATGTTGACTTCTACAGCGCCACAGTATACTACAGTCTGGGAATTCCCACCCGTATGTTCACGACGGTGTTTGCCATTGCCCGAGCAGCCGGTTGGGTAGCCCAGATTCTTGAGCAGTTGGAAGATAACACGCTCTACCGCCCGCTCTCCCGCTACACAGGTCCGGACGATCCCTTGCTCGTACCGGTGCTTGATATGCGCTGATTTTCCATACCCACCCCCGTTCACCGGAGCGGGGGTGGCTTACTACCCCCGAACATGACAAAACTCATCCTACTACCCCTATTACTGCTGCTCTGCCAATGCAGCCTCCACAACGAGCTGAAGGCATGCACCCTGCTCTACAACTCAGAGACCGGAGAAGGAACAGACGCCGCCCACGCCGACAAATATCACCGAATACACCGTACTCACCTCAGAGGCATACGCAGCCTCAAACATCATATTGTCGTGTATACGGATGGCAGCAATTATTACTATGTAGATCCGTTCATCGGAGGCCCCGCCAAAAGCGACTCAGAGGTATACCGGCGTGGCTATAAGCTCCCGATAGAACAAGCCGAGAAGTGATAAAACGCACCCTACAAGCTCGGTAGCGTAACGAATTATGCCACAGTTGACGCTTTCCGCGCGGCAGGCACTATGGTACAATCGGGGGTAACGATATGGAACTTCCGAAAAATTACTATATACCGACTGTTATCGAGAAGACGGGGCAAGGTGAAAAAGCCTACGACATCTACTCCCGCCTGCTGCTTGACCGCGTTATCTTCATCGGCACCGAGATTGACGACACCGTAGCCAATTCGGTCATTGCGCAGCTGCTGTTCCTGCAGATGACAGATCCGAAAAAGGATATTCACATCTACATCAACTCCCCCGGTGGTTCTGTAACGGCCGGCTTGGCCATTTACGATACCATGCAGTTTATTTCCTGCGATATCAACACTTACTGCATCGGCATTGCCGCCAGCATGGCCTCTGTACTGCTGGCTGCCGGCACCAAGGGCAAGCGTTTCTGCCTGCCCAATTCACATGTGATGATTCACCAGGTACGCGGCGGCGCTCAGGGTACAGCTGCCGATGTGGAGCGCACTATTAAGTTCATGTTCAGCCTCGACAAGCGCTTAACGGGCATACTCGCCAAGCATACTGGCAAGGACTTTGATACCGTGAAGGCTGACCAGGACCGCGACAACTACATGACGGCAGAGGAATCTCTGGCCTATGGCCTGGTAGACCGCGTGCTGGAGCACAAGGAACACGGCAAAAAGGCATAAACCAGCACCGCCATGGCCAAGAAGAAAGATAAAAGAACCTGCGTCTTCTGCCGTGAGCAGGAGGCCGACACCTGGCCGGTGCTGAGCTGGAACGGTATCGACATGTGCTTCACCTGTCTGGAGAATATGCTCTACCAGATGCTGCGCGAACCGATGGGTGATCAAGCAGCACAACACATGTTGCAGCATGTGGCCGAAGCGCACCCGCAGCTCATGCCTCAGGACGATGCCGATGGCTCCCCCGTGCTGGAGGTGGAAACCCGCGACCAAAGCACCCTGCCCACCCCGGCTGAAATGCATAAGGCGCTGGACAACTACGTCATAGGGCAGGATTTTGCCAAGCGCACGCTGTGCGTGGCCGTGTACAACCATTACCTGCGCCTGCGCCAGACAGAAAGCGAAGACGGCACGGAAATTGAGAAAAGCAACATTCTGCTCGCCGGCTCTACCGGCTCCGGTAAAACCCTGCTGGCCAAAACTCTTGCCCGCATTCTCGATGTACCCTTCTGCATTGTGGATGCTACAACCCTGACAGAAGCCGGTTACGTGGGTGAAGATGTGGAGAATATCGTACTGCGATTGCTGCAAGCCGCCAACATGAACGTGGCCAAGGCTGAGCGCGGCATCATCTATGTGGACGAAATTGATAAAATCGGCCGCAAGACGCAAAATGTCAGCATCACCCGCGATGTAAGCGGCGAAGGTGTGCAGCAGGCTCTGCTGAAGATTGTGGAAGGTACGGAATGTAACATCCCTCCCAAGGGTGGCCGCAAACACCCCAACGAAGAGTATATCCGCGTCAATACGCACAACATCCTCTTCATCTGTGGCGGTGCATTCGTCGGGCTCGAGGGTATCATCCGCAAGCGTCTGGGCTCTTCCTCCATGGGTTTCGCCTCCATCGAAGAGGAGCGAGACACCAAGGAATACACCGAAGAAGAAGTGCTGTCCAAAGCCCTTCCGGAAGACTTCTTCATGTTCGGCATGATTCCCGAGCTTATGGGACGACTGCCCATCTTTGCCCCGCTGACAACTCTTACCGAGGAGCAACTGGTAAAATTGCTGACCGAGCCCAAGAATGCATTGGTGAAGCAGTACGCCAAGCTTCTGAAGATGAACGACGTGAAGCTCAAGATTGAAGAGGGAGCTCTGCGAGCCATGGCACGTCAGGCCATCGAGCGCGGCACAGGAGCCCGAGCCCTGCGTGGTATTTTTGAGCGCATGATGCTCGACATCATGTACACCGTTCCGAGCGATAAGAGCATCACCGCCGTCACGATTACCGAAGATGTGGTACTGGGCAAAGCACAGCCCAAACTCACGCGCAGTAAGTCCAAGGCAGCAGCCGCAAAGAAATAAAAGCCATGTTGGTGTTGGGTATAGAATCCAGCTGCGACGAAACCGCCGTTGCCCTCATAGAAGAGGTTGAAGGTGAGGTTCAGCCGCGTGTGCTCAGCTCCGTCATTTCCACGCAAATTCCGCTGCACCGCCTGTATGGCGGCGTGATTCCCGAGCTGGCCTCCCGCAATCACTCCACCAATCTGCCCGGTGTGCTGAAAGAAGCGCTGCAAAAAGCAGAGCGTCGCATTGAAGACGTTGACGTATTTGCCAGCACCGCCGGCCCCGGTCTGGTGGCCGCTCTGCTGGTGGGCAACACCGCAGCCAAAGCTCTGGCTCTGGCCGCCGGCAAGCCTTTTGTGGCAGTCAATCATCTGGAAGGGCACATGCTCTCCCCCTTCATCACTCACCCACAGGGGCTTGTGCCGCATCTGGGGCTGGTGGTGAGCGGAGGGCATACCCTGTTGGTGGATGTGCAAAGCTCCGGCAATTACACCCTGCTGGGGCGCTCGCGCGACGATGCAGCCGGTGAGGCCTTTGATAAAGTAGCAAAAATGCTCGATTTACCCTACCCCGGCGGACCGGAAATTGATAAACAAGCAGAACAGGGAGACCCGGAGCGCTTTAAGCTGCCCCGCCCCATGATGCACGAGCCACATTTGGATTTCTCCTTCTCCGGCCTCAAAACAGCTGTTCTCTATACCCTGCCCAAGTTGGTGGAAAGCGGCAATCCCAATGACCTCGATGAGCAGACCATGTGTGACCTCTGTGCCGGGGTGAGAGCCGCCATTGTGGAGGTGCTCGTGCACAAGGCATTGAAAGCAGCTCGTCAAACCGGTCACAAGGTAATTGCTGTATCCGGCGGTGTGTCCTGCAACAGCGCACTACGCCGCGAACTGACGGCAGCCTGCAAGCGTGCCCGCATAGAGCTCATCCTGCCGCCGAACAGCCTTACAACCGACAATGCAGCCATGATAGCCTTTGCCGGCCTGTTGCGGGCAAAAGCCGGCGACTTCTCCCCGCTCGATACCCCGGTTGATCCGAACCTGCGCCTGGCCGGAGCACAGACCAGAGCCTGACCTACCATAAGAGCATGAGCCTTAGAGACAAGTTAGAAGAAATCCTGCCATCCCTGCTGCCAACCCGTGAGGAAGACGCCATTAAGGGCACAGAACTCATAGCACGGGTAAGAGCAGTACTGGGCGATGCCTACTCTGACCGTTCGCTGCGCTCCCAGTTCTCCTTTATTGCGCTGGAGCCGGATTCCTGCCTAGCGCGTGTACCCAACGGGCAAGGTTACTACCTGCGAGGAGAAGAAGATGCGCCCTCCCTTCACCACGTCTTTACCGAAGCCGCCGACGGCGATGAACCGCTGCACAAGGCTCTGGCTCTCGCCGTACGCCTGTACGACACCGCCGGCATGGGAGTATTCGTCTACCCGCTGGAGGAGGAAGACAGCTGGGAACACCCCGACCTCGTTGCTGTACAATGGCCGGCCGGCAGTACCGATACCTCAGGCGCCTACATTATTGACCCCACCGCCCCGCAGGAACCCTCTTACCGTTCCGTCTGCGTAGCCCCGGCAGATGATGCGGAAGAATGCCGCAAAGCCTTTTTCCGCGCTCTGGCTTGTGGTTTATGGGCTCAGGAAACGGAGTTGTTAATTGTGGGAGATGACAGCGAATCAGCCCCGGAACTCATGCGACTGGCCTCGCGCTTCGGTGTAGGTGTACGCACCATATCGGCCAATGATGATGTACTGGCAGATTTACCTCGGGCAGATGAAATTTTCCGGGCCACCGCGGCGGATGCCCGAGCCATGCTGGCCGACCTGCAACAACCGCCGCTGGCTCATCCCCGCCACTACATTGCCCCGCGCCAGACTGAGGAGGAGTTACCCGCCACAGCTGCAGCCCGCCAATGGGCGGAAGGCTGTATCTCCCGCGGACGAGTGGAAGCCTGGGAGCTTCGCGTTGCCGTAAACTGACATTTCATCATTCATGGGTACCATCAGACAGTTCATCAAACGCCGGGGACTCATCATCCTCATGCTGCTGCTTGGCGTATACTTCAGCGGCAAGGCCATATGGAACCTCAGCAACACCCTGCTTTTTGCCCACGAGGCCGTCATTGTACAAGCCACGGTTAAAGATGTGCGCCAGCGTCCCTTTGAATCTGCCGCCGAAGCTCTGAGCTACGGCAACTTTCCCTGGAATGGAGAGGTTGCCTACCGACCTATTCTGACCGCGGTCATGCCAAACGGCTTACGCATCCCCCCCTTTACTGCTCCCGATTTGGACAATACGGACTATCAACGTGGCGAACAGGTAGAACTCATCACCCTGCCCCATAATCCCAATAGTGCTCGCGTCAATAAATGGAAGTTCCTCTGGGGTGCCGACTGTATGTTGCTGGCTACAGGCCTGCTGCTGGGACTACCGGCATGGTTCATCCTCTTCCCCCGCAAACGCCGTACAGCAACCAACCGCAGACCGGCCCCGGCTAAGGCCACCGCCGCTCCCGCGAAAACACCCGCACCTCAGGCATCGGAGCCACGAGCAACTGCAGCTTCTAAAACGCGAGCCCCCCGTAAGAAAAAAGAAGCCGACCCCGATGCGCCCAAAAAGCCCCGTGCTCCGCGCAAGAAAAAGGAAGTCGATCCGAATGCACCACCTAAACCTCGCAAACCTCGCAAGAAAAAAACAGCAGAATAAAGGTGAAAACAGACTGCTGCGATTTCTGACCGAAGGAAACGCGACATACCTTGTGTTAGAATTTGACGCTACTCTCAGGATGTGGTAAGCTCAGCACAGCCCGTAGAATCAAAATCCCTACGGCCAAAGAAAACCATAAACACATTTTCAACATAATGAAAAAAATCGCCATTTTCGCTCTTCTGAGTACCGCCGCTCTGGCTCAGAGCGACATTCTGACCGCTGTTAAGGATGCCGCCGTAAACGAAGCCAAGAATCAGGCTACCGCCGCCATCACCGAGAAGGTGACCGCAGCCACCGCCAATCTTACCCCCGGCACCTCCGGCACGGACTCCATTACCGCCGGTATTACCGAGAAGGTCAACGCCGCACAGACAGCCGTGACTAACGCGCAGGCTAAGGCGGATGCCGCCAAGGCTGATATCGAAGCCCGCAAGCAGGCTCTGACCGATGCCGCCACTCAGGCACAGGAGGCCGTTACCACGGCTAAGACCACAGCCACCGCTCAAGCTGAGAGCACTGTAGCTAAGGCCAAGGCAGACGCCGCCGAGGCCAAGAAAGCAGCCGAAGCCAAAAAGGCCGCAGACAAAGCCGCAGCCAAGAAGAAGGCTACCCAAGCCACCAATAAAGCTGTGAACAAGGGGCTCAACAAGCTCTTCAAGTAAAGAACAGCTCACATATTTTACCGGCCGGTGCGGGCTCAGCACCGGCTTTTTTGCTTAAAAAAAACTGATTATTGAAAAAAGACGCAAATTTGACTTGCCAAAAGCACATAATTAGAGTATAAGTGGCGACCACCACTCCGCAGTGATGCGGAATTAAACCTTTACACAATACAAAAGATATGTCCAAGCACTCCACACTCAAAGCAACCGGTACCGTTGGCGGCAAGCGTTCTGTCCTCAAGCGTTTCGAGCGCGTTAAGCTCATGAAGGAGCGCGGTCAGTGGAAGCAGGGTCAGAGCCCCATTGGTCTTCCCAAGACCAAGTTCGAGGCCTGATGCCGTCCACACCTGCCCTCTCTGCGTGAAGGGTACTTTATATACATTTTTCCCGGAGCCTCTCGGTATTTTATGCCGCGAGGCTTTTTTACAACCTGATTCTGAACCCGGCGCGAAAGCGCACATACAACCATTACAAACATGACAGAAGAGAACAGTTACCCGCCGGCCCCCGAGGGCAGCGTGCGTCTGAACAAGTTTCTGGCAGCTTGTGGCTATGAGTCCCGCAGAGCTGCTGATCGCCTGATTGCAGAAGGGCGTGTGGAAGTAAACGGCAAGGCAGTAGATACTCCCGGTCTGAGGGTACTGCCGACAGACTTTGTGAAGGTAGACGGTCGCCATGCCACCCCCAAGGAGGAAGTAGTATTGCTGCTGAACAAGCCGCGTGGCTACGTTTGCAGTCGCGATGCTCAGGGCGCTATCGGCACCGTATATGACCTGTTGCCGCCCAAGTACCGCTATGCCAACTATGTAGGCCGTCTGGATGCAGACAGCGAAGGTCTGCTGATTTTCACCAACAACGGCACTCTGGGGCAGAGCATCGGCCACCCCAGCGGCGGCATCGAAAAAGAATACTGGGTCACCCTCGACCAGGCTTTCGACAACAGCGTACTGATTCAGCTGCTGAAGGGGGTACGCATTCCCGAGGGACAGGCCAAGGCCAAATACATCTCTCGCCTGAGTGCCCGCCGCGCCTGTGTGGTACTTGAACAGGGGCTTAAGCGCCAAGTGCGCCAGATGTTCTCCTGCCTCGGACTGCGCGTGAAAAAGCTGGTACGCGTGCGCATCGGCTCTCTGTGGGGTGGTGATTTGGAGCCCGGTCAGGCTACGCTCATGACCCCCGAGCAGATTGAACAGGCAACCACTAATCCCCGCCGTCGCAAGGGACTTATCGGTGCCAAGCAGGCTTTCAAACCGCGTCCTCAGATGGGGCACTCCGCTGCTCCGCAGGAGGACGATGATGACAATTACGTCTTCAACCCTGATGACTTTGAAACTGAGGAGGAAGCTCTGGAGAACGCCACCAAGTTCACCGATGGCGAAGCCTATGAACCCGAGCGTGAAGACAGCCGCCGCCCCTTCGGTCGAGCCCCTCGCAATCGCCGTGAGTTCACCGCTGACGACCGCGGCCCCCGTCGTTCCTTCGGTGGTGAGCGAGGTGAGCGCCGCAGCTTCGGCGACCGTGAGCGCCGTTCCTTTGGCGGTGAGCGTGGCGAGCGTCGCAGCTTCGGCGACCGTGAGCGTCGTTCCTTCGGCGGCGACCGTGGCGAGCGTAAGAGCTTCGGCAACGGTGAGCGCCGTTCCTTTGGTGGCGACCGTGGCGAGAAGCGTGGCTTCGGCGGCGGTGAGCGCCGCTCCTTTGGAGGTGAGCGCAAGAGCTTCGGCCAGCGGCCCTCTTTCGGTGAGCGCCGCAGTAACCGCAGTTTCAACAAACGCCGCCCCTACGACAAGGGACGCGGTGAGTAAAAAGAGAAACTTTCCCATACAAGGCTCCGCGTCAGCGGAGCCTTTTTTCTGATGTTAATGCGTCAGAAAGCTGAACAAACAGTAATTTTACGATATCTCAGCAATGATGAAGATGTACACCCGCTTACTGGCAGCGGCTCTGCTCTGCCTCCCCTTGTCAGCACAAGATTCCGAAGTATCGATTCCTACAACTCCGGTTTATGAAAGCAGCAATAGCGAGTTAGAGGCTCGCCTGACCGAGCTGAAGCAAAAAGCGGAAGCCGGCGACAGCGATGCAACCCGCCAGGTATACACGCTCTATGCCATTGAAGGACTGACCGGTCAGGCACGAGCCTGGGCTGAGCGCTATGAACAACAGCTCACAGCGCAGGCTGAGGCAGGAGACGCCAAGGTCATGATGTTGTTGGCGACCTCCTACCTGCAAGGGCGCGATTACATGCCGCAGGATATCGGCAAAGCTGTTATCTGGCTCACACGTGCTGCCGAGGCCGGCCAACCCTCAGCAGCCTACATTCTGGGCGAAATCTTCATTCAGCAGCACAACACGCAGGAAGCCGAGAACTTCTACAAGCAGGCCTACGAAAAGTACGCAGAGCTCTGCAGCAGCCTCAGCGCTCCGCCAACGACAGAGCAACGTAATGCCCTGTACTGGAAGGGTTACATGGAGCTCATGGGCATTGGTACCAATAAAAATCCGGCAGCCGGCGTCGAGAACATGAAAAAGGCGGACAATGCCTGGGCATGGAGCCAGCTGTACAAATGCTACGTCAAGGGCATTGGGGTAGAGCAGGACATGGCAACTGCCATCGACTACGCCCGTAAACTGGCAGATAATGCCGACGATGGCATGATGGCTTGGGTTGTCGGCTCGGCCTACCTTAAGGGCGAAGGAGTTGCCAAAGATGAAACGCTCGGCCGCAGCTACCTCGACAAAGCAGCCGCAGCCAACATAGCCCCGGCTATTTACCACAAAGGAACTCTTCTTCAGGCTGAAGGAAAACTCAAAGAGGCCTATGATTGCTTTAACCAAGCAGCCAGCATGGGACTGCCCGAGGCCATGACCGCCACCGCCAAACTGCTGATGCAGGGCGGTGAAGGAATTGAAAAAGACGAAGCACGAGCCCTAAACATGCTCCAAGTTGCCAGCGATCGCTACGAAGACCTGCGAGCCCCCTACGAATTGGGACTCTATTATGACAGCGTAGGCGAACCGGAGCACGCCAATGCCTGGTACAAAATCGCCAGCGACCGAGGTGTGACAGAAGCGATGGCTCGTCGAGGCCTGCTCCACATCACCCCCAATTCAGGCGTGAACTGGAGCCCCACCCAGATGTACCGCTGGTGGCGCACCGGCAGCAACGCCGGGGATGCCGATTGCAAGCTCTACCTCAATCTCTTCCTCTTCGTCTTCATCCCGCTGGTGCTTATCATCTCCTTCGGCGTACCGATTCTCGTCGTCCATAAGCTCAATAAAAAAGCTCTGGCTGAAGAGGCCAACGCGGAGCAGGACAATCAATAATCGCACCTTCAGTTTACACTAATAAAAGGCAGGTGGTTCACCCGCTTTTTTATCTTGCCTTTCAGCATAAAAACGCTACAATTGCAGGCATGAAATATCCCCTTGCCCTGCTTATCCTACCCCTGCTCCTGTCGTTGTCCGGCTGTGTTTCAAGCAATCTGGGTGCAGCCTTGGACAGCGTTGGCAAAGCCGTGCCGACCATTCATAACAATGGGTATGCCCCCATCCTCTACCGGCAGGGTAACGACTACTACATGGAATGCGAGGTGCGCTACATGCGCTACGCCCCCAACCTGATGGATTGGCACCCGGACCCCGCCTTCTGGGGGCTGAACACAAAGTACGAAGAGCCCCCTGCCTACCTCCGTACTCCGGCACCGGAGCGTTACCTGTTACACCTGAATTCCCCGAAACCCGCGCTGATAAAAGCTGCTGATTTTGACTACAAGAAAGCAAAACGCATTAAGAACGCATCGTTGCCGAAAGGTATCAATACCAATATCCCGGAGGCACTCACTACCCTCTGGCACCTGTTAAGTGCCGACCTGTTGAAAGAACACGATTCTCCCGCAGAGCTTGCTACCTTGTCCGATAAACGCACTTTCGGTAATTATTTAAGAGCACCGCTGGTTCCCCTCATTTCCTGGGGTGTGGATGTTCCCGTCAGCATTGCCGGCTCTATTCTCTCCCTTAGCGTGGCTGTCCCCTATGTGTTTGTAAGCATTTATATATGCGGAGAGAGGTTTTATTAAGCACTTCAGCACCTCTGCAAACCAATTTACGGCAAAAAAACTTCCGAGTTAAAGCAAACAGGGGAGAAAAAGACAATGTATTGATAGTCAATTCTCATTCACATTTTCTTGAGGACTTTCTGTTATACGACGGAAAATGTAGCGCCACATGAAGACCGCGACCGCAAGAGGAATCAGAGCAAAGAAGATGCGGACAATAAGCAAGTCATCCCCGGGGAAGCCGAATATGGGCAGGCCAATAAAATAGGAAACAGACGATGTGATCAAGCCCGGCATCACCCCAATCAGCAACAAACGAAAGCAGACTCGGCGCCACCTACCCCGCGGCAAAAGCTCAGCCAACGGCCAGATGAACAAGGCATACGCGGCGACGAGTGAAACCCAGGCGAGAGCCAAGCGCCACCAGACCTCAGAATAAATAGCGACCAGAAGACCTCCGACTATCAGCATTGCAAAAATAGCAAATCCACCACCCAGCACCAAAGCGACTCGCCCCAAAATGCGCAAGCAGAACAGTTGCGATGGAGTAGCCTCATGCGTATTGCGACGAAAACAGCAGTACAAGCCGGCAGCAACAAATGCGGCGATACTACCCCACAGAGCGCACATCACATAACAATGCACCGGCTCACCATCGCCAAAAATTGCACCATACCATTCTCCAAAGAACTCCGTCACCACGGCCAGAAGGGGGCAGGTAGCACAGACAGCCAGCGCAGCTCCCATGTGGGCACTCCAAACAGTTCGCATGCTCATCAACCAAGGCAAGAGCAATGCCACTACTGCCGCAATGACGAAACACCACATCTGGCACCATTGCTCATCACTACCGGAAAAAGCCCCTACAATGACAGCATTGAATACAAATAGCCAAAAGACCAAGCTCCACAATGCCCCTACTGCCCACACCAGCAGCAGACTGCTATGATTACTCCGTTCCATAATAAGTTAGAGTCCAATGAGAGGGAGCGCGTTCAAAATTACACATTTTTACGCTGCACAATGCTGATATTCTTCAGCAAACTACCACGCTTTCGGGCACGAATGGCCTCCATCTGTTTAGGGCTGGGGGCACCGTTAAGGCGATGGTCCAGCTCATCGCACAATGCCCGGCGAGCGAGAAAGCGATTGATTTCGCGTTCTCGCTCACGATGGCATTTTATCACGATACCGGTGGGGCGGTGAATCAAACATACCGCGTTATTCGTCTTATTGACTTTCTGGCCGCCCTTACCGGAGCCACGCACAAACGACTCGTCCAAGTCGCGCTCGAACACCTCGAGCGCCTTCATGCGCTCGAGTAGCTCGTTGCGTTTTTGCGGTGACACAGGCATGGTACTTATACCGTCACCTCACCGGTAAGAGGCTCACCGGCGGCAAAGGTATGCGAGCCGGTTACGGTAAGTTTCTTTACGTTCTTCAAACTGGGTACGCCGAGAGCCTCGAGCGAGTCCACCAGCTTGTAAAGTTTGCTATCCAGCTGAATAATGGGAGCTACACCGCCGCACTCCGGAGCCAGAGACATCAGCCCGCCGTCATCAATCACCACGGCATCCGAACGCAGTAACAGCAAATCACTGCAGGTCTTTACCGGGAAGAAACGGCTACGCGGCACACATACGGCACGAGCCCCCGGGAAACATTGGATGGCAGCCCCCATAGCCGTCTCCAACTGATACACCGCAGGGGTGGCAGCATCGCGCGGGTCAACCGTCTTGGTGTTGCAGATAACAGGCAGCGGCAGCACGCCCTCATGAGCCTCGAGGTAATCGCGTAGTGCATCGAGCCTTATCCAGAGATTATTAGTATTAAAGAAGCGGTGTTTGTCGATATTTTGGAAATCGTTCACATCCTCCCCCGGGCACTGGGCAATTTCACGCAGAATAGGCTGACCATCAGCCTTGCGAGTTGCCAGATGACCGCCCTTCTTATCGGCTTCGGTACGGCGCGTCACCTCCATCACAAAAGGAGCGCCGCTCTCGGCAAACCAGCGCAGGAAGTGAGTATCCATCTGAGCGCCAAGGTTATCGGAGTTGGAAACAAAGGCATACTTCACACCGGCAGCCAGCAACTTGTCCAGCCAGCCGCTCCCAACCAAAGCAGGGTAAATATCACCATGGCCGGGCGGACACCACTCCAGCTCCGGGTTCGCCGGGTAGGTGGCAGGCTCAAGGGTGTCCGTCAGAAGCTTAGGCACGCGATTCTGAATCATCTCCACCTTTTCGGCATCAGCAAAGCCATCCTCAGCATAGCGTGACAGGTGGCTCATTGTATCATCGCTGGTTGAGAATGAGTTCATCAGCAAGAGATTAACCGGGTACCCGGCGGCAGAACGCAGGGTCTTAACCTGCCGTACAATCAAATCCAGAAAGGTTACTCCGGGCTTAATCTCCAACAGGCTCTTGGCCTTCTGCAAGCCCATGCTGGTACCCAGACCACCATTGAGCTTAATCAGCACAGCCTGAGCCAAAAGCGAGGCGTCTGCCGCAGGTGTGGCAGCCACCAGTTCCTCCCAATCGGCCACCCCTTCGGCCGGTACAATATCCGACTCAGGAATCAGCATGCTTTGCTTACTAACCAGCACCTGCACACTATGGCGAAAGGCATTGATAGCGGCCTCGGAAAGGCCGACCGACTTCATTTTGCTTTCAATTACATCAAAGCGGCTCATGCGCTCATTATAAACAGGAGCGGCCGCACTTTCAATACCAAAGTGCGGCCGCATCCATTAAATCAAAGCCGGCATATCAGAACAGGAAATAATCCACTACGCGCAGACGGAGGACATCATAGTAGTTGGCTTCACGCACACGGTTATGTTGCCCAACCAAAGCGGGGAAAAGCCACTTAAAGGGAGCTGAGAAACGCTTTTCCAGCGCAGCCAGTTGTTCCGGGGTAGCCAACTTACGAGTGCCTACCGTAGCTTCAAAACGAACAAGGAGTGGGAGCAACTTTTCTACTGCGGCTTCGGCCTGCTCTCTGTTGCTGATGCCGGTATAGACATCGCAGAGCTCAGAAGTCAGCTGAATCAAAGCAGCATAATCAGCCTCCATTTTTTGCGGCGTCAGTTCACTCATCTTGGTGAGATTGAACAGCCCGGCAAGCGGCAACCAATCGGCAGCCTCGCGCAACTCATCCGTTGCCAGATGCGAGCCCTCCACAAAATAGCGAAGCCCCAGAGAATCCACCCTATATGCCTCGTACATGCATCTGAGAGCCTCCCGCACGGCATAACGAGCACGGGGAGCCAACTGCCCTTCGGCCTCCAGCTGCATGTACAGAGCAAACGCAGCGGGCGCCTTCAGCTCAAATGCTCTCTGTGCACAAGCCGCATAATTCTCTGAGGTCACGCGGTGCTGCTCCTCTTTAGCACGCACCATCTGCTCTAGCAGAACTTTTTTAATGGCCGTAGCTCGTTGCTCTCGCAGCTCAATCGGCAGAGCCTCCACTTCTTCAGTTGTGCTAATCAGGGGAAGACCATACTCAACCAGAGAGGCATAGGGTTCATTGCCGGCGATAGCCTCCAGCAGAGCCGGTGGCATTGCATTCTGCGGCTCAGCCCCCTGCACCGAGTTCAGGCAGAGAGCTAAGCAAAGGGCACCGGCTCGCAGGAGCTTACGCATCAGAACTCACCCAGGTAGAACTTCTTCTTACCACGACGAATCACGAGCACCTCGCCGCCAATGGCAAGCTCGGAAGTCACCTCAAAGGCGGGGTCCTTAACAACCTCACCATTGAGCGAAATGGCGCCGTTAGCGATGAACTCGCGAGCCTCGCGCTTGGAGGCACATACCTTGCTATTCACCAGCACATCAACCAAGGCACCGCCGGTCAGCTTAACATGGGGTACATTGCTCATGCCGGCCTTCACATCGGCCAAGCTCAGGCTCTTAAAGTCACCGGCAAAAAGCTTGCGGGAAATATCCACAGCCTTTTCAAACTCCTCCATACCGTGGAGGTCGGAGATAATCTCGCGAGCCAAAGCCTGCTGAGCCAATCGCTGCTCGGGGTGGGCGCTGTGCTCGGCCTCAATCTCCATAATCTGCTCGGGGGTAAGGAAAGTAAGACGCTTGAGGTAAGTGATAACCTGCGAATCCTCCGCATTGATAAGGAACTGGTAGAGCTGGTAGGCGGAAGTCTTGTTCTTGTCGAGCCACAGGGCGTTACCCTCGCTCTTACCGAACTTGTTGCCCTGGGAGTCCGTCACCAGCGGCATGGTGAGGGCGTACACCTCATCACCCGTTGTCTTGCGGATAAGTTCGATACCCGTGGTAATGTTACCCCACTGGTCGCTGCCGGCCACCTGAAGGTCCACACCTCGGTTCTCGTGCAGGTACTTAAAGTCAATGGCCTGAATCAGCATGTAAGAGAACTCGGCATAGGAAATACCGCTCTCCATCTGGCGGCGTACATGGTCCTTTGTGAGCATGTAACCCACGTTGATGTACTTACCGTAGTCACGGAAGAAGTCGATGACGTTAAGCTGGTTAATCCAATCGTAGTTGTTCACTACTTCGAAACCGAAAATCTTTTCCACCTGAGCCTTCAGAGCCTCATAGTTGCGGAATACCTCTTCCTTCTGCTTGAGCTCACGCTCCACCGTACCACGGGGGTCGCCGATAAGGCCTGTTGCCAGACCCACCAGCAGAATGGGGGTATGACCGGCCTGACGCAGACGTTTGGTAATGAGGAAGCTGGAATAATGGCCCAGATGCAGGCTGTCCGCCGTCGGATCTGTGCCGATGTAGAAGGTCAGCCCGCCTTTGTTGAGCTTTTCAATCAGATCGGGGCTGGAAATCTGGTTCACAAGCCCACGCCATTCGAGTTCTTCGTAAAAAGTCATA